>CAYXFU010000041.1:0-28525 GCA_964464375.1 uncultured Hyphomicrobiales bacterium
CGGGACGCACGGTCGGCTCATTCTTTGTAAATCAATGAATAGCCACGAGCTTTAGCTCGTGGAGAAAAGAAAAAAATGATTTTATTTGGGGATTTATCCCCACAAAAAGAGTAATTTCGACTAAAGTCAAAGAAAATAATTAGAAATCTTCCACGAGCTAAAGCTCGTGGCTATTGATTCCATAATATTTTAAAGAAAGCGAATCAGCCCTGCGTCCGGGACGGCAGAAGGTTTTTGGGAGATACGTCTTTCTACCAATCTGATGTGCCTAAGGCACAGAAAACAGATAGATACGCTTCGCCAGGCTTCCGGCTCCTGTATGCACAGGAATGACAGCCTGAACAACTCCGTTAGGAGTGAAATCTTAATAGAAAACAGAAGCAAAATAATTTGGAACCCCGTCAGGGGTGAAATTGAAATCTCATCCAAGTTTATGTCGCTCCTACGGAGCTTTGGGGGTGTCGGTGAAGTTCGTTTTCTATTAAGATTATTCCCCTACGGGGAAGGTGAAGATATCCCCGCCTTCGCAATGATGACAATTCGATTGTATTTCACATCATCATTCGGCGTTCAGTATTCGATGTTCGATATTCAAAAAAAAGCTGTCCTTGCGAGACAGCCTTTGGTTATAATCTGATATATTTGTTTTTCCCTATTTAGGAGTTATTACATGCACCTGAACGGTACGCGATAACTGTCTGCCGACAGGTGAATCATTGTTGAAGATTGGAACATTCTCACCAACGCCATAGACGTTGATCTTGACATCCTTCATTTTCGATGTGATTATGTCCGCTACTGTCTGGGCGCGCTTTGTCGATAGTGTCTGATTATAGACTTCTTCGCCGATTCTGTCAGAGTATCCATATACTTTCACTGTCGAATTGAACTTGATCGCAGGCAGAATGTAGTTATCGATTATTTCCTGATCTGATTTCGAAACATCATATTTGTCAAAATCGAAAAGTATTAAACTAAACTTCGATACTGTTTTATCAGGCAAATCTTCCGATTTCTTTCTTGTCGATGAGAAATATTCGATTGGAATACTTCCTGTATATGTACCCTCATAACCCTTTGCTGTCCTGGCTGTCAGCTTATAGTCAATTGGAATCTGCTTGTTAGTCAGCTCGTTCGGATGAATCCCCCACTGAAGAGCATTCGGCATACCTGTTCCCTGATTGAGACGAAGCACCTTGTCAGCCTGAGAGATTTCCATCTGCCAGTTCACGATCGAATCCTTTGTCTGAATCGATGGAATAAACTCAATCAATCCCGGATCAGCAATTCTCTGGTTATCCCCTTGAATAAGGATTGGTTTGAACAATGCAGGATTAGAGCTTGTAAACTCGATTCTTCTGTTTTCTGCCACTCCGTCCTCAACTGTTTGTGCGGATGGTTTGGTTGGGAGTCCGCTGCCACGCACGTTTATAAGTTCAGGATTTATTCCATAGTTATCTACAAGATATTGCTTTGCAAATTCGGCTCTCTTAAGTGCGAGTTCCTTATCGTTCTTCTCTGTCTTGCTGTCATTGGTTCCGGTGATAGTTATTTCAGCAGACGGATTCTGCTTCATTCTTATGCCGATTATATCCAGTGTGCTGTGGTTAATCTTTACAGCATCGGGTTCCAGCTTTTGAATATTAAATTCACCGCTTTCTGTTTTGCCGATCATAACCTGTTCATCTTTTGTTGGCTCAGGCTGATTCTCGTCGCAGAAAACATAAGGAACAAACGGGAAGAGCTCAGTGTATTGAACATCTTCTAGTTTTACAGATTCAACAGGTTTTGGCTTTCCATCTGCATCGAAAGATCTGATTTCCTTAAATCCGACCTTCAAATCGGATACATCCGGCAGAGGTGGCTCTTCTTCATCTTTAGCGAGGCTGAATGTGATGTTCAATCCTAATCTCAGCTGAGATACAGACCATTTACTTAATTGAGCATTGGATGATACATTTGCGAATGGAATTCTGTATGAAAGTTCGGGTGTGATCCAAACAGATTTGGAGGCTTTTAGTACATAACCTGCTCCCAATACAAGTGCCCCCCGCAAATTTGGATTAGTTTCAATATCCCTTTTAATTCCGACAGAATCCAGAACTGCAGAAGTGCTGACTGGTATTCCGAACTCAAGACCTGCTAATAAGTATAATGGTTTAACAGGGAATAAATTATGGAACTGCATAACAGGGGCAAGCTCGATGTATGGGAGCGATGCATCCAGGTCAAAATTTTTGTTGCTGAATAATTTCGAAAGTGTAGTACCTATTGGATTATAACCCAATCTCCCCGAAAATACGAATGTGTTATTCAATGGATAGTTAAATATTCCACCGATTGCTCCGCCAACTCCTGTTTTGTTAATGTCAAATTTCACAACATCGGTGATTGTGAAAGCCGGCGAATGCATATTAAAATTAAGACCACCGTAGAATCCAATAGCCATTGGAACTTTTAAATCCTTTTCCTGCGACAACAAGCTTAATGGGATTAAACACAGGCTTAGCATTAAGGCTAAAGTCAGGAACTTCCTCATAATTTTACTCTTCTATTAATTGAAAATGAAATTTGTTATGCTACTATACAAAATTATCATATAGATTAACGAATAAGTATGGAATTTATGTTTATTTTGATCTGACTGTGAACAACAAGCCAACTGTGATGACTGCAGTACCAACTATTACAAGTGGCTGAACTATATCCTGCCATAGGCTTGTGGGCTGTTCAGGCGGTATGGATTTAGAAAATGGACGACTTCCATTATAGTAATCTATCTTTTCTCTGGGTACCAGATCGGTCTTCTGAGTCTGCATTCCTGGAATACTAACGATAGATCCATTTTTTGATGAAAGAATACCCGAAGTTTTGACAGAAATTGTTCTTATAACCAGATCGCGGTTCGATTCCGCATTGATATACTCAGTCTTGATCTCAGCCATACATTCAAGTCTGGGAGTTTTAAAATCGCCAACTGCAATTGTGAAAACCTTAATCTTTTCTGAAGGAAGAAAGCTCATCAGCTTTAATTGATAATATAAATCTTCTTCGCTTTGGAAAGTCCTGATGTACAGAGTGTCTTCAACATGAGATTTAATAAAAGTACTAACTTCGGTCAGATTACGGGTTAATTCAGTATCAATAATCTGAAGGTTGGTCGAATCAGGTTTTTCATCAGCTATAAGCTTATTAGAAATGAAGAAAGATAAAATCAAAAACAGAACGATATTTCGCGCTTGATTCATTGATTATTTGTTAAGATTTTTTTTCAGAGTTACAAATGCCATGAGAAGTTCTTTATCATTGAGATAAGACTGTGTGCGTATTCTATAGAATCGTTTTCTTGTATTTACTTTGAGCTTGATAATTCTGTGAACGCCTTTGTGTCTCAGGTTCTCGCGTCCGATTGTAATTTTAACAATCTCTTTAATTGTATATTTTCTTTCTTTGAACCTGCTTTTAAGAATTATAAAATCTTTTGTGAGAATCAGTTGATGCTTAGTGTACATGCTTTCAAGCAAGCCGAAGAGGGTTGCCAGGATGAAAATGCAAAGCAATATTACAACAGGATCAAGAAGAACAACTGTTACTCTCCACTCGTCTATTGTACCTTTGACCAGTGCATAAAGTATGATAGCGATTGCATAGACAGCAATGAACTGCCAGTAAAAGTCCAGCCTTCTGCTGAATGTAGTGCTCGGTGTTTTAGGTTCGTTGTTCAATTCGATCTTAAATTTTAGTTATTAATACAATTAAACTAAATACCTGATAATTAATTGTAATTTATTAAATTATAATGATTTTTCAAATTATAAACGATTTAAAATATTTTCTGCCGATTCTTTAGCCGCATCGGGTTTTGATATTTTTTTTAGATTTTCTTTCATATCACTAATTTTCTTTTCATCATTCAGTAATTCATCAATGACATATTCGATTTTATCCCAAAGCTGAATATCCCTGATTTTAAGCCCGGCACCAAGCTTTTCAAAAATATCAGCATTGAATTCCTGATGATTATTTGCAGCTTTCGGAAATGGAACAAGTATTGCAGGTTTCTGCGTTACTGCAAGCTCTGCCATTGTGGTAGCTCCCGATCTGGCAACAACAATATCAGCAGCAGCATAAGCCGAAGCCATGTCATCAATGAATTTCAATATCTTGAGATTATTATTTTCTTTCAAATCAGTTTCGAAATTCATTCCCGTCTGCCAGATAATCTGCACATTTTCTTCGATATGTTTTTTAATATATTTTTCGATCGCCTGATTTATGGTTCTAGCTCCAAGAGAGCCACCAAAAACGAGAATTGTTTTCTTCTCTGCATCCAGACCGAAATTTTTTCTTGCGTCAGCTTGGGACGGTAGATTCAAGAGATTACTTCTCACGGGATTACCGAGATTTATTATCTCAGTTGATTTTCCCTTAGCCAGATATTGCTCTGTATCACTAAATGAAGTAATTACCAGTCTGCTTTTTGATGAGAGGGCACGGATTGTTTTTCCCGGGAATACATTCGATTCCATCAGGAAAAGTGGTAGATTCTTCATGCTGGCTGTAATTCCTGCGGGGTAACTTATATATGCACCGGTACAAAGAACAGCATTGATATTATACTGCTTAATGAGAGCAGAACATATATTCATAGATTTAAATATTTTGAATGGAAGAGTTAGATTTGTCAGAGAAAATTTACTGTTAATCCCGCGAATGGGCATATTGTAAAATTCATATCCCGCATTGGGGACTGATCTGCCCTCTATACGTCCGGCATTACCAACAAAAACAGCTTTGAATCTGTCTCCCAGCATTGATTTTATTTCTTCTACGACAGCCATAGCAGGGAACAAATGCCCACCCGTACCGCCTGCCGCTACCAATAAATTCAGTTCATTTGATTTCATTTTAAATTAATCAGCATAAAAGAATATAAATTATGCAATGAAGTCAAATCCTCCAAATTACTTTTTATCAAAAATCAACAGAAAGCCGTCTTTTTCTTATGACCAATCCTATTCATCGACTTGACTTTATCCAGATACTCTTCAATTGAAGGTACTTTACAGGCAGTACCATTCAGATCTACCGAGACTTTTCCCAGCTTCTTTCCAATCTCTTTAGCCTTATCAAAAAGTTCCGGAACGCTGGAACCAGCCGTAATAATAAAACCATTCATTGTGTAACGGACTCTGTCGGGTGCCTGCTGAATTTTTGCCGGAATCGATTCCATTAGTTTGGTCAGTTCTTTCATATCAAACTCAGTATTTGGTTTGATCATCAGCATCGAAGACCATGTTGACCAACCGGAGGATACAATCGTCGGATTATCAGAATTAATCCACTCTCTTGCAAGCTCGAAAGAGTAGTTACTCTCTGATGCCACCCAGGGAACAATGTACTCACTCAGCCAGTAAAATATTGCTCTCTCTGCCCAGGATTGAATCTGTGCTTTAGTCATTTCCTTTGGTTTGGAAATTAATCCTGCAAGATACATAGCATCGAAAATCCCTGTGTCGTAAAGCTCAAGCGATAACTTCAGATCATTCCTGGTTTTCTTTTTGATAAGTTTCATATCCTGAACCTTAACCCCAAAGACCGGTGGCTTTGCACCATGTTTCATATATGTTTTACGGGTGCTTTCACTACCCATTTTTTCCATTTCGGTTAAAACTTCTTCAACTGTCATTTTATTCTCAAAAAATACAAAAAAGATTATACGGTTTATTGTGAGAATTATTTAAGTTTAAGTTTACTAATACAATTTTTCACTGTCATGCTTGAGAATGAATCTGTTTGAATAGTCAGATTTAGATTTAATTCCGAACTTAGGGAGAAACCAAGTCCACGTTAATACTGTATGTGCTTCCGCTGGTACACTCGGCACTTCAGTAGCCCCACTCTTTCTGAATGATCAGTACGATAGTTTTCACTCATTCTTGAATATTGGGATCTATTCGTTTTTATTTGGTCACAAATGTACTATATTTTCTGTCTGAACTGTGATTTTTGTGATGAAAAACATGATTAATACACTTTAAATCATGCCTTTAATCATACGAATCATATAAATCAAAGTTCTGACAACACTTTCAACTTTATAACTTTACAAATTTCCCGACTCTATCCCCAATCCTCACAAAATACATGCCCGATGTAAGAGAGGAAACATCTATTCTTATCTCTTGGGCAGGTTTAGAACCTGCCCCTACAGAATACATTTTCAATCCGAGTGTTGAATATATCTCTACCTTCACACTTTCGGAAAGTCGCAGACTTTCTGAAAGTTGGATCGTTAACTCATCGATAACAGGATTCTCCATGATTTGGAATGAATGCTTGTTTAACAGTGTTATCCTCGATATACTTGGCTGACATAAGCCTTTAATTTTCAGAGAACCGTCCTGTCTGTTTGCTGAAACATTCGATTTTGACCATTTGAAATCAGTCAGAAGCAAAGGTGTAAAATCCTTATCGGGGAGGAATATCTGACCGCAGAATTGGAATATTTCTGTGTTAATCGAATCGAGTTTGATGTTGTCTGCACTTATGTTCAGCACTCTTTCACCTGCTATGATAGTGCTGTTGAGGTTATTCGGAAGCATAGCTGTAGCATTGAACCTGATTTCAGCAGTGAAGCTCATGGGATCGCTTATGGAAATATTTGCATCTCTCCTTGCCATTAGCGGAATACAGAAGTCGGGATCTCCAATTTTAGCTGTTGTATCGGGTAGCCAAACCAATGTCATAGTCGATGTCGTGCCCTTCATTGCAATTCCTTTTGTGAATGCACACGGTGAGTCAGACTCAACAATCAATTGGTCTGCATAGTCCATGTAATCGTTTGGCCGGAAACTGACTGAAATTGTTAAACTGCTGTCAGGACTTAACAGCTTGGGCAAGTCAGGAACCGTCGATACAAAGAACTCCTTAACGGCATTCTTCGCAAATATTTTTGTTATATTTATTGCTGTGTTCGACTTATTTGTGAATATCATATCTTTCTTTATGTCTGCTCCGGCAGCAAGTGTACCATAATCCAGATCGACCAATCCTGCAGTATTGATTTTATATTCGGTCAATGTGTGTTCTGCGTTGTTCTGACAACCGTTTGCGTCAGTAACAGTGAGTTTATATGTTCCGCCCTGAGTAACGATTATCTCTTTCGTCATTTCTCCGCTTTCCCACTGATATGCAGTAAAATCGCCATCTGCACTTAGCTTAACTGTATCTCCGGCACAGAAAACTGTATCACCGATAATGCTGACTTTAGGATTAGCATTCTTCTCGACTAACACTTCAGCAGCTCCTGTACAGCCGTTTGAATCAGTAACAATTACAGCATATTTGATTGGTGCTTCGACTGTTATTGACTTTGTTGCATCTCCCGTTGACCATTGATAAGTCGTATAATCACCATCAACTGTAAGAGTGGTCTTTTCACTCTGGCAGAGCTTGGTTTTTCCGCTTATTGTTGGGATTGGATTTGGATTGACTTTGATATAGATAGAGGCTGTATCAGTGCATCCAGCCTGATTCATAACTTCGACCTGATAATTACCTGTCCTGCCAACTGAGATCGATTGAACTGTTTCGCCAGTAGTCCATTTATATGTAACATTAGTATCCGGTAGAACGGTGCTCAGCCTTAGTTTAAAATTGTCAATAGCCCATGATTCATTCTGGAAATTAGAGGAAATATCATTCAGAAGTGCATTCAATCCCAGCTGAAGCTTAGTGCAGTCATGGGCAAATCTATAGTTCAGCCGGTAAATAGTTGCTCCAAAGCTCACCTGTTCATTGTTTATCATCAGTTTTTCGATTGCTCCCGTTTCCTTGAGATGATTTCCTGCCGGATATCTATCGGGATAGGACTGATTTGCTCCCTCCATCCTAGCGAAGGATGTAGTGCTGGAATACAATGTGTTGCAGCTCAGATCCAGAACTCTGAATAAATCTGGACCATTTTCGGTGGTTACATTCCCGTCCCAAGTGGCAACGACATACATATCAAACGTCACATCGACCGAATCGTGCAACGGCAGATTGTCCAGTGTCAGTTTTATCAACTGATTACCGAACAGCCCCAGATAACGTTTAGTAGGATTGTCGTTAGAATCGGGCTTGATGGGATTCTGCCAATCTGGATCAGTGATTTGAGTTGACCACTCGGGGAAGGATCTTCTATTTTCGAAATTCTCTTTGTAGTAATCTCCACCCCACTGATAGCTGTATCCAATCCCGGCTTTAGCCTGAAGCACGACGCTGTCACCTTCGCAGAATGAAGTTGCACCCAGAGCCGAAAGAGTAACTTTGGGTTTATCGGATTGAATCACTGTTATTCCTGTCGAATCCTGACATGTAGCATTTAAGTACACTTTTACCCAATAGTAGCCTGGTTTGGATATTTTAATTAATGGAGTTGTTTCTCCAGTTGACCAAATATATGTATAACCAGTGCCGTTTGGCTCAGCCTTTAAATCTGTGCTTTCTCCTATGCAGAAAATTTTATTCCCGGTTATTCCTGCCATTAACCGATTGCTCATCAATACAATGACAAAACTGCTATCACGGCATCCCATAGCATTTTCAGCGTATAAAACATATTTACCTGGTTTTGTAACTGTAATATTCTGTGTAACTTCACCTGTTGACCAAAAATATTTTACATTAGGTTGTGCAAGATCATTTTTTAAGTAAATACTACTACCATCACATAAAAAAACTGTATCATTTGGCGTTAAATGAATTGTTGGTTTTGGGAAGATTTTAATTTGTATACTTTCGCTTAAACTATCATAATCAAAATAAGCCTTAAGAGTATAAATACCATTTATTTTTTCACTTGCATTTGGAATAACAGGATTTGCTTGATTTGACTTAAATCCATTAGGACCAGACCAGGAATAAATTACATTATTCACTTTACCCTTCAGTTCTGACATTAACTTTAATGTATCTCCAGGACATATTGTATCAGCTAATAGAGCTAATGAAACATATAGCATTCCATTAATGTTATTTGGTAATCCTAATCTAGCAAAACCATCACCCAATGAGCATTTAACTGAGTTTTTCTTAAATTCACAACCAAGCCCTAATTGATCAGGTTTATTAATAGAGCAAAGAAAAAGACTATCAGCAAGGTAAATTATTCCATCGGGTCCTAATTGTAAAGCACATGCATATTTATAATCCATTTTTGCATTTTCGCTAACACATATTCTGTTTGAATAAATTTCATCAACTTGAATTACATCTAAATTTAACTGGAAAACGGAATCAGTTTCTCTATAATATAGTTTTTTACTATCTGGAGAAAACTCAAGTCCATATGGAGCATAAGGCCCACTTTTATCTCTTATTAATATGGGATTTGATATAGTACCTGTCAGATTATCAAAATCGAACAGTTCTATATAATTGCATTCTACTACTCCAAGTGCAATCCTTTTCCTATTAGGAGAAGATTTCATATACCCAATCGAGCAAAAATTATTATTACTCGCATGTATTGAACCTACACTATTTATAATTGGTTTTAGAGCTACACCTTGTTTATCAAATAAATATATAAAGAATCGATTAGAATTCCATTCGTGCATAACTATCCAATAATCTTTATTGTTTCTATGTGGTATTGCAATTAATTTTTCAGTAGCAGGCATTAATATATAACTATTTTTTCTAATTATATCTCCTTTACCATTATCTTGATTCATATCTACTATGGAATAATATATTCCTTTATTAAGTCCATAATAACCTCCTTGATCAGAAGTAAAAATATAATATAAATTCGTTGTACCGGGTTGTTTCACAATTAGTGCGGTTTGAGTTGATGAATAATGTCCATTTAATCCTGTTCCAAATGGCATAATTTTGTCTTCTTTGTTCCATACAGTATCTCCGTTTGTATAGAATAAGAGATTACCATCCTTATCAGATATGGAAGCACATCCTTCTTTTGACTTCATACTATTGCTTATCAATGGAACAGGATGACCATCCGGAGTATTAAAAGTAACACCGGCATGATAACCAAAATACCAATTATAATTCTCCTTCTGCCCGAACGCCAAACTGCTTATTGCAATTGCGATAACGAATAAAATGGTAATTCTCTTCTTCATAATCTATTCACAGAAATAATGAGTATTCAACATTCTTTGTCTGAACTGTGATTCTTGTGATGAAAAACATGATTAATACACTTTAAATCATGCCTTTAATCAAACGAATCATACAAATCAAAGTTCAGACCGATTCTATCTCAGATGGACTCCACCTCGCAGGTGGAGTCCATCTAAAAAGAACTTATATATTCACAAATTTACAAACTTTATCTCCAATCCTCACATAATAAATGCTTTATGGCAGAGCAGAGACAAATATATTTGCTAATTCATCCGATGACCTGAAGACAACTGATGAATTGCCGTTAATCATCTCAAAGAAGAATAATTGAGATGATTTTCAATATTGTTATCATATTCAAATACTAAACACATTTAAAGCTAAAAAGTTACAGTAGGAAATAAATTAATATCATTTTTGTGAAATATATTTATCTCGTATTATGCATAAGAAATAGATTAAAATGTTGAGATTCTGCTTCCAGTCTGTCATTCCTGCGAATGAGACTGTGTGAAAACTACGATTACGTCATTCTGAGGGAGCGAAGCGACCGTGAGAATCCAGTATTCATGCGGTCTGGATTCTTCACTGCGTTCAGAATGACATCTAGAAATGACTTTTCACACAGTCTTTTTTGATGGAATGATAGGGAAAGGATATATGAATTAAATTGTGGTAGTCTTCTTAAAACAATGCGCCAAAAATTGCATCTATAATCAAAATTGAAGCTGCGGATATTGTGAATGCCCGAACTGTACTGTTGCCAACGCCTTCAGCACCGCCTGTTGTATTGAATCCAACGTGGCATCCAATCAGTGCAGTTACACTACCAAATATCAAAGCTTTTGAGAGGCATACGATTACTTCACTCAATCTGAAAAACTTACTTACCGAATCAAAGAATGCAACAAATGTGAAATCGTATTTTATCTGTGTGATGATAAATCCGCCTCCAAGAGCAACCACACTCGAGAAGACTGCAAGAATCGGCATCATGACCAATGCTGCAAAAACGCGGGGCATGCCCAAAAATCGATTCTTATCAATTGCCATCATGTCTAGAGCATCGATCTGCTCGGACACATTCATTGTACCGAGTTGTGCGGCAATGGCTCCTCCAACTCTCCCAGCAATGACAAGAGCCGTCAGAACCGGAGTAAGCTCAGTGAACACGACAGTAGCAATAGATGATCCAATATAACCTTTAGCCAAACCCAGCATATTGAACTTGGTGAAAAGACTCGTAGCTTGAATAGCGGCAATAGCACCTGTGAATGCACCGATAAGAATAACGAGCGGTAAAGAATCAGATCCAACGATTGACATCTGCTCGATTACGAGCCTTCTATCCTTGATTACTCTTGGTACGTAACGTAGAATATTTATTAAGAGTATAAATATTTGCCCGAGCTCACTAAAGAAACTCAGAGTCATACTTCCTATTTTTGCGATAAAAAAGAGCATCAAATCTCAAATAAATTATTTAATAATCACTAAATTAAGAAATTTTGAAATTAAATGACAGATTATATGCTGTCATATAAATTGTAATTTCCCAAAAATGTAAATCCACCTAATCAAGAAATCAGTAAAACCTCATGAAATCTGCTTTCTCGATTTCTTGGAAATGATATAGACAAGGCATAAGACGAATTTGCTACTACTGATATTATTCAGTAGTTTATCTGGCAATTATAAATTTCTCAAAATAAACTTTTGTTCCAGAAACCAGTTCAATAATATACATGTTCTCAGGAAAGTCCATTAGTGGTATCCTAATCAATTTATCGATTGAGCTGAATTTGGTTTCATTGAATACCATTCCTGTAGAATTGTACATTTTAAATATACCATTTTCAATATTTAATTCCCTAAGATCCAGAATCAAATGATCATGTGCAGGATTGGGATAAATAAATGAATATCTTTGGTTTAATTCCTGTACTCCTGTTGATTTCTGAGTTTTGAAGGATCGGATATCTGACCATAAACTACCATTTTGTGGATTAAAAGATCGGACTCTCCAGTAGAAAACAGTATTATAGTCAAGTTGTTCCGCATTCGCCTGAGCCTTCTTCAAATTATTCTGATCAAAGGCAATATCTGTAAATAATGAATCTCTGGCTATCTGAATCTGGTACAGCTGTGCATCGGGTGCGTTATCCCACACTAAAAATGGATTGTTCGGCATATCAATGGCACCATCCTCCGGTATAAAAAGTACTACAGTTTCGAGGCAAACAAAGAAATCGGCAACATCTGACCATTCACTGCAATCTGCGGATTTGCAGGCTTTCGCTCGCCAGAAATACCTTTTGTTGTTCTCCAGCTGAGGTGATGCTGTGAATATTTCAGTCATTTCTAATTTTTCAAATAATATATTCGAAAATAATGAATCTCCGGAAAGCTGTATATCATAATTATCGCTTGCAATGACTGGCTCCCATTTAAAATCAAATTTCTGTGGAATGGCATTTGATCTTATAAACGGGAAAACAGGATCCGGACTTCCGATTTGTCCGCTCTTCAAAGTTTTGAATGACCAGGCTCCAGACCAGTTACCGGGTGTATTGTTGTCATAAACTCTTATGTGCCAGAAATAGGTAGTTTCAAATTCTAGATTTGAATATTTGAAAAAACCGGTAGCAGCCGTTTGGGAAAAAATAATATTCTTAAACAGACTGTCTTTGGCAAGTTCAACCTCATATTTAGTAGCACCTTTGATCAAAGCACAAGCTAAAAAACTATTCACATTAACACTTTTAGCAAATTGCTTCGGGGAAAGTAATTCGGGAATATGAATAATCGTTCTGAACTTCCAATGGGGTGTCCACTCACTTTTAGATTCACCGGTCTCAGCCTTAACTCTCCAATAGTAATCTGTTATATAATTTAAATCTTTGTAATTTATCGAATTTGTAATCAACCCAGACTCATCCATAACAATATTGCGGAAGATACTATCGGTTGCAACCTGGACTCTGTAAATGCATCCCGGACCATTGTCTTTCCACCAAAGTGTGCCATTAATCTGCTGTCCCGTTGCCAGATTATTTGGTGAAACCAGAGAAGCAGTGAGCTTAGCTGTGGTAAAACTCCAAACATCTGACCAAGGACCTGATTTCGTCTCATTCAAGGCTAGAACACGCCAATAATAGTTAGTGGAGTATTTTAAATTTTCAATTGTTGTGAAAGCATTTGTAGCATCTAAAGTGAAATCACGTATAGGAAACAACATATCAGAGCTATCTGCTACCTGAATTCTATATTGTGTAGCACCAGCAGTTGCTGACCAGGAGAATTGGCTTGTTAAAGGTACTTCACTTTGTTTATCGGCTGGGACGAAAAGGTTTGGTGCCGAAACATAAGTTGTGAAAGAAAATGGTTCAGACCATGAGCTAACACAAGTTGGAGTAAACGCTTTTATTCGCCAATAGTATTTAGTAAAATATTCTAAATTCGCATGTGGGAATATATTGGCAGTCAAATTATTGGTATCTAAAACTAGTGAAGTAAAATTACTTGTTTTTGAAATCTGAAGATGATAGGACTCGGTAATTCCATTTCTCATCCATATCAGCACAGGGGAAGTCGTAACACCATTCTCGGTATCCAGAGGAAATGATATAATGGGAGTAGGATACCCCGTATTCGTGTTGAAAGCAACGAGAAATTCTCCAAAACCGGTGATATTAGATTCTAGTTGCATAAGTGATGAATTATAAGTTGTAGCCAAAGCAGAGAAATTGCCGGAATTCTCCTGACTTCTCTGGTAGATAACAAGTTCTGACGGATTACTAGGATTATTCAACTCGGATAATTTGATGAAAATCTTACCTTGAACCGAGGTAATACCTTTATTGTTGATGACAAATCTCTTATTTGCAATTACGCATGGCGAGGTAGAACTAAAAGATAAATTATGAGGCTCATAATCATGGCGTTCAACTGATGTAAAGCCGGAACCGGTTAAACTGGATATTTGCAATGTCACACCAGTATGATTAGAAGTATTATTAAAATCGAATGTACCGGTTTTTGTAATCATCTCAGTTAAAGCATTATTCTTTAATACTAATCTGGAAGCTCTGTAACTGCCTTTTAACGGATGCTGCATATCAAATGCAATTGTACCGTCAGAACGGCACTCTGTCGCTATCAGATGATGATCGCCTCCATCAGCACCACCCCAACCGATAAAAGTGTTACCATTTGGCAACCTCTGAGCATTCCCCATAGCCTGTGAGAAAATTGAATCAGGATGAACAAATTCCCATATTTTTGTTAAAGTTTTTGCAGATACATTCAGTGAATACTCGACAACTCTTGAGTATGGCTCGTCACCTTTCAACTTGCCGTTATCAAACAACAATAAATTACCATTTGTCAGCAACTTAGCGTCATGTTGATGCGAAAAACCGGTAAAGCCATCTTTTGTATCATTATAAAATGTGAAATCATTTGCTTTTGCTGATGTTCCGCCGATTCTCCATAATATCTGACCGGAAGTCCAGGCAATTTTGATTATCTGATCAAGATGACGTACTGATACAATCAAATTACTGTCTTTATCAATAAAAATTGAATTAATATGATAAGGATCAATTTTTATTTGAGTAAGATCTATATCCTCTGTTGCCTGGAGTACATCTATATGCTCGTACATACTCCATTGTGCGACTAAAGTCTTATTTGGGGTTAGCTCTTGAATGACCATATCACTAACAATTGCATTTGTTTTACCGCTCTGCACCTTTTTGCTCATGTCGATAGTTAGTGCATTCCTTCCATAAATCAGATAATTGCCATTTGATTTAATAATTATATCATGAAAATCCGTAGTTACCGGACTAATTGTTGATACACTATCAATAATATTAAAGCTCTCATTTAGAATGTAATGTTTTCCTGCATTGTTTGCATAAAATGAAAACAAACCATTGCCGTGATATTTAATATTAGTCAATTTCATTGCAAGCCCGTCCACATCAGTCGGTAAATTGCGAACATAAATTGGAGATGCGTTATTGTCAAATAAACATACTATACCGTCCTGATTGAGAGGACCAAGCAAAATATATCCGGCTTCCGGATTATCTAATTTTGTTACAGTATATTTCACGACGCTGTCTGGTGGAAATGAATATAGACTTGTAACGCAAAAAATAATCAATAAAAATATTTTTGTTTTCATTTTATTCAATTAAATCATATAAAAAATCTAGCAAAATTACACTTAACACTTTAATAATAAAACATAAAAATGCTATTTGTTACATATTTCGTAATAAAATCGTCATTCTGTGTCAATTTCATCTTTCTGGAGTGTTATCCGAGACTTGATCGTGAGTTTCACACTCGATTATTCAAATTCAGCATCTTCGATTCAGAAATAATAAAAAAGATGTCCAACACCTCAGAGGTGTTGGACTTCTAAAAATTAAAAACATATTTATTCTATAAATCGAAATGCACATTCCAGTTGTGAGTGTCTTCGATCTCACCGCACTGAATACCTGTTATGTAATCGTACATCTTCTGTGCTACCGGTCCGATTTTGTTGCCATTAACTACTATATCCTCATTCTTGAAATTTAGCACCCCAACCGGTGAAATCACTGCGGCAGTACCAGTTCCGAAAACTTCCTGCAATGTTCCAGCGTGGTTGGCATTGTCTACATCATTCATTGTGATTGAACGCTCGGATACTTTCATGCCCCATTCTTTGGCAAGAGTAAGGACTGTGTCGCGTGTTACACCGGCTAGAATTGAATCCTGAGTGAGCGGTGGTGTTATCAGTTCATTATCGATAACGAACATGATATTCATGGCGCCTACTTCATCTACGAATTCACGCGATACGCCATCGAGCCACAGAACCTGAGCAAAGCCCTTTTCTTTTGCTTTTTTGGCGGCAAGCAGTGATGCGGCGTAGTTTGCGGCAGTTTTTGCTGAGCCAAGTCCACCACGGACTGCACGTACATAATCATCGGCAATCATTATTCTGACAGGGTTGAGACCTTCTGGATAGTAGGATGATACAGGCGATGTCATCACGCACAAAATGTATGATTCGGAAGCCTGCACACCTAAGAAATTACCCGAACCGAAAGCTACGGGACGGATGTAGAGAGACTGTCCTTTTACTTTTGGAATCCAGTTTTTGTCAATTTTTATCAATTCAATCATTGAATCGATAAGCTTCTGCTCGTCATATCTTGGTATGCAGAGCCTGTCCGCAGAATTGTTGAGTCTGCGTGCATTCATAATTGGACGGAAGAGATTGGCTCCACCGCGAACATCGCGGAACGCTTTCAATCCTTCAAAAATGGTTTGTCCATAGTGCAAGGTACACATTCCGGGCTCAATCAAAAGAGGACCGTAGGGCATAATCTCCCCATTGTCCCATTCTCCCTTTGTGTATCTAGTGATAAACATGTGATCAGAGAAGTATCTGCCAAACCCAAGTTCATTCCAATTGGGATCGTTAATTCTGCTCTTATCAGTAATTTTAATTTCAATACCAGCCATGCCGGTTCCTTTCTCGTTTTTTCTTGTTTATAAGAAACTTTGTTTAGCAATTCCCGCGTATGCAGGAATTGACCTGTATTCGGGTCTAACCATTTGTCATTCCTGAGTATGCAGGGATCTAAGTGTATTATGACGAATACATTATATTCATTATCGTAAAATAATCTATAATACTTTAATATAAAATAAAATCAATATATTTTCTCATACGAGTCTATATGTAAAGTATTTTCATGATGTCATTCTGAACGAAGTGAAGAATCCATGTCTTTGTATTATCCTGTAAAACAGCCTAGATGCGCTTCGCAGTCCTTCGGAACTCACGGTCGCTACGCTCCCTCAGAATGACAAAATCGAATTTTCACACAACCTCATAATCAGAATGACACTAAAAATCTATTTCTGATTATCTATATCCCTTGGCACATCTGTCAATGATTCAAGGAGCTTCTTGGTCGCATCTGTCATTTTTGCATATTTTGCTATCATGTCTCCAGCTGCTTTGTAATCGCCTTCAGCCTGCAATGTCAATACCTTACCTGCCAGCTCGGTAACTTTCACCATAAAGATATTGTCGTCATAAGTCAGCTTACCGTTCTTGTCGAACTTGATTGCTCCTGCATCGAAGAGATAGTTCAGCTGAATGATGTTAGCTTTGCCATGAGCTTCTTCTGCACCGAAACGGATTGATCTGTACAGACCAACAATATATGTGACGATTGTCTTTTTGAAAACATCTGCGGAAATCAGTTTATTATCCAAAAGATATTTATGATTGTACATACCGAGAATGTCTGCCTTCAATTCTTCGATAGCCGAATATCTTTCCTGTAAAGCTTTTCTAACTTGCATAGTTTCTTTCCCGAAAACATAGCCTCTTCCGAGAGTGTGCGAAACCTCATGAAGAGTGACGAAGCTTGTAAAACATTTTTTATCAATATAAGGAACTAGCTCAGGAGCAAGTAGTTTTTCGCCAATAAGTTTAACGATTTTATCGAACTTGGCTTCCATTATGTTCTTATACATTGATTTCTTGCTGCCCTTTGTTTCCGTAACTTTAGGATCGTTCGGAAGCGATGCTGCAATAGTCTTAGTTCCTGAGTTACAGTCACCGCCGAAGAAATAAACATTCATAACCTGGAGAATATTACCTTTGCCTGCTGTTTCGCGGATATACTTCTTGTCGTAAGGTAGATTGTGTTCGAAATTGTCAATATTGTTTTCGAACAGCTCCAGTTCTTTTGTTGCTTCCTTATCGCGTATCATCACAACACATTCAAAAGCAGTTTTGTAGTTGAACAAAGCATCGGTGTAGTTTTCGATAGGACCGATAACAACATCGATATTGCTGTTCTTTATGTCCATCCACGCCACATCGCTTTCGTAGTACTCATCTGTTCTGATGGCTTTGGCTCGAAGAGTTAGATAATTCTTAAATGAAGGATTATCTGCAAATTTTGCGGCTTCGTCGATCAGATCAGCCATCTTCATCATTTCAGGATAAGCCTGATAATATGGAACCGGAATCAACTTATTTCCCTCACGATTGATAACTGAGTATTGACTTTCCAGATAAGCCTTCTGATCGGGATTAGCCAGGATGTACTTCTCAAATTCTTCCTTTGTGATGTCCTGTGGATAGAGATTACCCATTTTGGGTCTTGTTTTGGGACCATTACCGACAAATCTTGCTTCGTCGTACATGGCATCATAAGGACCATACCAGATTTTAACAAGTCTGAGCATTTCGTCAGCTTCGGGTGTTTTGAGTTTTGTAAGGGAATCGCGGATAGCGATACCATCGGAGGCATTTTGCTTCCAGTAAATTTCGTCGGCAATCTTGCCTGCTTCGGAAAGTAGTTGAACGACTTTCTTTTCGTTGTCTGTTAATCCACTTAAATCAGTAGTGATTTCGACTTTGGCAAAAGCTTTCAATCGCTCTGAAGCAAGAGATGCGGGTTTATTTGTTTCAGGCATATTTTTCTCACAAGATATAAAAGTTAGAGAAAAAATTGCAACCATACAAAGAGCAATAAATTTCATTTAATTAGTTTCCTGAAATTGGAAAAAATATAAAATTAAAATTACAATCAATTAAAAGTCAATGCAAATTAATTTAATTTATTTTGATAAATTTGTTGATTAAACACATTTCGATATGAATATCTTGACAGAATAAAATGGTTACGAATTGATCTTACCCAAAAAACGTTTTGTTTAAAACATCTATAAATCATACACCCAAAATGCTCTGTTAAAGCTTTCATCCTATTGATTAGCTAGCTAAAACAAAGTATTTTTCATGATTTTCAATTATAATTTGGATGCTATTTTTATTTTTTTTAAGTTGAATTTATTAAAATAAAACGACAAAATAGTTTCTGAATATAGAATGAAAGAAATAATTTAAGATATATAGCCATAGAACATCAAATCATTAAACGAAGACAATAAAAGAATCCAAATATAAATATATAAATTTGAATGCAAAAAGAGAAATTAGACAAGGAAATTTAAACTTGAAAACAGTTAAATTTCCTAATAAATAAATATAAAAGCACTATTAAGGAGAATCGAATTATGCTTGGCATTAAAAAATGGGGCTAAAAATTTCAGTTTTAGCCCCGAAGTATCAATTCCTCATCGCAAAAATTGGAGCTGAAACCAGCTCTAAATTAGTGAATATTGTCTAAAATAACAAAAAATTTATTTACAATTTAGGAGCATTTATGAAAAAGCTTTCAGTAATTTTTTTACTTTTAATGTTTTTTGTTCTGACGAATCACTCAATTGCTCAATATCCATGTGATTTATCAAATCAGATACCCTGTCCGACAGGACTAACTGGACCATATTGCTTTACTATGCAATATTATATACCATCCCTCCAAGAATGGGTGAATGTAGCTGTCTATTATTGTTTAGGCACTAGTGGTGGCATTACTGAATCAATACATCATTGGGATATTGCAGATGGTTCTGGTAAAGTAATAAATATTGGAATCGACAATCTTGATTTTCAAGGAAAAGTTTGGGAAGCTATAGATAATGATGTATACAACAATCATCCTACTTCTTTTCCTCCTTGTAACAGTGGAAGTAGTTATATAATGGTGTCTCACAGAAGTGTAAACTGTATAAAAGTGATCAATGATGGTCCTAATATGGTTAGTAGGATTCAACCCTGCAACAATTCTCAATTTGTATGCTCTGATTATTATAGGGTTTGTTATAATACATCAACAGGAAAACTTGTTAAAACTTATGACCATTCAGCCGTCATAAATAGCCCGGATTGTCCAAAATTTGATCCTAGTTTATGGCAACCCCCAACTGGGAAAACATGGGGCGATTATTTCGAAACACCTTGTAGTTATTGGGATTGTCCTAGTCATTGAAATTATGAAGAAGGTTCACGGTTAAATTGAAAAATACAATTTAGCCGTGATAGTTTAAAAGATAAATGAAATATAATATGAAAAAAATTCTAACTATAGTTTTATTTCTCGTTGCTGTTATCGGCTATAGTGTCTTTTCAAATGAGAAACCATTTGAAATACAGAGATTATCTGTGAATCTTTTGGGTACAGCTTTTAGCAATAGGAGTATTATAGCCTATGGTGAATCATGTATTTTATTGCGAACATCAGACCAAGGCAAGAACTGGTCTCAGTATCATATTGATGACTCAGAATTGAACATCAAAAAGATAATCTGCCAAAATTTTGCATATTATGGTATTCTCAGCAAAGATAAGATATTCTATTCTTATAATGACGGTCTTAACTGGTCATCTTTGAAGCTTGAGGATAACGTTCATTTCAATGATATGACAATGGATAATCAGAATATCTATATACTATCAGACAGTTCCGTTTTGGTTTATGATTTAAGCTATAAAAAGATGAATACTATCACTTTTCAAACAACCTCAAAAGCAAGTGATATTGAATTTATGGATAATCATTTGTTTGTGTCATCCGATAGTGGTAAGATAATTGATTTCGATATAAAGAATGCTTATCAACAAAATCTGATAGATTTTGAACAGCTTGGACTATGCTCTTCATGCAGCAATCCTACAAATATTAAATTTGATAATGGTGTCATATATACTTTACTTGGAAGTACGCTCATAAAATCGGCGGATAAGGGCAACAGTTGGACTACAGTTAAGCAAAGTGTTTATTGCTACGATGTTCATTCCGGCAATAGCTATTCTCTGATTTCAAATTTTGATTATTACAAAAATATATCTTTTCCTCAATTCTTTGATATTACATCAGGTAATAATAATAGAATCAGCAATGATTTAATTTCCAGATATGTTTATACAATGTATTATAATTCAGTAGATTTTGTAAACGATTACACAGTCATTGCAACGGGCAATGATAAACTGATACTGATTTCTACCGATGCAGGTAAAAACTGGAATTATGTCTCTAATATTAATGTTCAGGCAACAGCATCGTATTGGTTGAGCAAAGACATTGGTTTTGTTATTTATAACAAAGGACAAATTTTTAAAACAACGGATGGAGGATCCACATTCTTACCTCAGGTTTATAATGAGACTGCCAAAGACCTAAAATCTTTTGATACATATTCTTTTGATAAATATGGGTATGGTGTTGTTTATTATAATAATTCGAATCCAAATGGTAATAATTTTTTGCAGACTAAAGATTTCGGAAATACTTATGAGGCTAGATCAGTTGCAGAATTGATAGGGAATACATCTGAAGGCAGATTATTTATTTTCAAGCAGGACAGCAATTATTTATTATTCTATCCTGGAATTGGTTTAAAGAACCACATGACCGAAATTTTCAAATTTGATAAAGATTTTAATATTACTAATTATTCAAAATTAGATTCTATTTCTATATATCAAGTTGAGTTTAATTATAATAAACAAGAATATAGAGCTATTGGATTAGAGCGTAAATACCCAAATACTAGTGGTGGTTATGATAGTACTACTTATTATGTAATGCATTCGACTAATTTAGGAGTTAATTGGATTAAAGATATCAATTTAAATACTAGTAATCTTTGGTATAAGTTTGGTGTTATTGAAAATAACTATTATATCCTGACAAGTCATTTTGATAGTTCTAAACATACTAGTATTTTTCTTCATGTTATAGATTCAAATAACAATCTTTTAGTAAATAATTTATTTTTAGGGCAAAATATCGGTGGTTCATTTTTTAAATTTGGCAATACCTTGTATATGGCATCTGGTAATAACTATTATTTTAATGAAAATTATAAATCTGACATACTTGATTGGAAAGTCGATACTTTATCACAGTACTATCTATATGGCAATTTTTGGTTTGATAATTCAAATGCTTTTTTTGCAGCTGCTGATAATTCATTTAATTTCAGGCTCATAAAAATTTCTTCGAATTTCGCAACAGGTATTGATAATACTGAAATATTAAAACCATATTTATATACTGAATTACCATTTCCGAATCCAACATCAAATCTCATAAAATGTAAAGTTTACTGGGATTATAAAAGTGAAATGGATAATATTAAAGTAAATATTTATAATATTTCCAGTGATTTGATTCAAACCGGAGATGATATTTCTCTTGACCGAATCGATGCATATTCAGGTGAACTAGTCTGGCATTGTCAAAACATACAGAATGGAGTTTATCTGATAATTATTTCAATCGGAGAAACTAATAAAGTTATTCCAGTTATTATAAACAGATAGATTCAGCAAATTTATAAAATTGTAAAACAGAAACCCACTTAATCTCCCTTGGAACAAGGGGGAGACAAAACCAAAAATTGCAACGCATGTATTAGCCCCCTTTATCAAAGGGGGTTGGGGGTTTCAGTAGATTATTTGATTTGTTTGAATCACAATTTTTGGTCTCAAAAAAATTTTAGATCAATCCGATAGTCTATAATATTTTTTTTGAGGTAAATATGAACGCAATGCCTCTCTTGATTATAGCTCTTGCCGTTTTTGCTTTAGCATATAGATATTATTATTCTTTCATCGTAACTAAAGTGGTTGTGCTGAATGATTTGAATAATACTCCTGCTCATAAGTTCCGCGATGAGCATAATTATTATCCAATGAATAAATGGGTGCTGTTCGGGCATCATTTTGCGGCTATCGCAGGTGCAGGACCTCTTGTGGGACCGGTGTTGGCGGCACAGTTCGGCTATTTCCCGGGTTTTGCGTGGATGGTTCTCGGCGCTGTTCTCGCAGGAGCTGTACATGATTATGTGATATTTGTGGCATCAATCAGGCATGACGGCAAGTCCCTAGTCGAGATAGCAATGAAGGAAGTCGGCAAACTGAGCGGTTATACAACTTCGTTTGCTGTTCTTATAATTATGATCGTGGCTCTTGCAGGTCTTGGGATCGTTGTTGTGAACGCACTTGCAGAAAGTTCATGGGGAGCTTTCACGATATTCTGTACGATACCGATAGCTTTCTTCATGGGCTGGTGGATGTTTAAATTCCGTCCCGGACGCACTGTAGAAGCCACGATAATAGGAACAACTCTTCTTACATTGGCAGTGATTTTCGGTAAATATATCCCCGGTTCACCTTTAGATCATTTCTTTCTACTTGATAGAAAGACTCTGACAATCGCTCTCGCAGTCTATGGTCTTCTTGCGTCAGTACTGCCAGTTTGGATGCTGTTATCACCGAGAGATTACCTTAGCTCGATTATGAAAATAGGTGTAGTCTTCTTTCTGGGGATTGGTGTCATCATTGTTGCTCCGACAATTCAGATGCCTGCATTCACGATCTTCACTAAAGGCGGAGGACCGATCATTCCCGGACCATTATTCCCATATTTGTTCATTACGATTGCCTGCGGGGCGATTTCAGGATTCCATTCCATTGTCAGCTCAGGCACTTCTCCGAAGATGCTGGATCGAGAAAGGCATATCAAGTTTGTTGGTTTCGGATCGATGCTAGTTGAAGGATTTGTTAGTATATTGGCTCTAATAGCGGCAACATCACTTCTGCCTTATGATTATTTTGCGATAAATGTACCGGTTGAGAAATTCACAGCATTAGTTCCACAACTACAGTCACTAGGATTTACTGCCTCAAATCTTCAGATGCTTAGCAAAGAAGTCGGGGAGCAGATCGCCGGCAGAACTGGAGGAGCTGTATCGCTAGCAGTCGGAATGGCACAGATATTTTCATCCATCCCCGGAATGGGGGGGCTGATGTCCTATTGGTATCATTTCGCTATTATGTTCGAAGCATTATTTATTCTTACAGTTATTGATGCCGGAACGAGAATAGCAAGATTTGTACTCCAGGAAGTTCTAGGCAAGTTCTATCCAAAATTCGGACAACCCAGCTGGGTTCCAGGAACAATTATTACAAGTATAATTGTAGTGTTCACATGGTCATATTTCATCTACACAGGAAGTGTGGCTACAATCTGGCCTATGTTCGGTGTGGCTAATCAGCTTCTTGCCACGATTGCACTCGTGATAGGAACAACATTTATCATCAATCGCGGAAAGGTAAGATATGCATGGGTAACAGCTATACCTATGACATTCGTCGGTTTTGTTACCATTTATGCCGGATTTATGAATATATTCACTATTTACATCCCTATGCTCCAGAATGGACAGAAGTTCACAGTTGGACTGATAAATATTCTTCTGACAGCAGCGATTCTGATTTCGGTATTTATTGTTCTTGTTGATTGCATTCGTAAGTGGATAAATACAATAAGAACAAAAGATTACATACTGGATGAAACATATAATAAAATTGCATTAGAAAAAAAATAACGGAAAAAAAATGAGACAAAATTCTATAAAGATTTTAGTATTACTTTCTGCATTCATGTTTTTGAATTCAAGTATATTTGCAGATATTCTTATGTCGCCTTATCTTCAGGCAATTTCGTCAACAAGTGTTGTGATAATGGTTGAATGCAGTAATCAATCGCAGGTCAGGGTGCTTTATGGTGAAACTGAGAACCTGGAAATGAATCGTTCAACTAGCTTTTACGAGTTAACAGACACAATCCCTATAACTTATGTTCATAGAATTCAACTGGAAAGTTTAAAGCCCGACAAAAAATACTTTTACAAAGTCATCCAAGACGGCATAGATACTTATACAAAAACATTCAAAACTCCTCCTGTTGTTGGATTATGGAAGGTTGCAGTGATGGGTGACGGACGGTCTCAGCCAAAGATTTTTTCTAAAATCAGTGCTCAAGTAAGAACCACTAAACCGGATATCGTGATTATGACAGGTGATATCTGCTTTGATTCTAAATATAAATCTTTTAAGGATGAGTTTTTTGTTCCTGAGCTATTGAACTTAGCTTCATCGTATTGTTTTTTTAATGCTGTCGGCAATCATGAGGGATTCTCTAAAAACACAAAAGCTTTCACACAGGCGCCATTATCCGCTTCCGGCAGACAGGATTATTATTCATTCGAATTAGGAGATGCTCTTTTTATAATTCTTAGCACCGAGACATCATGCAAAAAGGGAAGCCCTCAATATGTTTTTCTTGAAAAGGAACTGAAGAATACTACAAAAAAATGGAAGATTGTTGCTTTCCATAAATCAGCTTATGTTGGTGGCGGGCACAATGAGTTTAAGCCGATGGTGAAAGTATCTGAGGATTTGTTTGAGAAGTACAAAGTCAATCTTGTTCTAAACGGACATTCTCACTTTTACCAGAGGAATGAAGTAAATGGCATAACTCATCTGACTCTGGCTGGTGGAGGAGCACCGTTGTACACTCCAGAGCCTAAGAAATATACGGTAAAGTCAGCCAAAGAACATCACTACGGATATTTTGAAATAATTGGATCAGAGATAAAGTTTTACGTTTACAACATCGAAGGTAAAGAGATAGACAGGTTTATATTAAATGCAAAATAGTCTTTTATTGATAATAGTAGTTTTCAACTTGTTGTTTCAAATGCAAGGAGTTTGAATGGCTAAATTAAGAATATATTGCGATACGTCGGTAATTGGAGGATGTTTCGATAAAGAGTTTGAGCGATATTCAAATTTGTTTATTAATGAGATAATAAGTGGAAATATAATTCTATTAATTTCGGAAGTAATCATAAGAGAATTAACGAAAGGACCAGAAAAGTTAATTGAATTACTCCAATCTTTACCTTCTTCAAATATCGAATTAGTAGAATTAAATAATGAAATACTTGAACTAGCAAATAAATATTTAATTGAACAAATTGTAAGTGAAAAATATAAAGATGATTCCATACATGTAGCAGCAGCAACAGTTTCAGAAGCTGATGCTATTGTTTCATGGAACTTTAAGCATATTGTTAGATTAGATAAAATAAAGAAGTATAATTACGTTAATACTATTAATGGATATGGTTTAATTAATATAATTACACCAATGGAGTTAAATTATGAACATGAAGAATGACTATAGTTCATTTAGTAGCTTAGACAATAAATACCAAATAGAAGAGCTTATCTATAATGAAACAAAAGGAATGAATAACGATCAACTGATTGAATATTTCAAAAAGTCAGTTGAAGAAAGCAGCCTCAAGGATTGGTGGAAATCAATTAAGAAACCGGATTAATCAATATTCAATAAAATGATTGATAAAGAATACAAATTCGTCTCCTTTTATCAAATTTTTTCATTTTAATCTAACATTTTACTTTTCTTTCTTCATTCTCAATTTTAGAGTGACTACAAGAAAAGTTTTTTTTTTCGTCTATGATTAACTTAGATCGAAAAAACTGGATTTTATTATTTAATACAAACTGAAACGGGAGTTAGCTTAACAATGGAAGACAAATCCGGAAACAAGCAAAAGCCACTTAGACCAGTCAGCAATAGAGTGAAAGACCTCTATAATGCTTATATGCGCAACGAAGGGACAAGGTCGATTCCTATTACAGGTTTGGACGATGAGGCTATGCAGAATTTAGAAGAATTACTCGAAGGTGGTGATGAAATGACACCTAAAGATGAACCAACAAATGATACTAACGAAATGACCCTTCAACAGGAAATCGCTGAAGAAATACAATCTCTGAATGACAGAATTGACGTTCTCGAAAAAGAACGCGATGAAGCTAAGGATCAGGCAATACGTAAAACTGCCGAGCTTGAGAATGTTATAAAAAGAACACAAAGAGAAAAGTATGATATTATTGAATTTGCAAACGAAAAACTATTATTAAAATTTCTTTCAATCATTGATGATTTAACAAATGCGGTTGATTCTGCTCGCCAGTCACATGATGCAACATCCATTCTGACCGGAATAGAAATGATACATCAGAAAGCTTTGAAGCTTTTAGAAGATGAAGGAGTTAAGCCCATCGACAATGTTGTTGGACATCCTTTCGATGTACATTTCCATGAAGCTCTGTTGAGCATGCCCTCTGAAATTAAGGAAGGACATGTTGTGCAGGAAGTTATGAAGGGTTACACTCTAAGAGATAAAGTTATTCGTCACACTAAGGTAGTTACATCATCGGGTGAACCGGACTAATCAGGAGAAAATATGCCGAAAAGGGATTATTATGAGATTTTGGGTGTGAGCAAAAGTGCTTCTGTTGATGAAATAAAATCAGCTTACAGAAAGCTCGCATTGCAATATCATCCGGACAAAAATCCTGACAATAAAGAATCTGAAGAGATGTTCAAAGAAGCGGCAGAGGCTTATGAAGTTCTCAACGATGAAACTAAAAGAAGACGTTACGACCAGTTCGGACATCAGGGAATGCGTGCCGGACAAGATTATCATGCCTATTCGGGTTTTGAAGATATTTTCTCGGCCTTCAATGATATTTTCAGTGGCGGCGGTGGCAGTGGGAATAGCATATTCGATAGTTTCTTCGGAGGCAGTGGAGGCGGAAGGAATTCATCCGGTTCAAGACGATCTATGGCGGAACGTGGCTCAGATCTGAAGATCAGACTTCAACTCACACTTGAAGAAATAGCAACTACCGTAGAAAAAACAATCAAGATAAAGCGTTGGGTGGGATGTGAAGCTTGCTCTTCAAGCGGTGCCAACAAGAAATCAGGTTATAAAAAATGTACAGCCTGCGATGGTGCAGGTGAGCTAAGACAGGTTTCTCGTTCTATGTTCGGTCAATTCATAAACATTTCCGTTTGTGCAAACTGCGGTGGATCCGGTCAGATCATCAGTGAACCATGCGTAACTTGCCGTGGCGAGGGCAGAATTCAGGCAGACGATACTATCAAGGTAAATGTTCCGCCGGGCGTAGAAGGCGGTAATTACATCCCTATGAGGGACAAAGGCAATGCCGGCAGACGTGGCGGAGATTACGGTGATCTTATAGTTGTTATCGAAGAAAAAGCACATCCATATTTCGAAAGACATAATGATGATGTTTATTATGCTCTATCTGTCAGCTTTCCGGATGCTGCATTGGGAACTAAGATACAAGTACCAACTCTCTATGGATCTGAAACAATTAAAATTGATGCTGGAACACAACCGGGAACATTAATAAAACTTAATGACAAAGGTATTCCCCATCTAAACTCATACGGCAAAGGAACTCAGATCGTTCAGGTGAATGTTCACGTGCCTACATCACTATCATCCAAGGAAAAAGCCACACTCAAAGAATTGGCGGAAAGTGCGAATATTAATCCCAAACAGCCGGATCATCAGAAAGAAGTAAATGAGGGCAAGGACAAGGACTTTTTCGATAAAGTGAAAGATGTTTTCTTTTAAAGAAGCTAATGTTAAAAAAAGATTTAATGCCGTTTGGATCACTCTGAACGGCATTTTTCCTGTTTTCAGCATTGGGACACCTAGAAAAATTTTGAAATAATTTCAAATAATT
>CAYXFU010000042.1:0-27597 GCA_964464375.1 uncultured Hyphomicrobiales bacterium
CCTCCTTTCCAAGGAGGGGTGTCACGAAGTGACGGGGTGGTCTGTATTTCTCCCAACACATTATAGATACGGATATCGCTTTGTAAGGGCGAACGGCCGTTCGCCCCTACAGAAATTTCTATAAAATCTGAAACAGGATTGGGAGAGAGATACATCTGATAACCGTCGTTCACATTAATATTTATAGATGTTCCTAGTTCTGTACTAAATATTGTATAAACACCGGGAGATGGAATTTTAGCACTTACGTATTTATGATTTGTGTCAACAATTCCTCCAATCAATTCCCACTTGTTTACTGTTTCATCAAATCTGAACATTTTTAATGTTGCTTCCTCATATACTGTTAATGATTTTGGATTATAGTGAATGCTAAAATAATTAGAATCATTTTCATCGAAAATGTTGAGTGGCGGGAAAACGGAAATTGAATGTATTTCTGCTGGATTTTTAGCAAACGATTTAATTCCGTTTTTAATCGGTGAATACTGAGTGGAGAAAATCGCTACTCTTTCAATCAAATCGGATTTTGAGTCGAAATGAATTGATGCAGAACCGCTATTTGCAAATACTTCATTGCTGAAATTTGAAATAGCTGAATATTGGAAAGAAAAGAAAGTAGAATCAGGTTTGTAATAAAAATTGAAAAAATTAATTCCAAGGGGACTAAGAGTATCTGTTATTAATACACTCCAATATTTTTCATTGCTATTATAATTTAGGGTGAATTTTTCAAACGAATTATCATACTTTTGACCCATTATAAAAGGACTATTTAAATAATTTGCATCTGAATAATGTTTTAATTCAATGTCACCTGCTGAATTATAATTCCAGAAATTGATAAAGTTAAACGTAGAATCAACGGAAAGCTGTAGGGAATTTTCTTTATTGGTTAATATCTCAGGTAGCTCGCTCTTTTCAGTTTTCGAAATTTGATCAATATTAATAATACCAGAAATATTTTTGATAGTGTTATCCGCAAGAGCTACTGTATATTCATAATAAACTTGATCGTTTACCTCTGCACCAAGCACAATCGCCTTCCTATCATATCCGGTAACAACAGGTGGTATATCTATTTGAGCCAGACCTTGGATGATAGCATTACCATTTTTAACTAATATAATTCTGGGATTAGTCGCTATTTCAACATTAATTTCATTGTCTTCCGGAATTTGCAAAGAAAAATCACCAAAGTTTAAATCAGATGTATTGAATGAAATGATCTCCATTTGGTTTGATATATCCCAGTTAGGATTGTCAATGTCTTCATTGGGTCCTGGAAGAAAATCATTTCCCGATTGTTGCAATTGATCCGAGGGTAATTTGATCTGACAAAAAATTTGATATGAACCGCTGCCATAATCCTTTTCATATTTATTTTTGAAATGGTTCCAGCAATCATTAACATTTAGTGCGTACTGTTGAGTCTGGACATAAATTGGGTCTGACATATATCTTTGTGCGTCTGACATTTCACTTGTAAAGTCATCATTTAACTGATTAGGAAACCCTAAATTCAAATATGCATTATCCATATAGCCGAAATTAGTAGTTTTATTCAAGGGATTTCCGAATACATCCTTGTATTCATCATAAAATCCAAAACCATAATGACCAAATTCATGAATTATAGGTCTTAAATTCTTTGACCTGTTAACTGTCATCCAAAATGGTTTAGCAGTTGTTAAAACACTCTCAAGAAGTGAACCTCCCCAAGCTCTTGGGAATACAATTTTATCATTATTCTGAGTAATATTAAATGTAGGATTGGACATATCTATTCCATTAATATGAGCCAGAGGCCATTGTATATTATTTGCATATATCATCATGTCTGCATTTTGAGAATTCACTGCATTATCATAAATAGCGATTTTATTCAGCATACACTGTCCGTTTGTAACATCATAAAGATAATTACAACCAAGGGTTAACCAAGAGCTTAACTGGTTAAAATATTCTGTCTTGGCATTCCACTCTATTGATATTACCAGATTATACATTAATGTTGTATGAACCATTTTCAAAGTATCGTCTTTTCTTGCATTAGTGAGGGCCAAGAAATTCACATTGCCGTCTTTGTCAATATCCATATTGTCAAGCTTAACGATATACTTTATGTTGTCAACAGCTTCATGTCCCTGTTTTGTAGCTCTGATAGTATCGGCGAAAATTTCAAATATCAGCTGATCATTCTCACTTAGTTTATTAAATTCAACTAATATTTGACCGTCCGCATCAGTAGTGTCATCGAATTTCTTTATATTATCTTTAGGATTAATGTTAGTTACTAATGATATAGCTGAAGGTATGTTTGCCATTACCAGATTTCTGCCATCCAGAAGAGTAAAAGTCCGGTAGTTTCCGATTTTAAATTTACCTTCCCTTACTACAGCCAAATAATCATTATTATTTATATCGTCGTGGCATGTTGTAGTCATCTCGAATGATCCCTCGATACTCATAATGGTAGTATCAAGTTTTGTTACTGTTAATGTTCCGGAATTGTTTCCTTTAAACGAGCAAGCAGTTCCTGACTCTTCAACAGTTGCTGACGTAATAGAGTATGAACCAATCCCTGTAAAATTTTCGATAATGGCTTTTATACGGGTTTTAATAGGATTTGCATTCTTATGGCTGTATAGATATAAAGTGCCTATCTGCAAACCAGGATTAAATATAAACCTTGCTGAATCTGTTGAGCGCGGAGTATAGTTTTTCCCGGTGATTTTAAAATTCCAATTTGCTTTTCCTCCGGTAAATATGTTTTGAGAAAAGGCACCTGTATTTATAGATAATAACATTATCCATAATATGTATATATATTTTTTCATAAAATGTCTCAGTAAAAATTAAAAAAAAAGAGTTTATTTGCTAAAATAAACTCTAAAGGAACAAATTTGTTGTTAGATATAATAACTTTAATTAAAATCATTAGAAACTAATGAGATAAATAGTTAAAAAATAATAAATGATTTTTTAACTATTATAACTTAACAAACTTCCCAACTCTATCCCCAATCCTCACAAAATACATGCCGGGAGCCAATCCTGAAACATCTATTCTTACACCCTCCTCGCTTGCGGGGAGATCTGGGGTGGAGTTAGGGGTGGACACGATTTGCCCATAGATATTATATATTTTTATATTCACACCCCCTGACCCCCTCTCAAGAGGGGGATAAGAAATTTCAATGAACTCTGTAGCTGGATTGGGATTTAAGGTTATCATTTCATTCGAATTTGGATCATCGCCAACATTGATAATGGTTTTGAGCATGAATGTCCATACATCGCTCCATTCACCCCAGCCTATACTGTTCCTTGCGCGTACACGCCAATAATAAGCTGTATCCTGTAATACCCAAAAAAAGTTGTAAGTAGTATCAGTCAAGGTCGAGTCGTTACAATCAAAGTTAAGAAATCTGTTGGAGAATGAGACCTGCAGATGATACTGATTAATATCAGGCATTATTTTATGCCATACCAAATCCTGATTAATCGACTTTGTATTGCTGTTGTTAAGCGGAGAAATTAGTATTGGTTTCCCCGGAGGATTTTGCACATTTTTTGGCTGCCCGACGAATATCATCAGATACTGATTTTCAGCTAACTTAACAACACTTGGATCGCCGCCTTTAACATTTGTATTTGTGTAATTATTCCATACAAAACCATCTGAAGAATTATTAAACCAAATATTAGGTCCCGAGCCGTAGAAACGAAGTTCTGACGAACTTTCAAGCATGTAATTACCTGTCCAGTTGTGCGTGTTGTCAGATGTTATTTTTGCTTTCTCCGTGAAGTCAAGACCATTAGAAGATGTGCAGTGGTATGCTCCGTCCTGCGGTGCACCTGCAGGACTGATGTAATGCCATTCATTATTAAAGTATATCACAGCAGGATCGATCACCTTTGTTTGATTGTTATCATACCTGGCACCGGATTCAAAAGTATAATCAATTCCGTTATCACTAATTGCTGAATACGTGTTGATAGCTGTGTCCAAGCCTTTAGGCAAACCATCACTTGAAGAGTAATATATCCTCAGTTTGTTATTCTGCAGCACAGTCAATGTAGGATCGAACGGTCTCTGATAGTTAGACGGGATTCCGTTCACAACTATAGGAACAGGCTCAGTCCATGTAAGACCGTTGTTATAAGAGAATTTGACAGCAACTCTATCCCAGGTTAATGAATTGATAGGTGCCCTAAACCATTGGAATACACATGCCAGAGTGTCACTCTTCCACTTGATAACTGATGGAACTCCGGCAGAATCCTGAAATATCGCTTCTGAGTTGAAGTTTACGCCATCGGCTGATACTGCAATCTTCAATGCATTATTCCATGGTCCATTCGGGTTAATGTTAAACGGAAGATGAATATATTTAAGCTTTTTCATTTCTTCCTTATATTTGCTTGTAACATAAGTACTATTCTGAATTCTTGCGTCACCCCAATTAGGATAGGCAGATGTGGGCCAGTTAGCATTGATATAGTTGTATCCCTTGATTTCCTTGTGTACATTGATAAACTCGAAAAACTTAGCAAACCAGTTATTCCAATCATCGATTCCATCCTGATTGTCGGCACTGATATTGACGCTCTTGGCAGATGTCTCACTCATAAAAACAGGTTTTCCTTTTGCACGAGCCATAGCTAAGAATCGTTCGGATTTTCCCTTTTTCGTAATATTTCTTCCAGTCCCATCTGGTAGGGACTGATCGAAATGAGCTGCATCGAATACATCCAAACCAAACCAATCTACATAGGTGTCGCCGGGGTACCATCTGGCACCGCGAGTATCAACCGAATCGAAGTCATTAGCTGCATCAGGCTCATAACACCAGTTAACCGCTATTGAATCCCGCAACCCACGGGCTGCAAATTTATCAACGATTTTCCTGAACGCTGTTACGTACAAGTAGGGATGGTATCCTCCGCCGTTCCAGCCCGGACCGGAGCCATTGAACTCCCCTCCCAAACGAAGGAACATCTTCCTTCCATAGTTCTTTGATAGAGTAATCACGCTGTCAATAATCCAGTCGTACTGTGTAGAAACGGCAATGATGCTGTCTGTTGCTGCTTTCCCGATGAAGAAAAGACTAAGCTCGGGAATGAATCCAATTGAATCGGCAGCATGAAAGAAGCTCTTTAAAGCAATAAGTGACTTATCGGGACCACGCTCCCCGGGAATACTCATAAATAATCCTCTTACAGCAGGTTGAATCGATTTATCATTAAGTGCTCCCAAATATGGTCCAATAGGATCAGGGTCATTCTCATAGGTCATCAGGCACGCTCCGTGATAAACTTTACCGTCCTCCGGTTCGAGAAGTGCCCTGTTCTTTATTTCAGGCTTACAGTAATTGTCCCAATCGAAATCATCACGTGTAAGAACATAGCTATCATTCATAAGCTCGGTAACCTTCAGTTGGTTAGCCATACCGTAGTATGTGGTGTCTTTACCTCCACCCGTTGAAAAATCATTCCATGACAACCAATAAACAAAATCCGGATATTTTGATTTTACCTGATTCAGCATCTTGGTATAGTCATAAGTCCTGGGAAGATTAACTGAACTTGCTTTACTAGGTCCAAATTCGCTTAATGCAAGAGGTTTACTTTTTGCCTTCAATGCAGAATAATTCGGTATATCAAGTGTATCACTATAAACATTTACTCCGATTATATCAACATATTCATCACCAGGGTAAAAATACAACTCATCTCTGAATATTGGATTGTTAACACCAGTCCCTCTAGCCGCTGCACTATACACCCAGATTAGATTATTCAGTTTCTTAAAACTAGTAAAATAATTATATGTATACTTCCAAAGATTTTTATAATCCTCAGAACCATTCGTTGTTTCAGAAGCAGAACCCCACCAGAACCATGACCCATTCATCTCGTGGAAAGGTCGCCAAAGAACAGTTACTCCTGAATCTTGAAGTTCAAGCAGTCCCAATGCAATACTATCGAGCATTTTATTCAAAACTTGATTGGCAGTTGTACCAGATTTCACTAAATCAGCAATTAGCTTATTGCTTCTTGTATCATTTTGGTTGCCACCTGTCCATGGATTATTGGCAGACCACATAACCTGCACCAATCCTCCCCGTTTATAATAATCTATCAATACCTGGTTTGCTTCATTAATTTGGGTAATCTTTGAGGGCCAGCTTCGTACATAATCTGTACCAATAATACCAACCCATTTACCGGTTTTAGTATGAAGATTCTCTATCATAGCTTTGTAACCTTCATCTGGCAAGAGGAAAGCGTTAGTCATCTGCCCGCTGATTATCTTATGATCCGATTTTTTGGGAAGATCTGTCAGATATTTGTAAATACATTTTGTCTTTTCTGTTGCATTTGGATTCGAGGGAAGAATTATATTATCCTGAGAAAATGCCCAAGATATTGTGATAATCAACATTGCAAGTAGTAAATATTTCTTCATAACGCACTCAAATAATTATTAATCAATAAGAATAACACATAAAACAAGTTTTTGTTGGAAAATTTACAGAATCAAATAAATTAGACAGGTAAAAATTGACCATCCATCCGCATAGTAGTTAGATACAGTATATTAAATATCAAGCAAATTGTTGATCCAGATGTCCAACACTTGGCAAGTGGAGCCCATCTTTCTATAAGTTTTAAAACAAATATTTCAGATCTATTCCAGCCTGATAGTAAGTTATTCTCCAATGTGCATCCAACCTATAAGATAAAGCGTTAATAGAACAAGCCATATTAACACCGTTCACAACATCGCTGAGAGGAAAATCCATTGTTAAGAAAGGAGATAACCTCATTCCCCAGAAATTAAAATCATAAGTTAAACCGGCTTTCATCGCATATCTGAAGTTATTCTTATAAGGAATTTCACCTTCTTTGTAATAAATAGCATTTTCTTCATAAGAAATTCTATATCCCTTATTTATTAATTCTTGTGTTTGGGGATAGGATAAAGGAAAAAGTGATGGAAGACGGTAGATTTCTGAGTAATCATTATGTATAAGGTAACTAACCGAAATTCCAGCAAATACTCCTAGCTTTAAAAATGGAATTACAATTTTAGGCAATAAATCCAAACTTAAAAGAGAATTGTTGCCAGCCCTGTCCCAGTTTGAATGCTCATATATAGTTTTATAGCCTCCATTCCCATCATCTACTAGTGAAGGGTAACTTGCTCCATCGACATAATAATTGTATGAAAAGCTATTGAAATGTAATCTGGTAATTATTGAACTACCCAATCCCAAACCTAGCGGATACTCCATGACAATTCCTGCGAAATACCCACCCTGATTGAAGTTGTCCATAGATTTTTTAAAATCACAACTATACACATAATGTACATCATTCGAAGCATTCAGATAGCCTCCGGTCAGACCAATGCCGAGCTTGCCGGGTTCGCTGTATGAAGATTGAAAAGCAAAAGACAAAAGAAACAGAGCCAGAAACGATAGTTTGAAGAGCTTTTTCATGATTTTTCTCTATTAATTCTTATCATAGTTGAACAAGATGTCCAACACTTTGAAAGTGTTGGACATCTTCCTATATATTTTAAAACAAATACTTCAAATTTATTCCAAATTTATAATAATTTTTAATTATTGTCACTTGTATAAGTCTAAACACAAATTTAGCGATAAAGTTACAGAAATATACAATTTAATTTTAATGTCGTATATGTTAGCTCATCCAAGAACCTAGAACAATTCATTACACAGATATTGATTTGATTTCCCCAGCGGGGAAAAATATTAATAGAAACGTAAGCCAGTCCTACACCCGAAGCTCCGTAGGAGCGAAATATTATGAACGGAATAAGATGTCACCCCTACGGGGTTTTGATATTCATCAGGATAATTTTTCTATTAATATGTCACTCCTCCGGAGTTTTCTTCTTTTTTATGAAATTAGTACTATACTTATTCAAACCCTAGAAATGAAGATGATTTTTATTCTTACTAATAATAATATCACCAATTCCCGTCAATATAGCTTTTAATCATTCTATTATCAGATATGAATAAAGGCAGAATTGAAGCTGTGTTCCTGATGATTATCCTGGCTGTGATCTGGGGTTCATCATTTATTCTTATGAAGAAGGGTATGCTGACATACTCTCCCGATCAGGTAGCGTCGATGAGAATTCTCTTTGCCGCTATCGTATTCATTCCTTATATGATCAAATCCTTCAAATCAATTCCTTGGGATAAATATAAATATATTCTCATATTCGGACTTCTTGAGGTTGGAATACCGCCATTTCTCTATACATACGCCCAAATGCACGTCGATAGCTCATCGGCAGGAATACTAAATAGTCTTGTCCCGATTTTTACTCTCACTTCCGGTATTATCATTTTTAAGCTGAGATACAATATATTAACTACAATTGGTGTGCTGATCGGTCTGATCGGAGCTTTGCTTATTACTTATTTCAAGATTGGTAGTGCCGGAACAACCATGGATTTAACTAATTCGTGGGGATTGCTGATCGTTCTGGCAACCCTGTTCTATGGAATTGGCGGCAACATAATGAAAGAGAAGCTGGACAACATCCCCGGTCCTATAATAACAGGCGTGGCATTTATATCATTGGCAATTCCGGCAGGAATCTACCTTTTTACTACTAACTTCACTTCAATCCCAATTGACAACACTCATAATCTTCATTCATTGATTGCAATTATACTGCTGGCAGTATTCGGATCTGCTCTGGCTATGGTTGTTTTCAGTAAGTTGATTAAACAATCTAATGCTCTGTTCGGTTCATTCGTAACATGGCTGATACCCTTTGTCTCATTGATCTGGGGCTGGGTTGATGGCGAAAATATTTCATACCTTCATTTTTCCAGCATGGCTTTCATTTTCCTTGGGATTTATATCTCAGGACTTGGTGAAAAAAAGACAGTGAAAGCCACATAACTACTATTCAATATTTAGAAGTCATTCAGAAGGAGCATAGCGACTGAAGACTATTTTAGTAATTATCTCAACTTAAAAATTATAGGTACATTTATCCAACATTGCACCGTCGCACCATTCTGAATTGCTGGTGTGAATATAGCTTTCATCACAGCGTCTGTTGCGGCTTTATCCAAAATCGGTGCTACCGAAGCAAATACAACGACTTTAACCGGTTTACCCGACTTATCGACAAGCACTCTGATTATCGATGTTCCTTCTAAGCCGGTCTTTATCGCCATTTGCGGATAGATAACACTTCTTTGGAGTTCCACCAGATCTAATGCAGGTTCTTTCTCCACAAAGGATGGCTCATTAATGTCCGGTATCGGTTCAGGTTTAACTACATTAGTAACATTAACCGGATTTGAGTTAATCAGGTTCGGAATATCTTCAGGCTTAATCAGAGTTCCTTCGGTTGATGAAAGAGAATTCGGTAACTGATCTACTCCGGCGAATGTTCCAATATCCTTCTTTATATCCCCGGCGATAGGACTAGGCTTTCCGGCTACAAATTCAGTTCTGACTAAATCAATCGGTAACTTTGGAGGAGGTAGTTTTGTTGTAATTCCTTCATCTGATTTGGTTGGAGCTAGCGGGAACCATTCTATAGGACCTCCAACCCGGTCATTGATTATGTTCGGGTTTCTGCCCGGGGAAAGCAGAGATATTATTGCTATCAGCAACAGTGCCGACATTGTCACCACAAAGCCTTTATAGGTATTGGTGCGGATGTATTCCTTCAGTTCAGCCGCTCCGTAGGCTTTTCCATGTGGATGATTCAGATATATAGATAAAGCTGTCATTTTGTGATCTCCTTATAATATTAATTATAAAATCAATTAACTAATAAGTTGACCGGGATCCACGTTCAAACTTTTCTCAAGTCTAAACATAAGACACATCAAAGGGCAAAAAAGTTACAGAAAGGGTGAAAAAATATTCTGATTAGTAATAACTAATACCAAGTAGCTATTATAGATGAAAAATAGTTATGAAACCCATTGTAGGGACAAGGCGTGCAGAGTTTCTACAATAAATCTATTAGGTAATGTATTGTAAAAATATTATGGCATAATGTAAAAAATACTTGACATTTAGTAAAATATATCATATATTTGTTTTGAGTGAATGAACAAAAATCAAAAGGATGATAAATGGAATCTAAATTTCTGCTTCCTCACCGTTACAAGCTGATTGGCTGGTTCCTTCTGGTACCCTCATTTATCATGGGAGTTCTGTGGATGGCTGGTGTTCGGGCTGTAGTTAATGCACCGGTCTTTGCTCTATGGAGTACGAATCAGGAATTATTCACAATCATTAATAAGAACATTTATAACGAAATTGTGATGATTCCATTGTTGGCTAGTCTAATGATAGTTACATTCACAAAAGAGAAGCATGAAGACGAATATATTATGAAGCTCAGACTGGATTCATTGGTTTGGTCAATTTATATCAATTTCTCATTGCTTATAGTCGCTATAATTTTTATTTTTCGCGATGGTTATTATAACATTATGATATACAATCAGTTTACTGTCCTAATTTTATTTATTATACGTTTTAATTTTGTACTTTACAAGAACAAGCATCAGTTAGATAATGAAAAATAATATCAGAGTTGAACGGGCTATAAAAAACATCACTCAGGAAGAGTTGGCAAAACTCGTGGACGTCAGCAGACAGACAATAAATGCGATGGAGTTGGGGAAATATGTACCATCGACAGTTCTTTCATTGAAGATTGCTAAAGTATTCCAGAAAAAGGTAGAAGAGATATTTTATCTGGAAGATTCAGACTAGAGATTAAGATATCATAATTCATGGACAATCAAGGATGATTGTCCTACAGTGTAGGTTAAGCATCCTGCTTGACCGGATTTAGAAATTTTAATAAAATAACATAATTCATTTTTTTAATAATTCAGGGAGTATTTCCATGAACAAGTTTTTTATTTGCCTTTTTGCAACTTTGCTTCTTATTGGAGCTACATCAAACGCCAAATCGAAGAATCGCATTGGAACTTATGATTCAAGAATCATCGCAATCTGGAATTTCAGTAGTCCGGAATTCCAAAAGGAAATGACTGAAATGAGAACAGCATTCATCAAAGCCAAAGAAAGCAATGACACTGCAACAGTCAAAATTTTGGAACAAAAAGGTCCTCTAACTCAGAGAATTCTTCATGATAAGGGATTCGGCAGAGGTTCGGTTGCTGAAATAATCGAAAAGAAACAAGAAGAATTGAAGTTACTAGCCAAAAGCGAGAACTTAATAGCAATAGTCTCGAAGTGGGAACTAAATTACTCAAATCCTGACATTGAAGTTGTTGATGTAACAGTCAAGCTTCTCGAAGCACTTAATGCAACTGATAAGATTATCAAAATGTATGATGAAATGAAAACCCAGGAACCATTGAAAAATGCTTTCTTTTTAGAAGATTGAGGTAGGAACAAAACATGGGTTCATCGCAAAATGAACCCATGCTTAAAATATGACTTATATAAATTTCTATTTATCTCTGTTGGGATGAGCAACAGCCTCAGATCAAGAGCATCCTTTGTCATTGATTCTTATGAGCCAGACTCGCATATTTTGGTTACTTTGAAAGTATAGATGATTTTACCACAGCCAAATGCCTATTCAACCAAATGTGTTCCTTACAGAATTCATATTTGACTTGATGTTGAAAATCAACCGCCGAACATCTTTGCTATGTCATCGTCTGATAGCTCTTCGGTTTTCTCATCTGCAGAAGTCTGACCAATTACATCGTCAACCATTGACTGACGTGTATCTTTATCAAAATAAGCACTTACGGCGTCAGGATCAAAAGCAACCTTATTATGAAGTTTTTCGAGACCCTGCATATCAACTTCACCGTCAGTTCTTATAATTTCCTTGATTTCAGAAAGATTATATTGGTTTAAGATGCCTAAGAGTCTGCTTTGAATAGTTTCGAGAAGACTGTTGACAGCATTGATCTGCTGAGCTGTAATGTCCTGAACCTGGAGAGCCATCATAATATTTGTTGCATCTTCGGTTATAGCATTGCAGACTTCGTCTGATTTTGCAATAAGAGCTTTACCGGCATCATCGGTATTAATCTGAGAAAGATTAGTCTGAATATCGGCTGTCTTCTCAAACAAACCATCCACAACATTCATAATTTCATTAGTTGCATTTTCTGTTGCCTGAGTAACCTTGTTTAGCTTATCGGTAGCGTCGGGCACTTTATTGAGATTATCATTAACAGATTGACTAATTGACTCTAAAACAGGTTTAATGTCTTTGACAAAAGCAATTATATCTTTTAGCAGATTTTGATGTGCTGGCTCTTCAACGTTGGATACAATGCCATCTAACTCATTTATGTTCATATTCTCTCCAGTTTATTTTCAATTGCTGATTTTCAAATTTGCAGTTATTTGGGCAAAAATCCAAATCATATAATTATTTTTAAGGTTATAACATTATCGGCAGAAATTTTCAAAATATTACTATTATGACGAAAATAAATAAAAAAAATCCTATTCGTAGGAAATCATCCTGATTGTCAGTTTTAGCAAAATCAACAAATACATCGTCAATCAGGATGATTGACCTACCAAGAACAGTTGATCCTGTATTCGTGGGACAATCATCCTTGATTGTCTGCTGTTAATGAATTCAAACAATACATGGTCAATCAAGGATGATCGACCTACCAATACAAAATTGGTATGAATTAATGACCTGCCAAAAAAAAAGCTGCCCGATTGGACAGCTTCATTTTGTTGTAAATATCATTTGATTAATTTAATATTTGCTCTTTTCAAAGCATCTTTTATTAATTTTTTGTTTTCGGGATCCATCTCATTCAGCGGCATACGAACCATAAATTTCATCAGACCCAGCATTGACATTGCTGCCTTCACTGGAACCGGATTGGGTTCGATAAAGTTGAGACTCATCAACTCGAATAGTTCATTATGAATTTCAGTGGCTTTGGCGAATTTTCCTGCTAACCCAAGATTAACCATTTCGCTGAAGCGTTTCGGTGCATAATTTGAAATAACAGAGATAACACCCTTAGCTCCGACTGATAATAATGGCAATGTATAAGCATCATCACCGGAAAGCACCGAGAATCCATCGGGAGCATATCTGATCAAGGTCATTATCTGTTCCAGATCTCCGGAAGCTTCCTTTGTCGCAATAATATTCGGGAAAGCTTGAGCCAATGCTATTTGAGTATCGGGCAGCATGTTGACACCTGTACGACCGGGTACATTATAAAGAATAATGGGAATATCTACTTTTTCTGCAATAACACCATAATGGGAAAATAAATAATTCTGGGATGGTTTAACGTAGTAGGGAGTAACTATCAATGCCGCTGCAACACCATGCTCCTTTGCTAATACGGTCAGATCCCAAGTCTCATGAGTATCGTGTGTGCCGGTTGCTACTATTATAGGCACTCTGCCGTTAGCATGTTCGACCGACTGAGTAATCAAGGCGACTTTTTCTTTGATTGTGAGAAGAGATCCCTCACCAGTTGTACTACAGACTGCTATAGCATCGACACCATTGTCTATCTGAAAATCAATCAGCTTTTTAAAAGCATTGAAATCGAGTTCCCCATTAGATTTAAAAGGTGTTGCCAGAGCTGTGATTGTACCTTTTGGAGCGAATTTTTTCATCATGTCTCCCCGTTAACTTTTATAATAAAATAAATATTCTTCGAATTAATAATGAACCGTTTACTATTCTACAATTAACAAATTTTATAAAAATAATATTTAAAACTCGAAATATAAAACATTATTTTTAAAATGCTGTTATTTATTGATAAATAAAACAATTCAAAGTATATCTAACAAATATTATACCAACTTTTGTGATTAGATAAGAGTATGTGTTATAAAGGATTAGGAGGAGGAAAAATTGCATTGGGATGGAGTAAAAATATTTAAATTTATATTTTTCCCATTATTTCATTATTTTACCTAAAATTTATTGTGTGTTCGTAAATATATAATTTATCGGCAAAGCATATTATGAGCCTTTTTGAAAAACTGCAGAAAGTAACCAGCGAAGAAGACGTTAAAGACGCTTACATAAAAGCTCTTGGTTTGAAAGAATATCAAAAGAACCTTATTGACATTCAAACTAAAGAGATTTGGTTTGAATCAAAAGATAATAGCAGAACATCGAGTTATGCCATGTTCACCCAATTGATGCACTACGTTCAGGTTGCGTTGGACAAAGGCGAATATGTTCCGCCATTCTTAGCCGTTATCGACACACAAAAAGCCGCAATAATGAAAAGTGCAGACGTTATTCCGTTTCTCGAAAAGAAAACAGTTAAATGGGGCAAATCCGCCAGCAGTTTCACTCAGGAAGCTTTAGACGCTATCTCCGCCCACATCGGAACTCACTTCGTTTCCTTCAAGATTGAAACTCACGAAGATGAGTTCATCAGCACGATTAAAAATGCGATCAAATCCGGTGACATTATTCGCACTCAAATAACGCCCGACAACCTGAAACAGGTTTTTGACAAATGGGTGCTGATGATTGGTCGCGAGATTCAGGGTGTAAAAGAAGATGATTATGCTCTTCTGTTCTTTGCCGATATAATGCACGACGGCACTGTTTCTACACACGACAACCTTACCGCAGAGCTGCTCCACAAGAATAATGCTCCCGTTTTCAGTCTGGGTGGCAAAATATATGAATTAAACAACAAGGAAGGCTATCGCCAGTTCTGGGCAATTTACCACAAACCGCCAAAAGCTGAATACCGAAACTACCTTCTGGAACGTCGCGACAGTTTGATCCCAATCGACGAACGCAGTTTCAAGGGTGCTTACTACACTCCTCTGGCTGTCGTGGACAAAGCTTACGACAAGCTGACCGAAACCCTCGGCAACAATTGGCAGAAAGATTATATTGTTTGGGATATGTGCTGTGGTGTCGGCAATCTGGAAGTCAAACACAGCAACCCCCGCAATATCTACATGTCCACTCTGGATCAGGCTGATGTTGACGTGATGAAAGCCACAAAAACCTGCGTAGCGGCTCAACGCTTTCAATATGATTATCTGAATGACGACATAACAGACGACGGAAAAATAGATTACACACTTACAAATAAAGTCCCCGAAAGCCTGCGCAAAGCCATTTCCGACGGCAAAAAGATTTTGGTTCTCATTAATCCGCCTTATGCGGAAGCAACAAATTTTGAAAATATAGCAAATGGTATAGATGCAGAAAATAAGCAAGGTGTAGCTAAAACAAAAATTGCAGCAACGGCAATGTCAGCTTACGGAAAGGCTAGTAACGAATTATTTACTCAATTTTTAGCAAGAATTGCAATTGAAGTCCCTACTGCTACAATTTCAATGTTTAGCACGATGAAATATGTGAATGCACCAAATTTTGAGAAATTTAGACAAACTTGGAATGCCAAATATCTTGGAGGATTTGTAGTTCACAATAAAGCATTTGAAGGTCTAACTGGAAAATTTCCAATTGGTTTTTTAGTTTGGAAAACAAACCAAAATTCAATAAATAAATCACCAATAACTGAAATATCTGTTGAAGTAATTGATAAGAATGCTCAACCAATTGGTGAGAAATTATTTTACAACTTGCCGAATGATACTTTTTTAAACGTTTGGTTAAATAGACCAAAAGCAAACAAAATTGATGTTGTGCCTTTGAAAAATGGGATTTCTCCATCAGAAACAATTCCTCGTATAAAAACATGGTCTGATAATGCTATCGCCTATATGTACTGTGGTGTTAATGATTTGCAACATGCTGAACAACAAACAATTATCTATTCTTCGGTTTATGGCGGAGGTAATGGCTTTTACATAACAGTTGAAAATTTGTGGCAAGCTGCTATTATTTTTTCAGTTAGAAGATTAGTAAAACCAACCTGGCTCAATGATAGGGATCAATTTTTACAGCCAACAAAACTATTATCGGAAGAATTTAAAACCGATTGTTTGATATGGATGCTATTCAATCGTTGTCAAAGAACAGCTTCAGCCAACGACCTGGAATGGAACGGCAAAATATGGTCGATTGTGAATCATTTTATACCATTCACCGAGACAGAAGTGAACTCACCTGACCGCTTTGAGTCCGATTTTATGGTGCAATACATGGCAGATAAAATCTTTTCGGACGAATCAAAAGCCGTACTGGAAGCTGGAAAAGCACTCTGGCAAGCCTATTTCGCCCACACAGATGTTCGCACAGTCCGCGATGAACTCAAGCTGAACCGTGCCGATGTTGGCTGGTATCAGGTACGCAAAGCCCTGCAGGCACGCAACGCCAGCGGTGATTTCCCTCCCGTCAGCTTCAAACCCATGGAGGAAGCCTACAAAGCATTAACCGAAAAACTACAGCCAATGGTCTATGAACTCGGCTTTCTGAAAATATAGATATTGTAGGGGCGGGTTCTAAACCCGCCCGAACAAAATGAAAATGTAAAATTGTATGGTCGGGTTCTAAACCCGCCCGAACAAAATTAAAATGTAAAATTGTATGGTCGGTTTCTAAACCCGCCCGAACGAAATGAAAATGTAAAATTGTATGGTCGGTTTCTAAACCCGTCCGAAACAACAATAAATATAAATATATGGAAAAAACATTACCTACCCGAAAATCTGTACGCTTGAAGGAATACGATTATTCCCTGCCTGGCTATTATTTTGTTACAATATGTACAAAAGACAGAAGATGCCTGTTTGGCAAGATTATTTCAGGCAAAATGTATTTGAACAATAATGGTGAGATTGTAAAGGATGTATTGAACGATCTCAAAAAGCACAATTTTAATATCAAATTAGATTATTATAGTGTAATGCCAAATCATTTGCATCTAATCCTTATACTTGAAACCGCAATAAGGACGGGTTTAGAACCCGTCCCTACAAATAAGGATTTGCCAGAAATAGTTAGACAATTAAAAACTTATTCATCGAAACGCATAAATATTCTTAATAATACAACCGGCACAAGTGTTTGGCAGCGTTCATTTTACGAACATATCATTAGAAATGACAAAGAATTATATGAAATAAGAAGATATATAGAATTCAATCCATTGAATTGGAATGAGGATGAATATAACAAATAATGATCACCGCAAGCCCGTACCGACAAATAAAAATTGTAGCTGAGGAATGTTGTAAGGTCAAGACGCCGTACCCATCAACCTCACCCCGACCCTCTCCGTTCATTGTGAGGGAGAATACAAGGGACAATGAGACAGTTTATGCACAATGCATGTGTACATCAACCCCACGCTTTAGCGTGGGGGCACATCTGAACTTGGGTCGATTTAGATTATTTAAAAACTAGATTGCAACTTCCATTTCAAAAGTTTTTGTTTTTGGCTTTGGTATTCGTTTAGTATCCAGCTTCATACCTTCAATATGAAATTCTATGGCTTCTTTTATTAATTTTCTCACTTCAATCTCAGTATCGCCAACAGCAACACATCCAGGCAAGTCGGGAACGTAAGCTCCATAAGAATGAGTTCCCTTTTCAATAATAACAGTATACTTCATCAACATTTAAAATCGATGCAATTTGTTCCTATAAAAAACTACTCAAACAGATATAGTAGTATTATCATACAATTTATCTTTAGAGACCATTTCATCATTTTTATTTTATATAAAAACCGTTTCAAAAATAAATCTATTTCCTGTCCATTTTCTTTTTATTGCGTTTCTGTGCCGTTACCTGCTCTCACTCATATTTTGCAACCGTGAACAGACACAAAGTCTGAATTAGAAAAACCAACCACGGAGAATAAAATGTGGATAGAAATTTTTAAAAGCGGGAAACATACTGACTCGAACGGCAGGAGCCAAGAATATTCCGCAGAAGACATCGCTCGCATCGCCGACAATTACAATTCACGAATCCTCGATAATCCTTCACTCAAGGCTCCTGTCGTAAAGGGTCATCCTCAGAGTAACGAACCTGCTTTCGGTTGGGTCGAACGCTTAGGCAGACGCGGAAATAAGCTGATAGCCGACCTGAAAGAACTACATCCTGACATTATTGATCAGGTAAAAAAGGGAATGTACCGTAAAGTATCGATTTCTCTCTATGCTGACCAGATGCTGCGTCACGTCGGACTTTTGGGTGCCGGCATCCCGGCAGTCAAGGGTTTGGCAGATGTTAAGTTCGAAGAAATGGAGAATATTGTCCAATTTGAATTTGAAGATGCTCAAACGGATGAGCAGTCTGATTACACTGATGTCATTGACGAAAATGAAAAGCTTAAAGCTGAGCTGGAAACAATTCGCAAAGAGACAAGACTCAAGGAATTCCGCGAATATACTAACAAACTAATCGATGACGAAAATGGACCGATCATCACGCCTGTTCAGGGAAGTTTACTTGTAGATATTCTCGAAATGGCATTCGACAGAGATAACTCCCTAGGTTTGGACTTTGAAGAAATCACTTCATCGGTCTCTCGCGTAAGGGAATTTATTGAATCTCTCCAGCCAGTGATTTCATTAAGTGAATTTGCAAAGAAGACAGACAATTCTTTTGAGAGGAAGAACAAATTCATCGGACGCAACACCTCGCCAGAAAGACTAAAACTTCATGAAATGGCAGTTGAACTGCAGAATCAAAATCCTGGCTTATCCTACGAGGAAGCCGTAATCAAATCATCGAAGTAAATTCGCTGTCATTCTTTGTAGGGGCACTGCTTGCCGTGCCCAAACAAGCTCGGAATTACGAACATAAGCAAATAGATTCCTGTATGTACAGGAATGACAAGGTAAGTTTTTTGCGCTAACATTCACATGTATTCATTTGTAGGGGCACTGCTTGCCGTGCCCGAACTATCTCAGCATGACGAACAATAGCAAATAGATTCCTGTATGCACAGGAATGACAAACAGAGAACTTTTTTAAAACAATTTTAAGGAGAAAAAATTATGTCATTATCAAGAATTGACACACTCAGAATGGTCGATCCCGTTCTGACAACAATAGCCCAGGGCTATTCAAATGCCTCATTAGTTGCCGATCTGCTCATGCCTGTGGTACAGGTTAGCAAACTTAAAGGGAAAATCCCTCTATTTGGTCGCGAAGCATTTTTGACGCGCGACTCTAACCGTGCTCTCAGAGCACAGTCCAACAGAATTCCTCCATCGGAGCTAACTTTAGCCGAATTCGAAACAATCGAAAGGGACATCGAATGTGCAATCGATTACCTAGAAGAGGAAGAATCACCCGATTATTCCAGAATTGAGCAAAGGATTACGAAACAGCTCGTAGATTCGCTTCTGCTCAGCAGAGAGAAAGACGTTGCTGACTATGTACAAAATCCAGCCAACTTTGATTCAGGGTTGAAATTGGTAATAGATTCAAACAATGCTTTCGATGATTATTCGAATAATACTGATCCCATCAAGGTTATTCGTGATGCAATGATAGCAGTACGGAACAGGATTGCACGCTATCCTAACACTATGATTATAGGTGATAGTAGCTACCAGACACTTATCAGCCATCCAACTATTATTGAACGCATCAAATACTCAGGCATAACAGCTATCAATACTCAATACTTGAGTGAAGTGCTGGGAATACCTAATATTTACGTTGGATTATCAGTTTACTCAACCGATGGCAGCAGTTTTACAGATGTCTGGTCTGACAACATCATTCTAGCATACGTTGATGCAAATGATAAAAATTCAAGAAGTGAGTATAATCCAAGCTATGGCTATATATTACAGCGTGAAGGCAAACCCGAAATCGATACTTATACTGAAAACGGCGGTAAGATCAAGGTTATCCGTAACACAGACAACTACTGCTTCAAGGTAACTGCACCTGATGCGGCATATTTAATCAGTAATACAAATCATTCATCATAAAAGAAAGGTAAAGAACAATGTCATTAAGCAATAAAACATATCAGCCGGTGCAGTCAATCAGCATCAAAGCTACAGCAGACCTACCGCATGCCAGATTTATCGGATATGATGGTGCCCTAAGCGGAGATGCTGAATTATCTCTCGGAGTGACTGAAGTAAGCTGGCTGGACGAACAGTATGCACAGGTGATCACTCTCGGTACGGCAATAGTCGAATCGGCTGGAACTATTGCCGCCGGTGAGAACGTAACATCTGCTGCTAACGGCAAAGCACGCAAAGCAATCACAACAGATGCTGTCAACGGAAGAGCTCTGGATTCTGCAGTAGATGGCGGTTTCGTAAGAATCAAATTAGTTCCATAATCATCAACGGAGAAAAAATGTCATACTCAACAGACAATGACTTGCTCGCAGAAGTCAGCGAATATGATCTGGCAAAACTGACTGGTGACAGCTCAGGAACAACAGTCGATTACGACAGAATTGAACGGGCTCGTGCTGATGCAGATTCGATCATCAATGGTTATCTTACGGGAAGATATGAAGTGCCTTTACCAATTCCCTATGATCCACTCATAGTCAAGCTCTCAATAGATCTAACCATGGTTCATCTATTTGAATTTGCTTTCAGTAAAAGTTCAATGCCAAACACAATGGTTTGGAGAAGGATCAATGCTCTGAAGATATTATCCGGTCTTACAACCGGAGTGGTAGGTCTCATGCTTCAGCCCGATACTCAAAAGGTATTAGGGAGTATTCTGATCTCAAAAGAAGATGAGCGGGAATACTCCGAAACAAAACTAAAAGATTTTTAAACGGTTATTAAACAAATGGGTGGTTCTATGAGCACGTCAATCCTGCGAATGCAAGAATCTGGGTTTTCTCAATCTGTAGGGGCAAGGCTTGCCTTGCCCTTATTGAGTAGTATTGTCATACCAATGAAAATTGGAATCCATGTATTTCTTCGTAAGGGCGAGGCAAGCCTCGCCCCTACAAGTTCTGTAAAAAACCACCCGCATTTTAGAAAGGAAATAAATATGAATAATGTATGGAATTTTATAACTCGCAATTCAGTCTGGATACTCATCGGTGCTCTGGCTCTTCTCTTCTTTGGTCCGGGACTTCAGGAGATAAGAACACTACTGCTCATCACTATGATCGAAGCACTGGCTCTTGGTCTATCCGGTGCAGCAGTCTATGCTTTTACCAAGGTAGATTTCACTAAGGGATATGCTGTACGCAGTCTCGGATTCATCTTCCTTGGTGTGCATCTGTGTGTAGGTCTCGTTGTTCTTGGTGTATATCTCGCTCAATTCTAAATTTATGGAGAAAAAATGAAGAATTACAAATTGCTTCTAATATTGATGTTAATGACAATATTAACAGTGTTAACTCATTCTCAGTCCAGATATCAACTAATCTGTAATCATAACTTATTGGCTAAGTCGGCAGAAGTAATGATGGCGGAAGTTGGAACTATTGAGACAGATAATAACTCGGGTGAAAGAATAAGACTCTATCAGCTATCTGTTGGATTGCCGGATCATAGTCCTTACTGTGCTGCAGGACAATACTTCTGCTTTAGTGAAAGTGCTAAACAGATGGGTCTAACCTGCAACGCTATTCCCATTCCCCGAACAGGATTAGCAAATGCCGTATATAACTATGGTAAGTCAGAAGGTAAAAAAACTCAATACTCTGCTTCTGTTCATGACCTGATTGTATGGCGGAAGTACAACAGCGTTCACGGACATATCGAACGCGTTATCTCAACAACAGCAGGAGGCTGGGTTCAGACAGTCGGCTTCAATTCATCATCTATTCAAAATGGACTGAAAATAGAAGGTGTGTTCATTCAGAGAAGAAACATATTTCATCCTATCGGAAAGCTTAGGATTCGTGGATTAGTAGGATTTATAGGAAAGGAAATCAAATGAGAATAGATTATGCAAATGATATACCTATGAATTCGGATTTTACTGGTAACTGGATAGATTGCGTCATCAAGGATACTCTTACGAAAAGGTTGCTGAAGCTGACTTCAGCGCAAGTTTTCTGGACTGGAGCTTACGGCAGTCCAACAGGTATTATTCAGGTTCTTGCGAGCAATGACGGAGAAACATCTTCACAGCTGAGTGCATATACTGTCGATACATTAGACAATACAAATGATGCCATTATGGCAATAATTGATCCTATTTCGGATAAGATTTCTTTTCGATTCCTGCACAACTCGATGACAGCCGGTAGGTTTTCGATAATACTGAACTATTTGACAATATGATCTAAACACCACCCCAAACCCAGCCTCAAGGCAGGGCTTTCGAAGCTCCCTTCCTTGAGGAAGGGTCGGGGTAGGTGTTGTATTTAGTGATTAGTGTGATAGTACCCAGTTAGTAGCTTTATTGCAATTTCAATTTGTAAAAACACGATGCAAATGATGCAATTAACGCAAAAAGTGCAATGACTAGCTGTATTGTCATTTAATACTTGTTCCCAAGATCCTTCTTGGGAACAGAATTGAGAAAGGTTCCAAAGCGGGAGCTTGGGAACCAGAAGGAAAAAAAGTGCAAAACCTTTGAATTGTCATTCCGAACAAAGTGAGGAATCCATGTATTTGTATTTTCTTGTTAAACAACATGAATGCGCTTCGCAGTCCTTCGGAACTCACGGTCGCTACGCTCCCTCAGAATGACGTGCTACGAAAATGTTGTTCAAGTAATAGTTAAGGAAACACAATGAAAAATATCCCTAATCTCATACTTGCAATCGCTTTGATAGTCCTTGCATGGATCTATCTCAATCGCTGCAGTTCAGATTCCGATATCCGGACTGCAGCGACTCAAACTATACTGAAAACCGATACAATATACCGCGAAGTACCGTCAGAGCCGATTGTAATTAGCAAAGTCAGAACAAGGATTGTTTATCAAAAAGATACAATCATCGAGACACAGCCATTCACGGCAGTTGTCGATACAATCATTAACCGTGACACTCTGCATACTGAGTTCAACTTTCCGGAGAATAGCTTTTCTATGCTACTGCTCAGAAAGCCTGATACTGTTACAGTATATAAAGTTACAATGCTTGAAACTCCGCCACAGAAAAGCAATTGGTGGGAAGTTCCGCTGAGCATCCTGGGCGGTGCCGCTCTGGGATATGCTTTCGGAAGAATTAAATAATTCATTTTTACAGAAAGAAGAAATATGAAATATCAGGAAATACTGACAAACGAGGTAATCACCAGGGACATGATTAACAATGTTTACCGTATGATGAATGCTCTCCCAAACCCGGATAAAATTTTGAAGAAGTCCGGCAATTCAATCGAATTTTATCGCGATTTAACGCAGGATCCACATGTGTCGAGCTGTCTCCAGTCGCGCAAAAGTGGTTTACTCTCGCTAAGATGGATGATCGAAGCAAACAGTGCATCCACTCAGGTTGTGCATGAAATCGAATCAATGCTCTCCAATCTGGATATTCACAAAATCGCCCGTGAAGCTCTGGAAGCACCGCTCTTCGGTTTCCAGCCAATGGAGATAATCTGGAAAATCACAGACTCGGGCAGAAAGATGATCGTCCCTGCTGACATCATAGCGAAGCCTCAGGAGTGGTTCTTCTACAATCAGGATGGTCAGCTTTGCTACCGAAAATCCGGTGAACCAAAGGGAGTGATTCCTCCACCTGCAAAAATACTCAACGTTCAGTACGAAGCGTCATACAGCAATCCTTACGGTCAGTCACTTCTTGCCAAGTGCTGGTGGCCAGTCAAACTCAAGAATTCATGCCTGAAGTACTGGATTAACTTCACCGAAAAGTACGGCATGCCGGTCCTTATCGGACAATATACCCGAGGTAATACATCAGATGAAGCTGAAAAATTAATCGAAGCTCTGAACAATGTTCACGAAGATTCGGTTCTTGTGGCTCCGGCTGATATTAAGATTGAGTTCAAGGAAGCCAGCAGAAATTCATCTTCCGCTCTATACAAGGATCTGATCAAGTTCTGCAATAACGAGATATCGAAAGCTATTCTCTCCCAGACATTAACAACCGAGCTGGAAATGGGTTCCTATGCCGCCGCTCAAACTCATTTCCGCGTAAGACGTGAGGTGATCCTCTCGGATGTTCGTCTTGTTGAAGGCGTGATGGACAAGCTAATCAAGCATATTGTGGATTTCAACTTCCGCAAGCCTTATCCAAAGTTTAGATTCATAATGGAAGAGGCGAATTCAATTAATAATTAATAATTGATAATTGATAATGAAGTAAAAAAATGCTGTCATTCTGAGGGAGCGAAGAATCCATGTATTCTTATCATCGTAGAAACCCCCAAACCCCCTTTGAAAAAAGGGGGCTTTAAAAACAAGATATTCCTAGACATGCTGGTGATATATACCTGCAAAGCGAATCCATTCATGCCTTTCCCCGTAGGGGAAAAATATTAATAGAAAACGAATAAAAAATCAATCATAGCTCCGTAGGAGCGACATATTTATAGAGAGATAATATTTCACCCATAACGGGGTTTCTTCCTATTTTTGATTCACCTTTCTATTAATATTCAACTCCTACGGAGTTAATACTGATGCCATAGACCAGCTTTTTATTCCGTAAGGGCCCGGCTTGCCGTACCCTTACAATTTAGAACACTGTGGAAATAGAATTACTCTGGGGATTATTTGTCTCTTATGCAGCGAACTGAAAGCCCCATCCCCTCAATGCCACCGCTCCTGCCCATAATGGTGGAATCGTAGCGCAAGAACCTGTACCACGCGCCTGCCGTATTATTGTACTTCGTCGAAGACCACCAATAACCGCCGCTACCAATACCGTAGAACGAGCTATATTCGAAGCGGAGACCGCCCGGGAGCGCTGAAAAGCCGCTCTCATTTGTGGCTCCTACGTTTAGACTCGTCCAGTAATTTGTACTGGTATCTTTCACCTTACCCCCAGCTACATCTTCTCCACCAAGAAATGTGGTTAAGATTGTCCATTCGGCATCGCTTGGTACATGCCAGCCTGTTGGAGCTAAACCACGGATATCAATTACTGTATACCAATTGTAAAGTTTGCCATAGATTGCACCCATAGTAGGAACGTTCCCATAGTAACACAATGCACCGGTTTTTGACCATATCCAAGCTGTGGCATCCTGCACTTCCGGTATAGAATCTCCATTACGATAATGATCAACATTCAGATTCTTTAACATCCAGACCTGAGAGCCTATTGTTAATGGCTGATATTGATCGATATAGAATATGACACTATCGATTGAGCTTAATATGTAGCTTTTGGGATAAGAAAAGATATATACATTGAGAATATCTCGTGTGGTGCTGTCTTTTTCAAATTTGATACTTCCGATTATTTCAGTTGGATAGTAAGCAACAAGCGTGTCCTGATAATGGATTCGCATTACATAGTTGTTCTTTTTGTCGCTAACATTCAAGCTATCAATATCACTAAGATTGTATTGCTTCGAGCTTCCATCCTGAAGATAGAATTTGACAAGAGGTTCTGCTGAATAGAGTTGAGCAGAGCAAATTATGATAACGATGAATAGAAGTACTTTTTTCATGATATTCCCTTTACTTTCTACTTTAAACTTTATACTTTATACTGAGTCAGTCTTTTATACAACGGACAGAAAAACCACATCCCTTGTGGTTATCGCCCCTACCTATATCGGTGGAACCATAGGACAATGCTCTGCTCCAAGCGTTCGTCGCCCTAGTTTCTGTAGAAGACCACCAAAAACCGTAGCCATCAATTAGGTCGAATACCCCATCGTAATTGAGAGCACCTCCCGGAAGAGCAGTAAAACCGCTTTCATTTGTCGCCCCTGCGTTTGGGCTCTGCCAATGTGATGTTCCGGTTTCTTTCATTTTACCACCGGAAATACTATCGCCACCAAGATATGTTGTTAATGTTGTCCATTCAGCATCTGTAGGCACATGCCATCCCTCCGGTGCTAAACCACGGGGATCATTTACAGCATACCAGTTATATAACTTACCATAAATTGCACCTAAAGCAGAATCATTATTGTAATAACACCATGCACCAGTTGTGAGATTTGCCCATTCTGCAGAGTCTCGAACTTCTGGGATTATATCGTCGTTACGATAATGATGAACATTTAAATTCTTACATGTCCAGAGTTGAGAACCGATTTGTATTTCTTGGCAATTTCTCCTAACGAAGGTGATACTATCAATATCCCATAGACTATTCCATGAATTAAATCTACCAAAAGCATTTTTCATTCTATTATTTTCGAAGTAAATTGAATCTATTAAACTTGTTTCAGTATAAGTATTTGAACCATTATGCCAAACTAACATACTATATGGACGGTTAGAAATAATAAATTTGAAATTCTGAATTTCAGAGATATTGTACTGCTTCGAGCTTCCATCCTGAAGATAGAATTTGACTAGTGGTTCTGCTGAATAGAGTTGAGCAGAGCAAAGTGACAAAATTGTTACGATGATAAATAAAAGTGCTTTCTTCATGATTTTACCTTTAACAGCTTTGAAATTGTATTATTCGATACAAATATAACGACTTTAATTGTAAATATAAAGATATATCTTCATGTAGGGGTACGGCGTGCCGTGCCCGGTATCCCAACTTCGTTCTTTTACATTACAATGAATAATTAATAACATTCAGACAGAAATTCATTAATTCGATCGCTTGTTGGAAAACTTGAGTTTATCACTATTCAAAGAAACTATCACTATACTGAATGTGTCCTGACCACCCCAAAAGGCGACTTTGATATCGATAGTACTATCTGAAGTTTTAATCCAACTACCTTTGAAATTCCCATAGGATATTGGCGGAGTTCCGCACCAGCCCGAGTTCTTTCTTTCTATGAATTCACCGTTTGCCAGGAATGTAAAGCCATATTTGTCACTTGCCAGACTAACTGCCTTTGTCATTACCATTATATTATAATTATCTTCATTGCCCGACTCAACCCAAGTTCCAATAAATGAATCTGTTGAAAGCTTTGGCTCGACGTTGTTTTCACAAGAAGCAATTAATGCAAAAACAAATAAGGCTAGTAAAATTCTAAAATGTTTTTTCATAATTTATATTCTATCTTTTTTTAATATGTGTAATGTCAATAATATTAGCACATCCCTCAGTTCTTGTGTTATACTGAACAAGAACAGGCAAAGGGAATTTTTCCTGTTCCAGGTTTATCTGTGAGCCATCGGGTAAATTATTAAAATTGTAATGCAGTGTATCGATATCTATCAACCAGCCTCCGCAGCACATACATTTCCTGAAATCTGCCCCGGTTATGGTAGCTTCTTTGTATTTTGAATCGTCAGTATTGGTTGAACCTGAGCAACCTAGAAATGAGACCAAAATTATAAGCATCAATATTTTTTTCATGATTTATCCTAATCATATTGTGTCAAAAAGAAATAACAATCTAAAAGCGTAAAAGTTTCAATATTTCACAAATTTCCCGACTCGATCACCAATCCGCACAAAATACACACCCCGAGGCAAACTGGAGATATCGATTCTTGCTCCCACCCTGCTTGCGGTTAGGGTTGGGGTGGGGTTAGGTGTGGTCTGTATTTCTCCCAGCACATTATATATCTTCACATCGCTTTGTTCGGACACGGCACGCCGTGTCCCTACG
>CAYXFU010000043.1:0-27569 GCA_964464375.1 uncultured Hyphomicrobiales bacterium
GAGTCCCGATAGTAACTGCTACATGTTTTGTGTAGTAAATAAGAATGCTGTCTATCTCATGTACCCCGAAGTCCCATTTGAAGCCATCATGCCAGAGGTGGATTCTCTGGTTCAATATGCTGTCAACTTCGAATTTGATACTGTCAATCAGCTGTGCAGGATAATAGTATGTGCTATCCTTTGTGAATACCTTTAGCTGTAAAGTATCCGGTGCATTCGGGAATTGAAGATTATCAATATCGCTCAGGCTATAAGTTTTGAATGTTCCATCGCTCAGATAGAACTTTACTATAGGCTCTGCAGAATACAAAGATGTCGCAATAACCAGCAATAGCAATGCAAGAAGTAACTTTTTCATGGCTGAAATATTCCAATCTGAAACTGCTTATTCTTTAAGATTCAAATATACAAAATGAATGAATGAGAATCTGGAAAAATAATTTAAAAGTTAACAAAACCCCGTCAGGGGTGAAATCTTAATAGAATAAATCATTAGAGAGAGTCAAAGCCCCGAAGGGGCGACATCTTCTTTTATTAATATTTATTTCGCTCCTATCGCGCTTTGGGTGAGGGTTTGGCGTGTTTTTCTATTAATATTTTTCCCCTACGGGGAAATAATACAAAGATAGATTCTTGTAAATGCATGACATATTAAACATTAATTTCTTGCCTTTAATCTCATAACTCATACAAATCACAGTTCAGACAAACTACTTATCCTTTATACAGCGAATTTAAGAATGACATTAGTCGATTTACTATCTTTGTGATACACAACATTCAATAACAAATGAATTATTAATTGATTTTAAATATTCTAGTCAAGTTTGTCGAGATTAAAAACTACTTCCACTTTTCCTGTTTTAAGACTATAAACACCACCAGAGATGTTAAGTTCTTTTTTCTCAAACATTTCCTTGATAATTTTGCTTTTCAATGCTCTCTGGATCTGCTCAATCACATTGTCCTTAATTGTCTCATCGAGAACATCACTTTTTTTCAATTTCTGAACTTTGACTCTCAATACGGATGGTTCAATTAGTTCCAGAATCGAATTAATGTATGGAGATTCTGTTTTACCGCTCAAAGCTGCCGTTACGGCACCGCAGGAACTATGTCCCAATATGAACAGGTTCTTCGCATGAAGATGCTCTGCTGCATACTCTATTGAGCCAAGAGCTACATCATCGATGACATTGCCGGCAACTCTTACAACAAACAAACTGCCCAACCCCTGATCAAAAATATATTCCGGTGCTACGCGAGAATCAGAGCATGTAACTACGATTGTGTGAGGATGCTGACCTTTTGCTAGTTCTTCACGTTCTTTTGGAAAATCATATTTCATATTCTTGTTCTGAACGAATCTTTTATTGCCATCGGTCAGAGTGTTGTCACGTTCAATTTTATGTGTAGATTGTTTGCCTAAAGGTGGATTCTCTGCACTTGTAATATTCGAAAAAAGAGCAACCATTGAGATTATCACGGTCGCGACAATAAAAATTCTAATTCTTTCTCTCATTTCAACTCCAATTATTAGTCTTAACTTCCGGTTAAATCATTATCGGTAAATATTCGAGTTAATTGAGTAAAAAAATGACTGCCCGAAGCAGTCATTTTTTTATGGATAATACAATTTAATATTTAATAAAATTATCTCCAGTCGATAATCAGTGAGAATCTCATAGTGTTTGCAAGTGGATGATTCTGCTCGATTGTATTGATAAAGCTGAAGTCGGCTCTGAAGATGTCATAACGAACGCTTGCTCCAAAGTTCCAGAACTGTCTTCCACCGATAAGTGATGGTTCATAGAAATATCCAGCTCTCAATGCTATAACCTGACTATACCAGTACTCTAATCCACCGGCAATTTCCATTCCCGGATTCTTCCAACCGGATATCAACGATCCTGGAAGAGCGTCCGAACCTAGACTATCACGATAAACAAGAAGTTTCGATACGTCAAGAGCAACCTTCAAATCATTATAATCATCCTGAACAAGAGTAAATGCTGATCCCATTCTTAGTGTTGTAGGCAAAGGATCAGATTCACTTCTGTAAGTTACTTTTGGTCCAATGTTTTGCAAATTCAGCCCAAGAGAAAGCTTGTCAGCAATATCAAGTCCAAATATGTTTAATTCCTGAGGTTTCCACATGACAGAAAAATCGAATCCACCACTTCTGCCAATGCCCGCTACATCTGCGGCAGTTGTTGCAGGAGCCAGGTTCGACTGAATGTATTTCAGCTGAACGCCTACGCCAAGATCAGTAGCGATAATGGTAGCATAAGAAACACCGAGTGCAAATTCATTTGACAGGAATGTGCCGGCAACCTTACCGTTCTCATAAGTTCTTGTGAACTCACCAAGATGCATGTATGTCATATTGATCGCCAGTGTACCGTCGAGACTCTCAAAATACTGTCCGAATGTTCCATAGCTGTAGTATAAATCAGCATTGAACTGAGGTAGCCACTTCGAAAAAGCAAGAGATATCTGTCGGAATGGTACCCTGTGGTCCGGATCGGATCCATCATCCACATAATCATGGAATGCAAGACCGGCTGGATTCCAGTACACGGCAAAGATATCATCTGCAACTCCTGTTCCCACTTCTCCCATACCACTCGAACGTGCATCCGGCGAAATCGTCAGGAATGGTACTGCAGCACCACCGGCTTGACCATACATATTTAAGGATGAGAATATAGCTAGTGTTATCGATGCCACATAAAAGCCGATTTTGATTTTAATGCTCATCTGTTTGTTTCTCCAATTTTTCATTTCTATTTCTCTAAACAAGGATTATAAATAATGTTTATTATCAATATTTGTGCTAAAAATTTTAATCTACCGAATTATCTTATTACGGTTACACCTGTCGTCGCATTCGCTGTTTCACCGGAGGCATTTGCCTCAAGATAAATTATGTATTGTCCCGATGAAACCTGCTTATTATTCATATCAAGTCCATCCCAATCTATTTCGGAAGTATGAACTGAACTCAAATTCATATCAATTTGTCTTACTAAGTTTCCGGTCATATCGTATATCTTTATTGTAGCATTGAACGGCTGATTCTGGTTATGGCGGAATCTTATTATGGTATTGTTCCTCATAGGATTAGGAATGCAATAAATATCAGTAATTATAAAGCCGGCACCTGAAATTCTGAAATAAGTCTCGGCAGTAGTATATTCATTAAATACATTCCAAACTCTTGATCGTATCTTATGAATTCCGGGACTGAGGTTGAACAATGTCTGTCTGGCTTCAACTAATCCTCCACTACCCGGCAAAGCCTGAGCTTTGGATGTGAGATCGAGTGCTTCCGAATTATCGTCAATCCATACTTCCATCCTGTGACCGATGCCAGATCCTGTTGTATTGATGCCGTAATCATCTTTTGCACGGACTATTAAGATAGGATTATCGCTTACATAATCTCCTGAACTAAAAGCAAGAGTATCCAGATAAATATCTAATGTAGGTTTAGACGGAATGAAAGTGATAGAATCAACACCAACCAGTTTGAATTTTCTGAACACACCGTTTGCATAAAGACTATCGTTCGATTTGGCATATATATAAAGTCTTCCGAGTCCGTTTATAAAGCTGATGTCCTCAGGAAGATAGAAACTTGCATTGATATTTCCATTAGCAACTTCGTAAGATCCTCTCGACAATGCACCACCCATTTTATTGATTGTATGTGTAGATGGAGGGATATCAACATCCAACACATTAATAGCATAATCGGCATCTAACATCATAAGTGTTGAAATGCCGTTAAATGTTCTGACAACTGTTGAATCTACCGGACTGATAATCGATGCAACAACCTTGACCAAAGAAAGAGCTTTAAGCTTAATTGTATCACCCGGTGAATTAGCAAATTTGCCATTGATAGAGTCAACCCTTACAATATAGTATGGCAGAAGAAGCTTAGTCAAAGGATCGCCGAAAAGATTATACTTCACATCGTTATCATTTGCTCTTTCCTGCTTTACATCATACATTACTTCGCCCATATCCTGATAGCGTTTTGTTGAACCAACACGATCAAACAAGTGAGAATGAAATGACTCATTAATCATTGCGTTATCATAAGAATAAACGACTCTTGTTGATGAGAATTCACCGATTGAGCCACCGTTTCTTGCAAGTAGTAAAGCTTCAGCACCGGATCTAGTATCTGTCATGTCGAATCTTGCGAAATCACAGGTTGCGGCAGTATTAAAGAATAATTTATTCAAATTGTTGAATTGAGCTATAGTTTTATCACGGTCAAATATTTCTTCATGAGCCCAAACACGTGGATTGCCGTGACCAACCCAATTAAGAGTGAGTGATCCGGCGTTATTTACGTAAGATACAATATCCTCAGTAACTCTGGGTTTGCGTCTTCCGTTGGGAATATTCTCAGTAGGATACTCAGGCAAATATAGTTTACGTATTTGCATATATTCAGGAATTACATAAGTAGCAAGTTTTTCTGACTGAGCGGTATGGGTATTATGATCACTACCACCATTAGTTGTAGGACCATCATCCGCAACAAGAGTCATCATAGTTCTCCAGTAATCATCACTCGAACTATTGTCATATATATTCAGCTTCTTCACCATCCACATACCCTCATCATCAGAGCTGACAGGTAATCTGCCAATCATTATGTCAATGTAAGGATCATTACCTTTTACTTTGGCATAGTAATCATCGCTTGTGTAGGATTCTGTAGCAGAGTAAGAATCAGAAAATTCATCAGATTCATAAGGTGGAACGAAGTTAACAGCTTTTGTTGATATATTCTTAAAATCATAGTGACCGTCGCCCCATAAGACAACATATTTTGGTTTTGTCTCCCAGTTAGCAAGTGCAAATGCAATGAAATCACGGATAGCAGTTGGATCGGATATTCCTGAACCAAATTCATTATATATAAGGTCTGTGGTGATAATTGTAGATTTATGATCTTTTCTTAGTTCCTGATATTTCTCAGCTGAACCCAAAAGTTGTGGATGAGTAATAATAATAACTTCACTATTCGCATAAATTTCGCGTAAATTTCCAAATGTTGTAATAGCTAACTCAGGTTTAAGAAATGATGCAGCTACAGCATATTTATGTGGTTTATTGGAATCAGCTGTTACTCCAAATACAAACATTCCTCCTGTTACGGATTCATTTTTAATCTGAAATGGCTTTGCTGGTTCGGTCACATCGAATCCAACAATCTCACCTGAGAAATTATTGATGCTATATTGTGTCCCACCCGTAAGCTTGGCGTCAGTCAAGAATGTAATCTGATTATCAACCGGAATAAAGTTTCTTCTGTAATGAATCTCGTACCAATTAAAAAATGGACTAGCACTGGAAATTTTAGGATTAGTATATGTTAGATTGAGTACGCTTCTGTTGTCCTGACCAAGCGATGATCCGCTTATTCTTCCTGAAGCAGTAGCGGACCTGGCATCTAAATATGATTGATTCGTATTTGGCTGAATGGTGGCTGTCCCAAGTTTATTTCCACTCTCGCTGAAAGTGAATTCTCCAGCATCTGAAGCTCTTTGAGCAAAAAATACTTTGTAATAAATATCACTGTTTCTGTCAAGATTGTTCAAAGTATTATTAAACGATCTTGGGAAAATTGAACCCCCAAACCAGATTTTGCCAGAGCCGCCCATTAGTGCGCAATTAAGTTCTTCTTTGAAGAAGATTCTCTCTGTGTAAGTTTGTGGATTATTAACTATTTGTCCGGGATTTGCCGATTGGGGGTCGGCTCTTTTGCCTATATCTCCACCCCAAGTAAGTAGATAATAACTTTTATCACTGTAATGATTGAACCAACCAGCGAAAGTAGTTCCGTTATATGTGAACCCCTGAGTTCCAAGAGCATAAAAGATAATCGAAGACAAGTCACCACTACCATTAGTTTTAACAATGATAGGCTGTTCATTGAGGAGATTCCTAGCGGCGTCGGTTACTGTTTCACTAAGTTCCATTCCACCATTACCGAATATCTTGATTGTATTAATCTGATCTTTTGGGATATTGAATCCTAATGATGATATCGATGATGCATCGATTGAATAAATACCTTCTTTGTTTATGGTAAGTTTAATCCAATTGCCACTGCTAACACCAAGAGTTTTATCTTTTGAATACTTGTCTTCTGCTTTAACTTTAAACTCAGATGAGATTCTCCAGTTTTTGGATTCGTTGTGATTAAGTGTGAAAGCCGGAGTATCATCCTCTTGATTGTTGATTTTGACTATACTATTATCGAATCTGACTTCAAAAATTACTTCCTTTGGAATTTCGATTGATTGGGTAGCTGAATTGAAACGTGCAACAATCAGTTCCAAAGTAGCTATATGTCTGTCTCTGGCAATACCTGTATAAATAAGTTTTGGGTTCTGGGGTAGTGGATATGTAGCATATACCGATGATTCAGTAGTGAATTTCTCGCTGGCTTTCCAGTCATTTGGATTTAATTCGGGATATGGAGTCATCCATCCTTTTATTTGATGATATCCGGTTATATTAATACTATTAAGATAAAATCCTTTTTCAACGGGTACAGTTATTTTAGCATTGATTGCAATAAGCGAAGGATAACCTGATTTACGGGACTTATTAAACGAACCTTTAATGACAGGTAGCATTGTCAGATAACCATCTGATGTAACTATGGTATCCCATCTTTCTATTACAGGTTTATAGGAAACAATCAAACTGTTTGCATCTGATCGGATAACTTTGAAGCCATTATCTTCCGGCGAGGCGCATAGCGTCCCGAAAAATAAAATAAGCATCAGTGTTGATATGAAAGATAATTTTACCACTTCTGTTCTCATTTTTTGCCCAAAAAAGTACTAACACAATGTTAATTATGTAAACAGTACCTCAGAATTCAATAATGAACCTGTCTCAATTGTGACTAAATATTGTGGTAAAATTTATTTTCGATAGGCTTTTTAAGATAAAAGATTATTAAAATTTATTAAATACTATTTCTAAAATAACTAAGAATATTTAAATAACAAATTATTTTATTCATTCTCTACTTTATAATAACACCTGAATAAAAAAAAGTTACACCCCGGATCACTTCATCGCAAAAAAAATGCCCTACCATCGGGGGGAATGACGGCAAGGCATGCAGCATAACGAGGAAGTGACGACTTTCATCGTCGAGCGGGAAACGAGACTCGAACTCGCGACCCCAACCTTGGCAAGGTTGTGCTCTACCAACTGAGCTATTCCCACTAATAATTTTTTTAAGGAAACAAAAATAAGCACTTTATTAAATTTTTCCAAATATTTTTTTTAATATGCCTTTTTCCTCAATCAAAGAACGTCACCACTTCACTAAAACTAATTGCAAATGCTGTGCCAGTTTTTATTAGAAAGAACAAATATTTAATATTTATTTTTCAATTTTCCGGCTTTCAAAAGTGTTTTTCAAAGGACTTTATACATTCATTTACAACATTATTATATTCAATTACCGTGCCAGTTTCAACTTCGATCGACGTAACTCCTTTATCTTGGATTCCGCAGGGTACGATATAGTCAAATTCCCCAACATTATTGTTCACATTCAGAGCAAAACCGTGATAAGTTACCCATCGTGAACAGTGCATTCCCATTGCACAGATTTTTCTTTTTGATTCTACCCATACACCGGTCATTCCCTCAACTCTTGCGGATTCTATTCCAAAGACGGATGTCAAATCGATTATTGTCTGTTCTATCTCGCGTAAGAACCAATGGAGATCTTCTTTATAGGAGCTGAGATTGAATATCGGATAACCTACCATCTGCCCGGGATTGTGGAGTGTAACGTCACCGCCACGGTCAATATCAATCACTTTGACACCCATCATAGTCAGAAAATCATGGTTGGCGACAACATTTTTATTTGTGCCATTCTTGCCGATAGTTATGACAGTGGGATGCTGGCAGAGTACGAGTACATTTCTGTCACGATTCTCCTGCACAGACTTCACAAGCTCCATCTGTCTTGCCCAAGCTTCTTCATAATCTATCAATCCCCAGTTTTCTACTTGAAACATAAATATATACCCTGATTTTTAGCCAATTTTTGTTTTAGAAATTTTTCCGTCAGCCGCTTTTATCCTTTGAATTTCATCCCTTAACTCAGCCGCTCGCTCGAAGTCCAGATTCCTTGCAGCATTCTTCATTTCTATGAACAGCTGATCGGCGAGTTCATTCCTCTGCACAGGGGTTAGATACTTGACAACCGGCTCTGCAGCTTTCATAAGCTTCTTAGCTCCAGCTTCTTCTATTCTTTCCGAACGCAAATGCTGAATGTCGGCAACTGATGTAGAGTTTAGAATTTCCTCAAGAGATTTATAAACAGTTACCGGATTAATTCCATGCACTTCGTTATATTCAGCCTGAAGTTTTCTTCTTCTGTTTGTCTCATCTATCAGTACCTGCATTGAACGAGTTATCCTATTCGCATAGAGGATAACAAGTCCATCGGAATTTCTCGCTGTTCTGCCGGCAATCTGTAGAAGAGCTCTCTCACTTCGAAGGAACCCTTCCTTGTCTGCATCGAGAATAGCTACCAACGAAACCTCCGGCAAATCAAGTCCCTCTCTCAAAAGGTTTACTCCCACAAGAACATCATATTCTCCAATCCTCAAATCTCTGATAATCGCTACTCTATCCAGGGATAAAACATCTGAATGTATGTAATTTACTTTTATCTGAAGATTCTGTAAGTATTCTGTCAGATCCTCACTCATTCGCTTGGTGAGAGTTGTAACGAGCACTCTGTGCCCCATCGCTGTTCTGCCTCTTATCTCGTGAATCAGATCATCAATCTGATTTGCAACCGGTCGCACACTTATTTGCGGATCCAGAAGTCCTGTTGGACGTATAACCTGTTCTGTTACCACTCCGGCACACTGCTCCAACTCAAAAGCTCCGGGTGTTGCACTTAGAAAAATCACCTGATTAATATCTTTTTCTATCTCTTCGAATTTCAATGGACGATTTTCTAATGCTGAAGGTAAACGAAAACCATGCTCAACAAGTGTTGTTTTCCTAGATCTGTCACCGTTGTACATTGCCTTCAGCTGAGGAACAGTAACGTGGCTCTCATCGATAATTAACAGAAAATCTTTTGGAAAATAATGGAACAAAGTCTCGGGAGTATCGCCAAAATTCCTCCCCGAAAGGTGCATTGAATAATTCTCGATACCGGAGCAATAGCCCACTTCCTTCATCATTTCCAGATCAAATATTGTCCTTTGCTCCAGCCTTTGAGCTTCAAGGAGTTTATCCATCAATCTCAGTTCTTTCAGTCTTTCATAAAGTTCATCCTTGATGAGACCCATCGCACTTTTAAGCTGGTTTTCGGATGTGGCAAACAATTTCGCAGGATATAAGGTTATCGATTCCAGTTTCTCAATTTGCTTACCTGTTACCGAATCGATCCATGAAATTTTGTCAATTTCATCGCCAAAGAGCTCAATTCTGAGAGCTGTCCTCATCTCGTAAGCAGGTATCAGATCAATGACATCTCCACGAACGCGAAAAGTGCCGCGAACAAAATCATAGTCATTCCTCGTAAAGTGCATCTCTGCAAGTTTATAGATCAATTTTTGTCGTGAAAGCTTCTGCCCAACATGAATCGGATAAAGCATCGAAAGGAAATCATCTTTGCGTCCGATAGAGTAGATACAGCTGACAGAGGCAACGATTATCACATCGCGTCTGCCGTCAACCAGTGAGCTCGATGCTTTTAGCCTCAATCTGTCTATTTCGTCATTTATAGAGAAATCTTTCTCTATATAAGTATCAGTAGTCGGAATGTAAGCTTCCGGTTGGTAGTAATCATAATACGAAATGAAATACTCAACTGCATTAGTTGGGAAAAAGTGTTTGAACTCGCTGTAGAGCTGAGCCGCAAGAGTTTTGTTCGGAGAAATTACGAGAGTAGGTCTCTGCACTTGTTCAATAACATTCGAAATTGTAAATGTCTTTCCGGAACCTGTGATGCCTAGTAATGTCTGGAACTTGTCTCCACGCTCCAAACCTTCCTTAAGCTCCAGTATCGCCTGAGGCTGATCACCGGAAGGACTATAACTTGATATTAACTTAAAATCAGGCATTTTTAAAAATAAATATTTATCAATCTAATAAAGACTGAATTTTGATTCTATTATTGATAGAAAATTTCCAGTATTTTCTTTTCTTTGCTCAAAATTTAGGAAATGAAGTTGAGTGGTATTTTGTATGCGACATGAAGAAAAAATAAAATGATGGATATTGACTTGATTGTTTGATGTGCTTAAAAATAATGAAAATTCATTATTTTATATGCAAAAAATCTTCAACGCTAATTCCAGCTTGATTAATGATCGCTTTCATTGTTCCTTCCGGCATATCCCTATTGTGTCTGGCAATTGTTGTGAATCTGTCAGTGTTAGGATTATACCAAATTTCATGACTACCGGTAGCATTTCGGTAAAACTCAAAGCCTAATACTTTTAATCTTTTTATAATTTCTCTGTATGAAAAGCCTGCAAGCCTTCCCATTACAATTCCATTATTACAGGATACTTGAATTTATTTTTTACTTGTTTTAGTCCGGATAATTCTTGTCTTGCATCAAGTATTTTTCGAGCAACATCCTTAGCTATTTCAATAGTTTCATTTATTGTTCTTCCTTGTGCAACTAATCCCTGGACTTGTTCAGATGTAGCAAGGAAGTATCCCTCTGGTAATTTTTCAATATTCAACGATATGTAAAATGACATCTTTTATAATCCTTATATCAATCAATCTAAATCACAGTTCTTCTTTTTCATTAATATCTATATGTCAGCTGGACGGCTATATTAGTTGGTGTCTGCTTTAAAATGTAAAGAGATCCTGTTTCCTGTGTCCCATAATTGGTTCTAAGCTGTGAATATGAAGTCCAGCGGTAAAGTCCATCTATTCTGACATTATCCCCAACATAAATGCCTGCGCCAAATCCAATTGTCTGACGGTTTGCACCATCAATATTGTCAGAGTAAGGTGATGTTATTGACTGATAACTTCCGCGGACAACAACCGGAACGACCTGCAAATCATACTCAAACCCTAATCCCCAGGTCAACTGACCGACAAGGCTTGTTGCAATTGTTTTGTTCAAAGCATTGAAATGAGCATTAATTTCTCTGAAGTTCACCAATGATCCATCCGGAGCAGTGAATTTAACCTGAGTTGCATCCATATACTCTATTCCTGCTGTTACCGTTAAACCAACCAAATTGAACGACATTCCACCTGAGAACACAAATGGTGTAGTAACATGATAATCAATCGAAGAAAGATCAGGATCATAAGGATTTGGATCAAGAACTGATTTATACTTGGCTTCAGCAAATATACCGTAGTCCTCTTTGATTGAGTAATAAGACGGGAACTTGATTGTAGCTCCAAGACGCATAAAGTTGGATAACTTACCTATTATTCCAATTGACCCAGATATTCCAGTAACCTGCTGGTCAATAATTTCGTTAACGTCAACTGAACTTACATTCGAAGTCTCATAGAGAACTGTATCAAGCCGTGTGTATATATTTCTGGAATCAAACTCAGTAAAATCTCGATTGTATTTATATTGACCCCATTTGTAGTTGAATGTAGCACCTATAGATAAACTCGGGTTGATTTCAAAAGCACCGCTAACTAAGAAGTTCTGCAAACCTCCGGATTCATCAACATAAGCAGACTGCTGAAGACTATCGTTTACTGCCGTTTGAAGATTTGGGCTGGCAAGAAAAATGTGATAAGCCCAATTGTCCACATAATTTCTTGTGCCGTATTGTGCCTGATATCCTGTATAAGTATTATTTGGATTGAATCCTGAATACTCATACTTATTAGAGAAATTACTTTCCTGTATGTATCCAATGGAGATAGCAGCATTGTGATTCTCTGTCTTGAATGGGAATACCATACCAATCTGAGAGAAGTTCACATTGTTGGAGCTGAAGGTTGATATCTGATCAATGAAATTAACTTCATTCCCATTGTGCTGAAAGTCCAGTCCTACGTTCAGCTCTGACTTTGCCATAAGCGAAAGTCCGGCAGGATTAAAATTTGTCGCATTGAAGTCATCACTTATTCCGTTGAATGATACGCCCAAAGCACCAACCCTTGCTGAACTAATGCCGTTGGGAGTAGCATAACGTAAAGCGTCCTCTATATATTGAGCATTAGCAATCCCTATTCCGCAAATTATTATTATAGCGGATACTAAAATTCTTTTAACCATATTTATCACTTTGTCTTAGTCGAACTTCTTGATGAATTACTTGAAGAACCCGAATTCTCTGATTTTCCTGAACTCTCTGATTTCCCTGAACTGCTTGAGGGTTTAGACTCTGTACTCTGGCTTGGTTTATAACCAGAACCTGATGAATTGCTATTCGGGCTGTCGTATTTTATTTTCTCTCCCGACCTGGGTGATTTACTTGAACCCATCGGAGAAGTAGATTCAGAAGCTTTCCTTTCGGGAGTTGTTGGCTTATAGATTATCTTTGGTGCTGACTGCGCATTGTTGCCTATACCTTGAGATTTAACCGGTAGAGTTGACTTAGTAGCACCTCTTACAGATTTCGATGATGATGCACCGGCATAAGGTTTTTCTATTGTTGAGTATGTACCTCTGCTAGGTCCAAAATCTCTTATAGCATAATTGTTTCTGCGGTTCTCATTGTCATGGTTACGTTTCCAGCCATTATCATGCCCCGGACGATAGTAATGTCCGTAGTTATATCCGTACCAGTCCCACCATGGATTGCGATTATATATCCAAGGACTATAATAAATCGGACAATAGGAATAGAATGGTGAATACCAATCATAGATATCATACATACCCCAACCCATATTGAAATACATTCCGGAAAAAGGTCTGTTGTAATATGAATACGTGCGATCCCACCATGGCACGACGACTGGCATGTAGTATGGCGGCATATAGCCGGCACTGTATGAAATCTGAAAATTATCGCGATCGTCATATTCTTCGCGTAAAGGATTGACCCATTCGGCATCATCATCTGTAATGGATTGCGCCGGAGCAACTTTTTCGATATGCTTCGGAGAATTAGTATAACCGAAGTACTCGTTGCGTGTTACATTGTTAACTGTACATCCGTTAAGCATTACTGCAAAACCTGCCAGAAACATTGCGAAATAAAGTGTCTTTTTCATTTTAATCCTCCTTAATTATAATCGGATTAACGTAAAAGTTAATAAATAGTTGCAGAAAAAGTGAATGATCACTAATCAAAAGCAAACTTAAATCAAAAAAATGAAACCACAATGAAAGAAAAATATTTTTATAGAAAATAAATTTACCGTATATTTGCAGTTCGCTCGGATGGCGGAACCGGTAGACGCACAGGACTTAAAATCCTGTGGGAGCAATCCCGTGAGGGTTCAAGTCCCTCTCCGAGTACAGATAGACGTTTGTAATGTCAATAAAATCAAAAATTTACAGGTTTAGCTAAATTGCCGTAAACAGAAAACAAAACAGTTATAGGGCATTTATTGAATTACTAACAAATTAAATAAGAAAGACACTGGATTTCTATATTCAGTGTCTTTTGCTTTTAAGAAGTTGTTAACCAAAATAAAGAAAATAGCAAAACTTGGGCTATGCAAATATATTTTCCAGACTCGCTATAAAAGCTTTTCTATCCCATTTCCCATAAGTTATGGTCAACAACACTTGCAATTTAATTATGAGCCTATGATAAGGCAGGAAATTGACTTTAAGAGATGATGGCTAATGCAATGACCTATTAATATTTCTTGATGCTAAATGCTCAGAAATCATTGTATTATATTTATAGCTTCACAAACTTCCCAACTATATCACCAAACCGCACAAAATACATGCCCGGAGCTAAGCCGGAAACATCGATCCTAACTCTTTCCCCTCCTTTCCAAGGAGGGGTGTCAAGAAGTGACGGGGTGGTCTGTATTTCTCCCAGAAAATTATAAATCCTCACATCGCTTAGATCGGACACGGCACGCCGTGTCCCTACGGATATTTCAATAAAATCTGTCACCGGATTTGGTGTGCATACTATCTCTTCTACCGTTGTTTCTTCATCAACGCTTGTGTATTTCACACTACGATAGACAACATCTCCTGTCAAACCCAGATATAGAGTGTTATCTCCTGTTTTGCCGATACTTCTGCAGTCGAATGAGTTAAGACCTGTGTTCACATCCGTCCATGTTGCTCCCTTGTCCGCTGATGTCATCACACCCTGATTTGTAGCGATGAACAGCATATTATTTAATTCTAGAATTTCTCTGAAAGCACGTCCATTGGAGGCAGTAAGTATTTTTGTAAATGATGTCCCTTCGTCAATACTATGATAAACAGAACTATCGGACATAATATAGTATGAATCATCCGTGCTGATCAATAGGTTATTGAATACTCTTTTAATTTGAATTTTCTTATTAAATAATTCTTTATATGTGATTGGATCTAATTTTTTAATATTGATAGTATCAGAATATTGACCAATAAGCACTATTTCATCCTGATTATTAATAAATACTCTATAAGAAAAATTAGTTGTTATATTCTCTACAACAATATCCCAGTTAATTTGATTCGATGATTTAAATAACGATGAACTTGCATAGTAAAGGTCATGTTTACTATTCTCAGCCATGGGATTATGACCTGATCCCTCACAAAAGTCGAAGGTAAGTCCTCCATCCAAGGATAAATAATAATCTTGGGGAATGGGTCCACTGATGCTGACCCATAAATAATCCATTTTTGAAACATAGGCATGGTTCATAGGAAAATGCCCTTGAAAAATTGGATTGTCAATTAATGATAGCTCTTTAACATTTATTTTGTAAAGTTTAACTGGCCAACCAGCGGTGCTAACACAAAATGCCAATTTATTGCCACATAATATGTAATTAATGTTGTCTCCTCCATAAGGTCCATCCAGTGGTTCCCAGAAATTCTGTGCTTTAGCCGAGAGAGAAAACATAATCACAAACAAAAAGATTAAACGTGGTTTCATGGTATTTATCCTATAGTTTTTTAGAAAATTCCATTTGATATTGTCTGAACTGTGATTTCAGGGATTTATGTGATTAAAAGCATGATTAATACATCTACCACCCCGTCTCGACTGCGTCGAGCCACCCCTCCTTGGAAAAGGAGGGGAAAAATCATAGTTTCACAAACTTTCCAACCTTATCTCCAATCCGCACAAAATACATCCCCGGTGGCAAGCCTGAAACATCGATTCTTTGTCCCCCGCTGGCGGGAGTGTCTGCGGAGCAGACGGGGGTGGACACGGTCTGACCGAAGACATTAAATATCTTCATAACCACACCCCCTGACCCCCTCTCAAGAGGGGGATAAGAAATTTCAATGAAATCCGTTGCGGGATTAGGAGTACATACTATCTCATCTTGAGCGATATTTTCTTCGACGCTTGTGTATTTCACACTTCGATAGACAACGTCTCCTGCTAAACCCAGATATAGAGTATTATCACCGGTTTTACCGATACTTCTGCAATCGAAAGAGTTTAGACCTGTGTTGATGTCTTTCCAGGTTGCTCCTTTGTCTGCAGATGACATCACACCCTGATTGGTAGATATAAACAGCATATTATTCATTTCGAGTAAATCGCGGAGTTTTCTGACGGGACCAGCGTCTAAGACTACTGTGAAGGTTGAGCCTTCGTCCGCACTGCGGTAGAGGAGACTGTCGGTCATAAAGAAATAATCATCATTTTTGCTGATGATAAACTTTTGGAGTGTGCCAATTAAAATTAAATTCTTTTCGAAGAGTGTATTATATGTACCTGGGTCAAGTTTTGTAATATTAACAGTATCAGAATATCTTTTTAAAAGAACTATTTCATCCTGATTATTTACAAAAACCCATTCAGCATACACATCTTTTACTTTTGTCCAATTAAGTTGATCGGTAGATTTGGCTAATTTGTTCCCTCCCCAATTTACTAAATACATCTCTTTTTTGCTATTTTCAGCCATAGAAATAGGAGAATAATAAAAGCCAAAGCTTTTGAAAGAAAGAGCATTGTCAGAAGAAAACTGTGTCTCTAATGGGCCTAAACCCATACCTGTAACCCAAATATAATCCTTTGAAGATAAGTAGACATCTCCACTATAGTTAAAACCTGTTCTGGCTGTGATCAGACTAAATTGGTTATTATCAAGGGAATAAAGATTTCTTGTAGAGAATGATCCAGAAATAACCAATGAATTACCACACCTCAGCACATCATTATCTTCAGCCGTATGTATTATGGGATACAAAGTTTTGGTATATTTATCTTTAGTATAAAAATAAACTCTACCATCACTTACAAATGTAACGCTATCAACAAAAATAAATGAAGTCAAATACTTTGACCCATCCATTGTATTTGATAACATTTTAACATTTTTAAAATCTCTATTTTCAATTACCCATAATCCATTTGAGTTTAATGTGTCCACAGCCCAATAATAAATCAAATTTTTGTCTTTTGGCTTTATTGAAAAAATAACATTATTTATAATAAGAGAATCCCAGGTTAATCCCTTATTATCTGAAAAATAAATTACATCATTTGAATCTTGTCTCCCAGAAAAATATAGATTCTCTTTGGTGTCAAAAGAAATACTATTTGTAGAATATTTATGTAAAGTATTTTCAAAATTTGATATTTTCAAAAAGGTTCTTCCTGTATCAGTTGATAAGTAAACTAACCTATCGCAAAGTAAATAGATGTTATTATGCTTATCAACAATGTAGTAAGAGAATTTATCATCTTTTGTTTCAAAATTCTCAACATCAATTATTTCCACGATTGAGTCATTTAATTTTTTTTTGCTTATAAATTTTTGTGAACCTGATTGCCAGAAAAAGTAATCATCTGTTAATTGCAATGAATAAACAGACACTCCTTTAGGTAAAAGTAAGTTAGATGGAGTCCATGTTGCACCATCATCTGTAGATAGAAGTACTCTTGATTGGTTTATATCATAAATGTAAATAAACATGTAAAATTTTCCAGATGCTGTTTTAATAATTCTATCAATTGCAGAATTATTAGTTATGGTGTACACTCTAGCCCAAGTTTGGGCATTGTCAGATGATTGGATAACATATCTAGGTGTATATGCTATTATATTATTATTAGCCTGGATAAAACCCTGATAATTTCCTCCATAAGGTCCATCCAATGGTTCCCAGAAATTCTGTGCCTGAGCCGAGAAAGAAAACAGAATCACAAACAAAAAGATTAAACGTGCTTTCATTGTATTTATCCTATAATTTTTTAGAAAATTCTATTTGAGATTGTCTGAACAGTGATTTCAGGGATTTTTGGGATTAAAGGCATGATTAATAAAGTTTTCATGTATTTAATCATTTTAATCATAGAAATCAAAGTTCTGACATTTCATTTTTTTTACTAATCACTTATCCATGCTTCACTCACCACTCTTAACACCTACCCCGACCCTTCCTCAAGGAAGGGAGAAAAAACAACAACAATATCTAAGAGCCTTCCTCAAGAAAATGAGTTTTTAAAGCCCTGCCTTGAGGCGGGGTTTGGGGTGGTGTTGTATTCATTTCATAATATCTAATATACTCTTTAATCTTATTAATAACCTTCTCACAATTGACATTTACTTCTTCATCTGTAAATCTCAAAATTGTAAATCCAATTTCATTAATATACTTATCTTTTTGGGCATCATTCATTATCACTTCTTCTTCAAGATGCGAAATTCCATCTAGTTCAATGACGAGTTTTAGTTTTTCGCAGAAAAAGTCAAAAATAAAGAAACCCAGAGGCTTTTGTCTATGGAAATCATATCCTAATTGATCTCTTCGCAGACTATACCAAAGTACTTTTTCTGTGTAAGTAGGATGTCTTCTTAGATAAGAAGCTTTTTCCTTAAGTGATGGATGATACCATAGAATCTGTTTCATAATATCCTTGCACCTACCCCGACCCTTCCTCAAGGAAGGGAGAAAATACAAACAATTTCACCTTTTTCACTAATCACTCCATCACTAGTCACGATTCACTAAATAAAAAACCACTGACGCCATGTGTGGTGTGCTCTGCAGAGGCACACCCAGGTATCAGTGGTCTTTTTTATAATAATCAGGGAATGTTGCTTTGGACTGTAATTTCGATGCAGTTGCTGAATTCTCCCAAACAATAGACACCCATTTTACCGGATTCAGCGTTCTTGTTGATTATCAGCACGATTTCGTCAAACCACCATCTGACAACTTCGTAATTGTCAAGTTTGTAGCCTTTTTGATTATCACTGTTGAATACAACATATTTTCTGCAGGGATCGAAATTAAGACCAAAGTTGGTGCCCTTTATCGTTAAAGTATCACCGGCTTTGACATTAACCGAAGAAACTGAATATATCCTCACACTGAATGGATCGAGGTTGTTGTCGCAACCCGTTAGAGAGAATATCAGCAGAATTAGAAGAAAGAGTAAAAACTTCATATAATAAACCTTTCGTCAATTGAACATATAACATTATATACAAGGATAGTGCCAGAAAATAATATAATTTGTTAACTATTTATTTAACAATGAATTAACGACTAATACCAGTCGGGTGTATTACTCAATATCGCAAAAACTGTGTAATTTTGTGTACAAAAAAGTGTGTAATAGTAAAGATTTGTTTACACTATTATTTAATAAAAATTGAAACATTAAGAATAAACATTCGTAATTAGTGAAGTTGAATATTGCAATAAGACATAATTTTTATGGAGTTAAATATGCCGGATCAAAGTAAGTTAAATCAGCAATCGGGAATGCCACCATACCCGCCATACTATCCACCGCCACAGCCAAGACGCACCCGTTGGTGGATACCTGTGTTGATAATCGTAGTTATACTCGGAATTTTTACTATTCCCGTGTTTGTTCTTCTAGGATTAGCAGGCTCAGCCTTCACGAACGAACCAGTCGAAGTCAGGAATAACTCAGTTCTATATCTCAATCTTGGCGAGAAGCTCGAAGAGCACACAGGAGGAGGAAGTATATTCGAGGCTTTTGGCGAAAAGTCACAGCCAAATTTCTTCGAAGTTCTTCAGTCTATCAAGCGAGCCAAAGGTGATGACAGAATAAAGGGAATTTACTACAAAGCACGCGGAACAGCCATGGGCTTTGCTAAGAATATTGAGCTGATCGAAGCAATAAATGATTTCCGTAAATCCGGCAAGTTCGTTTATGCTTACATCGATATGGGAACAGAAGCTGACTACATGCGAGCTTTGCCGGCTGATAAGATTTTCATGCCCAGCGAAGGAATGGTCGAACTTAATGGTTTCGGCGTTAATTCAATGTTCTTCAAAGGTATGCTCGATAAGGTTGGAATCGAGTTCCACGTAGAGCATTTCGAAGATTTCAAATCAGCTGCAGAGTCATTCAACCGCAAAGGTTTCAGCGATTCGGCGCGCAAGCAGTTGAGAATTATTGTCCAGCAGAGACACAGAAACTTCGTCGATGCTATAGCAAATTACCGCAAGCTTGACAAAGAAATGATCAATGAGGTTCTCAACCGTGGTGTATATACTGCTGACAGCCTGAAGGCACTCGGATTTGTCGATAGTCTTATGACAGAAGCAGATTTGAAGGATATGCTAAAAAATATGACAAATAAAAATGAAAATGATTCTAAAAAGCACAAACTAAGACTGGTAGATGTTTCGGACTATATGAACGCAGACTTCAATGACGATAAGCCGGTTCCAGACAAAGATATTGCAATTATTTTCGCATCAGGAACAATTGTCGATCAGGCTAGCGGTGGAATGAATTCTGAAAAACAAATAACTAAAAAATTAGCTGAATATATTCGTAAAGCCAGAGAAGACAAGAAGATTAAGGCTATTATTCTGCGAGTGGACAGTCCCGGCGGATCAGTTATGACTTCCGACATTATATGGCAGGAAGTGATGAAAACACGCGGAGTAAAACCAATTTATGCATCGATGAGCGATGTTGCCGCTTCTGGAGGATACTATATTGCAATGGCTTGCGACACAATCATAGCACACCCTGCAACTATTACCGGTTCTATAGGTGTAATTGCTGCAATTCCGAACTTCAGCGGGTTGCTTGGGAAACTTGACATAACTTCCGATACAATTTCGTCAACAAAAGCCACACAGGAGCTGAGCTTCAACTATCCGTTCAATCAGGCTCAGAAGAACAAACTTCATGACATGATTCAGGGTGTTTACTTCCGCTTTGTGAACAAAGTTGCCGAAAGCCGCAAGAAAACATTTGACGAAACACGTTCTTTGGCTAAAGGTCGCGTCTGGACAGGCGAGGATGCAAAAAAGATGGGACTTGTCGATGTTCTCGGAGGACTCCAGGATGCTATAAATATTACAAAAGCCAGAATTGGCGTGCCTGCAGGCAAAAAGGTATTTATTAAAGAATATCCTGTCAAGGAAGATCCGTTCGACATGATATTCAAACTTTTTGGCAAGAAAGATAGCGATGATGAAGTCTCTATCAACAAAGTGATTGACGGATACTTCAGCAGAGGTAACTCTACTTATACAGAGATTTACAACAATATGCCCGAGCCTATGAAACGTCAGATGGACTATATGCGGACATTACTCTATATGTCATACAAAGATCCGGTTATGATCGCAATGCCGAATTATATTGAAATAAGATAAGAGAAGATAAAAGCAAAAAGCAACAAAGGCTGTTCCATAATGATGGGACAGCCTTTGTTTATGTCAATCCTGTGCATACAGTTGCCGAAGGTGGCTACCGAAGAGAATCAATTGTATTGTCATTTAGAACGTAGGGAGAAATCTCAATTCAGATTGTAATGGGGATAAAGTATTTTCATAGATGTGGTTTTTTCCAGTAGGGAAAAGATATTAATAGGAACAATGCGCCAACACGCCCCACCAAAGCTCCGTAGGAGCGACACAAACTGGTCTGCCATTCAACCACTTCGAGGCAAATACAAAATTATTTTCTAAACTTCTGTAACTTTTTGGCGTTTTTTGCTATATTGTTAAATATGAATAATTCATTTTACAAAAGAAAAGTAATCTAATTAATAATTATTAAAATATATTCATCTTTAAGTAATTGTATTATTGAATAATTTTTTTTTAAATTGTATGTAAAGATACAATAAATATAAATCCATAATAATGTCAAGGCATATGATCTCAATACTACCATGGTATATAATAGCACTTATTGTAGCATTTATTTTCATTTATATTGAACTATTTAGAATAAGAGATTATAATTTATCGGAAGATAAATTAATAATATTACGCAGGATCAAAAATATCGCTATTGATCTTTCTAGAATCAATGAAATTATATATATAAATACAAAAAAAGCAACATTACAAATCAGATTAATTGGATTGAATTTCGGGAGTCTAGGGTATTTTGGTATTTTTTTATCCATTAAATATGGATTCGGACATTTGTATTTAACAAATAAAAAAAATGTATTACTAATAAAATTAGATAAAAATAGAAAGATATTAATCTCGCCAAATGATGTTATCAGAGATAGATTGAATTTACTTACTTTAAAAAATAAAAAAGGAGATTTAACATGAAATGGCTTTTATTGTTAGTAGTTTCTTTTCTATTTTCCTGTAGCCCTGGGACTGATCCTCCGGGAGGAGACCTATACGAGGGTGAACCTTTAATTAATTGTGGGTTAGGTATTTTTTCTAATAAAAAATCAATAGGGTACAGTGATTCATTTAGCGTTTTTACCCAATTTTGTGCACAAAATTATAGGATAAAAGGTGAATTACGTTTATACGGAAATGGCTTTCATGATTCGTTGTTGGTTTTGTCTTCACCAAGTGCCGTACTCGTAGAGAAAGTAAATGGCGATTCATTAATTGCAGACATGTACAAAATCAATATTGAACTATTACCTAATCAAGTGGTATCTTTTGAGTGGAAATTCAAATCAGATTCAATGAGTGATTATATAAAACATTTTAAAACTGGCAATTCTTTGTGGTTCAGCTCTGAGTTTAGACTAAGTTCAATTTTGCTAGATATGGACACACTTTATACCGGACCAGGAAGACCAATTGCCGTTCCTGAAAAAAGATGGTATCATATTTTTAGAGATTCACTGGGTGATAGACTAAATTTGAGTAAATTATTTTTCTCAAGCCAATACATAACAAGATCTGGTGAGTATTGTATAAATTATAAATATTAAAATTGGAATGATGATTAAAAGAAAGCAGTTGTTGATTCTGTACCTTGGGATACAATCAGGATACATAATTTGTATTTAAAAAGAATAGATTTCACAAGAGCAACACTTGACTCTTTGCACTGGACTCTGACTTATCCTTGATGTATGGTATTTAATATATCACCCCTGACGGGGTTCTCGATATTTTAGGTGCTATTTTTCTATTAATATTTCACTCCTGACGGAGTTAAATGTAATTTTCATAAGAGTGCTTTTTCCCGTAGGGAAAAGATATTAATAGAAAAATGTTCCCACACACACCACCCAAGCTCCGTAGGAGCGACCTAGAACGGGTTTGTCATTTCCTCACGGGTTTCACCCCTGACGAGGTTCTAAATATTTTTGGTGTTATTTTTCTATAAATATTTCACTCCTAACGGAGTTAAAATCATTTTTTTTCCTTAATTTTAATTTTATATTAATATCATCTCAGAGAATTTATGTCTAAGATAATTATTACAGGCGGAGCAGGATTTATTGGTTCACATCTTGCAGATAAACTGATTGAGCAGGGCGAACAGATTGTTATTGTCGATAATCTCTATTCGGGACGGCTGAGTTATATCAATCCCAAAGCTAAGTTTTACCTTGCTGATATCAGAGATGAAGTGATTGACAAAATCTTTGAGATCGAAAAACCGGATATAGTCTATCATCTCGCAGCTCAGATGAGCGTACCATTTTCTGTAGAGAATCCCATCTTCGATATGGATATTAATATTCGTGGTCTGCTAAATATCCTTCAGGCATCTGTCAAGCATGAAGTAAAGAAATTTGTCTTCAGCTCAAGCGGCGGAGCTATCTATGGAGAATCCGAAGAATATCCCACAACCGAGAACACTCAGCCGGAGCCATTTTCTCCTTACGCTATCGCCAAATATACTTCTGAACACTACCTGAGTTTCTATAAAAAGCAGCATGGCTTGGATTACGTCGTAACACGCTTTGCCAACGTTTATGGTCCTCGTCAGGTGTCAGCCCATGAATCAGGTGTTGTTACAATCTTTGTCCAGCATGTTCTATCCGGAAAGCCTGTGAAGATATATTCCTATCCGCACCAAACAGGTGGAATGTACCGCGATTATGTGTATGTGGCCGATGTTGTATCGGCACTGGCTAAAGCAAAGGATTATCAGGGAACTGATATCTTCAATGTCGGAACTGGTGTGCCAAGCTCAACACTGGAATTATTTGATATGGTCAAGGAAATTAGCGGATTGTCAGTCGAACATAGCTTTGGACCACCGCGTCAGGGCGATCTCACGAGAAATTGTCTTAACATCGATAAATCCAAATCAATTCTTGGCTGGAGTCCCGAATATGATCTAAGAAAAGGACTTGAGCTTACACTAGACTATTTCAAAAAACTATAAGAAGATAAATTTTAACCAAATAGCATCAGGCTTGATTAATGGGTCTGATGCTATTTTTTGTTACAGCCATTTCCTTCTCAATCTCGTTATTTTTTATTAATTTACATATTCGTTTTGACAATAATTTTATTAAATTCAAATAGTGCATTAGAACTTTTTCGATTCGTTGTAATTACAGTACTTCTGTGTCATTCCTGCGAATGAGTTTGTGTGAAAAGTAATTTATAAATGTCATTCCGAACGAAGTGAGGAATCCAGGAAGCATGAACACTAGATTCTCACGGTCGCTTCGCTCCCTCAGAATGACATAATCTTAATTTTCACACAGTCCCGAAGGTGGGGATCCACAAAATAGATTCCTGCATGCGCAGGAATGACAGAATAGAAGGAATTTTATAGCATTTCAAGGATTTCTGATGAATAATTTAGGCTATAATATGAAGACAATTCTCGTTACCGGTGGAGCCGGTTTTATAGGCAGTAATTTTATAAGACTGATACTTGATTCCGAGCCGGATTATTTCGTAATTAACCTGGATAAGCTGACCTATGCAGGCAATCTGGGCAATCTTCTCGGCATTGAAGAGAAATATCCCAACAGATATATCTTTGTTCATGGAGATATCTGCGATGAGAAGATTCTGACAAAGATCTTCTCAGATCATGATATTGATTTTGTAGTTAACTTCGCTGCAGAGTCCCATGTCGACAGATCCATTCTTCAGCCGAATCTGTTTATCGAAACAAATGTTCTTGGCTCGGCAAATCTTTTGAATGTAGCTAAAACCGCATGGAAAGATAGATTTGATTCAAAGCGTTTCCTCCAGGTTTCGACGGACGAAGTTTACGGAACTCTTCCTGAGGATAATCCTGAGATTAAATTCACCGAATCGACACCGATTCAGCCACATAGCCCTTACTCTGCATCAAAGGCTTCGGCTGACTTGTTAGCCCAGGCATATTTCGATACTTTTGGTTTTCCTGTACTGATAACGAGATGTTCCAACAACTACGGACCATATCAATTTCCAGAAAAACTGATTCCATTGATGATTAACAATGCTGTAAACGACAAACAGCTGCCGGTCTATGGTGACGGCAAAAACATACGCGACTGGCTGTACGTGCAGGATCATTGTGAAGCCATTCTTGCTGTTCTTCAAAAAGGCAAATTGGGGGATGTATATAACATTGGCGGAAACAACGAAATCAAGAATATTGATATTGTCACTATGATTCTAGATTATCTCGGTAAACCACATTCACTGATTAAATATGTAACCGATAGATTGGGACATGACAGAAGATATGCGATAGATGCAACAAAAATTAAAAATGAACTTGGTTGGGAACCAAAATTTCAATTCAGCGAAAAAATCGGGACTACAATTGATTGGTATCTCGGCAACAAAGAATGGATGGAGAATGTGATCTCGGGCGAATATCAGAAGTATTACGATTTAATGTATAGTGGCAGATAATGAAGAAAAAAATAATATCGGTTGTTGGTGCAAGACCAAATTTTATGAAAGTGGCTCCAATCCACAGAGCTTTTGAATCTTTTAAAGAAGATTTTGAACATGTTATCTGTCATACTGGACAGCATTACGATGCAAATATGTCAGATGCTTTTTTTGCAGATCTCGATATGCCTCAGCCTAAGTTCTTTCTTGGTATCGGCTCCGGAAGCCATGCCGAGCAGACTGCAAGAATCATGGTCGAATTCGAGAAAATAATATTGGATTATAAACCCGATCTCGTCATAGTCGTTGGCGATGTTAATTCGACAATCGCCTGTACTCTCACTGCAGCTAAATGTGCCATCAGAACAGCACACATCGAAGCAGGTCTCAGAAGCGGTGACAGACTCATGCCCGAGGAACTCAACCGTATGGCAACGGATGCGATTACGGACTATTACTTTATAACAGAGCAAAGTGGACTGGACAATCTCAAACGCGAGGGTGTTCCCGATGATAAAGTATTCTTTGTCGGCAACACTATGATTGATTCACTGTTTTACGCTCTTCCAAAAGCAAAACAATCGAACATCTTACCTGAACTTGGCTTGAAACATAAGGAATATTCTCTGATTACAATCCATCGTCCAAGCAACGTAGATGAACCTGAAAGTCTTAAAGATATGCTCGAGGTTCTTGCTCATATATCTAAAGCAAGAACCGTTGTGTTCCCCGTTCATCCAAGAACCAGAGGCAATATTGTCAAATTTGGCTTGGAAGAATTTTTGAAAAATGATAGAATCAAATTTATCGATCCACAAGGCTATATCAATTTTCTCTCTCTAATGATGAATTCTGATTTTGTACTTACCGATTCCGGTGGAATTCAGGAAGAAACAACAGTGCTGGGAATTCCCTGCATCACAGCCAGAACAACAACCGAAAGACCCATAACAATCTCATTGGGCACAAATAAGCTTGTTCTGCCGACAAAAGATAATATTATCAATGCTGTCGATGCTCATTTGAAATCGGAACCCAGAATCGGGAAAATTCCTCCGCTCTGGGATGGTAAAGCCGCTGAGAGAATAGTAACTGTGATTAGACAGAAGGTTTTCGCATGAAAAAAATTCTTCTGATATTCGGTACCAGACCTGAAGCTATCAAAATGGCTCCGCTATATACTGAATTAAAAAAACACACAAATGATTTTGATGTTCGAATCTGCGTTACGGCTCAGCATCGCGAAATGCTTGATCAAGTGCTGAATTTCTTCGGTATAATTCCCGATTATGATTTGGATCTGATGACACCGAACCAAACATTGGCACAGCTTACCGCAAGAATATTGACAAATCTTGAGCCTGTTCTTTTGGATTTCAAGCCGGATATTATTTTTGTTCAGGGTGATACTACATCAACTTTCATTGGGGCTTTAGCCGCTTTCTATCATCAGATAAAGGTTGCTCATCTCGAAGCCGGACTCAGAAGCTGGAATAAATATTCTCCATTCCCCGAAGAAATCAACAGGACTCTGACAACTCGGATAGCAGACTGGCACTTCACTCCAACAGAACAGAACAAGATTAATCTATCAAACGAAGGAATAAAAGAAAATGTTTTCGTTGTCGGAAATACTGTAATAGATGCACTTCTGCTCGGTTTGGATATTATCGGGAAAAGGGGAGATGATGACTTCATCAAGCTATTCAATGGAATTGATTTATCTAAAAGAATAATACTTGTTACCGGGCATCGCAGAGAAAGTTTCGGAGAGCCATTCGAAAATATTTGTAATGCTCTGAAAGAAATTGCAACAAATTATCCCGATGTAGAAATTATCTATCCTGTTCATCTCAATCCGAACGTGCAGGATCCTGTAAGAACAATATTGAAGGATATTTCAAATATTCATCTGATCGATCCTCTGGATTATCCTGCTATGTTGTGGCTTTTGAAGAAATCGTATCTCGTGTTGACTGATTCCGGTGGAATTCAGGAAGAAGCACCGGCTCTCGGCAAGCCAGTTCTTGTTATGAGGGAAGTAACCGAACGAACAGAAGGTATCGATGCAGGAACCGCAAAACTTGTCGGCTCTGACAAAAATAAGATTGTCCATGAAACTTCTCTTCTTTTGGATAATGCTGTGCTTTATTCCAAAATGTCGGAATGTGTTAATCCTTATGGTGATGGCACTACATCGCAGCAAATAGCAGAAATTCTAAAATCAGTTTAACCTGATTAGCATTAGAAATATATTAAGATATGGGAACACAGCTCCCAGTATGTCATTCCTGCGAATGAGATAGTGTGAAAAGTTATTTTTAGAAGTCATTCTGAACGAAGTGAAGAATCCATGTATTTGTAT
>CAYXFU010000044.1:0-27401 GCA_964464375.1 uncultured Hyphomicrobiales bacterium
TGAAAGTAGTCTATCCGTTCAAATCCGGCTATCATTTCGACGTTGACCTCTGCGACCAGGCACTCATCCAAAACGCCAGAGACCGCAAAATCCTTAAATCAAGAAAGGCAGAAGTGAAATGTCAAATAATCTAAACCTCGATATTGAGCCAATTCTCAAAAGATTTGAATCAATCGACAAAGCAATCGAAGAACTAAAAAAACTGATCATCAACAAGCCACCCGAAGATGAATTGATCACAAGAACAGAATTCTTGCAGATATTCTATAAATCTTCTACATGGCTCTGGCAACGCATCAAAGACGGAGAAATCCCATACATCAAGATGGGCAGAAAAATCCACTTCAACAAATCAGAAGTAATAGAATATTTCAAAAACAAAACAAGGGAGTAAAATTATGACATACGGAACACTCATTAATCAAATCGTCCTCAGAGACAAAACACATTTAGCATCCAGTAAGGATGAATATCGTCCTGCAATGCTAGGATTATACGTAAAAAACAGATTTTGTTTCGCAACAGATTCTTACATTATGGCAATCGGAAGAATAGAAGAACAGCACGCAAAAGAGCCAACATTCGAAGGCATCATTCCAATCGAAATAGTAAACCAATTTTGGAAGTCAAAAAGTGCATACAAAAGAATTGACATTTGGGAAGGGAAAAACGAATATAACTTAAAACAGATTTTCGCATCCTGCGATGATTTAGTAAAGCCATTAATTGATGAAATATTTCCTCCAATTCTTGAATGGCTACATAGAAGATTGTGTTTATATAATGCTTTTGAAAAGGAGACCTTCAAAGTTTCATTTAATCCTGAATATTTGTTGAAAGTAGCATCAGCACAGGGACAGTCGAAGGGACAAGTTGATTTAATATTTTACAAAAAAGAAAATCTTGCCTTTGTTCGATGTGAAAGCAGTTTAAGCAACGATTCAAACTTCGGAATATTAACTCTATGCAAAGAAGGCAATTTAGAACTTAATTCTGATTTTTGGATTAAGGAAATCGGCAATCTTGCAGATGAAGCACAAATTGAAAAATGGGATGAAGAAGTAAACAAGGAAATCTTCAAGACTTCAAAAGAGAAAACAGACGAAGCACTTAGGAGAAGAAAAAAAGAAATTTCAGAGCAGGAAGCTGAAGAAAATCAGTTTATGCTTGAATACATCAAAAAATACTATGAAGAAGTTTACGACGAAGCCGAAGCAAAATTTATGAACAAGAACGAAGAAGAAGCAGTTGAAGAATTGGATGAAGTAGCATGATTAAGCTGACTCACTCAGTTTCAGACATATCCCTTCATTTAGTCCTGGTCACAAAATACCGTAGGGACTTTAATTTCAACAGCGTTGTTATGGCAGAGGCAGTCGCCTCTGCTTCTGCCATCCTCGAGCAAATAGGCATCTCCACAAACCACGTCCATCTCCTTTTGCAGATCGACACAAAGCGTCCCATCTGCAAAACCGTCGAGATCATCAAATCCATCTCATCAAAGAAATTCAAAAAGCTCTCCGGCTCCTACTGGCACGGCTGGCAGAACGGCTACTTTATTTCTTCCGTCGGCAGATCCACAAAATCAAAGATAAAGAAGTATCTTGAAAATCAATAAAATTCCTCAAATTTCGATTATTTACCCATTCTTTGTAGATAAGCATCTGTAGCTATATTACAAACTATTTTTGTTTCATTGTGAGACTTTTTTCGATTTCATGTGTCATATATGTTAGGACTTCGCCAATTTTTTAAAAAGTTTTAAAAAAATCCGTATTGTTTGGTATTGTTTTCATTAATGATTAATGTTAAATTGAATAATAATAATTTATAATTATATCTTTATAAGTGTGAAAAGTATATTAATAATCGACGATGACGATAAGTTCCGTTCTATTCTTGCTTTAGAGCTTGGCTTTAATAATTATGTCACTTATGAAGCCATTGATGGACGAGACGGTATGTTAAAATTACGGAATTTGAGACCCGATCTTCTATTACTGGATCTAGGACTTCCTGATATTGATGGTAAGATTTTAATCAATGAAATTCGACGAATTTATAATGAGTTGAGAATAATCATTATCACAGCCAGGACAGCAGATCAGGAAGAAAGTGATCTTTTGAATTCAGAAGCTGATGACTATTTAAAAAAGCCTTTCACAACAAAAAGTCTTCTAGCTAGAATAGAAAATGTTTTTAGACATCAGAGATATAAAAATAATGAGCATTGCTTTATACATGGTGATTTTTCTATTAATTATCGGACAAGAATTGTACTAATAAATAACGAACACATTGAGCTTACAGCAATTGAATACAAAATTTTAGAGCTGTTAACTCTTAATCCTGGCATAGTTCATTCTTACGAGAAAATTGCCAAATATATCGGTAATCTTGATAGTCTTTGTTATAAAGATTCAATCAAAGTAATTGTAAATAGAATAAGAAAAAAAATCGAAAATGATACTATCTTTCCTAAATATATTCTCTCCAGATATAACCAAGGTTATTACTTCCAAGCTGAGAATAATGAATAAAAATTAATTTTTCGTTTACCAGTTGTTTACTTTCTTTTCTTTAATTTACCATTTGTAATCAATTTCTCATTTGTATTGATTATTTGTTTTTCAATTTTCTGTAACCTTTTTCACTTATTTTTGTTCTTTATTAAATTATTCATCATAATTTTCTAAGGACTATACTATGAAAACTTTTATCAAATATCTACTCATATTAGGAATTGTGATTTTGTCTGTTCCTTTAGCTGCTATATCACAAATTAGTAGTTGGAATCAACTTCATCCTAAGAATTCCCCATCTCCTAGAATCGCACATTCAATGGCTTCACTAGGGAATGGAAAAGTTTTACTTTTTGGTGGTAATGGTTTCATTGATGGAAAATGTTGCTCATTTCTAAATGATACATGGATTTTTGATAATAGAACAAAAGAATGGGTAGAATTGAAACCAAGTATTTCCCTGGAAAGAAGATCCAACCATAGAATTTGTCAATTATCAGAAGATAAGGTATTGTTATTTGGTGGTTCTAACGGTGAGACCGAATATTATGATGATACCTGGTTATTTGATCTTAAAGATACTTCCTGGCAGAAATTAGATGTATCCAATCATCCCAATGCCAGATCTCATTTCGGACTTTCACAAATTTCAGAAAATAAAGCACTATTATTTGGTGGTAGAGACTATCATTATGACTCTCAGAGAGATACATGGATTTTTGATCTAGATAAAATGGACTGGACAAATGTTATATTTAACAAATATTCTGACAATCTTCCTTACTATCTTATCGACCCAATGATGTCTCAAATTGAACAGGGAAAAGTAATTTTAAATGGCGGCAAGACAGAATCAACACAATTTTATTTAACTGAAACATGGAAATTTGAATTAGATTCCATGAAATGGAAAAAATTATATACAAATGGAATCACAGACAGTTTATGGTGTAGCGGAATTTGTGGTATTATTGAGAATAAATTATTGATTTTTGGTGGAAGTAATTTAAATAATTTTCTTGATGATACATGGCTTTTTGATTATACGAATTTAACATGGCGAAAAATCAATGTTAATGAAAAACCAGTTGCAAGATCATATACAAGTATGGTAAAATTAGAAGAAGGAAACGCTGTTTTGTTTGGCGGATTAACTCATGAAGATAGAAATGGGGAAACTTGGTTATTTTCTCTTGGTGCTGACGGTGTTGAGTCTAATAATGAATCAAATGAATTATTTTTATACTCTTCAAATAATGAAAATATAAGGCTTTCAGTAATCTTAAATAAACCTTCGCTATTAGGTATTTATCTCATAGATTTTGTTGGAAATATTGCTTACGTTATAAATAACCAAATCTATGAAAACGGTATCTCAGAATTTAATATTCCAACAGTGAAATTAACATCTGGTGTATATATAATTAGAATTGTAGTCGATTCTCAAGTTTATTTTAGAAAGTTAATGATCATAAAATAAATAATTTAGTATTTAGGAGTTCCTTATGAAGCATTTTCCAGTCTTAAAACCTATCAAAATTGGTATATTATTTATTGTTTTCTTTATCTTTTCAATTTTGTGTAATTCTCAGACATGGCAATTTAATATTACCGATGATTATGCTGTTTCTTGGCGGGATGCACCTCTATCAGACGGAAAAACATACAACTTGACAAAAGCAACAGTTGATGGAAATGATAATGATCCAAATCATAAGAATAGATGTGTATCCCTTTGGAATACAAATCTAAACAATTATTTACATCTCAATCAGAATTTCATGCTTAAATTTAGAGTAAATTTTGGAGATAGACTATATTACCAGGCACAAGATGTTGGTGCTGATGGAGTAGTATTCATCATGTCTAAATCGGCTCCCAATAATCGTATTGGCATTTCCGGTGGTAATCTCGGATATACTTTTACTCAAAATAATCTTAGCCATACTAATGATCCGTCGTTTGCTATTGAGTTTGATACATTCTATAATTCAGGAATACAGTGGGGTGATCCAATTTATAATCAAATAGGGTATGATCATATTCAATACGTCAAAGATGGCAGGATGGATCTAAGTGGAGCTTATAACACTCCTGTTCCAATAAGTGGTACTATCCAAACACCTTATGATGTGGAAAATGGTGATTTACACTGTATCATCATAACTTGGAAGGCTGCAGATATGAGATTAAATGTTTACTTTGATAACGATCCGGTTGCAAAACATTCATTTACATGGCCTAATGGTTCTAATCTGAGTGACATTATTTCTGATATAACTAATGATAGCGATGCAATTAATTGGGGTTTTACGGCTTCAACAGGTACTGCTACAAATACACAGACAATTATATTTGATAAAATTTATCCCGATCGTAGCTGTGATTTTGATTTGATAATTGACAATATTCCAACTGGTAGTCCGAATTATAATGTATGTCAAGATAGAGGAAATCCCTATAAAATATGTTATGAACCAAACACACAAATTACTTTACATGCAACGAATATTATACCAAATATGATTCCAACTTCTTATACATGGTATAAAAAATTAATAAATGATGCGACTTTTACTCAATTTACAAATACTAATACTGCTGATCCAAGTATTTGTTTTGAGAATATTCCGACGTCCTCTACTGTTTACAAGGTTGAAGTTACTGTAGATGGATGTACTACCTCAGATGAAATAACTGTTGAAGTGATAAATGAGAATGTTACATTTAATCCTAATAAAATTTGTTTGAAACCCATTCCTCAAACCATAACTATTAATGCTCCTAATATTGCCCCTATTAGCCCTAACAATATTTATGACGATTGGACAATAAGTCCCAATACTTCTAATCCTCCTGTTCTTTCAAATAAAAGTTTAAATTCTGTGACTTTGAACGTTCCAAATAATGTAATTCCTGGAATATATACTGTGACTTATAAAATTCATAATAACTCTGTTACACCAAGTTGTGTTTTTGAAGGTTCTCTTGAAGTTGCAATTGAAGATCTGAATGTCGATATAACTCCAACTCCCCCTAAAAAATTGTGTCTTGGTGGTGAAGTTAATATAACTGCGACTGGTTCCGGATCGGTTCTTACTTCACCTATTTATACTTATTTATGGTCTTTTTCCGGTTCAGGAAATCCTTTTAAAAATGGGAACAACGTTTCAACTGTCACAGTCGATCAAGCTGGTACATATACAGTTGTTTGTTCTGACGAATATTGTACTACAACTAAAACGGTAATAGTCGAAGCCAGCACATTTAATGTGGTTGCAAATCCAAGCTCTATACAAAAAAATTGTCTCGCAGATTTTCCAATAACTCTAAATGTAATTCCATCAGGTCAATCCGGAACTGTAACTTATAATTGGTCAACTTCAGATGGTGCTTTCACAGGTTCTACAAATATTCCGAATCCCCAAGTTAGTAAAGATGGGACTTATCATTTAGTTGCTAAAGACGAAGATCTTTGTGAGCAAATTGTTGATATTATTGTAACTTTAGATCCCCTACAGATAACTTCAATTGATATAAGTAAAACTATCTGCAATATCAGTGATTTCCCTGTAATCCTAACTCCTCATGTTATTAATAATATAAATACATTGACTTATCAGTGGAGCGGTCCACATACTCCAAACGATGATGTTGATTTTACCAATCCTGCTCAAAAGACTGTATCAACTCCAGCTGTTGTGAAACCAGGTACATACTCTCTAACTGTTACTTCTGAAAGTGGGTGTACAGCTACTGCGACAATCAATGTTGTAAACCAAGATTTCAAAGTAACTATTGAAGGCAGAAATTTTTGTGATGACGAGGCATCCATAAATTTAACAGCTAATCCTACAATATACACTCCGACACATAATTATGAATATTCATGGACTGGTCCCAGTTCTTACACAGCTACCACAAAAGTTGTAACAATTTCAAATACTGGTAAGTACTATGTTACAGTGACTGATCTCACAACTGGTTGTACTGCAAGTAATGAAATTGAAATCAATAGATTTACTGTTGATGCTCCAGAAACAACTTATTTTTGCGTCACACCTGGATGCAATAACTATAGTGATGTTAGAGTTAAAATAAACAATGCTTTTGGAGACGTTTTAATTCTTATATATAAATCTACTAATAATGGAACTTCTTGGACTTCTGATGGTATATTTAATTTATTTTCGCCAAGTGAATTCATACACACAATAGTTTCACCTCTAGTCAATCAATTAAAAATAGTTCTAAAAGAAATTTTGAGCAATTGTGAGGTAACTAAGATTATTGAAGTCAGACCCGAAACATTGACTGGTAGTGTTTTGCCTGAACGTAACAATTTGTGTATAGGTGAATCTGTTAAATTATTAAATAATATAACTTCAAGTTCATTGATAGAACATTTCGAGTGGACTCCACGTGATGGTTTAAGTGATCCAAATATTCTCAGCCCAATAGCCACACCTGAAAAAGAATCCACGATTTATACTTTGAAAGCTACTACTCATAATGGTTGTGTATGCTCTTTTTCTTGTACTGTTAATTTATCTCGTCCAGCAGAAGATTTTCTAAAATCATATTATGATAACTCAGGAAATATTTCTGAACAAAGAAAAGATAATGCCAGTGTTGATTGTGCTGTAAAAACACAGAATTGTAGTACAGTTTTAGGTGGTGCAGAGTATTTTCCAACTTGTATTTTCAGCTTTTTGCAGCCTTATATTATGAAAGTTGATAAAAATGGGGATAAAATTTGGGACAAACGAATCAATTTATTTAAAAATAATAGTAATTCCGAATGTTGTAATGGAGATTTTCTTTTTACTCCATACGCACGGTTAAATCATATCAGTAATTCTTATAATTTTGATGGTATTCAAAATTTTCCTGGTGCTAGGGTAAATGATGGTTATATTGGTTCTCTATTAGGTGCTAATATTATTCCTTTATACTTGTTAGTTCCGCCATCTCCAATTAAATACAGAATGAGCGTGATTAAAATTAATGAATTTAATGATTTACCAACCTCATATATAATAAAATCATTCCATCAGAATTCACCTGCTGCTAATCTTTCTGATATTCCCAATAAAATAATTCAAACATTTTCTCAATCTCGAGGCCAGGGCTATAACTATAATGGATATATTTTGATAGGAAGTGCAGAAACTATCGATAATTATACTGATTACAAAAGGCAAGGGTTTATCTTTAAAATTGATAGAGATTTAAATTTATTATGGGGAAAAACTTTTGGTGGATCTGAAATAGAAGAATTAAATGATGTTATTGAGTTAGAAAATGGCGATTTGATACTCCTTGGCTCATCTAATAGTTATAATGGGAATACGAATCAAGTATATTTAATCAAAGTTAATGGTACTAACGGCAACACTGTTGGCAATATATTTACATATAATTATAGAAATTCATTAAACAATGATATTACTACAAAAGGGAAAAATATATTAAAATTAGCAGATGGATCTGGTTTCGTTATTAGTTCAATGATATCATATGTAGATAATTCTATTAATAAATATGACGCCATGCTTTTTAAAATTAATAATAATCTGGAAGTTATTTCAAATAATGGACCTTTAAGAATTAGAACTAATCTATCAGATTGGCAAAATGATCCTGTTTCCATTATTCAAAATCCTAATAATAATATTGGTGTATACATAGATTCAAGGAGATTTACAGACCAAAATGCTACAAATTTTAACTATTATAGTGGTCTTGTAGAACTTAATCCAGACTTAAATGTTACAATTCCAATTTTTCAAAAGAAAATAGTAAATTATTCAACTAGTGATAATTTTTGTAATTTTAGTAAACATATTGAAGAAGGCCATGTAGGTTCAGTTGGCGAATTAATTAGTATGGATAAATCTGGTTATGCTTACTTACTTGGATCCACATGTTATCCTGGGCATTCAGAGAATGTAGAATTTATTTTCGGTCGAACCAAAAATATTTCATTGGATAATTGTTATATAGATGCTAATTATACTCTCGAGCAAAATGGGGTTATATCTAGAATGACTTTATCAAACCCAACCTCATTCTTCCATGATAATTTAGATTTTGATGCTACTTGCACTTCACCTTGCGTGGAATCATATACAATGGCAACTTCAGACTTATGTCCCACAAAAACAATTTGCTATTGCGATGAAGAGAGGATCAAAGTAGAAGTTGAACAAAAAGATCGTTATTCATTTCCTCCGGCTAAATGCTGTTACACCATTAGATTCAAATCGACATATACTTATGACGAAACCTGCAATATTCAATGGGCAAAGATTGATGGGACAAACATTGAATTCTCATTAAATAATATGCAAAAGAATTCTAGTATTCCAGCCGATGATCTTGATCCCTACTCATTTTGTCTTGAGGAGTTTGAAGGTAAACAAATCATTATTCACTATCTTGATGCTTCAAAACAAAATATAATTTGCAGTTCAGTTATATACCTTAACTGTAAGTGCAAATGCGAAGATTATGGGAAAAAATGGGATAATCTTGATATTAAAGTTGAATCTGCTTCCCAAGATGCAGATAAATGTTGCTTCGATGTCTTTATCAAAAATAATAACTTGTGTGCTTTCCGTAATGCAGGATTTAAATTAACAATTCCTGCAGATTTTCTCGAAAATGTAAATACCGATATAACACCCGAATCAGGCTGGGCTTGGGATGGTATATTAAAGGAATTACGTTTGTTACAAAGTTATCAGATAAATGGTGAACCAAACAAGAATAATTGGATTAAGATAGCCAGGATATGTAGCAAAAGAGGTTTCGGTTCAAGAAATGTAGATTTTGAAATTATATCTTCAATTTCAGAATGCAATCACAAATGGAGTTTCGATTTGAAATGCAAAGAATGTTGCGAAAAGTTACATTCTACAATAACAAGTGATTCTTACTATGACGATGGTGCTAATTGTTGCTTCAAACTCAAATTAGTTGTAAATCCTGATCTTGGTTGTGGTGGTTTAAAATATGTTAAAATTGTTGATATGAATGGTAATTCAATTAAGCAATTTCCTGATAATTCCATACCAATTGGGACATCATTTTGGGATTTCTGTGTTAAATATACTGATTTCAAAGGTAAATCAACAATGAATGTTAAAATTCAGTTCTTTAATTCTAATGATCAATTGATCTGCGATTATACTGGAGTGATAAATTCTTGCAATAAAGTTCCTGTGCCATGTACACCGGATTACAATCTTTTTCCATGGGAAGATAATCAAACCGGTACTGTTGATTTTCCTTGTCCGTCAAATCCATCAATAACATGTCATGTTACGTTTACTTATACTTATCGCCATATTAAAGATGGCAATGTATCTATCCATAGGGATATACAAATACTTAATTATAAAGTAAATGCCGATTGCAATTGCAGTGATGAAATTATCAAACAGATGATCATGTCGATTTGGAGTAGTACTGTTGTAATGAATGAATTTGATATTCCATTTGATCCTACTTGGCCCAATAATTCACCTAGGTGCTTTGATAATTTTAGGGTTATCACATCTGACTGTTGGGATGAGGCTTATGCTCAAGGTGCAAATGGTTCAATGCTATATAGGAAAAAATGTGATGACTTCGCTTGCTGTTATGCGACATATAGAGTATGTTATTTCAAAGATGGCGATGGTAATATTAGTTTTTCTTCCTTCTCGATCTTAAGTAATGTTCTGATTACTCCACAATCTTGTACTCAACCTTGCGTCCCGAATAACTGTCAGAACTGGCATCCTCATGATGGTAATATAAGTATGAATAAAAGATTTATATGGAGTGATGAGAATCAGGATAATTTATGTAATGTGTTTATAGTTTATGGGAAGGATAAGAGTAATATTTCAATAAATCTTGAATGTGAATTAACTGGAAAAATTTCATTACAATTTTTTGATTTATTAGGCAATGTTCTCTATCAAAAAGAAGTCGTTAAGGATGGTTTTGAATTATCTATACCACTTAATGGCAATCTGACATCAGGTATTTATTTTGTGAAAATTAATATTGACAACAATTTATTGTATTACAATAAATTAAATATAATAAAATAATTTTAAATAAACACTGTCAGAAATAACTCTGACAGTATTTATTTCATAAGGTTAAAATCATGTTTAGTAATTTTTTAAGGTCGCAGTTTTTATCTTTAATATTTTACGTAATGATTTTGAGTATTTACTTTTCTTTTTCCCAACCACCCGGTTGGGAAGTTATTGATAGGAGGTATGATATTCCGGATGGTTTCACTGATAGTTATTATAATAAAATTAAATGTGCTGACTCATTAAATTGCATGATTTGGACTGATCTTTTTGGTGCAGGTGGTTATTATATTAGACGTACTACTGATGGCGGAAGAACGTGGAAAAATGTTTTTATGGATTCTGCTTATTCTAATAGTGCCAATGATTTTAAATATGTTCCTAAAATTAATGAAATTGCTTATCCAGATGAACATTTGTTTATTGCTGTTGGTGATTCGGGTTTGATTTTAAGAACAACAGATAAAGGAGAAAATTGGGAAAAATTTTCAATTGGAAAAAATAATAAATTAAAAAGATTGAGGATGCTTGATGAGAAATATGGTATTATGACTACTGGCATATACCCACTTCCAATAAAAACAGTTTATATGTTAGAAACAACTGATGGTGGTTTGACTTGGAATAAAATGAATATGCCAAATGACAATAAAATTGGATTTGAAGATATCGATTTGGTTAATAGAGATTTAATCGCTGCTATTATTTGGTACCTTGACCCAATCCCTAAAAAATATTTACTGTGGATCCATAAGAATTGGGAATCCTGGGACACATTAAATATACCACAGAACACCTTTTTTCTTGATTTTATTAATGAAAATATGGGATGGATGAGTGGCGGATATTCTAATAGTAATAATTATGCTTTAACTACGCAGGAAATTTATTACACTGGTGATGGTGGCGAATCTTGGCAAGAACAAAGAAATAAAAGGTTTAATGGCTTTGTTGTCCGTGATATTAAATTTTGGGATGAGAATTTTGGAATAACTTCAAGTGGGTTAGGATTAGCCTTAATAACAACGGATGGTGGTACTAATTGGCAAGAAGACTTCGTCTATAAAGTACCAGATTCAAGTCCTTCTGGAGGTATTGTTACTAGTCCAGATTTCTTGTCGAGTAATTCTGCTGTTGTAATTTACGATGGAGACTCAGTTTTTAAATATACACGAGATTTAATCCAACCCTCAAACCATCCTCCTGAAATACCAATTATGCCTAAAGGAAGTATTGTTGATTCTATTTATAAAAAATATGATTATCTCACAAAAGCGAATGATATTGATGGAGATTCAGTCAGCTATTTCTTCGACTGGGGCGATAGTACTGTATCCGTTTGGTCTGAATTCTATGTCCCAGACACGCAAATTACAGCATCTCATTCCTGGAACCAACCGGGTGATTTTATTATTAAGGTGAAAGCAAAGGACACAAAAGAAACATTTAGCAAATGGTCTAATACTTTAAAGATCAGTGTAGTCGGAAAGATAATCAGCGTCGAAGAAAGAAATCCAGATTCACTCAGGAAATTTACAATTATTCCTAACCCAACAACTGATTTCATTGAAGTCCATAATCCAAATTATGAGAAGATCTCAATACTTAATATTCTCGGTGAAACCATATTCACTTCCTCAGAACTATCAAAAATTGATGTCTCATCATTTCCATCCGGAATATACTTAGTAAGGATAGGTGGTAAAGTCAGTAAATTTGTGAAGATATAATAGCATCTTTATTACCTAATGTTATCAACGACACCACAATTCCCAAACTCATTTATCTTTGTGGTGTCCTTTTTATTTCAATAATCTGAATTTATTCTTTATCTTTGTTCAGTGAATATTCACTGAACTATTCACTGAACTATTCACTGAACAATAAAATTCGGAAAAAAAAATGCTAGAATCAGTATTCCATAAAGATCCAACCTTCGACGATCTTCCGGCAGAAGCCAAGGACTTCAAAATGCTCGAGTATCTCCTCCTTCTCGGTGCGTCCGGCAAGCTCTTCCACATCAAATCTATACCCTCATCTCCCTCTCAATCGCCTCTCCAATCCTCTCGATATCCTCATCCTGGATAACGAGGTAAGGTCTGCGTGTGTTCTTCTTCCACCGCTCTGATGGATCGCTCCATACTCAACACCTGCTTCCATCTTCACAGATATCCAGTTCTGTACATTCGACACTATCACTCCGATTGAATCCCTCAGCCGTCCGGTATCCGCTAGCGTTTTGCCACCATATCGCTTCACTCTTTTCGATGGTTCCCACTTTTCAGTTCCGCCTCCGGCTTTGCCACCGCCGTATCGTCCACCCTCATCAAAGTTCCTTTGAATCGATTCGCTAACTATCACTGCAATCTTACTAAACGCCCCCGATATCGGCTTCTGCCTTATCTTTTCGTAATTGCTTGGCTGATTGGGTAGAGTAAATGATAAGGTCTTGGTGTTGAACACAAAAAAAATAATAATCAATCAAAAAATCATATGGATTAAATTCATTTCCATCCTAATATTAGCTAGCTAATTACAAGTATTTTTAAAGTTTACTTGCATCTCAAATAAATATTATTTAAATTAGTACCAGCCATTCGAAGCAAACATAAAAATTAGTTCTTTTAGATATAGATCGTTTTTGGGCATCTATTGGGATGTAAATACAGCATTACGAGTTGAAGTTATTAAATAGAACTAACTAACTACACATTCATAATTAATATCGTTAAACTATATGAAAAGGGAATAAATTAAATTGTAAAACTTTAATTCATTCCTGATAATTATCGGATTAATCACTTTTGAAGGGGTTAACATTGATTACATTAAAAATCCAGAAACATCGGGGAGCAAAAAAAACCGGATTGTAATTTTGAACAACTCCAACCCGGTTGTGCAATTATTCATTGCCTGTAGTCAGACTACACTGGTAATGACTAAGCAATTAATGATCTATTTTAAAATTATTTTTTTCATTAATTTTGGAGTTATTATTATGAAGTATTTAATGATTTTCTTATTCGTATTGTGTTTTTCAATGTTTACTTTGAATGCACAAATTATTTGTTATGGAGAAATTTGTCCTCCAGGAGAAGGATATACTGCCGCTGGACCTGAACGCATAACCGTTGGGGATTGCATCTATGATGTTTGCTATTGCTGGAGAACAATTGGAGGAGTTACTGATATCCGTCTCGATCCTGTCATAAATATTGTCGAAGGTGATTCTGAAGGATGTTTCCCATATGAATGGGATGATTATGCTAGTCTTATGAAAATTTTTGCTGAGCATATAATACAAGTAAATCCTGATAACTTAGGACCAGCTTGTCCGCCATGTATATTAAATCCACCACCTCCACCGGCGCCAATTGTATTTCGTTCTATGATTTGGACAAAATGCCTCGGTGATTGTATACCTCCTTTATCCGGAATTTGTACGTCAACTTATAATGTTTGTTGTACAAATGGTGTTAGGCAATTGACTTATGTAAGTAGCGACCCTGGCACTACATGTAATGATTGTGGTGGTTCATATTGTCCATAAATATACTAAAACCAAAGCACCACTAGTAATCTACTGATGGTGCTTTGTTTCTCCACAAAATTATTAATTGGAAAATTATTATGAAAAATTTGTTCACATTATTATTACTGTTTTCGATTTTTATTTTATTTATTAATAAAAATTATACTCAAAATATAATATTAATTGAAAAAAAGAATAAGTCAGATAGTAGTTTATCGACAGTTGAAATTCAAAAGGGTTTTAATTTCTATATAATATCATCTCCAAATCCTTGTAAAAATCATGTTTTTTTTCGTATTTTTGGTCTAACTTCTATAAAAGGAAATACTTTTAAATTAAAACTCTATGACATGAATGGTATAGAAATAAAAGATCTAACATTAATTGCGAATGAATGCAATGATGGTGACAATTCGCAATTCGATGTTGATTTTAAAGAGTTTATACCCGGAATTTATTTTGCTCAACTTACTTATGCTAATTATAGTATTTGTTATAAATTTCTAAAGTATGATTGATTAATATATTCATAGTAAGGTAATAAAATGAGAAACCTAAAAATCTCTTTTTTGTTGTATATTTTAATAACTTATATCACATTTTCAAGAGATGATTTGAAGTATGTAGATACTAAACACACAACAACTTCAGATTGCTTCATAGCCAATAAAGGACAGTGGAATCCTGAAGTACAATTCCTTGCTAAGATGAATGGAATGAACGCCTGGATAACAACGACAGGTATTGTTTACGATTATTACAAAATCGAAGATAATACTCCTGAAGATTTAATAGACTACAGAAAAATTGACAGACGCATATTTGAAGATGAATTAAGAAAAAGATATAATCTGAAGATAGATACATTTCAAATAAGGAAAGGACATGTCGTAAAACTTGAATACGTAGGTATTTCAAACAATGTTAAAACTGACAATATAGATAAACTTGAAACTTATTACAACTACTTTATTGGTAACGATTCTACCAAATGGGCTTCTTATGTGCCTTTGTATAAAGAAGTAATCATAAAAGATGCATACAATGGAATTGACATAAGATATTATTTTGATTCCAAATCATTCTCAAATCAATCAGGCACCTATTTAAGATATGATTTTATAGTAAATCCCGGTGCTGATGTGTCTGAAATTAAAATGAAATTCTCAGGTCAAGATGGAATTAATATAAATGGAAAAGGTGAATTAATTTTAAAAACAAGTATAGGCGATGTTACTCAGGGAGATGTTCTTGCCTTTCAGAATCTTAGCAATACAAAAATAAAAGTAAAATGTAATTTTCAGTTAGATGCAAATGGAACTATTCACTTTGTTTTAGATGATTACGAAGAATCAAAGCAATTAGTCATTGATCCTATAGTTTTTTCTACATTTATTGGTGGCTCAGATGACGAACAATGTCTTGGTTTGTGTGTAGGCAACAATGGCATTTCATATATTTATGGATTGTCAACCTCTACAGATTTTCCAATAACTACCGGTGCTTACAATTCAAATTTAGGTGCTAATTTAACTGCAACTGTTACAAAACTTAATTCAACAGGAACGGCACTTATTTTTTCAACTTTTGTTGATCAAGTTAGTCATAATGGATTTGAATTAATTACTCTAGATGATTCTGATAATATTATAATTGCAGGATCTACAATCTCCACTAGTTTTCCCATTGTTTCTGGTGCTTTTCAAACTACCCATTATGGTGGATTGGATGGTTTTGTTACAAAATTGAATTCATCAGGGTCATATTTAATTAATTCTACTTATTTTGGTGGTTCATCTGATGATAGTCCATCATCAATAAAAATTCATAGTGACGGTTCTGTTTATTTATGCGGTCAAACGAATTCAACGAATTTTCCGGTAACTTCAGGTGCTATTCAGACTGCTAAAAATTTAAGTGATGATGCATTTATCTTAAGGTTTAATTCAAATTTTTCCTCACTGATTTTTTCTACTTATCTTAGTGGCAATGACGGTGGTACTAACGATTATGATGATGCTAATCAAATTGATATTGATGCTAGTGGAAATGTTTTTGTTACCGGGGGTACAGCAAATAAATCTTTTCCAGTAACTTCCGGAGCATATCAAACATCATTTACTAATGTTGATGCAATTTTCATTACAAAGATTAATTCTTCAGGTACAAGTATTCTTTATTCAACTTTCTTTACACCAAACTGTGCTAGTTCTTATATGAAAGCAATTGCGATTAAAGTAGATAGGAATGGTGATGTAATTAGTGCTGGTTATATAAATGGTTCATGTCTTCCAGTAACCGCAGGTGTTTATCAATCTTCTTCAAGAGGTGATTTTGATTGCATTATATATAAATTTAATTCAACACTTTCCTCGTTGATATTTGCAACCTATCTAGGTGGTTCAGGTTATGAATATTTCAGGGATCTTGTTATCGATCCTAGTAATAATATTATCTTAACCGGAACCACTGCTTCAAACGATTTTCCTTTAACAGGTGGTTGCAGACTTAAAGGTGATAAAGATTGTTTTGTAAGTAAACTTAATTCATCAGGTTCTTCTTTAATATACTCCTTTTTACTTGGTGGAATGAATAATGATGGAGGATTTTTTATTAAAACCGAAGAATCTGGTTCACTTTATATTTTAGGAGAAACATTTTCATCTAACTTTCCTACTATATCCGGAAGTTATGATATAAATTTAAGTGGTGTTCGTGATCTTTTCGTAACTAAAATCACCCCGCCCATAGACTGGCCCCAGCTAAAGACTATCTCGAGCAATAAATTCGATTCATTGCTTTGCTTGGTCAACCATCTGGACACATTCTATGTGCACAACACAAGCTTCTGCGATTTTGATATAACAAGCAAAAGCATAACAGGAGCCAATGCCGGAGACTTTCGTGTTGTCGAGCCTGCCAATTTTCCTGTTAATGTACTTCCGGGCGATTCGGTGAGATTTCAGGTTATATTCTCAACACTGACAGCAGGTAATAAATCAGCAACACTTACTCTTAATCATACAGGGTATCCTAATCCTTACTCAATCAGTCTTTCGGGAGTTAAGGACATAGTAAAGGTTGTGTTTGAAGCAACAACGGCAGATACAATCAAGATGAATATGGTTACATGTCCGGTAGGTTCGATTGATACTAACTTCATAATAAAAAATGTATCGTCCGTTCCGACAACTGTTGTATTCACTGATGTTACCGCTCCTTTTGAAGTATCAGGTTTGAATGCAGATAAATCCCTATACTTAAGCTTGAACGGACTTGCAGAAGTAAAGGTCAGATTCACAGGCTTACCGGCAGTTGGTAAAGTTTCGAGACTATTCTCATTCTCAGATACATGCGGAAAAATAAAGTATATTCTTTTAAATGCCACAGTCAAACAACCAATAGCCAAGGCAGGCAAAGATACAGCCATTTGTTTCGATTCTTACGCAAATATTGGCGACAGTGCAACATCCGGAACAATTCCTTACAGTTACGAATGGGCACCTACACAGTTCCTTTATGAAGCAAATATAGCCAAACCCAGAACTATGCCATTGAAATCGAACACAGAGTTTTATCTCAAAGTTACAGATGCTCTTGGATGCACAGGATATGATACAGTTCTTGTAATTGTAGCACCTGTAATGACTTTATTAGCAGTACCAAATCAAACAGTATGCAAAGGAAATTCAACAATTCTTAAACCAAATGTAAGCGGAGGTTTACTACCATACAAATACAAATGGTCGCCAGCAAAAAGCCTGAATATGCCGGATACATCCAATCCAATTGCCACACCGGATATATCAACGATGTACTACTATACAATCACAGATAGTGCTGGCTGTATGGTACATGATTCAATCATGGTTTATGTAAAACCAAATGTCAAAGTCAATGCAGGAACAGATACAACAATCTGTCCGGGATACACAATCACACTGACCGGAAAAGCAGAAGAAGGCTCAACACCGTATAAATCATTCAAATGGACACCAAACACCGGACTCGATGATCCAAACATACTTTCGCCAAAATTGAGAATACTTAAATCAGGAACTTATAATTATGTCCTAAGCGTAACTGATGCTCTCGACTGCATTGGCAGAGACACAGTAATGATTACAATAACAGATCCTCCGGAAATTCAAATAACCGGAGATACATTAATATGCTATGGTACCACAACGACTTTAAGCATAGAACCCCAAATCAATGAAAATACTTTTCTGTGGTCAACCGGAGAAACCACAGAAACTATATCAGTCAGCAAAGAAGGAAGATATTCAGTAGAAGTAACGGATAAGACAGGGTGCACAGGCTTGGACACACTAGAAGTAAAAACATATCCAAAAATATTTGCTAAATTCAAACTTGACAGAAGTCCCGAACTGTGTGCAGGATCAAAACTTAACATCTCTACAGAAGATAAATATTCATACTACATGTGGAGTACAGGCAACACAGAGGACAACATAACAGTAAACCTACCTGGAAGCTACTTCGTTGAAGTTACCGACATTAACGGATGCAAAGCAATATCGGATACAGTGAAAGTAACTCTGGTTGATAGTTTGAAACCACTTGTGATAATTAGTAACAATGGAATAATCTGTCCAAATGGAAGTCTGAACCTAACCACAGAGTATAATTACACAACTTATCTCTGGAACACAGGAGAAACTACAAAATCAATAACGATCACCCAATCAGGAAAATACTCTGTTCACGTTAAAGATGACGGTGGATGCGAAGGAACATCTGAGATTATTGATATAATTCAGGGAGCAGAACCCAAACCGATAATATCGGGAAGCACAATACTCTGCAAGGGTGAATCAACCACAATCACAGTAACAAATGATTATAAGAAATACAAATGGAACACGGGCGATACTACAAAATCAATCTCAATTACAAATCCGGGAACTTATTCAGTAACTGTCACAGACACTAACGGATGTGAAGGATCTGCATCAACAACTATAACTGAATTTAAACCTGATGTCATTCAAATGACTGATATAGACTTCGGTGTAAGGAAAGTTAACTCCACAAGCAAAAAGAATATTGAACTGAAGAACACAAATACACAACAGGTCACAATCTACAGCATAAAGATAAAAGGACTGGAAGCAAATACTTTCACAGCTATGCCAACACCGGTTCCACCTAAAAATTTAAATCAAAATGAATCAATAAATATCGAAATAGATTATTTGCCAACTGCTTCAAAATCATATCTGGACTCGCTGATAATTGATATAACCGAACCATGTGTTCAAACAATCGTCATTGCAGTTAAAGGGTCAGCATCGGACAGTGTCAAAACACAGATCAGCACATCGGTCTGGATACCTGATTTGTCTGCAAAAATAGGACAACTGAATTTCTGCATACCTCTAATGGCAAAGAAGGATGATAATGAACCTTATGACGATAATGTAAGCTACAAAGCAGTAATCACACTCGATGCATCCGTTATGAATCCTACAACCAACAAAGGAACGATAGCATCTGGCAAACGAACAATAGAAATAACCGGAGACAACATTCAATTAACAGAAAATCCAACCAAAATCGGTGAAATCTGCGGTCAGATCTTCATCGGTGACAGAGAGATAACACCAATTGAAATAATAAATTTTGAATGGAGTGACAAAGACATAATAAACAAAACTACAAACGGTAGCATCAAAGTATCCGGTATCTGTCAGCCAAACATAGCCAGGATTAAGTTAATAAATCCTGTTGAATTTACAATCAAACAAACCATTGTATCAAACGAACTTGTTATCTCAACAAAGAATACCACAAATGAAGATATATTAACCATTTATTCCATCATCGGTATCGAGATGGAAAGCTACGTCTGCTCTGGGCAGATGGACATTGATATTAGCGGATTAGCTTCAGGAGTCTATTTTGTTAGGATTGGAGATAGAGTAGGGAAATTTGTGAAAATGTAGAAATATAGGCATTTATCTTACTTTATAATAATAATTATTATAAATTTGAAAATTACTATTCTATTATCTTGCTGTGGCGGAAAATGAGAAATCTGTTTATTTGCGTGTTAATATGCTTCTATCCATCTCTTGTGCTTTCCGGCATGGATGGGCACATAGAGATTTAAAATAGCTAGCTAATTATACCTATTTTAAAGTTTTACTTGGAAATCAAATATATTAATAATAAATTAACAACAGCCATTCGAAGCAAAAATAAAAATTAGTTCTTTTAGATATAGATAATTTCTTGGGACATCATACGGGCAGTAAATACAGCATTTCGAGTTGAAAGTTATTTAATAGAACTAACTAACTACACATTCATAATTAATATCATTAAACTATATGAAAATGGAATAAATTAAATTTTAAAACTTTAATTCATTCCTGATAATTATCGGATTACTCATTTTTGAGGAGAATTATGGTTGCAATAGATTTAATGCGGAAATAAAAAAAAGCACAACCGGTATTAAAGCCTACCGGTTGCACTTCTTTCAAACCGAATTTGTAACTTGTGCTTACTTAATCGGTCGATAGCAAATTGGCTTAATGAACTGTATTAAAGCCGACAATTAAACCAACTTGACTTACAAAAATACGAAGAAGTTAGGTTTGTTTAAAATTGTTGACAAAAATTAATTTTGTTTCACAATTTAAAGGACAATTATCATGAAATTTAAAATTTTATTGGTTATTAGTTGCTTTGTTCTTATATTCGCATCGGCAGTCGCCCAGATAAAAGATCAAGAAGCAACTGAAAAAGCACAACAATTACTGTCGAAAAGTGCCAGTATTTTGTTTATTGAAAACAAAGGACAGATAAAAGATACCAAAGGTAATTTCAGACCTGATATACTTTTTACGGCTGAAGCAAGTGGTATAACTTACTATTTTACAAATAAAGGTGTAAGTTATGTAATGCATAAAGTAGAGAAAAGAATTTCGGATAACGCTGATGAAAATCTCAAAAAGAAAGTGAAAAATCCATTAACCATCAAACCTTACAGAATGGATATGGAATTTTTAGGTTCAAATGAAAATGTCCAAATCCTACCTAATGATGATGCAGAAACGTACTACAATTATTTTGTGAATGGCTCAGATATAACTGGTGTAAAGACTTATAAGAAGCTGACCTTCAAAGGTCTATTTCCGAACATAGATTTCGTTTTTTATGGTAATGGTAACCATTTAAAATATGATATTATAGTCAATCCAGGTGGTAATTTATCCGATTTAAAATTGAAATATAAAGGTGCAGATGCAGTATTTTTGGAATCTGGAAATTTATCAATAGCGACTCCCTTAGGGAAACTTCAGGAATCAATCCCTGAGTCATATCAATTTATCAAGACCATAGACATTTCTAACCCAAATGCGAATATCTCGTTTGCAGAAAAGAAAATTCTGAATTGCAATTATGTGGTGAATAATAACATTGTTACATTCAACATCGATACTTACGATAAAACATTACCTTTGGTTATTGATCCAACTTTAAGATGGAGCACGTATCTAGGTGGTGAAAATGATGAAACAACCGGATATGAATGTTTTGATGCAGGTTCAATTTACACTCAGGGTGGTATCGCAACTGACAGTCTTGACAGTATTATTGTTGTTGGTTCCACGAAAAGTTATGATTTCCCGGCTGATATGGGCACATATAGTTTAAGCGGGTCCTGGGATGTATTTGTTTTTAAATTAGATCCTACAGGAACGACCAGAATATGGGGATTATTCAAGGGTGGTAATTATGATGATTGTGCTACCGATGTAGCAGTCGATACTAGTAATAATATCTGGGTAGTTGGAGGTAGCCAAAGTCCTGGATTATTCACTGGAGCTTATATACAACCAACCTGTGTCTCTTGTCCAACTTACTCTGATGGATTTATAATGAAAATAAATCCAGGTGGTAATGTTATCAGACAAACGTTCATTGGTGACACTTTGACAGATGTGTTAAGAGGAATCTCAATCGGAGCTGACAATAAACCTGTAGTTGTCGGAGAATCGTACTCTAATAACTTACCAACAATAATTAATGCAAATTGGTCATATCAAACAACATGTGCATCTTGCCCAACTGACCCTGATGCAATTGTAGCTAAGTTTAATAACAATTTGAGTTCAGTTTCTTGGGGAACCTATCATGGAGGAGAAGGTGAAGAATTTGGACTTGGGATTGCTACAATAAAAAATCCGACCAATGATATAATTATTGTTGGAGAGACTAAAAGTCCTTATTCTACCTTATATACCGCACAACCATTATTTAATGGACGTTTAAATCAAGATACTACAAATAATAACCTAAACAAAGATGGTTTCATTGCCATTTTTAAAGGTAATATTTTGATTAATCCTACTGCACCATATTTTTCAACCTACTATGGCGGTACTGAAGATGATTATATTACCGGAGTAGCACAAACTTCTGATACTGTTTTATTCAATATTTGCGGTTACACTGAAAGTGACACCAATAGTCAGAAGTTTCCCTTACAAATATTGGCTGGTCCTTATATAACTTACGGAGGCAACGGTGACGGTTTCGTAGCAGGTTTGTTAAAGAAACTTCCTGTACAAACTGGTTATCCCGGATATAATAATCAATGGGCTGTGTATTGTGGTGGTAGTGGTTATGATAGAGTGAATGACATTGCTTTTGATAAAAATGATGTCACGATTAACATAACCGGTGAAACAAACAGTTCAGATTTTCCGATAAAACACGCTTTTCAGAATCAAATAGTGAATTTATTTGATGCTTTTGCAGCTAAATATTTTGCTCCGGTTGGACATAAGTTGTGGTCAACTTATTTTGGAGGAGAAGATTTTGAATGTGGTATCGGTGTGACAACTACTGATTCTAATGGAGTTGTGATTTCAGGTACAGCCCTGGATGGTTTACTTACAACTCCTTGGGCATATCAGCCGGATTATGCTGGTAATGGATATGATAGAGATGCTTTTGTAGCAAAATTTAGTAACCTTACTGCTCTGCCAACTTATGTTGGTGGAGAATTAGATGATTTTATTGAAGATATGTTTGTCGATCAGGAAGGTTACATCTACATTACTGGAATTACCTATAGTTCAGATTTTCCGGTTCTGGATGGTTATGATGAATCTTACAATGGAGATGGAGATATTTTCATTACTAAATTTAATAACATTGGTTTTAAAATGTTCTCGACCTTTTATGGTGGCGATAGTACAGACCATGGTATGGCTATTGTAAAAGATTACTACAATGAGCAATCAGATTTATATGTTACCGGATACACAAAGAGTAGCAGTGGTATTGGTTATACTGGTTCCGGTGATCCTTTATCAACAACGTACAATTATCTTGAAGATGGTTTTCTTCTCAAGATAAGTAACGACGGTATGACCAGAAGATGGTGTACTTATCTTGCAGGTGGTTACAGAGATTTTTGTACAGGTGTTTGCTTGAACAATGATGAATCAAATATTTATGTTACAGGATACACACAGAGTCCGTATTTCGATCCCTATTCTCCAACTATCAATTTAAACAATCATTATTCTTTGTTTGTTTATATTAATTACGATGCTTTCGTGACCAAATTCGACACGGATGGAGCTGGCATCTGGAATGAATTTATAGGTGGAGATGAAGATGATTTCTCCAATGATATTGATTATGTCAGAAATCTCGATCAGGTTGCCATTGTTGGCTCAACGAACAGTCAATACGGATTTCCTCTTATGAATGAGACTAAAGATCAAACCGGATACATTATTGGTAAAGCCCCAAATCCTGTGTCTTTTGTCGGTGTTATTGATGAGGAGGGGAACAATATATTTTGTTCACATTATGGGGGATCTGTTAATTCTAACTATGCATTAGCTGTCTATTCATCAAATGATGAAACAAATAATACTTTCTTCGTAGGATATACTTCTGATGGAGTAAGTGAAAATTTTCCATATAATAATCAAGATGGTTATCAACAAGTTTATGGTGGTGGAGAGTTTGACGGATTTGTCGCTACTTTGTTAACAGATCAAGATGATAATTGGCAAACAATTGATGGCTCATTTTTGGGAGGGGATTCTGTTGATTTTGCAAATGAAATCTCAGGTAAGGGTGACGATATCTATATAGTAGGGCAGACTGGATTTAGATGGTATAATTATTTACCAAGCGGATCTTTCCCATACGCAAAATATCCGTATATTTCAGGGAACTATTCTGATGCTTTCTTGATTAAAATGAATAAAGATTTATCTGAACTCAATATGGGTACTTATTATGGTGCAAATAAGCTGGATGTAGCTAATGCTGTTGGATTGGATCCACTTGGCAATCCAATTGTAGCAGGTGTTTCTTATTATGATGCTGGCAGTGACATTCACGACATTGATTATTGGGCTGAGCAACCAACAAGAGGTGGTGAGTGTGACGGTTTTCTGGTAAAATTTAATCGTGGCGGGTTGTATTTTGCGAAAGAGTCAGTACATGAGAATGAAATTACTAATGAGTATCTGAATTTGTTGCTTTATCCAAATCCATCAATTCAAAATATTACCATTCAATTGAAGATGCATGAATCATCCAATGTTCTGTTTGAAATAACGAATCTATTGGGAGAAAAGGTATTCAGTAAAAGCAGTCCTTGTTCTACAATTGACTACAATGAGACTATTGATATTCATTCCTTATCATCAGGAGTTTACTGTCTGACAGTTACTAATAAGGATAAGAAAAGAAGCAAAATGTTTATAAAAGAATAGTAGCTTTAGAGAGTCCTGCAAATTATTTTTGCAGGGCTCTCAGATTTTATTCAAAAATTAAAGAGTTCAAAATGAAATTCATTCTATTTTATTTAATAATAGCTACTCTTTTGATCGGCAATTTATTCTCCCAAAAAGAATACAATAACTGGTATTTTGGTATTTTTGCCGGAGTTACTTTTAATACTCCAGATGGCGAGCCTGTAGCAGTTTTAGACGGAAAAACATACAATCGAGGACAGATAAGTAAATTGCTCACGTGCCCTTATGGTGTATCAGCAATATCAGATATAAAAGGTAATTTATTATTTTATTTTGATGGTATAGATGTTTATAACAAAAGGCATGAGATAATGAAAAACGGTGATCAAATGATGGGGCATGGAAAGCAAGCAGATCATTACACTGGTACACAATCAGGAATGATTGTTCCGTTTAAATTTAGTGATTCTCTTTTCTTATTATTCGCAATGAGTCAAATTGATCTTAAAGGATACTTCTCGATTATTGATATGTCTAAAGAAAATGGATTTGGAGAAGTAATTGTGAAAGATAGCTTATTAAACACTATGAATACGTGGGTAGGAGAGCAAATAACCACTACGAGACATAAAAATGGTAAAGACTGGTGGGTGATTTTCCGCCAATCGAAAAAAATAAATTACTTTAAAGAAATAGTTTATTATTCTTACCTAGTTACAGAAAAAGGTGTATCCACTAATCCAGTAGTCAGTAAGTTAGGTACAAACGGAACGATGGGTGATGGAGGAGAGTTAAAATTTTCTCCGGATGGAAAAAAAATAGCTCAGGGATATTATGATGAAACAATGTTATATGATTTCGATAATAACACTGGTGTTATTTCAAATAGAATTAATTTAGGAGTTAGTGCTTGGGGAGTTGAATTTTCCCCTGATGGTTCTAAACTTTATACAAGTGGTTATATGCAGAGTGTAACTTCGGTTCAAAATTTATACCAATTTGATTTGAATAACAAAACAGAAAAAGAAATACAAAAATCAAGAATTAAACTCGACTCAGGTAAATTATTTATCGACAATTTTTACACGAGCCACTCAATTCAACTTGCTCCAAACGGTAAACTCTATATTTCGCAACATAGTGGATTTTGTGATGATGATTATAATGATACTAATTGCCTGCATTATCATTTAGGTGTCATAAATAAACCAAACTTGAAAGGTAATAATTGCGATTTTAATATGAGAGGAGTATATTTAGGAGGCAAAGGTCATTTCAATGGTTTCGGTTTACCCAATGGTATTTCAAGTTACTTCAATGTAGATGTTACTGCAAGTAATAACAGTCCTGTTTGCCCGGGTGATACACTTTTCCTTTTTGCAGACTCCAAAGACAGCGTTACTTATGAATGGACAGGACCAAACGGATTTACTTCCAATTTACGAAACCCCATAATTCCTAATGCTTCACCTGATATGACAGGAGAATATAAAGTAACTGTCACCCTTCATAACTTGAATGGTACTGCGACAACAAATGTTTTAGTAAATATACCTCCCAAACCAAAAATAATAGGTTCAACGGAAATCTGCATAGGAGATAGTTCTCTATTAAAATCTGCTAAGAAATATATTAATTACTTGTGGTCAACAGGTGAAATAACTGATAATATCACTGTCAGCAAGATAGGTCAATATTGGCTTGAAGTAATTGATACAAATGGCTGTAGAGGCAGAGACACAATCAATATTTCAAATTATCCAAATCCTGCTTTTCAAATTGCTGGTATTACAACAATATGCGAAGGAGATAGTACCATACTTGCCGAAAGTACGAATAATATAAATTTTAAATATCTCTGGTCAACTGGTGAAACCTCATATAAAATTACTGTTAAAACTTCAGGCAAATATAAATTGATAGTCACGGATAAATTAGGATGCAGAGACAGTGCAGAAGTTGAAGTAAAAGTTATACCATTTTTGAATGCACAGATAAACGGAAATCCTATCCTTTGCAAAGGTTCGTCAAATGTACTAACAGCAGAACCGATAGGCTCAGGTTTTAAATATCTATGGTCAACAGGTGATACTTCGCAGTCAATCAATATAGACAAACCAGGCAGGTATTGGGTTAAAGTAACATTGAATGATAATTGCACAGATTCGGCTTTTATTGATGTAAAAGAAGTACCGATACCACAATTTAGCATCACAGGTGATTCATTATTCTGTCCGGGTAGGACAAGCATCCTGCTTGTCCAAAACGATTACCAATCATATCTATGGAGCACAGGCGATACAACGAAATCTATTTCTGTGAATACACCTGACATATATTCTGTTACAGTTACCGATACAAACGGTTGTTCAGGAACAGAATTATTTGAAGTAAAACTTTATGATATAAAGTTAACCGGATTAACCGATCTGAACTTTGGATCAAGACAAGCCGGAGGTTCATATCCATTGAATTTAACCCTAAAAAA
>CAYXFU010000045.1:0-27221 GCA_964464375.1 uncultured Hyphomicrobiales bacterium
AAGGGCGAACGGCCGTTCGCCCCTACGGAAATTATTATGAAATCGGAGGCAGGATTGGGAGAGATATTAGATTCCAATGGTGACAATTTATCATCCTGCATATCTGTTTTGATAATCTCATTTAATTTTCGTCTGAAGATTTTTCCCTTATTATCAATAGCAAAAATATATTCGCTATTGAAAGCAAGGTCATTAATTTCCAACGTATACAGACCAATATCATGCCATGTATCGCCATTATCAGATGATTGAATCACACCAAGATTTTCCATGGGATGTGATGTTCCTGCAATTAGATTGCTATCAATTATTAATATCGAGTTAACAGAACTTACTTCAGTTCCTGGAATCTTTTTACTTTTCCACGATAAACCCAAATCTGTTGAAACACTAAAACCACCAACACCGCCTTTATAAATATTATCATGATCTATCAAAATAGAAAAAATATATGATACCCCCAATGGATCAGCTTTGCATTTTATCCAACGGTTACCATTATCTTTTGATAAAAAAACACCACCTCCAAGAGTACCAACACACATATTATCAGCTGATAAGGACATGCAAGTAATTGGTTTATCAGATAAATTCGATTTTATCCAATTCACTCCATTTTCTCGTGAAATCAAAAAATCCCCATTTAGAGTTCCTGCATAAATTGAACTACCTTTACTTTTAAGTATCCTAATGCTATAATCTCCAAGACTGGATTTGGTCCAGCTATCTCCTTTATCTGAAGAAAGTAATATTCCTATACTATCAGTACCGGCAAAAATAGTATTTTCTAAAAGGTCTAATGTCTTAATTGATACATAGCTGTATCCAGTGTTAATCACATTCCAGTTATCACCGTTGTCATTTGAGAAATAAATACGTCCGCTGTCAGCACCTACAAATATTCTGTTTCCAAAGGCATTCAGGCAATAAGAGGACTCATTTTTTATTTCAGGATTGCAATGTTCCCAACAATATGAATATGATGCCTGACTAAAAAGGAACAAAACTATTATTAAAATCTTTTTCATAAACCTTTTCAAAATTTGTCACAACTATATTATATAATAACACTTAAAAACGCAAAACGTCTCACGGATTTTGAAAATACATTGGTGTGAGTTGATGGATGCCGAGATACAGGGATTGGGAATTTTGGGGGAATTAAGGCTAAAACAACAAAACGCCCGATAACGGGCGTTTTACATTTTATAATATGGAATATTTCCCTAATAAATCTCCGGGACATAAGTATTTTCGTCAATCGGCGGCCTAAGGTAACTGCCTGTGATTTTGCGCTCAGGCAATTCCATCGGAGGCGGTGTTACATCCTTATACGGTATTGATGACAGAATATGATGGATGCAGTTCAGACGTGATTTCTTTTTATCGTCCGAGGGCACATTATACCATGGTGACTGCTTAGTATCAGTATATTTGAACATTTCGTCCTTAGCGCGTGAATAATCTTCCCACTTGAGCCAACTTTTAATGTCCATTTCGCTTAGTTTCCAACGCTTAGACGGATTTAAGCCTCGCTCGCGGAAGCGTTTTTCCTGCTCTTCGTCACTAACGGAGAACCAGTATTTGAGTAGAATGATTCCTGATCTGATAAGCATTTTCTCGAATTCAGGGGTAGATCTTAGGAATTCCTGATACTCATCGGGTGTGCAGAATCCCATTACATACTCGACACCGGCACGGTTGTACCAGCTTCTGTCGAATATCACAGTTTCACCTGCTGAAGGAAGATTCGAAACATAACGCTGGAAATACCACTGAGTAGATTCTTTATTTGATGGCTTATCCAGAGCGACGACACGGGCACCGCGGGGATTGAGAGGTTCGGTGATTCTTTTAATTACTCCACCCTTGCCTGCAGCATCACGACCTTCGAAAAGTATGACAACTTTCAAACCTTTATCTTTGACCCAATATTGCCATTTGACAAGCTCATCCTGAAGCTTTGCTAATTCTGCTTCATAATAACTGGTAGTAATCCTGCCGTGCTTGTTAAATTTTGCAGGATCAGTTCTAATATCAATTACGTCTGCTGATGAGTCAATCGAAAGAAATTTCTCTTCCTTTTTCTTGTCTTTCTTGTTTTTGTTCCCCATAGTATCCTCCAATTAACTTTTAGAATAGAATCATATATTAATTTTGCTTTGATTGTCTGTTCAGAACTATCTTTCGGGCTAATTCCAGCGCATCGAGAGTGCTTTGTGGATTGGCAAGATTCCTTCCTGCTATTGCAAATGCCGTGCCGTGATCGGGCGATGTACGTACAATTTTCAATCCTGCTGTGAAGTTAACTCCACCTCCGTTAGCAGAGAATTTAAGTGGAATGAGTCCTTGGTCGTGATACATTGCGACTATTCCATCATAATTTTTATATTCCCCATGAGCGAAGATTCCATCGGATGCGAAAGGACCGCTGACATTTACTCCGGAACTGGTAAATCCGGTAATCACAGGTTCTATGATAGTTTCTTCTTCTTCTCCGATTGAACCACTTTCACCTGCGTGGGGATTTAATCCCAGAACTGCAATAGCCGGATTTTTAATTCCATAATCCTGAATCAGTGATTTATTAAAAACATCAATTTTTCTTTTCAATAAATCCTGAGTCAGAGTCTGAGCAATTTTACTTATTGGAATATGCACGGTTGCAAGAGCTACCCTCATTGAGTCAGTCGAGAGAATCATCAACTCATCTCCACCGCCACAGAAGTCGGAAAGCATCTCTGTATGTCCCGGGTACTTCCAGCCTGCCAGATAAAGTGCTGATTTAGCAACAGGCATTGTTATCATTGCATCATATTTACCGGCAATAGTCCTCTCAACCGCGAGTTCTATAGCTTCAGCAGAGAGTTTTCCGGCATCTTTGTCAATCTTTCCGAAATTGATTTCCGGCTTAGTCTGACATTTGATAACAGGAAACAGCAAATCTCTGATAACAATACTATTATCGGTATATTTCAGATCAAAATTAATTTTTTTTGAATATTCTATGATTGTGTCAAGTCTGCCGGCAATAGCTATTGAAATATCATTACATTCGGGACGGGTTATAAAGTCCGGAAGTGATTTCAGCATTACTTCGATGCCGATTCCGTTGCAATCGCCAATAGAAATGATAAATTTCAAGTTTTTCCTGATTAATTGTTAAAATTAGATAAGAACACAGGCAAAACTACAAAAAAAGATAGAAATTTTTTTTGAAAATGTGAGTGAAATGGAAATTATTCAGTTTTGTTCAACTTTCTAAGCAGATTTCATCTTTTAGAAAGAAATGTGCGCTAATTTTAACAATTGCATCGTGCTATTCATTTTTTCTTGGTCGTTCCTAGGGTGCCTCGATTTGATATTCGATTATGTCAGTATTAATCGAATCGGAGGTTTGAGATTACTTCCTATCCCGTCACCACACACCATTGTGAGTGCCGTTCGGCATACGGTGATTCATTAAATCTTCCTTCTCAGTTATGTAATTTCAAGATTTGCATTTCCCATTCACGTAAAATATTGGTTTACAAGGAAATCAGATTCGATGTGATTACGATTTATGTCCGGGACAAATCAGTTCCTCCTAAACTGAATCATATCGAACAGGCTATCTGGTAATACTTTTCAGAATTTATAGACGAAGCTCATGCCACCGGGGTACACATTCAGCGAAGTAGAGGATTTACCTGATCCTGTTCTGTGCAGTGCCGGTATTGCCCATCCTATTGCTGAACCAACGATAGCTCCGGCTATAACATCTGTCGGGAAGTGTGCACCTGCTTCGATTCTGAGGAAGTCAACTGCACTTGCAACAATCAGTGCTCCACCCCAAACGTAGTTCTTGTACTGAGAATCGGGATAATAGTCTCCATACACCGTAGCCAGAAACACAGCTGATGAGAATGTAACACATGTGTGACCGGAAAAGAAGGATCTCCTGCTGTCCACATCGAGTTTCTTATCGATTGGAGCGGATGGATTATAAGCAAATGGGCGGATCCTTTTAACCAGATCCTTTGGATAAGTTGGGGTAAATACTGAAAAGAGAAGCGTTTCGAAGTACATTCCGCCAACAATAAAGAAGTCGTTTCGAACTTCCTTACCTGCAAGCAGAGCCAGAGGACTAAGCCCCAGGGTTACAGCAAGTATATCGCTGGCTTTTGAAACATTTGTTGAGTAATTGTTCGTAGCCCAGCGATCGAAACTGTTTATCGAGTTCCTGTCCAGAGTATTGATCTCCTCTCTAGTCAGTGGCTTCAATTGTGCATCAAGAGACGAAGCCAGCACAGCAGAGCCTAACCCCACACCGGTAATCACCAATTCCTTCAGCCAGTCTGCCTCGTAAGGCGATTGAGCATTGAGTGGATTCCCTGAAAGAACAGGGAAAAGCAAAAGAATAGCGAGTATAATATTTTTTGATTTGGTCATCATTTAAATTACATTTGCAATAAAAAATAATCAATTTTTCTCATCTCAAATGCCTCATAATTTAATATTAGATTATATAATCTTCTTTAATCTTTAAAATAAGGCAAATTATAACAATTGTCAAACAGACTAAAGTAAAATATTATATTATTTATTTTTTCTTAATCTCCTATCGGTTCTATTGAATAAGTCTCAACCATGAGCATCACAGTTTTCTTTGGAGATAGTTATTCCCTGATTTGGATTCAGTAGCGCAGTTTGGTCTTCGTAGTCCACAATCAGCTGTCCATAAAGCACAAAGAAGAATTCATGGTCATTCTTCTGCTGAAGCAGAGGTATTCACCTTCGACGATTCCAACCCTGACGACACTGTCATTCACCTGAATGAGAAGTCCAGCTCGCAAAGACACACTATTTTATTTTCTTTGATTACAATATCCTGTCTGAATTCATCTCTTATTTGGGATAACGACGAAAATGTGTTAATTTTGAAGTTTATTTAAATACAACGGATTAAAAGATTTATGGTGAAAAGCATGACGGGCTTCAGTAAAGCTGAAGCTTCAGATAAAGGAACAAAAGTCACTGTCGAAGTGAAGAGTTTGAACGGCAGATATCTTGATATTAACTGTAAGCTCCCGAAATCACTCTATCACAGGGAACTAGACATACGCGACCTGGTGAAAGCCAATCTTGCAAGAGGTTCTGTTGCCCTGAGCGTCAACATTGAGTATGATTCACAGGAGAAATTGTTCGCTATCAACGAGGAAGCAGCTCAATCAACGTTTGATTCCCTTAAATCTCTTAATAAAAAATTAAAGATCAAAGAACCGGTAACGCTGGAACATCTGCTTACATTCTCACAGTTATTCAATAGTAAACAGGATGATGTTGACAGCGAATACGATTGGAAAGTAGTTCGCAAGGCTATGATTGAAGCATTGAGGAATCTCGACAGAATGCGTCAAAAAGAAGGACAGAATATAGTCAAGGACATTCAGGAAAGAGTAAAGAAAATTGGTCATGCAGTTGAAAAAGTTGAAGTGCTGAGCGTTCAGCGTGTTCCCGATGAAAGAGAAAAACTTCGCCACAAAATTGCACAGCTCTTCGAAAGCGACGAAATCGACGAAACAAGAATTCAGATGGAAATCGTAATGATTGCCAACAGGCTTGATGTTTCGGAAGAATGTGTTAGGCTGAAATCACATATAAAGTTCTTCCATGAGATACTTAAAGCTAAGGAACCGGTTGGTCAGAAGCTTAACTTTCTTGTTCAGGAGATGAATCGTGAGACCAATACTATTGGATCAAAATCCGACAGTGCAGAAATCTCACAGATTGTTGTAAACCTGAAAGAAGAAATTGAGAGAATCAGAGAACAAATCCAAAATATTGAATAGTAAGAACAGAAATTAATTTTAAACTCATTTTGGAACACACCGGAATGAGTTTTCTTTTTTAACTATGATAAGACACCATTACACATTACAAAAGCTTACTGAGGAACTGAGGACGCTTTGCGGTTCAGTATTAGTCGAATGCTTCACACAGGAAAAAGACAGCCTGATGCTTGGCTTTTATGATGGTGAAAAGATAAACTACATGCAGTTTCGCGGTGAAGCCAGGTACGGTGCGCTTTATCTTAGACAATCCTTCAGTCGTGCCGGAAGTAACTCTACAGATTTATTACCAAGATTAATCGGTTCGAAGTTGACTGAGGTAACCCTAAAACCTGATGACAGGGTAATCAAGCTACAGCTTGGGCGAGCTACACTGATTGTTCTTCTATATGGTGGTAGCAGGAATAATATTATTCTGGCTGAAGGCATCAACATTGTTGATTCGTTCAAAGCTGGAACCGATCTTAAGGGCAAGACAACGAAGAATCTGTTCGTTGATAAGGAATACTCAGAACCTGAAGATAGAAGCATTTTGAAGCATCTATCGGCTGTATATCCTTATCTTGGAAAATACTATGCGAAACAATTCCTAAAGAACAGAAATTTTAACACAGAAACAAAAGTAAGCGAACTCGATCAAGATGAGCTGAGTGAATTGATTGAGTCGGCAGTTAAATTCAAAACCGAGATACTAACATCGAATGAGTTTTACTTGCTTAGAAACAAATTCGGTGAGTTATTGCTATCTATGACTACGATTGATGATTATCCAGAGATAGTTGGGACTTATAATTCGATAAGCAAAGCAATTGAGCATAGAATAAGGAAAGATCTGATTGAGTCGGAGGTTACTCAATTAAAGAAGAATATTATTCCAAGATTGACGAGAATCAGAGATAAACTCCAATCCAGAATTGAACAAACAACCCATGTTGAATTGAATGACGAACGTCAAAAAAAGTATAGATTATTTGCAGAATTACTTCTGTCACAGCCGGATATAAAAACAAAATTCGGCGATAAAATCGTCTTAAACGACTGGACTGGAGAGTCAAGAGAAATCAAGCTTAAAACTGAACTGAATCTTGCTGAGAATGCAAAAAGGTATTTCGACAAGTCAAAAGATTTGGTCCAGGCTTACGAAGCAAGACAAAGGCTTCTGCCTCAATTGAAAGACAAATTGAGCAGATCGTCCACAGCCTTACAGAAACTGACAGATGCACAAACAAAGAAAGAATTTGAAAAAATCATGGGCGAATACAAAGATATCCTCAAGCAGGAAAACGTAGAACAGGAGCAGGAATCACGCTTCAGGATGTTTGATCTTGGCGATGGTTATATTCTTTATGTTGGCAAAAATGCAGCAAACAACGATGAGCTGACACTCAGATTTGCAAAGCCGAATGATTTGTGGTTTCATGCCAGAGGATCGTCGGGCTCTCATGCTGTTTTGAGATTAAACAAGGAAGAAAAGGTACCCAAACATATAATGCAGAAAGCGGCATCTATAACTGCTTATTATTCGGGGTCGAAAAAAGCAAAATATACTCCAGTTTGTTACACTTACAAAAAGTACGTTCATAAGCCTAAAGGTGCTAACCCAGGCAGTGTAACGCTTAGCCGGGAGGAAGTAATGATGGCAGAACCTAAGCTACCGGAATAATTATTAACAGATAGTAATTTTATGCTTCATTTTTTCATGGGAATTGACGATATTACTCTTGGTGATTAATCCAAAACAATTAATAAAGTCAATTTCTATGTCTATTCCACTTCATTTATTACTTGGCATCAGCCGAGACAATGTAACTGACTCATGTGAAGCTCTACCTAGTCAGTCTGAAGAGGAGACTAATGATTTATTATTTACAAACCAATTCTTCAAGTCAATTCTTGATATTCTTCCCAATCCTGTCTTTGTAAAAGATGTTGATTCGTTCAGGTTTATATATCTTAATGCCTCTGCTGAGAAATCGACCGGTTACTCACTCGAAGACTTAGCCGGAAAAACGGCATCCCAGATATTCACTAAGGAACTTGCAGAATATTATAATCAGACTGATTCAGAGCTAATTGTTAGTGGTGGTCCTATTGAGATAGAAACAGAACTAAGAAAAACCAAGAATAATACGCTTAAAATTTTCCGAACCAACAAGTCACTTATCAAAGATAGTTTAAATATTCCAAGATATATACTCGAAAACTGCGAGGATATTACGTTTAACAAGATTGAATCTGATGAAGCCGATACAGGTGAATTTGTTTTCAGCAAATTGTTTTACTCAAGTCCTATCGCTATTGCTATGATTGGAGTCGCAGAAAACACCTATATCGATGTAAACACTTCCTTCGAGGAATTAACAGGCTATAGTTCAGAGAATATCCTGCATAAGAGAGTGGATGAAGTCTCACTTTGGTCAGACTTATCTTCTTTTAGAGAACTAATTGAGAACGCAAAAATTCATATCAATATTGACAATCAGGAATTATTAATAACAAGGATGGACGGCACCGAGAGAACGGCTCTTGTTTCGTTTGAGTATATAGTTTCAGATGATTCTCCATCGTGGGTGATCCTGACAGCTATAGATATAACAGAGAGGAAAGAATCTGACGAAAGAATGAGGATTGCCTTAGAGAAACAAAAAGATCTTAATGTCCTTAAGCATAGATTCATTCACATGATATCGCATGAATTCAGAACTCCACTTACTTCGATAATGCTTTCTACTGACTTGTTGCGACGCTACAGCGACAACTGGACAGTTGAGGAAAAGGCAAAACACTTCGACAGGATTCAAAATACAATTCTTGGCATGACTCATCTTCTCGAAAATGTACTAACAGTTGACAAACTCGAATCTGATAAATATGAATTTAATGTAGAATTTATTGATCTTAATCCATTCTGCAAGTCTGTTATTAGAAATATTGAAATTACTAATAAATTAGATAGACCAATTCAATATCTGTTTAATTCAACTAATCCTGATATTTATCTGGATGAAACTCTAGTTGCGCATATATTGACTAATCTACTCTCTAATGCTGTTAAATACTCAACACCGGATAAAGACATTGTTCTTAATGTTGATGTTACCGACGCTGAAACTGTCTTCATTGTCAAGGATTTTGGTATCGGAATACCTAAAGAAGACATTCATAATCTATTCGAGACATTCTATCGTGCATCGAATATTACAACTACTGCAGGTTATGGGTTAGGTTTGGGAATTGTTAAAAAATGTGTTGAACTTCACAAAGGAACTATTCAGGTTGAAAGCCATGAGAACATTGGTACAACATTTATTATTAAACTTCCGAATTCTTCCAGAACGAAATAGAGCCTGCATTTGTAATGAGATTGCCAGAAAGCAACATTTTCCAATCAAACATTAACGATTACCAGTAAGAAATAGCAACTGATATCCCCAGTGGGATTTGTTTTTGGGATGTATCCCCGCTTGCGCAGGGATGACAAATTCCATAATTAAATAATTATTCTTTGTGTTTTTGAGAATTCCTTTTCGTTGGGGAGCCGGACACCGACGAAATGGACAACCTCGGACTCGTGAACCAGAGCAGATGCAAAACCTTCTTTTGATTCGTAACGATAGTCTTCTCCCAGACCGACAGATTTATACATGTTCTCGTATCCGTAGCGGATATAGTTTAGAAATTCTTTACATTGATTAACATAATCTACTTCTTTATATTCCTTATTGTCAAAATGTGCTGTTGAAGAATAGCTCTTAATGAGCTTTTCGGCTACATTTGAGAATGACTCTGAATTGGACAGATACTCAATTCCTGCGATCTCTCCGTTGATGATGATAATCATTCCCTTTTGATTTTCTACCGTTTTAAATTCCTTTTGGTAATCTTCAAATGCCTTCTCATTTTTTTCATATACTTCATCCATTGCCATAGTATTGCTTACCACTTTAGCTTTACGGCTGAATGCGGCAACATCTTCCCATACTTCAGATTGATCAGCACGAAATTTATTCGATACCTTTAAACTCATGTTGACCGAAGCCATCCGTTTTGCACGGATTTCATAGTTCATTAGGTTATCGGAATCAGCAAAGTGTTTGTTTTTGCTGTAGTTCCACCTTCCCTGCTCCACACAGGCAACATTGATAATGGTCGTAGTCTTCTTTTCGAGAAGAACGGTAGCATTGATAACGCGGTTTTGCTTTGCCCCGATGAACTGTTCTCCATCAATAATCAGAACAAGATTATCGGAGTGGTTGATTACTTTCAATTCTGGAACATGGCCGGATTCACTTACCTCGGTAATTTCAACTTCCTTAGCTTTGATTGATTCGGATAATGTTCTGTAAATTAGTTTATCACCATTATTATGGAATAAAGGGATAACTGTCATATTCTTGTAGCTCTGGGGTGAGCCAAAGGATACGCTGTCGATTAATTTTGCAACTGAGGGATTCATAAATAACTCTTTATTATTTGGAAAATAATATTTACATTGCAAAAATACAAGGCAGTACGTCACAAAATGTCATTTATAAAAATAGATGAAAAAAAATTATGAAAAAAAAATCGGGAGAAGAATCAGGGCAATCTTTGCAAGCCAGAAGAGTAGTCTGGATGCTGAAGAAGCTACAGAATGGCTATAAATTTACGGCTAAGGACTTTAAAAAAGAAATTGATATTGAGTTTGGAGAAGTATCGCTAAGAACTGTTCAACGAGACTTACAGCTACTTCAGGAATGTGAAACACTTGTCGAGTCTTATCAGGACGGCAAGTCTCCTTATTATTATTATTCAAAAGTTAGCAGAAGACCATCAATTCCGAAAATTGAATCTAGCGAGTTGCTGTCGTTCCATATTTTAAAGGCATATCTGAAGAATTTTAAGGGGACGATGATTGAAGCTGAAGCAACAAAATTATCGAAAAAGCTGGATTATGTGGCACCAGAAGATGTGTTTCTCGAAGAGAGTTTGTATTGGGACAAGAATATCGGTCAGTTTGATTATACAGATTTCGATCCATTGATACGAAGAGTGATTTACCAGATTACTAATAAGAAATGGGCAGACATACAGTACAGGCCCGTGGAATCAGATGAGAGCCGACTCTATACGGCATTCTTCAGATCAATATTCACTTATGCAGGTTATCTTTATGTAGTAGCTTATCTTCCTGTTCACAATAGTCATGTAGCCTTTGCAATACATAGATTAGAAGCGATAAACGAAAAGGATAATTATCAGCATGAATTGCCTGATTTTGATTTGGATGAATTCGCAAAAATTAGATTCGGAGTGTACTGGGGACAAACAGAAGATGTTGAACTTTATATTCAAAGCAAGTATGCTCATTACTTTGAGAACAGGAAATGGCATACATCGCAGAGATTTGCCACTGATCGAAACGGAAATTTAACAATAAGAATGACTGTGCCGATAGCAACTGATTTCGTAGCCTGGCTTCTGAGCTGGGGTGATCTGATAACTGTCAGAAAGCCACAGATACTAATTGATAAGGTAGTTGCAAGAGCAGATAAAATTTTAAATAATTATGAATAAACATTCTGGGTGATGAAATGAAAAATACTATTCTACTAGTTTCTATGATGGCTTTAATTGGTTTAACTTCTTGTACAAAATTCAGATACAAGCCTACGGAAGTGAAAGAAGAGGATAAACCTCAGGTATCAGTAACTAACACAATATCAATTCCTACTGACAAGGATGTGGCACCAATGACCGGTGAAATGCCTGCAAACAATCCAGATACTGTACTGACAGTAACCTCAACGGACGAGAAATTCTTTCTGAGAAATGGGCAGGATGCAAACTTTATCTATAGTGGGAAAATAAATCCTGAAGATGTTTACTGGGTTTATGAACAAACAATTGATGGATACAATCTTTCGCTAAAGTACAAGACAGATGTTGTTGATATTCAATTTGAAAGATTATGCCAGAATTTTATCGTCGCAAGCCCTGGGCTTACCAATGTTAAATATCCCAAATCAATGCGCTATGAACAGATAATATGGACTCCGCGTGAGGACGGTTACTGGGAGGTAAGAATGGGGACAACTGAAAGAGGGTGCAAGAGTAAGGCACTACAGGATTTGCAGAAGATTAGAAACAAAGATTACGACAAAGCAGTACCAAAATAATTATAGGATAGTGTCATGTTTCAATTTAATAAAATCTTAGTCCCTACCGACTTTTCGGAACAGTTTGGCATTGCACTGAATTATGCAAAAGAGCTTGCTCAATCAACCGGTGCAGAACTACACATTCTGCATGTAATTGAACACACAGTATATCCTGCGGATATGGGAATCGCACAAGCTAGCTTTATAGATCTTGAAATGGAGCTAAATAATAATTCATTGAATCAAATGGAGCTACTCAAAACTGAACTGGTAAAAGACAACATTAATGTTGCCATAGCCCTAAAAAGCGGCAGACCTTCAGATCAGATAATTGAATATGCTTTTGCAGAGCAAGTTGATTTGATTTGCATAGCAACACATGGCAGAAGTGGTTTTGAGCATCTGTTATTTGGCAGTACAACAGAAAAGGTTCTGAGAAAAGCTCCCTGCCCCGTTCTGGCTGTCAGAATTCCGAGTAATAGATAGGAGGATTGGTTCATTCTCTGTTAATCAATGTATAGCCACGAGCTTTAGCTCGTGGTGAAAAGATAATAATGAAATTATTTGGGGATTTATCCCCACAAAACAGAGCAATTTCGACTAAAGTCAATTAAAATAATTAGAAGTTTTCCACGAGCTAAAGCTCGTGGCTATTGATTCCATAATATTTTAAAGAGATCGATTCAGCCGAGTAATACATAAGGTTTAGAAAATTATATATATGATAATTGTTGTATTTCTATTAATTCTTATTAACAGTGATAATTAATATCATTTGTTTTTCCATATATAATTAACTATTTTTAATGTTTTAAATTGATTTAAAGAATATTTAATTATGATTAGAACTACCCGTCTGGTAACTATCCCTTCTCATATACAGCAAGAAGAAGAGTTACATCCTGAAGCAACAGGTACTTTCTCCAGTTTGATGCAGGATCTGACTTTAGCTTTGAGAATAATAGCATGGGAAGTTCGCCGTGCCGGGTTGAATGACATTCTTGGTCTGACAAATAATAAGAATTATAATGGAGATATTGTAAGAAAGCTTGATGATTACTCCAATTCAGTAATTATAAGAGCAATGGATCATGGTGGTAATATATGTGTAATGGCTTCCGAAGAGTCTGACGGGTTAATTCCAATACCCGAAAAATATGTTAAAGGAAAATATGTTCTGGTTTTCGATCCATTGGACGGATCAACAAATATTGATGTTAACATAACTATTGGAACAATTTTCTCTATTTACCAGAGAATTGATCCAGACTCAAAAGCTGACGGAACGCTTGAAGATATTCTTCAACCAGGACACAAACAGGTAGCAGCAGGTTATGTGCTATACGGAAGCAGCACCACACTTGTCTATACAAGTGGGCATGGGACACATGTTTTTACTTATGATCCAACAATCGGTGAATTCATTATGACATTCGAGAATCTTAGAATACCGAACCGAGGTAAGCTTTATAGTTGCAATGAAGGAAATTTTTATAAATGGAATAACCAGAGAATCAGAGATTTTGTGACCTATCTAAAAACACCTAGTGAAGACGGTGAAAGACCCTATAACCTGAGATACATCGCAACATCTGTAGCTGATATTCATAGAACCATTTACTATGGAGGAATTTATTTATATCCTGAAGATTCGTCTTCACCAAAAGGTAAGATAAGATTGGTCTATGAAGCGAATCCACTTGCAATGATAATTGAACAGGCTGGAGGTAAAGCAATATCAGGGACTCAAAGGTTGATGGATATTGTTCCGGAACACATTCATCAGAGAGTACCTTTCTTTGTTGGTAGTAAAGATGATGTGACCGATCTGGAATCATTTTTAAGAAATGGCAAACTATAGTTTTTCAAAAAATTGAATAATATTATAAATGATAAGATTTACAAATTGATGAATATTAAGGAAATAGCAAAACCAATAGAAAAAAGTTTAGATGAGTTTGATGATTTTTTCAAGAATTTGATGCGTTCAAAGGTATCCCTTCTTGATCTAATCGTTAGATACATCACTAAGAAAAAGGGAAAGAGAGTTAGACCCACACTTGTATTTCTTAGTGCTGAGGCTTGCGGTGGAATAAACAGCCGAAGTTTTATAGCGGCTTCAATGACTGAGCTTTTGCATACTGCCACACTTGTTCACGACGATATAGTTGATGAAGCCAGCGAACGTCGTGGCATTGCATCAATCAATAGTGCCTGGAGTAATAAGATTGCCGTTCTTTTCGGAGATTATCTCTTGTCAAGAGGATTATTAGCAGCAATTGATAATGATGAATTTGATTTTTTGAGATCCTTATCAACTAGTGTTAAAAGAATGAGTGAAGGCGAGCTGCTTCAGATACAGAAGAGCAAGGACAACCATATTGATGAAGAGACTTACTTTAAGATTATATCAGACAAAACAGCATCCCTAATTGCTTCGGCATGCCAGCTTGGTGCTCTGAGTGCGACAGACAACAAAGAATATCATCAGGCTATGTATAATTATGGAGAATACCTTGGTTTAGCATTCCAGATTAAAGATGATCTGCTTGATTATCAGGCAAAAAGTGCACAAATCGGTAAACCTGTAGGAAATGACATTAAGGAAAAGAAAATTACTTTGCCTTTATTATTTGCATTGACACAGGTGGACAAAGTTAAATCTAAAGAAATAATTAAATTGATTAAGAATGGAAATTTAAGAAAAAAGAATATAAATGAAATTATTAAATTTGCATCTGAATTCGGAGGAATTGAATATGCAATGAAAAAAGCTATAGAACTATCTACAAAAGCAATAGCTGAACTAAGCATATTACCTGAATCTGATTCAAAGACTTCTCTGATTAATTTTGCAAATTTTGTTATAAATAGGGAACTTTAACCCATATTTCAAAAATATTTTTCATCTAAATCATTCTTAATAATTTGAAAATCTAATAGTTTAGCAAACATAAAAAGAATTATCAAAAAATAATAAGGATTTAATATGGATAATCGAAGTTTCGTTAGTCCAATACAAGACAATTCGGTGGTGCAGGCACAGCAGAAGTTTATGTCCAAAGTTTATGGTTGGATGGTAGGAGGAATGCTTGTCACAGCTCTCACAGCTTACTTTATATCTTCAAGCGAAGAACTATTAATGATGGTTCTTCCTTATATGATTATACTGATTCTTGCTGAGCTTGGACTGGTAATATTTTTGTCAGCAAGAATAGAAAAAATGTCAAAGAACACTGCAATAATTTCGTTTCTTGCCTATTCATTCCTTAATGGTTTAACGATGTCTGTTATTCTACTATCTTACACAGTAGAATCAATATCGACTACTTTCTTTGTAGCGGCTACAATGTTTGGTGGACTAAGCCTCTATGGATTTGTTACGAAGAAGAGTTTATCGGGTTTGGGTAGCTTTATGTTTATGGGCTTGATTGGCATAATTGTAGCCTCTTTGCTTAATATGTTTATCGCCAGTTCAGCTTTGCATTTTGCTATTAGTATTCTGGGAGTTATTATTTTTGCTGGTTTGACGGCTTATGACACTCAGAAACTTAAACAAATGTATGAAGTACAGTACGGCGATGAAGCAACTGCTGCAAAAACATCAATCATGGGAGCATTAATACTTTACTTAGATTTTATCAATTTATTCCTTTTCCTTCTGAGAATATTCGGAAGCAGAAGATAAGTTTAATTCAATTCATTTTATTAAGTTAATGGAAAATCTATCTATACTTTTTGCTATCGATGCAGAGGAAATGTTCAACAATGGTGACTTTTCCTCTGTTATTGATTTGTGTATGAGAGGAAAAGAACAATATCCTGATTATCCGCTTGGTTATATTATATTATCCAAAGCATATAACGAAATATATGATTACGAGAATGCTCAGTTAATAATTGCTGAAGCTAAAGCTAAATTTCCAATCAACAGACTAATTAATTCTCTATCCGAAACTTTCAATAATCAGACAGAGGTTGATAATGGATCATTGTTAGATGTTTTTGACACAGCTGTTGTGCCTGAATCCTTCATTTCGGATGAACCCATTGCAGTTGAAGAAATTCTTAATGATTCTGAAATTGGATTGGAACCTGATAATGAAGCGGATTCGGATGTCGATGATATATCTGATATATCTATTGAATCTGAGGCAATTAATGAAGAAGATCCTATCGAGTTAGAGGAAACAATTAGTTATTCTGAAATTGGATTGGAACCTGATATTGAAGCGGATTCTGATGTCGATGATATATCTGATATATCTATTGAATCTGAGGCAATTGATGAAGAATATCCTATTGAGTTAAAGGAAACAAGTAGTTATTCTGAAATTGGATTGGAACCTGATAATGAAGCGGATTCTGATGTTATTGATGTAATTATTGAATCAGATGAAATGATCGACGAGGATCCTATTGAATTTGAGGAAACTGCTGAACATGGAATTAATGAAAATGATTCCAGGGCAGATCAGGAAAATTTTCTTCGCTTAGTTGTTTCTTATGATGCTGGTGACGTAAATATAAACTCTTTGAAATCCAGTAATCCAGCATTAATTCCTGGATTAAATTATACTCCGCTTCGAGCAAGAAGCAGGAGATCAAAAGAGAGAAGTGATAAGCACATACCCATCTTCCCTGACTTTTCAATACACTTTGGTGATGATTTAATTCAACATAGGAACTATGACATCAACTCCAATGACATGGAATATGATGAATCCGATGAATCTGTGGACAATAGTCCTATGATAGTTTCTGACACTTACGCATCAATACTTGTTGCACAGGGTGCATATTCCGAAGCATTGGGAACATACAAGGAACTTTGCCTGAGAAATCCGGAAAAAGCTGACTTTTATAATCAGAAGATTGAAGAACTTCAATTGATGATTTAGGTATCCATCCGGTAATTACAACTAAGATTTTTTTAAATATATTATCTGCGACATAATTTCGCATGATTTTATTTATTTTTGTAATATGAAAGAAAACACAATACTAACAGTAAGCGAAGTAACTGGTTCGATAAAACGAGTACTTGAGAATGAGTTCGGAGATATAACCGTAAAAGGGGAAATATCAAATCTTATTAATCATTCTTCCGGGCACAGGTACTTTACATTGAAAGATGATGGGGCACAGATTCAGTGCACTCTCTGGAAAAGCCGTCCGGTGAATTTTGTATTGACAAATGGAATGAAAGCCATTGTACGTGGTGCACTTTCAGTGTATCCACCACGTGGAAATTATCAGATTGATATCACACGTGTTACTCCTGAAGGACAGGGAGATTTATACTTAGCTTTCGAAGCATTAAAAGCGAAATTAGGCGAAGCAGGATATTTTAATCTGGAGAGGAAGAAACCTTTGCAGGAAATTATTTTGTCAATTGGAATAATCACTTCGCCAACAGGTGCAGTAATCCAGGATATGAAGACCACAATCAACAGAAGATTCCCTGCGGCAACAATTTATTTCCGACCGGCTAAGGTTCAAGGGGATGATGCATCAGCCGATATTGCTTCAGCCATCAGAGAAATGCAGAAACTGTCACTCGACGTCCTGATTGTAGGTCGAGGTGGCGGATCAATTGAAGACCTTTGGCCATTCAACACTGAAGAAGTTGCAAAAGCGATTTACTCATCAAAAATACCTATTGTATCCGCTGTTGGACATGAAACAGACACCACAATAGCTGATTTTGTGGCTGACTTGAGGGCACCAACTCCAACGGCTGCAGCAGAGCTTGTTACGACAAACACTTTAGCTGATTATAATAATTATTTTTCGGATTTATCACGTAGGATGATGGATTCTATGTCATCAAGAATCGAAGTCGGAAAAGATGATATATTTTCGTTCCTAAATTCTTTTAGTGTACGGAAATTTATTGATAAAATCCGCCAAAACCAGCAATTTGTAGATGAGCTTGAAAGTTCATTACAATCAACAGTGTCCAGAAATATTAAATCTCAGAATCAGCATCTGAGCAGGATAGAAGCACACTTACTATCACTTAATCCCGATAATCCATTGAAGAAAGGTTTTGCTATTCTGCGAAATGAATCAGGTGCAATTATAGGGAATAATTATCAATTGAAGAATACGGATAAAATAGTTATTCAGCGTTACAAGCAAAAAGTTTTAAGTCAAATACTCGACAATCAATATTTAGGATAGAATTATGAAATCTACAAAGAAAAACTTCGAAGAGCAATTGAGCCGTCTGCAGGAAATAATTGATATTCTTGATAATTCTGATACTCCGCTTGAAGAAATGATGAAGGTTTATGAAGAAGGAATGGAACTAACCACGATTCTTAAGGACTACCTTAACAAAGCAGAGCTAAAAGTTATAGAGATAGGGAAAGGATTTGATACTCAAAGTGAAGAATTGACATTAATTTAATCTGAAGAATTAAAAATATGTGCATCTAATTTTCTGTTTTCGTAATTTACATAGTTTTAAAAACTGAAACCTTAATCAGATGTACAAGAAATCAAATATTATATTTTTTCTATTCTTAGTCCTTTTAACCGGAAGGAGTATCTCCGCTGACTTTTACCGCGTAGCCATGCCCGACGGAAAGATGATCAACCTACCTTATATTTTCATTAATGGCAATGAATACATATCGTTAATTGATGCTACGAAGCAGATTCTGCCATTATCAATTCATCTGAATGAGAGCCACGAAATACTCTACAAGAACTGTGTTTTATATTATCAACCCGGTACATTCTTTATTTATGCTAAAATAGAAGGTGAGGAAAGAGCAGGACAGCTAAGCCTTCCGATAATTTATAGAAATGGGACTCCGGTAATCCATCTCAAGTCATTTTTTACTGTGCTTCAAACATTGGGTATATATGAATGTGAATTTTACAGATACAGAGCTATACTAAGGAATTTACTAGTCGAGAAAAAGCCTGAGAAGAAGATTATTGTTCGTAAGCAACCTGAAAGGAAAATCATGTCGCCAATGAATTCGAAATCAGAAAGAAGAATTCTTAGCAATGATGAATTAGCATCTACTTTCATGGATAGTACTGATTTCCGACAAAATCCAATAAACTATTCAGATGTTAAGAAGATAGTGAAGCCAGTAAAACCCAAGTCGAATTCTGTGAAAAAGACTCCGGAAGAGCATTACCAGATGGCTGATAATTATATGGCTTCATCTACAAAGAGAATGGGCTTTTTGAAGAATACTTTTGAGCCTAAGGATACGAACAAAATAATGAATATTCCATCGGTTGAACATCAACCTGGGTCAAGTGCTGAACCTAGTCATACAGAAACAATCATCAGCAGACCTTCAGAATCAAAGGAAATCGAATCTTCAGCTAACACATCCAAAGATGAAGAGCAAAGCAGTGTTGCCCCTGCAAAACAGCTTTATCCTCCAACTTATTACACAATACCAAAGAAGCTAAAGAGAAAAGAAATTGACAGTAAACTCCAAGGAAATAAGTAATTATTATTGAATCTAGTTTCATTTCATAGAGTTCTGTTTTAAAGAATCAATTTTTGTTTTTGATTTGAAAAGCGAGTCCGCAATTAATGGTATTGGCTTGAGTTTATAGGTATTATCCCTTTCTGTGTTAACAAATATCCTGCTAACCAACGGCAAATACTGTCGTGCTGGTACTTTCTCATAAATACCTATATTGAAACCACCTGGCTTCATTAAAGTTTTTCCATCAATAAATATTTTCTCGTAATTATTTCTTAACGCTTTCCCACTGTATAGGGAGTTAACTCGATTATTAAATAGTTTTGAATTGAATTTGAAATTTCTTTCGAGAAGAATATCTTTTTCCGGTTTGTATTCTTTTAACGATGCAAATTTAAGAACTAAAGCAGGTTCATCGTGATATACTAGAACAGGAGATCCCAATGAAACACGTTTATACAATTCTGCACCATCTTCTCTGGATATTCTTACGCATCCATGCGAGGATGGCCGCTTGCCGAGCAGCCAGTAATATCCGTTTCCCTTCAGTCCATGGAATCCTACATTGCCGTTGAAGCCAATCCAATTGAAAAGTTCTGCATCATTAAACTGTTTAGAGGTAGCGATAGGGCTTTTGGACTGTACAGTATAGAGACCATCGGGGGTTATGAGTCCTTCCGGTATCATATCCGTACCAGACGAAATTTTATAAGATATTGAAGTATCTTCACGACGATATAAAGTTGCAGTTTGATTCTTAAGAGTAATTTCGATATAGTTGTTTCCAAGAAGATAAACTGTATCCTTAGCGCGCAAGTATGCAAAATAATAATTACCTGTACCATAATGATTCATAGTTCCAAAATTGCTACCACAACTGAATAGTCCTGTTATTACAGGGAACAAGATTACACAAAGTGGAATTACAAAGAATTTATTTTTAAGAAATTGAATATTCATTATTGCTATCTTTGAAAACAAGAAATGCAATTTATTAAAATAAGTTCATTTTTTAATTAAATTACATATCCATAATTTGAAGTTTATTTATTGATTAATTTGATAACTTGAACAAAACTAACTTTCATAATGTAAAATCAGTTGCGGTGGTCAGGACAGACCGTATTGGAGATATGGTATTAACTTTACCTCTGTGCAGAGCAATCCGAGAATTTAATAGTGAAATAAAGATTACAGTAATTGCGAGATCATACACATCTGCGCTTCTGGAAAAAAATCCATTTGTTGATGAAGCTTTTTATATTGATATTACCGATAATGGAATTATGCAGATATTTAATGAGAATAAATTTGATGCTGTTTTCTTTCCACGACCTGTTTTTGATGAAGTATTCAGTGCTTTTAGAGCAAGTGTTCCTATTAGGATTGGATCGGCATACAGATGGTATTCATTTCTGTTTAATCACAAAGTACATGACCACAGAAAGACCGGTTCTCTACACGAAGCAGAGTATAACGTTAGATTATTATCTTCAATAGCAGACAAGGACTTTGAAGTGAAATTAATCAAACCACTGGAATACGAAGAGGATTCACAAAAAGTAAAAGAAATTCTTAAAGAAAATGGAATTGAAAACAATTCCGATTATCTGATCATTCATCCCGGCTCAAAAGGATCAGCGAGAGATTGGAGTCCAGCCAATTTTGGAAAATTATCAGAAATGATTTCTCAAAGACATAATATTAAAATTATAATTACAGGAATTGATTCAGAGATGCCTCAATGTATGGAAGTATTGAAATATAACCTTGATGCTGTTAATCTGTGCGGGAGATTAACACTAGGGCAAATGCTTTCTCTTATTTCCAAAGCAAGAGTTTTGATTTCAAATTCGACAGGTGTTATTCATTTAGCTGCTGCAGCAGAAATACCGGTTGTTGGGATATATCCGAACACCTCTCATATTGGCAAAAGAAGATGGGGACCATTAACAGATAAGAGGATTATTGTTTCACCTGACAAAAACAACAAAGACATTGATGATGTTAACACTATCAATGCCGATGAGGTTTATAATGCAGTATTGGAAATGCTTTCAAAATACTCAGAAGCCTAGATCCTGCCATCTACAATTTTACTTGCGAGAACATTTTTCAATGAATAGCGGATAATATCTTCAGCCTGTTCAATTATAGGATTATCATGTCCGGAGTATATTGTTTTAATCTTCAGTCTGGCTAGACGTTTTAAAGCATCAACAAAATAACCTGAATAGGATCCACCTGGAGATTTAATAAAAATTGGACTGTCTCCCGAGAAGAGCACTTGCTCTTCCTCACAGTAAATACATATAGAATCATTGGAATGACCTGGAGTATAAAGAATTACCCCATCTCTATCTCCCAACCTTACATCCATATAATCGTACACTTTAACATCGACATAAGGAAGTTTATTATATGCAAGTACAGTAGCTTTATAAAGTTCTTTGAAAATCTTGGAACCTCCACTATGATCGAAATGTTCGTGGGTAAGAATTATCTGCTCTACACGCCTTTTTCCTACACCGGTCGATATGCTTTCTAATTCCTCTAAAATTGAACCATCAGTTCCAGCGTCAATCAGGGTATTAATATCATCAAGTTTGTTCCAATCCCCCCTGATAAGGTATGAATTAGCAGAATAAACAGTAGGATTACCTTTGAGAAGGCTTACTTTCATTATGGACAATCAACTCATATTTTTTGAAATACATTTGCATCATTTGCTAATTGTGTGAACAAATGCTCACATTCAGCAGGCAATTTTTGCGTTTGCTCAGTCACCAACATGCCACCCGGAGCAAGTGCAGAATGATACATCTTGATTACTTCAATTCTCTGCTCCTGAGTAAAATGAAGCAGTACATTTTTACAAATGACAAGATGGTAATTTGAATCGATTGGATTCAAAGTAAGAATATCATTTTTAGTAAATTTCACTCTGCTTCTAATCATCTCATTTATCTGGTAATTCTCACTATCAGCAACTCGCGAAAAATACTTTTCTAAAATATTTGGTGGCATTCTTGATAGCTCACCAATAGGATAGATACCCTCTTCTATTATTTTGCAAAAAGTGTCCTGCTCGTCAATATCGGTTGCATCGATTGCAACTCGTTTATACTGGAAATATCCCATTCTCTCAGCTAGAACGATTGCGAAAGTATATGGTTCAGGTCCCATTGCACAGCCTGCATCCCAGATTTTAATTTTTGCTGCACCTTCGGCATACGGAATAAACTGACTAGCTAATTGTTCAAGCGTATGAATATCTCTGAAAAAAAATGTAAAAGCCACTAAATCACCCTTTATAATCAATAACAGATAGTATTATCGTCAGTTTTGACAATAACTTTATATATATAACGAACATCAAACTGACGACAGATATGCTATCTGTTGAATTATCAGAACTTGCAATTGTTGTTAATTTTTTTAAAGAAAAAGAACAGTTCAAAATTATTAATCATTATCAGAATAAATATTATTTCCTTCATCTTCTTCATAGACCTTATCAATTGCTAGATCGGCACCAGATGCGGCCTGCTTGCAAAGGAAGTCACAACGCTCATTTTCGGGAATCCCAGCATGAGCTTCGACCCATTGAAATTCAATATCAAACTGCTTTGATAGTGGAAATAATTCCTTCCATAGATCCACATTCAATACTTTATCCTTCCTTGTGCGCATCCAGCCTTTGGATTCCCATTTTGTCAGCCAGCCGTTATTGAAAGCATTAACAACATACTTTGAATCTGAGTGAAGAATGATTTTAAATTTCTTGCCCGATTTTATATTTTTGAGTGCTTCGATGACGGCAAGAATTTCCATTCGATTATTTGTAGTTTTCCTAAAACCGCCTGAAATCTCTTTCCGCTTGCCACCCCACATTAAAACTGCAGCAAAACCTCCGCGTCCGGGATTCCCGAGACACGACCCGTCGGTATAAATGATAATTTTGTCTTTGTCCATTTTAGAAATTTACAGAAAGCTGATGAATAAACAATTTTTTCGGTTAAAGAATACAACCTTAAAAAGATGTAATTTAATGAAATGGAATAAATTAATCATTATCTTTTAGAAATAATTAGGAAAGTTTATTGCTTTGATTTATATTTGAAGTCCTACTCGTATTTTTTTTGCAGCATAATTTATATAAAATATATTTGGGGGAAGTTATGGAAGTCGTTAAAATATTCGGCTTACAGTCTCATACAATTCAAAAGATTCCTTTCTTTTCGATGTCCGTTGCGGCAGGTATTCCTGTTACTGCTGACAGCACGGTTGATTCGGAAATTGACCTGAATGAATTCCTGATTACACATCCGGCTTCTACATTTTTCGCTCATGTCAGCGGAAACAACATGAAGCAGGTTGGTATTGAGGATGGCGATATTCTGATCGTTGACAGCTATGTCGAGCCATCGGATTTCAAGGTTGTGATTGCAAGTTTGAACAGCGAATTGTCAGTCAAGATTTATCGTGAACTTGAAGGTGTGGTATATCTTCAGACAGATCACGAGAGATTTTTACCAATGTCGATCGATGGACTGATGGAATTCAGAATTATCGGAGTTGTAACAAAAGTAATTCATTCGTTATAAATACAATGTCAACTCAGATGAGAGCAAGTAAAATATCAGTTGTAAGGACAAACTATAAGTTTGAAGCTCCGGTATTGGGGGCTTCAGCACCCACGGGTTTGCCCAAACGTGAATTTAATCTGAATAATTTGCTTGACCTAAATTCTTTTCTGGCACCGGTACCGGAGAATTGTTTTCTGGTGAGAGTTTCGGGGCAAAGCATGATTGATGCGAATATCAACACAGGCGACATACTGGTTGTAGATAAATCAGAAACCCCGAGAAACGGCAAAATCGTGATTGCATCTCTCAATGGAGAAATGGCTGTAAAGTATTTCCAGCAGAATAAGGATGGTACTTTTCTTGTCTCTGCAAATAAAAGCTTTCTACCTATCAGGATCAGCGAGTTGTTTGAATTTCAGATTCAGGGAGTTGTGAAACATGTGATTAAGGATATATAGGAATAAATTAAACCATGCTAATACCATATTCCATTATTTCTTTTACAAACGGATTATCAAGTGTAAAATCCTCCGGTCGGTATGGATGAGTTTCGATATCTATTCAGTAGTCTGAAGCTCTTCTTTTTTCTTTCTTTCAATAAAAAAATTATAAAGCTCATTATCTTTGAGCCTATCCTTCATATTTGAAATCATCAAATCAAAATCGCCATTTGCCAATTGATAATTTCCCATCCTAACTTTTCTTTGAAACTCAACGCAATCAAAAGATTTTTCCTTATTCATCGAAAATCACCTCCCTTGGTGTTCTTATATCAAGAATTTTATATCCGAACATGAGATTACTGAGTTATATTTTTGAATTCTATAGATATTCACAATATGCTTAAAATTCCAGCTAACAAGAAAATCAACATTAGAATAAGAAGCATAGGCAATATGAATTGAATCATCAAAACATTTTTCCGGAATTGCTTTCATTTCAATATATTTCTTTGCTAAAAATTCAATACCAGGATTTATTTGCAATATTCATTAATCATATCATAAGCGTTTTCATCACCCAATTCACCAGCTTTACTCCAATCCAAACAGGCTCCATTTTTGTCACCCGATCTTTGTTTTGAGATTCCTCTGTGATTATAGGCTAAGGCATAATTTGGATTGATTTCAATTACTTTATTATATATTAAAACTGCTCCTTTATAGTCATTAAGATGCATTTTTGCATTTCCAATATTAATATGGGCTAATAAATTTTCAGGATCTAATTCAATTGTTTTCTTAAAGTCTGACATTGCCTCTTTAAAATTCTTCAGTTTAAATTTTGCCGCACCTCTATTAAAATACGCTTCAGAATGTTTGACATCAAATTTAATAACTTTGTTAAAATCTAGAATTGCTCCTCTAAAATCACCTAAGGTATATTTTAATTTACCTCTTTGAAAATAAGCACTAGTAAATTCCTTATTTTTTTCAATTGCCCTACTGAAATCAGAAATTGCTTCAATATAATCTTCTGATTTCTCTTTTTCAATTCCATTTTTGTAATATTCTTCAGCAGTTTGAGAATATAGAATAAAATTAGAATGAATGAATATTACAGATAAAATTAGAATAATAATTTTTAAATTTAACATGATTTTTCCCAACAAAAAATTAAATGTACTACAAATCTAATAAATTTAAAGCGATGATGTGTCGCATAACATTTTTAACTTAAAAAAAACTTTATTTTCCCTCCTTTTCCTCATTATATCTCTCACCCCAGAATTTTTTCAATCGTTCGTTGAAGTCTTTTTCTCTGCCCATAGTGCCGGGTTTGTAGAATGTGATGGGTTTCTCTCCCTCCGGAAAATAGTGTTCCTTGATGAAGTGCTGATCATAGCTGTGGGGATATTTGTAGTCAGCACCATAGCCTTCGGATTTCATATATTTTGTTGGTGCATTTCTCAGATGCAAAGGAACAGTAAGGTTCATACCGCTTTTGACAGCCTGTGTAGCTTTTTCAATACCGGCATAGGAAGAATTTGATTTGGGTGCCGATGCCAGATAAGTAACAGCTTGAGCAAGATTGATCCTACATTCGGGCATACCTATCAACTCAACTGCCTGGAATACAGATACAGCGAGAATGATAGCTGTCGGATCGGCATTGCCTATGTCCTCGCTAGCGAATATAACCATTCTTCTGGCAATGAACCGGGCATCTTCGCCTGCATCGAGCATCTTTGCGAGCCAGAGCAGAGCTGCATCCGGATCGGAACCACGTAAAGATTTGATAAAAGCTGAAATTGTATCGTAATGGTTCTCGCCCTTTTTGTCATATTGTGCGGTTCTTTGCTGTAAGGCTTTTTCGAATGTTTTCCGTTTGAGTATAATTTTTTCTTCGGTCGTCTTCTTTCCGGAATATTTGAAAGCAAGATCTAGAGCATTGAGTGCTGTTCTTGCGTCGCCTGCCGAAATGGTCAGAAGGAAATCCCAATCTTCGATTTCAATGTCAAAGGTTTTCAGAATCGGATCTTCTGCCAATGCTCTTTCCACGACATTTTTTATATCATCATCACTCAACGGAAGTAAGCGGTAGATCTGACATCTGCTGAGAAGAGCCGAGTTGACTTCGAAGGATGGATTTTCAGTAGTTGCACCGACAAGGGTAACGATTCCCTTTTCAACTGCGTGGAGCAAGGCGTCCTGCTGATTTTTATTGAATCTGTGGATTTCATCGATGAAGAGTAGAACTTTTCTGCCTCTTTTACGCATTAGTCCGGCTTTAGCGATAATTTCACGAACCTCTTTAACCCCCGCATCGACCGCCGAGAGCCTTTCGAAATGATAATTGGTAATCTCGGCAATCAAAAGGGCAAAAGTCGTCTTACCGACACCCGGAGGTCCCCAGAACACCATCGATGGGAACTCACCCGAATCAAAAAATGCTTTGAGCGGACCTTCTTCACCAATCAGATGCTCCTGCCCCACCATTTCATTCAAATGTCTTGGACGGCAACGATCAGCCAGCGGTGCCGAAAGATTTACCGGATCAGAAGTTTCCTGGATTTGAAATAGCTCATCCATCGTATTTTTTTAAATATTTAACTAAAATGTTTATAAGAATTTTTCCACAATTCGTAAAGAGTATTAGTTTTTTTCATTCCCGTGCATGAGACTTTGTGCAAACTACGATTCTGTCATTCTGAGGGAGCGTAGCGACCGTGAGTTCCGAAGGACTGCGAAGCGCATC
>CAYXFU010000046.1:0-26809 GCA_964464375.1 uncultured Hyphomicrobiales bacterium
GCTACGCAGGCCTACGGCTCTCACGGTCGCTTCGCTCCCTCAGAATGACAGAATCTTGGTTTTCTCAGCCTCATTCGCAGGAATGACAAGCTAGGAGCAGAATTACAACAATTTTAGTTTGGTTCTAATGATTAATTTAGAATAAACAAAGGTATATAAATGAAATCTTTAAAAGCAGAATTTAAATTAAGTGCGGTCGATCCAAAGCAGTTCCCAAACACACAGTTTCCGGAAATTGCATTTTCGGGACGTTCGAATGTGGGGAAATCGTCGCTCCTCAACAATCTTGTAGGCAGCAAGAAAGTAGCAAAGACCAGTTCCACACCGGGTAAAACACAGCAAATCAATTTCTTCCTTGTTGACGATAAATGGATGTTTGCCGATCTTCCGGGATTCGGTTATGCTAAGATTGCGAAAACTGAAAGAGAAAAATGGCTGAAGCTGAACATGAGCTATCTTTCGGACAGAGAGCAACTAAAGATAACATTTCTGCTGATTGACAGCCGTCACGATCCGATGGAAAGTGACATTACGATGATGGAATGGCTCGAAAACCACGAGAAGCCATTTGCAATTATCCTGACAAAATGCGATAAAATACCTAAGAAAATGGTGGAAGAGCGTCACGAGCAGGTCAAAGCCTTGCTTGCAAACTGCAAGTTCAATGTTGATACGATTCCACATTCTTCAGAAACGGGTAACGGAAGAGACAGTATAATAGGAATGATTAAGAGGATTTGCTGAGAGGGTGTGTGAAATCTACGATTTTGTCATTCTGACCGAAACGGAGTGAAGCGAAGAATCCAGGCTGTTTTACAGGAAAATTCAAATACAGAGATTCCTGAACAGGTCAGGTATTACAGTAAAATAAAGGTATAACAGCCAAAAACCAGGGCACAGCAAGCTGTGCCCCTACAAATACAGCATACAGTAGATTCCTGTATGCTCAGGAATGACGGCAAGAAATGACTTTTCACACATTCTCCTTCGAGTGTGAAACAAGATATTTAAAACTGTTAATCTTTCTTTAGAAGAATGAATCTGAATAATCCATTGAGAAGAGCAGGTTCATTATGAATAATTTTGAATTTAGTGACGGATATTATATCTTCAATTCGCCGGTTAATGTCCGTTGCTAATATTTTTGAGAAAAAATTTATTCCTTTTCTAACATTACCTGCTTCACCGGACTTTAGAAATTTATCAAATACTACAACTCTTCCAGAGGGTTTCAGTACTCTCTCTACCTCTTTTATTGTATCGATTGGATTAGGTATGACTGCGAGGATAAGATGCAGAATTACGGCATCAAAGCTGTGATCAGGAAAATCCAGTTTTTGTCCATCCATAACATAAGCATTCACCTTGATTCCTAATGATTCTGCTTTTTTCTGAAGTTTATGAATCATTGCCGGAGTAATATCAATAGCAGTAATATCTTTGATTGTTTTTAGGAACGGTAGATCCAGTCCTGTACCTGCACCGAGAATCAGAACTTTGTCATTCTGATTCAGCCGAAGCAGATCAATACTTATTTTCCTCTTTGGAGCTAGAGAATTGAGAAATAAATCATAATATGGTGAGTAGAATGAATATCTTATTTTATTCCATTTATTAGTCAAGTAAAAAGCCATTATCTGTTGATGATTATACTCTTGTTATACATTCCCGAATTGGTTTTGATTACTAATGAATAAGAGCCTGAAGAAAGTTTCTCTGTATTTAAAAAGAAATCATTTTTTCCTTTAAGAATATCTCCGGTATATATGTGTTTAACAAAATTGCCAGTGATGTCATAGATGATAATGCTTGCTTTGCAGTCAATTTCTGAATCAAAGCTAAGTGTAATCGATTTTCCAGCTGGGTTCGGGTATGCTATCAGATCATTGATATGCGTTGGCTCAATTGGTTCAACACTTACAGGTCTCTTTGTCCATCTCGCAAAGTTGGATGAAGAATTCTTGTAGCCGGCAGTTGTGAAATAGCCCCCCACATATAGATCATTTTTATATACAGCCATTGAGCTACCACGTCCGGGAACATTCCCATAAAGCAAACCTGAACCGAGTGGATAAAACTTATTATCAATTGAAGAATATCTAGCAATACTATTACATTTTACTTCGGATGCTGTTGGGAAATTACCAGTTAAGTAAATGTCTCCACCCCATTTTGTAATTGCTGACACAGAGCCTTCAATGCCATTTTCAAGCTTATACCATTGTTTTGACGTACTATTCCACCTCACAATGCTATTGGCTTTCAGGCTGTCCGGACCGGTGAAGCTACCTCCAAAGTAGAAATCATCATTATCTATGAATAAAGTATAAACTGAACCGGGAATGGATGACTCAAAAGCTTTCCATTCCTTGGTTTGGGGATTCCAAGAGGCAACATTAACAGCGTTAACATCGCCGGCTTTATCAAATGTCCCTACTACATATATCAATCCATCATTTCCCCTAACAATTTTCTCCGGTGAAGGTTTCTTAGTTGAATCATTTCTTGTCAAACCTTTTCCCATCTGTTCCCACTTAGTACCATTCCAATGTGTAATATAATTAACCTGAGTAATTGTATCATTGAGTCCATCAGGAACTTCAGTGAAATTCCCGCCGATATAAATGTCATCGTCAGCCAGAACGAGTATAGGACCTAAATCTCCGTCGTTTCCTCTAATACCGTAACCAATCTGTTCCCAGGTTTTTTTTGAATCAATCCATTTTGCAACGTTTATTAATCTGATGCTATCCGCATAGTTAAACCAACCAGTGAAATAAATAGTATCCTGAAGTGCCTGCACAGAATAGACTACATTCGATGTCGGTGTAAGACCATTGTTGCATCCAATCCAATCTAATCCGTTATATTTTGCTATACCATAAGAAATAGCGTTGCCAGTCCGAACAAAACCGCCACCCGCATATAAAATGTCATTTTTAGTATCAATTGTTAGGTCAGAAATAGCAGAAATTGTACCATTACGAGCTGTTGTCATAAAACCGACTAATTTACTGCCTGTCCATTCGATGATTCCCCAGCAGTCAGTAAAGCCGACCTTTGTGAAATAGCCTCCAAAGTAAACATGACCAGATGAATCCTTTGCCATACACAAAACAGATGGGTTATCTACACCAGACAATAAAGAATTGTTATCAATCATTGCCCATTGACCTGAGATAAACTTAGCAATATTTTTTATGTAGGTATTATCACCGGAACCTTCAAAAAAACCACCGGCATACAGAATGCCCTTACTGTGCTGCAATGCTGTAACCTGCGAATTCAGTCCATCGCCGAGGGATTTCCATGATGTACCATCATATATAGCAACATTCTCAGAAATAGCAGTCCCATCGGCATCAGCGAAGATTCCTCCGGCATAGAGATTACCTTTATCGTCGGTTGTCAGAGAGAGAACTTTACTCCCGGATTCAGAGCCTAGTTTATTTCCAAGATCTTTAAATTTATTATCATTCTTATCCAAATATAGGACTCTGCTGTACACAGTGAGATAATCAACAGAATATTCAAAATCGCCGGCAACGCAGATAGTATTGTTGTAATTGATAATTGCTCTAACCTCACCATCAAATCCCGGGTATTGATGCCATTGAGTTCCGTCCCACATAGCAATCCTTCCTGTTGCCTGGTCTCCGGCAGTTGTGAAGGTGCCGCCTATCCAAAGATTTCCATCTGAATCAAAGCAAATTGCATTGATCTTTCCATTAATACCGCCTCCGACAGAATCCCAACGAACACCATCCCAAACCGCAAGAAACTTGGCTTTTGAACCTGTGATTGACTCAAATGTTCCACCAACATAGATTTTTTCATCATGTTTTGCAATGGTGCGATAACTTCCTCCACCTGTGGTACCGAGCACTTCGTATTCCCGTGAGGATTTATTTAATAGGATTAATCTGCCATATTCGTTGTAATAAACATTATCGTCGTCAACATACAAAGCTCTAACCTCATCCTGAGAGGGCATGGCAAATTCTTTGCTCCAATAAATGTCATCAGGATCGGCTTGTGCGAATAAAAATAGAAATGGGATAACAATGGATATTGCGATTGTTAGGATGTGCTTTTTCATATCATTTTCTCTGAAAGTATAATGAAGAACGAAAATTAATCAAATTTAAGTCAAATTTCAAAAATAATATTGAAAATCTATAATCAATCAGTGTTGTAATTAAGGAGTAATGATTCCCCGAGCTGCTTTCCTTATTATCTCTCGGTATTCCTTTTCAGAATCTTCTTTCACTACCAGTGTTTTCTTTTTGATAATCTCCAGATGGGATTTAGTTATCTGACAAAGGTATAAATCGAGCAGAGCACCAAATTCAGAACGTTCAAGATTGCCTGTAATATAATAACCAACTTCCATTTCACTGAGGGATTTGATCTCGCTGGAGGTTGGAGACATATAGTTCTCTATACCAACAAGATTGAATAGAGTATAAACTGAATCACGTGTTTGAATATCATATATAGCATAATCATTGCTTTGTTTGATCTCGTCGAATATTGTTTCGACAGCATCGTAGGAAGATACTTCCTTATGTGCGAAAATGTCCCATGCCGGAAGTTCGTTACTATTTATGTAATTGATACCACCGATCATAAGAGTGGGAACAGGTTTGACCCAATTGGAATCGCTGGTTTTGAAAATTGACGAATCCTTTTGTACAACAGCAAAGGCACGCATAGTTGCAGTCAGAAGTTCTGGATCATAGAGCATTTTCTCATCTTTCATCCTTTTGTAACGCAATGAAGCATAACCAACTCCACCTGATTTAACAGAAGTGTCTTTCGCATTAATTGATGAAATATCAACCCTGATCATATTTTCTATTACGTTAATTCCCATGAAATAAATGTAGTCAGCTTTGAATTTATTGGCAATAATAAGTGGAGTTGTGTTCGAATCTCCCTTTGAGAGCATATCACCTACCAAAGATTTAATTGAATCACTATTGACGAGTCCGAATTTACCGGAGGCAAGTGCCGCAAAGTTCAGAGCGGCTTCTGCTTTGAACATAGTGATATCAGAAGTATTGCGTCCCATATTAACATTAGCAAGCATAATCAACTTCTTACTTGCCGAATCAGTTGATGAGCCTTTGGCAGAAGCTGCTGACGGTGAAATCTGAAAACTAAATATTAAAACCACCAAGATTAAAAGCATTTTGCCCATGTCATTAAACCTAATCATATAATCCAATTCAAATGTTGTTGTTACTGCCGGATATAAACGAATAAATATCAAAAGTATTCGATTGGGTGTTAATTAAGGTGCTCTCTTCAAAATTCCATATTTATTTACAATTACAATCACTGAATTGAATAAACGTGTTGAAAAAAGAAATATAATCTCATTGAATAACGAACAATTTGAAAATTATTATTCCGGCAAAGGTTGGAAATTAATATTAACGAGGTGATTAAATGAACAATCTATTTAAGGCACTCCTTGTAGTGTTTCTCTTAGTCATATCCTTATATCAAGTTAAATGTGATAATATGCCAGTTAAGTTTTTTAAAATAACTAGTTTATCTTCGTTAAGTTTAATTGATTCAATTCTAGTCAACCCAAATTCATTAGAATTACTAGTAAACGATACTAGTAATTTTCGAATTTATAAATCAAGTTTGATTTCTAAAAATGGTTATTTATTAAAACTTATTGATTATTTAAAAATAAATAAGTTTAATGAATATTTTATTGATAGGTTCGGTGGTGAAGGGTTTAAAGATTCAACAGAAACAATAAGTGAAAAAATGTACATTGAGATTTATTCAAAAAAAAATAGAGAACAAGTCTATATATTTCTTGATATTATTCTACCTGAAAAACAATGGAAAATTAATGATATAATCATTAAAAGATCAGAGAGTATTAATAATCATGATTAATGAGACAGGATCTTCGCCTTCTATGATATACAGTGGGAAAGAGATGAAGAATCGCGGTTTATGGTCATGGGTGTCAGGCAATACGATCCGAAAACGGGTGATTCTGTATTCGTGGGACAATCATCCTTGATTGTCGCCTTTCGATTAATCAGAAAATAAACGGTCAATCAGGATGATTGACCTACCAAAAGAAGTTGGTACGCATTCTGTCAGTTTAATATTATCCAATACAAATCGTCGTAAAATGTAATGGAATTTAAAGAATTATTTTACTAAGAATAATGATGTTAAAATGAAAAAACAAAAAATTACTTTAATTGTTATTTGTTTATTATTATTTATTTCTTGCGAAAAGCAATTTAATCGAGATAAATGGCAAAATGATACCAAAAGTAGAAAGGCAATGATTAAGGATCTAACAACAAATGTTTTAACAAATAAAAATAAAAGCGAAATAATATATTTACTTGGAGAACCAAACAAAGCTTATTTTAAAAATTCCGATTTTGTTTATTATTTAGGTAATGAATCTGGAATTATCTCTATTGATTCTGAGTGGTTTCTTATTTTTTTGGATTCAAACAAAAAGTATTATAGATATGAAATAAAAACTGACTAATTTAATAAACCTACAATTTTTTATTTGCAGTTTTTTTTAAGTTTACTTCGATATTGATCAACCAATTATAGGTAATCACTACAATGACAAATATTAATCTGACTGATTCAGTACTTGAAAGTAAGAACTGTTTTGAACGCAGATTGAGTGCGAAAGATTTAAGAAAATTATCTCGTGAGGAACGATCTGCTCTAATACTTAAAATGACCGAGGAATCAATTCCCGTTTATAATAAATATAAAGATGAGTTATTTGTCGATGAAACAGGTGATGGAATTGAATAATAGTTTTATTGAATCAAAATATCACAAAATTCATAGGAATTTTTCAAAAATTATTAGTAAATTAGAAGATATTTTAAATACACATATTCAACAAGAATCCGGGGGGATTTATGAAGGCATTTATATATTTAGTATTATTTGCATTTCTTGTTAATCTGACTATTGGCAATGCGCAGTCAGACAGGATTCGCTATTATCTTCAGCTCGTTGCACAGGGTAAAGTTGACGAAGTAAAAAGGGATTTACCCGACATGCTTATGGATTATCCGGATGATCCGGGTATTCAGCTTCTTCATGCCGTTGTAATCGATGACGCTTTCAAAGCTGTTGATGTTTACGAACGCATCGTCAAGAAATATCCAACTAGTGATTATGCCGACGATGCATACTGGCGCATAGTACAATTCTACAGCGTTAAGGGCGATACTGGCAGAGCTTCGTCAGAACTGGAAGCTTACAGGAAGGCTTTCCCGACATCGCAATATCTTGCTATTGCAACAGATGCACTGCGTGCCGCTGTTGGCGTTACCAAGACATCAGGGAGAACCAGCGTTATTTCCCTTACTAAGAATCATAAGGAAAGCGAGAAGCCTAAGGATCCCGAGAAAAAGCAGGTAGCACCGGCTAAGAAGGAAGTTGAGAAAAAGGAAACCAAAGAAACTGTTCCCACAACAAAGAAAAAGGGCACTTACGGTCTGCAGGTTGGTATCTACAGCACACAAGAAGCAGCAGATTCTGAAGTTGAAAGATTCAAAGGTATGAGGTTAAAAGCTGAAATCCTGAATAAAATTATAAATGGAGATCCGAAGTTTGCTGTAGTGATTGGCGATTACTCAACCAAGGAATCAGCCGAAGCAGCAAAGAACATCGTTCAGCAGCAGTGCAATTGCAGCCCGTTGATATTTGAGAAATAGGACTGAATAATCTTTTCTGAGGCTATTTATGTTTGACGTGAATAAATCGGATGAATGAACAGTAATAAAGGGGCTTCTGAAGTCCCTTTTCAATATTTCACAAAAATATTGCTTAAATAATTATGAAATCATCAACTTTTATCAGCGATTTATCCCAAAAGGAATTCCCAATTTCAGAAAGAGTGTCTGCTAAAACAATCAGACATCATGTACTGAATTTAATTCAGAAAGATAACCCGCAATTAACACACGACAGTGATTTATCAGTTAGTGAATTAGATAATTATAGAAAAAAGTATATATCCGACTATCTGGGTAAAGAAATTGGTGAACTTACTCATCTTGAAAAGAATGTTTTAACTTCATTAGAGCAGAATTCTACTCTGACTGATAAGATTGACAACGAAGAAGTTACCAAATCGACCTACGGACAAAGGATCGCCGACAAAGTGGCTTCATTCGGCGGCAGTTGGACTTTCATTATTTCATTTGGAGTATTTATAACAATTTGGATTCTGATGAATGTCTTTTGGTACATGAACAAAAGTTTCGACCCTTTTCCATTCATTCTGCTGAATTTGATTCTTTCTTGTTTAGCCGCACTTCAGGCTCCTGTTATCATGATGAGTCAGAACCGCCAGGAAGAAAAAGACCGGGAACGTGCTAAAAAGGATTATATGATAAATCTTAAGTCGGAACTGGAAATAAGAACTCTTCACGAAAAAATCGATCATTTCATTATGGATCAGCAACTTGAATTACTTGAAATTCAGAAGGTACAGATAGAAATGATGAATGATATTCTGAAGCATGTGGTTAAAGAGTAGAAATAATTATAGCAAAGGGGCTTCTGAAGCCCCTTCTGTTTATAAATAAAAGATTCCTGCATGCACAGGAATGACGATGCCCCTATTTTATCATCTTTTCAAGTTCATCCAGGTATTGGTTTGCTGTGCGGACCACTGCCTGCAGAGTTTCTTCCTTGTTCATATCCACTCCAGCTTTCCTGAGAATATCAATCGGATATTCTGATGAACCCGACGAGAGGAACAGCAGATATTTATCGATTGCAGGTTTGCCTTCTTTTTTAACATTGTTAATTAGTGCAAAAGAGGCTGCAAACGATGTTGCATACTGATATACATAGAAATTGTATTTCATCAGATGGGGTACTCTTGCCCAGGTTAATCCTTCTTCTTTATCGACTACCATATCTGGTCCCCAATACTTCTGGTAGGACTTGATGAATTCATCTGTGAGCTGATCAGCAGTGAGAAACTCTCCCTTTTCGGCGCGATCATGTGTCATTTTCTCAAATTCAGCGAACTCAGTCTGACGGAAGAACGTTGTCTGTATGTTAGTCAAGAATTTTTCGTACAAAGCCAGCTTTTCTTCTTTTGTCTGAGCATTCTTAAGAAAATACTCGAAAAGGAGTGCTTCATTGGCTGTGGAAGCAACTTCAGCCACGAATGTAGAATAGTCTCGGTACTGGAACGGCTGAGTCTTCTCGGTGAAGAATGAGTGCATGTTGTGACCAAGCTCATGAATTAGTGTGAAAACATCATCTAATGTGTTGTTCCAGTTGAGCAGGATGAATGGATGAGGACCTGACCCGGAGCTGTTTGAATAAGCACCGGAGCGTTTGGATTTAGTTTCATATACGTCAATCCATCTGTTCTCGAATCCGATATTCATAGCTTCGATATACTCTTTTCCTAACGGCTCCAGGGCTTTCTTGCAGATTTCGACTGCTTCATCGTAAGTGTATTGCTTGCTGATTGCCGGAAACAGCGATACATAGGTGTCATAAGGATGAATCTCGTCTAACTTTAGAACTTTTTTCTTGATAGAAGCCCAGCGATGCTGAACGTTAACATTTTCATTTACGACCTTGATAAGAGTTTCGTAAACTGACATCGGGATATTGTTAGGATAAAGCGATGCTTCGACGGCTGAATTATAATTTCTTATCTTGGCATTGACTATTCTAGTGTTGATACGTCCGTTATAAAGTTCAGCCAGGGTTCCTTTTAGCTGAGTGTAAGGCTGGTAAGTGCCCTTGTAAATATCTCTGCGATAGTTGCGGTCTTGTGAATAGAGTCCTGCTCTGTATCTTCCATGCGATACCTGAATGTCCTTACCTTCGGAATCCTTAATTGTAGGGAAAGGTAGTTCGGCATCGTTAAGAGTATTGTAAGTATTGACCGGAATGGCGAAAACAGGCGATAGCTGTGCTAAGAGTTTCTCCTGTTCTTCCGCGAGTGTGTGACTTCTGACACGGAATAGAATATCGAATTTCTGTCTGAATTCCTTGAGTTTTGGTTCAGACTTATAGAAATCATTCATCTGATTATCGGTAACTTTCATCAGCTCAGGATTGAAGTATGATCCTGCTGCCGAATAGACGCTTTCGAGGCTCTGCATCTTGTCGTACATGGTTTTGAAGACGGGATCAGTAAGGTCAATATCCTTGCCTAAAGAAGCATAGATATAGAGTCTGGTGAATCTTTGGTCGAGATCTTTCATGAAGTTAACACAATCGTAGAGAGACTTTGCTGATTGCGAAATTTTTCCTTTATATGCTTTAACTTTTTCGATTTCGACTGTAACGGCATCGTACTCCTTTTGCCATGCCTCGTTTGATGGATAAACATCAGCGAGATTCCATTTGTACTTATTGGCGACCTCGTCACGGGTCATTAATTTGTTTTGTGCGTTTAAGTTCATATTTATCAATGCTAATAGAGTAATAATAATCAAAAAGAAACTAAAAAGTGACTTAGTATTGAATCGGAGATTTTCTCTCATCTTTTCCTCTCGAAATGAACAATTGTAAAAAACAAAATTAGGGAAAAAAGGGCAATTTAATTGAGAATTAATAATTGAGAGTTGAGAAAGGGAATTTTGAGGAATTTTGGCTGTTTTTCGCATATTTTAGTGATGCTTGCATTGTAGCAACCATAGCAACGCTACAAACTATTTTCAAAATCCGTGAGACGTTTTGCGTTTTGATGTGTCTTAGTTTATACGGGTGTGACAATTTTAGAAAAAGTATTCTGAAAATTGTTTTGTAACTTATATTGTTTTATTGCGTTATGTTTATATTGTTATGTAAATGTTTTTTACAAAAAATAGATAACAGATTATGAAAAGATTAATTACTCTCTTGTTATTGGCTCTGGTACCTGCAATTGCTTTTTCATTTACTGGTAAAGGTAGTGGAACAAAAGATGATCCTTATCAAATTACTAATATTAAGGAATTACAGGAACTTGTTTTACTTCAAAAATTAAATGAATATTATATCTTGATAAATGATATTGATGCTTCAGAAACAAGAAATTGGAATTTGGGAGATCATGATCATGATTCAACAACGGCTAATGTTCCAATAGGCTTTATACCTTTTAATGGTTTTTCTGGAAATTTTAATGGTAATGGATTTATTATTCGAAATTTATATATAAATCAACCAAAAGAATATGGTATTAGTTTATTTGGTAATCTTGCTTTAGCCGATATCAAACGTTTAGGAATAGTGAATTGTGATATTTCATGTCGTTCTGGTGGTGTAATTGGAAGTACAATCGAAAATAGTTCTATTTCAGAATGTTTTGCAACTGGTAAAATTGTAGCATATGATACATCTGAAGGTTGTGTGGGAGGCTTTTGTGAATTTATTAATGCTTCAGATATATCAAATTGCTTCACTTTATGTTCTGCTTCTAATCCTGTAAGTAAAAATGATTATGTCGTTTCTTCTTTTAGTTTTGGTTGGGAAAAGCTTGGTAATGCAACATATTCGTTTGCCGCCGGAAAAGTAATAAGTACAAGGAATACATGCGCTTTTGGAGTTTTTGAAAATGGTTATGGTAGTTATTGGGATATTGAAACAACCGGAATTCCTGATAATGATCCTGATACTTACTCACATGGACTTACTACATCTGAAATGATGAAGCAAAAAACATATTCTGGTTGGGATTTTAAAAATATCTGGTGTATCGACGAAGGCAAGGACTATCCCAAGCTACGTGTATTCGGTGGTTGCCCAACCGATGTGAAAAGCAATGAACCGGTTCTGGATTTGGTTAGCATTTCCCCCAATCCCACCTCCGATTTCATAGAAATATCCGTAGGGGCGAACGGCCGTTCGCCCTTACAAAGCGACATAAAAATCTATAATATATATGGGCAAACTGTATTGTCTGTAGGGGTTCAAAATTTTGAACCCCTACGAATCAATGTCTCTGGCTTGGCTCCCGGGATGCATTTCGTGCGGATTGGGGAAAAAATTGGAAAATTTATTAAACTGTAAGAATACATAGATTCCTCAATAGGTTAGGTGTTACAATACAAAATGCAGGCGGATGCTTCGTAATTTTCAGTGTTATTTTCAGTATAACAGGCAAAATTCCTTTCATCTCCAATTTCTTTTTTTGTAAAAAATATTGCATTTTTGTAATTCGTATTTTTACTTAATACTTATATAGTTAATGCATGTCTGTTCGCTTATCAGTTGTACAATTTCAGCCGATTTTGGGAGATAAAGTTTCCAATATTGATCGTTTGCTCGAATATTGCCGTACAATTGATTCGGATGTTATCGTTTTTCCTGAGCTATGCACTACCGGTTACTTCTTCCAGAACCGCGAGGAGACATCAGTTCTCGCAGAATCCGCCAAAGGTGAAACAGTAACCTGCATTCAGGAAATTGCATCAGCGACGAACAAGATCATAATCTTTGGATATATTGAGTCTGAAGATAATAAAATCTATAATTCGGCAGCAGTAGTTTTCCCTGAGAATGCGAAGACTCGTTCTTACAGGAAGACACATCTATTCTATAAGGAAAGATACTGTTTTGATGCCGGGGACACAGGTTTTTTTGTAATTGAGGATGACCAGAAAAATATAAGAATTGGTACAATGATTTGTTATGACTGGCGATTTCCTGAGGCTTCAAGAACTCTGGGACTGATGGGTGCAGACCTGATTGTCTGTCCGTCCAATCTGGTAACGAATATCTGGACAAAGGTTATGCCTGCAAGGGCTATTGAAAATAAGGTCTATCTTGCCGTTGCAAACCGAACTGGTCTTGAGGAAGCTAATGATGAAACTGTTCTTTTCAACGGTCTTTCGGGAATATGGTCTTACAATGGTGATAGAATTGCTTCTGCTGAAGCTGTTGAAGATTGTGTGCTTTCTGTTGAAATTGAACCTGAGAAAACAAGAGATAAATCGTTCAATGAGATCAATAATATTTTCTCAGACAGAAGACCTGAAATGTATTTGTGAGAAGTTGGTCAATCTGAACGAAGTGAATCCAGAAGTCATGAACACTAGATGCGCTTCGCAGGCCTACGGCTCTCACGGTCGCTTCGCTGCGCTCAGAATGACGTGCTATGAGAGAAGTTCTAAGGATTAAGTAATCTATTATTACATAAAAAAATAAATTATTAAATATATTTGCTGAGATAAAAATGCTCCTAACATCAAATACGATCCATTTTGTTGGAATTGGCGGAATTGGCATGAGTGCCATTGCCGAAATACTAATGAGTCAGGGCTTTAAAGTTAGTGGCTCAGACTTAGCGGCATCAGAAAACACAGAGTATCTTGTAACTCAAGGAGCCGAGATTTTCATTGGCCACAAAGCAGAAAACATTGGCAATGTTGGAGTAGTTGTCTATTCATCTGCAGTCAATCCCGAAAAGAATGTTGAAACAGTCGAAGCCTCAAAAAGAAATATTCCTATTCTTCGCAGAGCAGAGATGCTCGCAGAAGTAACCAGATTGAACTATTGCCTTGCGGTGTCCGGTACTCATGGAAAGACAACCACCACTTCGATGTGCGGAATTACTCTTATGAAGGCAAACTTCGACCCGACAGTGATCGTTGGCGGACGCTTAGGCGGATTAGGAGGAACAAACGCAAGACTGGGCAAAGGCCAATGGACAGTTGTTGAAGCTGATGAATATGACAGATCTTTTCTACAGCTACTGCCGACTGTTGCCATAATTAACAACATCGAACCAGAGCACATGGATATTTATGAGAGCTTTGATGATCTTAAAAATACTTTTATCCAGTTTGCAAATAAAGTTCCTTTCTATGGTTTTGTTGCGGCAAATATTGATGATCACGGAATAAAAGAGATTATTTCAGAAATAAAGAAACGGGTAATTACTTTCGGATTTTCACGCAATAGTGATGTTTATGCAGATAACATTAAATATAACGGACTTACATCAACCTGCCGAGTCTTTAGGAAAAATGAATTCGTAGGAAATTTAAAAATCAATCTCCCCGGGGCACATAATGTTAAAAATGCTTTGGCAACTGTTGCAGTTGCAATGGAGCTTGGCATCAGTTTTGACATTATTGCAGATGGTATTGATTCATTTACCGGAGTAAACCGTCGATTCGAAATAAAAGGAATAAAGGATGGTGTAACATATGTAGATGATTATGCACATCATCCCACAGAAATTAAGGCAACTTTGAGTGCCGCCAGAAATGGTTTTGACAATAGGATTGTAGCAGTATTTCAGCCTCATACCTTTACGCGGACAAGAGATTTCTTTAAAGATTTTGCATCTTCTTTCGACGATGCCGATATTGTTATAGTTATGGATGTGTATCCTGCAAGAGAAAAACCCATAGAAGGAATCAATGGCAAACTAGTTGCAGATGCCGCTATTTCTTATGGACACAGAAATGTACATTACTGTGCCAATCTGGAAGCAGTACACAGTTTTGTTAAAACAGTATTAAAAGATGGTGATATGTTAATCAGCTTAGGTGCCGGTGATATATGGAAACTTCACAAATTACTGCTGGAATCATAAAGTTATAAAATTTATATCATCAAAATCGTCAAATATCGAGATATAAAGTTATTTACATGACAAATAGTTTTAATTATATACAAGGACTTCGGAATGAAAATCTTTAGGTTAAGTATTATTGTTCTTATTCTTCTATCTCTGCTATCTCATAATGAGCTTGCTTCACAAGATAAGAAAAAGCAGAAAAGTACAAAAAATGAATCAACAACGAAAAATGGCACCAAATCAATCGATCAGACTGTGATTGTAAAAATTGGAAAAGAAACTATTACTTATGCTGAACTAGAAAAAGCTTTCAAGAAGAACTTATCAAAAAAAGATTATAGCCTTGCTAAGTTACCAAAAGACAGTCTTATGGAATTTATCGATCTTTATTCTAAATACAGACTAAAGGTCGTTGATGCACTTGTTAAGGGCTATGACAAGGATTCTGCAGTTAAAGCAGAAATAATTCAAAACAGAAGAATGTTGGCTGAATCCTATTTCTATGATAAAAAATTAATCGAGCCAAATGTCGAAGAGATGCTTAACAAACGCGATAGAGAGCTTCAAATAGCAATAATTGTAAAGACATTTGCTCAGGATCCTTCTAAAGGTACTGATTCTCTCCAAACTTATAAAAGAGCTAAATTAATTTTGGAAAAAGCTTTAGCCGGTGGAGATTTTGCAGTGCTAGCAAGGGATTCTTCCGACGATAAAGAGACAGCAAAAAATGGTGGCTTGGTTGCAAATTTCATTACATCCGGCAACACTACCAGACCAATCGATACAGTTATTTATAAGCTAAAATCAGGAACGGTTTACCATGACCTTGTAAAGATTCGCGATGGTTATCTTATAATCAAATGTTTAAAAAATGAGCCTCGCCAATTCGTCAAGCTAAGACAAATTCTATTGTCCGAAGGTATTGCCAAAGATTCTCTGGGCGTTATAAAAAAAGCTGATAGCTTGATAGCATTACTTAAAAAAGGTGCTGATTTCAAAAGATTGGCAGAAGAAAACTCAAACGATCCTGCAAGTTCAATACGTGGTGGTGATCTGGGCAAGTGGTATTCACGTTCTACAGGTTTTGAAGGAAATGGTTCTAAGCTATTACCTCAATTCGAAGCTGCAGCATTTGTCTTAAAAGATGGTGAAATTTCTGGGAAAGTAATCACTGAGTACGGAATTCACATTATTAGAAAAGACTCAACAAGGAGCTTCAATAAAGAATTGGAACGAGATGAATTGAAAAAATTATATAGAAGAGTTTATTTTGAAAGCGATAAAAGAGAATACCTGGCATCAGTAAAAAAGAATCTTGGATTCACATTCAACGAAATCGCATTGAATAAGTTGATTGCTTCAATCGATACTACAAAAACGACTCTACAACCAGAATGGGAGAAAAACATAAATTCATCTCTCAAAACCGAAACTTTATTTACTATAAACAAACAGAACACAACAGTAGGAGATTTTCTTCATAAAATATCCACTCAGAAAGAATTTAAAGGATCGGCTACTACCCGTGATAATTTCCGCAACGTAATCAACAGATTCGCAGATCCTATAGCATTCGATTATGCTTCGGAAAATCTTGACCAGGAATATCCCGATTTTGCATCACTTATGAAAGAGTTTCGTGATGGAATTCTTCTGTTCAAAGTTGAAGCAATAGAAGTATGGGATAAGTTGAAATTCGACTCAACTCAAGCCAGAGCATTCTGGGAACAGAACAAAATAAGATATAACACTTATCCTATCTATGATTTCTCAGAAGTTTATGTGCTATCAGATACTCTCGCAAAAGATATTTACAAATTTGTTAAGTCCGGTACTGATATCGGTACGCTTGCTGAACAATATACTCAGCGTCAGGGCTATCGCGAGAAAAAGGGTAATTGGGGCAAATCTTCAACAAAAGACAATAAACTTGCTCAATTATTTGCAACCAAAAATCCAAAGCAAGGCGATGTTCTTGAACCAATTCCTTACGAACAAGGATTTTCTGTAGTGTATATTAATTCAGTAGAATCTGCCAGAATGAAGAAATTTGAAGAAGCGATTCCGGATTTTGCTCCTGAATATCAGGAAAAAGTTCAGAAAGGCTTAACTGAGATATGGATGACACAACTGAAGAAAAAACATGGATTGCAGATTCTTGAGAAGGATTTGGAAAGAGTTATTAAAGAGATAAACTCAAAATAAATATATATTCGAATTATTATGAACTTGAAAAAATTATTATTTCTTTCTTTTGTTGCCATTCTATTGACTGTAGCTCTGCAATCACAGCCGAAGGAAGGCGAAGCCATCGACAAGATTATCGCTATTGTTGGTAATGATATTGTTATGCAATCAGAGCTGAATGCACAATTACAAATGCTTTCGCAACAGGACAAAACAATGGACCTGAACGATCCATCAGTAATTGCAAAAGTTCTGGATTTGTTGATTAATGAAAAGCTTGTGGTTATGAAGGCTATCGAGGATTCAATAACAACCACAGACGAAGAAATCAAGCAACAATGGGAACAACAGCTAGGTCAGTACGTTCAATACTATGGTTCCATAAAAAGAATAGAAGATATCTATGGCATGTCAATCGATAGGATTCAATATGAATTCCGGGATGAGATACGCAAGCACATCCTTAGTCAGAAGATTAAAATGCAGAGATTCTCTGATGTAAAAGTAACTCAGCGTGAGGTTGAAGAATTCTTCACCAGTTATCGTGATTCAATACCGAATGTCCCGGAGCAGGTTGAAATTTATCATATCGTTAAATTTATAGAGCCAAAGCAGACAGCTAAGAAAGAGATTTTTGAATTAGCTATAAAAGTCAGAGATTCACTTGTCAAAGGTGGAGATTTTGCAGCTTTTGCACTCAGATATAGTGGTGACCCGGGAACAGCCTCCGTTGGAGGTGAACTTGGCTGGATTGCGAAAGGCAAATTGTTTGCAGAATATGAGAAAGCAGCTCTAGATCAGGAGAAAACTCAAATTTCAATACCAATCGAAACTCCATTCGGTTTACATTTGATTCAAACAATCGACAAGAATAAAGATTCTCTGTTGACCAGACACATTCTTTTCAAATTCGGGCAATCCGATGATGACAGGAAATCTGCCGTCGATACTTTAAACAGCATCAAAGCTAGAGCAGAAAATGGTGCTTCATTCGAAGATTTAGCGAAGCTATACACAGATGAAGCTGAAACAAAAGGCTTCGGAGGATTTATCGGTAAATTCCCAATCGCCAATATTCCTGCAAGTCTTAAGGAAGTGCTTACTGCTCTCAAAGAAGGTGGAATAAGCGATCCGCTGCCTTATGGTGCAGATCCCAAACCATCTTTCCATATTGTTTATAAGAAAAAGCTTGTTCCCGAGCATAAGGCTACTATCAAAGAGGATTATAAACAGCTGGAACAATTAGCTCAATCCTTTAAACAAAATAAGCTTTATATGGATTGGGTAGAAGATTTAAGGAAAACCATTTATTGGGAAATCAAGAAAAACTAAATTCTAATTTAAAATAAAAGCAATAACAATACCGGTAAGCGATTGCCGGTATTTTTTTATACATTAATGAGATGGCATTTTCTTAAGAATAATTACAAAGAATAAATTCTACAGAAACGGGTCTATAAAACTCTAATAAAGAACAAATCAAAAAAATTAAATTATATATGAAACTATACTCATTAGAGAAAAAGCTGTTCCTGCCCATTACCGTACAAAAAGCATGGGACTTCTTCTCTGATCCGTCAAATCTGAAGGTTATAACGCCCGATTTTATGGGATTCGAGGTTAAGTCCGACGATTCGGCGGTGATGTTCCCCAGGCAGATCATCTCCTATACTGTCCGTCCGGTGATGAACATCCCGATAAACTGGGTTACTGAAATAACTCACGTTGCCGAACCGTCATACTTTGTGGATGAGCAAAGATTTGGTCCGTATAAGTTTTGGCACCACAAGCATTTCATCAACGAGGTAGCCGGAGGTGTCGAACTGATCGATATAGTACATTATGCACTTCCTTTCGGATTTCTCGGCAGAATCGCCCACAGCCTGTTCGTCCGCCGTAAGCTGGAGCAGATATTTGCTTATAGGACTGAAAAAGTGAAAGAAATATTCAAATAATATATAGCACATTTATGAAAAAGTATTTAGTTTTATTGGTTATTCTTGGCTTTTCTCTATTTGGTTTATCACTTTATGCTGGTCAAGATAGTGATATTGTATGGCAGAAATATATTTGGCCTCATCCTTGTGGAGGTGTTAAATTCTCACCCGATGGAAAATATATTTATGCGGCAATTGATGCCGGTATTGTTAAATTAAATACTCTTACCGGTGATTCTATAAGCACATTTGATGGAAAGCACAGTGGACTAGACGGTTTCAAAATGGATATTTCTGCGTTAGGTAATTACATTGTAACAGAAAGTTATGAAAGTAAAGCAATTATTTGGGATTGCAGGAATGAAAAAATATACAATATTTTATCTGAAACTCTAGCTATGCCAATCTCTTGCATCTGTATTGACCCTTTTGAACGTTTTGTATTATTTGGTTCGGGGGATTACTTTGCAGTTCATGATATAAAATCACTGAGCAAAATAACTTCATTCCGAGCTACAGGAATTGATATGTCTTGGTCTGGTCAGGTTAAATTTTCTCATGACGGTACGAAATTTGCTATTGTTTCTTGGTATGAGGAAGCATTTACAAAAATTATCAAAACCTCTGTCACTCTTTGGGAAACTGCTACCTGGAAAAAAATAACAGAGCTGTACAACAATGAAGGAAGACAGAGTTCTATTGGTGGTGAACTGGAGTTTTCCTATAATGATATGTTGTTGGGGTTTGTTAGCAGTAGCCCAAGTAGATCATTTGTATTCAATTTGAACTCATATAAACTGATAAGCACCTCTGATTCTACAAATGTAAGTAATTATAGTTATGGAGTTGATTTTCTAAATGACAATATACATTGGTTTTATTCTTATGTGGATTTAAATGGTATAGTCTCTTATGAACTATATAATTTCAATAAAGATTTAGTAGAGAAGAAGTATAATATTATGGCAATGAATGCTGATTACAACATAATGACGAATCAGTTGATAATAAATGGATATGATTGGCTAACATTAATAAAACCAACATTTACTGACGTTTCAAACACCAACACTTTGACTGATAATTTAAAGATTTATTATCAAGGCAACAAGATAATTTTAGAACTATCAACAAATCAAACCGGAAATTCACAACTCTTTATAAGCGACCTTAATGGGAAAAATATTTATCAACAAGATTTAGGTTTTATTAATCAGGAAAATAACAAATATTTTATAGATATAGAGCTTCCATCTGGAATTTATCTTTGTAAGGTAATTGTCGGGCCAAAAGTATATTCTCAAAAATTTGAGATTGTGAGGTAGATATGAAAACGAAAATAAATATAAAATTATAAAAAGGAAAAACATGAATCTAAAAGAATCAAAATACACACTACTGACATTTTATAAGTTTGTCAATATTTCCGATCCGCACGAGCAGGTTGCCGATCATCTGCGTTTCTGCGTGGATATTGGTCTGCTCGGCAGAATCTATATCGGTGAGGAAGGTATAAGCGCAACTCTAACGGGCAACGAAGGACAGATCAAGGCTTACAGGCTCTATCTTGATTCTATTCCTTACTTTAAAGAAATTGATGATATCGATGTCAAAGCTACTGAGGTCGAAGGTCACCAGTTCGTGAAGATGATTGTGCGCTACCGTAGGGAAATTGTCTCGCTGGGATTTGTCTGCAAAGCTGAAGATGTCGAGAAATCGAAGGTAAAGATGCCGATTGAGATTTTCAAGGATGTGATGGACAAAGAGGATGACAGCTACGTTATTCTCGATATGCGCAATAACTATGAATATAAACTCGGGCACTTCAAGAATGCAATCCCCGCAGGAACCGTATCATTCAAAGATCTGGACAAAGTGCTGGATGATTACCGCAAACGTTTTTCAGATAAAAAGCTGATCATGTACTGCACGGGCGGCATCCGTTGCGAAAAAGCATCAATCATGCTCGAGCAGGCAGGACTATCGGGAGTCTATCAGGTTGACGGAGGTGTGGTTAAGTATGTGAACACCTACAACGACGGTAACTGGGAAGGCAATCTCTACACTTTCGACGGAAGAATATCGACACATGTCGGAGACGAGACAACTCACAAGATCATCTCCAGATGCCACTTCACAGGAGAACCTGCAGAGACATTTTACAATTGCCGCTATGGTCCCTGCAATTCCCAATTCATAGCTCTTGAGAAAGAATACGAGAGGCATTTCGGATTCTGTTCATCAGAATGTGTTGAGAATGCGAAAAAGGATTTGTTTGTAAGAGTTGATAAGAGCATCGACAATATGCAATACAAGGATCTGCGCGGTAAGATAAAAGCCGATCCATACGTAATACCGGAAATTACAGAAATAATAGTTAAACATCTCGATAAGCATCTAGCAGGAGTTGAGTTCAACCACGCAGTGCCGGTCGATCCGTTAGAAATTGTATAAGCTAATTTTTAAGGGCACGGCACTCCGTGCCCCTACTCAATAAATGATTTATTTCAGCTTATATTTAATCGGCAGTGTTATCCAACAGCAGACAGGCACTCCGTTATTTGTTGCCGGAGTAAATTTGGCTTTTTTAACTGCCTTCTGAGCTGATTTATTGAATAACTTGGAATCAGAGTTCGCAACAATAGTCTTTAGGACTTTACCCGATTTACTGATAAGAGCTCTTACCATAACCGTACCCTCGACACCGGCTTTACGTGGTATTTCGGGATAAACAACATCTTTCTGCAGTAGAGTAAGATCGACAGTCGGCGGATTGTCAACCTTTACATTTTCTTCCGATTTGGGCTCAATACCACATTCAGAAGTAATTTTCTTGGCTTTCTTTTCTCTTCTTGCACCCGCTTCAAGATTCACTGTACCAACAAGAAGAGCAAAAAGTATGATAAATGTTAAAAAATGCTTCATAACAACCTCCTTTAAAGAAAAATAATACTAGTATATTTACACATACTAAGACGCTTTAAAAGCGCAAAAAGTTACAAATTATTTTTGATTTTTGAGTAATTACCTGTAGAATTTTTAAAAAGCGAATAGCTAAACAGTTGGAACGCAACGGATAACGCTTTTTGATTGATCTTCCTGTATCGGCTTCCGCTAAGTATTATGACAGAAACATTAAGAAAAATTATATCCTCTTATAGAGCTATATTGGAAAACAAAATTGTTCTTGCTTTAATTAACAGTGTTAATTATATTTGTATTGTTAATGTTAAACTATTCTGAAACAATCTCATGAATAACAAAGATCTTCAGGAAAACAAAGTCAGATCATTCTTTATTGAATCGACTAAATCTACTATTAAGGGCGAAGGAATAAAAGCAGTCAGTGCCAGGAACATAGCTAAAGACGCAGGCTATTCCTATGCTACAATCTACAATTACTTTGCAGATTTGAAGGAGCTGTTTACTTTTTGTGTAGTTGACTTCATAGTTGAGTGCCGTGACTTCGTAAACAATGCTAAACATCCAGACAAAGCCAGTAAAGAGACATTTATCAGCAAGAGTAAAGCTCTAAGCAACTACTTCATTCAGTACCCTGGAATATTCGAACTTATGTTCACCGAACAAATGGTCGAAGTACGCTACAACGAAAAGATCAGTGCTGAAATTGACTCATTATTCAATTCTATATTTGGTGATGAATACAAAAGACTGAGTAAGAAGAGAGATTTGGATATAAATATAGTTTCTGAACTTCACAGATCTATCATTACAGGATTGTTAAGCAAATATCTTCTTAGGCGAACACCATCAGATTATAGGGAATTCATGCTAATTCTGGAACAGTGTATTAAGTATATATAAAAAATGTGTTTATCGAAATGGATTTGTCACACTGATTTCTTTTTATTGATTTAAATTGAATTTTATTATTTTTGTATTCTATCATTTATTAAATAACAGCAACAACATTATGGAAATTGTATTTAACTCTGAAGAACTTGAAAAGATTGAAACAATTAAAGCAAAATATCCGGAAACAAAAGCCGCTCTGATGCCAACTCTATGGATGGCTCAGAAGAAATGGGGCTGGCTGTCACCCGATGTTATGCGCTATATCGGTGATTTGCTTGGACTAACCTATGCTCATGTCGAAGGTGTAGCCACATTCTATACTATGTATTTCAAAAAGCCTATGGGTAAATTCCACCTTCAGGTTTGCACCAATGTTTCATGTATGCTCCGTAATGGTGATGAAATCTACCAGCATGTCTCCGAAAAGCTAAATATCGGACACATGGAAAGAACCGAAGACGGAGTTTTTTCCCTCGAAGAAGTTGAGTGCATGGGTGCATGCGGTGATTCTCCGATGGTTGCAGTTAATGAAGATTTTTATGAGAATATGTCAATAATTAAAGTTGATGAATTAATAAATTCACTAAAACGCACTTAATTTTAAAAAATTAGTAACAAAATAGTATATTGAAGTGTTATTAGATTGTGAATAAGTACAAATTTTAAAAAAGTTGTTGTGAAGAGGAAATCATACATAAGCATATCACAGATTATAGCGATCCTTGTCGCAGGGTTCGGCATTGCCAATTTATTAACAAACAACTATATTTTCAATCTACTTTCGCTTATTCCTTCCAAAGTTGCAATAGATCTTCAGTTCTGGAGAGTTCTCAGTTTTTCTTTCATTCCAGGCACTGTTGAAGGTTCACTTCTTTTTGCTTTTACATTCTGGTTTATAGCACCATTGCTCGAGGAACGTTTCAATCGTGTTACATTTCCAATAATTATTTTGCTCATAACACTATTGCAGGGAATTGGATTCAGCCTCTTTTTCTGGAAATCTCCAATTTCTTTTGCAGGATCAGAATCTCTTTCATTTTTCGTTCTGACAATGTTCACTCTTTCGGAAATGTCTAAAAAGACACAACCGCAAAGACTTTTCGGACTTCCGGCAATGTCTTTCGTAACTTTGACATCGATGCTCTGGCTCTCTGCTGTTCTTATTCATTTTTCAATGACTTCTGAGGCTTTACTATATAATTCAATATTTTCAGCATCATACGGCATTATTATTTCACTGGCAATGTATCTGCAGATAAGACTTACTCACTCGTTTAAAGTGGTTCCTCAAGATACTCCCAACCCAAAACCCAGAGTTATACACGACTTTGAGCCACAAGAGGTTAAATCTCACGAGAGAAATGCTGTAGGTTACAGAATGCTGGATAATCAAATTGATGATATGTTCATGGATGAGGACGAGGATGATGATTTTTACTCCGAGGATAAACTCAATAAAATTCTCGACAAAATGCTCGAATACGGCAATGATTCTTTGAGTCCATTCGAAAAGCGATATCTTAAAGAATACTCCATAAGAATAAATCGCTGACATTAATCCAATTTCAATTTTTTTAATCATTTGTTTAGGTTAATTTTGTAATCTAATATTTTTAATTTTTTACTAAGGACAAACAAATGCCCAACAAACAAGATTACCTCAATCAGGCTAACCTAGTCGAACATATCGATATCAAGAAATTTAATGTTGTCGATCTGGTCGATGCCATGGGTAAAACTGCTTTCCAGGCTAGAAATCTTCACAGAGCGGCTACCATTTATACACGAATGATTGACGACACTAATTGCTCGATTATTCTCACACTTGCCGGATCACTCTTCAGCGCAGGGCTCAAGAATATAGTTGTCGATATGATTAAGCACAATATGATTGATGCTATCGTTTCCACGGGTGCAATAATCGTGGATCAGGACTTCTTCGAGGCACTTGGCTACAAGCACTATCAAGGCACTCAGTTTGTTGATGATAACGATCTCCGCGATCTAATGATTGATAGAATTTACGATACATATATTGATGAAGAAGACTTACGAGTATGTGATATGACTACAGCCAAGATTGCAAATTCACTACCACCCAGAGCCTACAGTTCAAGAGAATTCATTTGGGAAATGGGCAAATATCTCGTTGATAATAATATTGGAGATGGTTCAGTAGTCCGCACAGCATACGAATGCGGAGTACCAATATTTGTTCCTGCTTTTTCGGACTGCTCGGCAGGATTCGGACTTATTCATCATCAGTACCACGCCAAAGGCGAAGTCGTTTCAATAGATTCAGCTAAGGACTTTCTAGAACTTACAAAGATAAAAATTTCAGCTGGGGATACAGGTATATTCATGGTTGGCGGCGGAGTACCGAAGAACTTCACACAGGATGTAGTCGTTGCTTGCGAAATTCTTGAAGTAGAAGCCGATATGCACAAATATGCAGTCCAGATTACTGTAGCTGACGAACGCGATGGAGGACTTTCAGGTTCTACCCTAAAGGAAGCGAGCTCATGGGGTAAGGTCGAGACCACATACGAGCAAATGGTATTCAGCGAGGCAACTATCGCTTTGCCATTGATTGCAGCTTATGCTTACCACAAAGGAGACTGGAAGAGCAGAAAAGCACATAATTATTCAGGGATGCTGAATTCTAAATAAAACCCTTTGCAAAATATAAAATTAAGGCTATAACAGAAAATGCCTATCAACCATAGGGTTAACCCTATGGTTGAAAAATTGTCCCATGGTTCCTAAGCTCCCGCTTTGGAACCTTTCTCAATTCTGTTCCCAAGAAGGATATTGGGGAACAAGTACGTTTTTTGCTTAATAGATCCAGATGAGATTCCGGGACAAGCCCGGAATGACACAATGACTTATTTTTCTTGTATAATAGCAACTTGGTATGATACAACCCTATCGAATCTTTCTAGTTAGCTTTCAAGCGACTTAGATTTCTGAAGCCAATCATTTTTCCTGTATCTTCATCCCAGAGATGCAGGAATAATGATTTTAAGCTTTTGAAAAAAGTAATAGCCTTAACTTCCTGCAGTTCAGGTACAAAATCATGACAGGGCTTCAGGTTGTAGTTCGGTATTCTTGGTTTCAGATGGTGAATATGATGATAACCGATGTTACCGGAAAACCATCTAAAAATTGCGGGAAGTTTATAGAAGGAAGATCCCTCCATAGCTGCTTTGATAGGATCCCAGTTTACAATATCAGACCAATAAACATCTTCGTATTGATGCTGGATATAAAACAGCCAGACTCCGGCTACTCCAGCAAAATACACAACCGGTAATTGAACAATTGCATAGTTCCACAATCCAATTGTAAAGTATGCCACAACGACTATTCCAATTAGAGCTACATTGGTTAAGCTCAGGTTGATCATCTCTTTTTTGCGTGTAAAATTCTTCGGAATACGGTGAAAAACAAAAAATAAAGCAATAGGTCCCAGTAACAGAAATACGAGAGGGTTTCTGAAAAGCCTATAAGCAAATTTTGTCATTTTGCTTGAAGTATTATACTCTTTCACTGTCATTGTCCACATGTCACCTATCCCTCTGCCTTCAAGCTTAGAGACAGTAGAATGATGAATAGAATGTGCAAGCTTCCAGTCAGAAAAGGGTGTAAAAGTAATAACACCGCTTATATTGCCGAATATACTACAAGCTCTTTTAGAATTAAAAAATGAATTGTGCGAACAATCATGTAAGATAATGAATATTCTCATAAAAAAGCCGCTGGCAAGCATAGCCAAAGGTAATACTAGCCAGTAGGAATAATGATTACTCACCATATAGAACATTAATGCCATTACAGCAAAATAAGGAACAATCGACGTAAAAATCTGTGTTATTGATTTTTTGAGATCAGAACCTTCGTATTGTTTGAGTTTAAGAAGCCAGGAAGGGTTTTTCATATTTAGTCTTGCTGAAAATTAGGTAAGACTAAATTTATAATTATTTATTGAATACAATTGTTTTGGTTGTACTAATTTTATTAAAATACAACCATAATCACCTAGAATATTCATAATTATTATGTTAAGCCCGAATTAATCATTAGACTTGATCCATTTTCTTGAAATGCAATACATTCGTGTCATTCCTGTGCATACAGGAATCTATGATTTTTCTTAGCTAAAAAAGATTCCTGCATTAGCTTCGCTTTTACTTCGTGATCGCAGGCAGTCTCGCTTTTCAGCATCGTGGTCTGGTTGGCGACACCCAACCGCAACAGATCCCGATCGGGGTCAAACCCCGGTGAACAGGCCTTG
>CAYXFU010000047.1:0-26202 GCA_964464375.1 uncultured Hyphomicrobiales bacterium
TCTTTTCTTATATCTACGTATATGATCGTTGTAGAAGTCTTTGACAAAATACTTACGAATATCCTTGCCGAGAGCATCTTCTATGAATTTAAGATTTTCACTAAAATGTTCTTCTCCGAAGGCGACTTTTATGAATTCTTTGAAACGACCGACAATATCATCTTCAAAAAATTCTTCTTCCAGTACAGGAATTATTCCGTCTGAATCTACTTCAAAAGTAGGGTTAGGCACTTGTTTGAGATAGTCTTCAAGAGTTTCTCCTTGATTGGCAAGTATTAGACCTTCTTTATCAAGACTGTATCTGCCCATCATACAACCTACTGAATACGAAATCAATTGCTTCATTACTTCAGCTTTATCAAAATATTCATCAGTCAGGAACTTTGAATTTTCTTCAATAATTCTATCTTTATCATCTTCAGTAAGGTTTGTGTCTTCATTTGTAAGGTGTCTGATTTTATCATTTATTTCACCTAGTTTATCTCTCTTTAGTTCCTGCTGTAGAATAGTAATATCTTTTAGTTCTACATCAGGAGTAAGCTCTTCTTTTAAACCATAAATATCAATGAAAATTCTATTCAGCTCTTCTTCGTTGTAGTGTAGAGTGAAGAAGTCTTTTGTTACTACCTTTTGCCAAGCTTTATATATATCTTCAAGATTTCCAATTTGACTAAATTCTTTTTTTGAAATTTTTAATTGATGAAATTCCCAAGAAGTTTCTAAGGAGCACCAGTCTTTACGAGATACATCTATACATTCAATTATTCTTGAATCTCTCTGTTCATCGATTTGTTTAATAAATGGTAATGAAAATACTTCACTTATATTAGTATTTAATGTAGGATTTAGCAAAGCTAAAATATATTTAATAATTTTGGTATTTAAATATCCAACAATTTCGTATAAATATTTTAAATTACTTTCACTTAGTAAAATTGTTGGTGCAGCTTTATTAAAAAGAGAATTATCATCAAGTAAACGAAATCCTGTTCCGGTACTTGTTACTAAGTTCCAAGTCACTCCTTTTCTAAACCAAAGCTTTTTATCCTGAATTCTGGCAATTGGGTTAATTCGGTAGTGATTTCTTGCTTCGTCTGACCAATTAATAACACCATTTACATTACCTGACCATTTTCTATATTCTCCACCTTTAGCAATTAAAGGCCACTTTCCAGCTATTGAAATTTCTTTCTGAGTTACCTCCCAAAAATTTCTAAGATATTTTGAATTATTGCCAGTAATATTCTGCCCATCACTTATTCCAATAGAATTCAATTTTTCATTTTCAAATAATTTAATTACTCTTTCACTTGCCCAATAAGCTATTGGACTACCAGGAATTTTCTCAAAAGAATTTTGATTAGCTGTAAAATATAATTTATCACCTTTTGGATTTGATTCGAATGGAATTTCAGAAACTCCATCTTCATCTCGATATTCGCTGAAATCATACCTAAAATCTTTATTATTCTTTGCTCTTAAAAATAACTGTTCAATATGATAGTAATAGATGTGTTGGAAATTTCTTTTATGCAATCTAAAATATGAGCCTATTTGATCTGATTTTGATTTTTTAATAGTAAATGCTACTGAACCAAAATCAATCCCAAAAATTCCGCGCCCCATGTGCAACAAACTTTCAATATGATTTTTTTGAATGAGATTTTTCCTAAGATTTTCAAAAGAACTAAGGAACATCCATGATGGCAAATTAATTAATGAGTAGTAAGAATTATCAAGTGTAAAATCAACCATTCTTTCCATGAAACATGTCATTAAATCAGATTTACTATCTTTATAATATTTTTCTACATATTTTCGAAGCTCTAAATTCATACCATTGCCACCCATATACGGAGGATTAGTAACTACGCAGTGGTATTGACCTGCCAGTAATTCTGCCTGTGTTTTAATTTCAATCTGCTTTTCGGCAAAGATTGTGTCAGCATCTACTGATATATTGTCTAATTGTTCTTTGTTTATTCTAATCAAGGATCCGAAATTCTTTGCCTGTCTGAATAGATCATTATCAAAATTCTGCATGGCAATAACTTTCGGCTCAACAGGATTGCGGAAATAGCCGTTATAATATCGCCTTGCCTTCATTGTCAACGCAAAGTGAGTGAGCTGAGCGGCACGGTCATCTATATCGATACCGAAAAGATTGTTCTTCAATATCAATCCCGGGATCTCGCTTTGATTATAACCCTCTTCTTCGTACATCATTGCGAACAAATCAAAAGCATAAACAAGAATGTGACCTGATCCACAGCAGGGATCGAGGAACTTTAAAGAAGTTAAAAGAATTTTCTCAATTCTGGAAGTTATTTCAGATTCTATGAAATACTTCATTTGATCTTTGAGCTTAGAATTTGGTGCCAACTCCAGCCATAATTTACCGAGACTATTCTCAACTAAATACCTGACAATCCAGTGAGGAGTGAATAGCTGTGTGGCTGCAGGAATATTTTCGGGTGTTATCTTTTTGTTTTTTGCCAAATCAGCAAAAACATCATCCTTCTTCTCTGAGATATAAAACTGATAAATCCAGCCGATGAGTTCTTCATACTGGCAGTCCTCGTCAGACATCCCGTCTCTGATAAGAGCAATTATAGAATAACCTGTAAGCAGGTCCTCCGGAAGTAGGATTTCGGAGTAATCATCAACTGATTCAAAAACGAAGGGCATCTGCTTATGCCAGCGATTACATTCGGCAGTCAAAAGCATTTTGTATGCTTCATTTTCAGGATTATGGAATGTGATCTTCCTATCGATAATTCCGAAGAAACGGTCTTTATCCAGATGCAGATCATCCGCGAATCTGCCGGCTTTTGCCTCCTGGAATATCTCGGGGAATGTATCTGTTCCGTTTGGGGTTACAACCTTTGGATTAGTATAACCATTGGCATCCATAAAACGCAGAGCCATGAAGCGGTTGAACCAAGTATAAGCAACTCTTTCGATAACCTCGTTCTCGCTTGTTTTAGCGATTTCTGCTTTGAGTTTATTGATCTGGTTTCCTTTTGCACGCAACTCGGCTGAATCTGAGGTGGTAACATAACTCAGTTTTTCGCTAACGAGACGAATCATCTGTTTCCTGGCTTCACGAGCAAATTTCTTTATTTCAGAGGTATTTATCATAAAGTAATCTTCTTATTATCCTTGATTAATGAGATAAGAGTGCTTTTAAGAGATTCAACATAGTCATTAACATCAGCTTCGCTTTCGATAACTGTTTTCTTGAGTTTGAAATCAATACTTTTTATTGAAAGGACTTCAAAATGAGTCGGGACAAGCTCTTTTACTCGAGTAGTCGAACCTCCTTCTGGTGCCACTGGTGGTTTAATATAGGGATTAGCTAATTCAGAAATCTCTTGAATAAGCTTAGGGAAAATATTTTGCTGGAAGCCATTGAGCATATCCCTGTTGTTAGCAATAAATTTCTCATTATTAATTCCCGCAATCATCTTATAAATTGGCTCCAGAACCTGCTTTTGCATTTCTGCACCCAATTTAGAGTAATCAGGCAGTTTAATGGCATTATCGATCAATGTTTTGATTGCATTAGTCGTCTTGTACACTTCATCCGTGATAAGAGCTTGCATTGCATTGCTGATATTCTCATAGTTTGCTTTAGCCTGCTGAACGAAATTTCCATTAAATGGCTTTAAATTCTCGAAGAAAGCTGCAATCAGTTTTTGGTGTTCTTCGGCTAAGAACTTAATATTACCCGAATTAGATTCATAGAACTTTCTGATAGATTCGTAATGATCTTTCTGCTGGCTGTTAATAAATTGCTTAATCGGATCAATCAGCTTTTCCTTAGCGTCGAGAAGAATATCCTCAAACGAGCCGATTGACTTGTAGAAGTAAGGATGATCCTTATTAATTAAATCCTTGAAAACTTTTGCCGTATCATCAAGATATGAAACAAATGAGAACTGGCTTTTCTGAGCAAGAATCCTCTGAAGTTCCACAAGCTCAAGCTTTAGTTTTTCTTTAAACAGTCTGGAAATTTCCTTAGGATCATTGCCTGAATTGTTTTCGTTGAAGAAATTATAATGGAAATCCTTCAATCGCTTGACTTCAGAAGATCCGATATCTTCCTCCAATTCAACAATCAATCCGTTCTGTTCATTGCGGTTGTTGATGAAATTGAACAGCTGTTTGGCATCTAAGAGATTAGAATCCTTCTTGATGTTAATCTTATTCTTTTTATAAAGACTGGCAATTATACATACAGTAGCTAAAGCGTACCATCCATAAGGGCGACCGGAGCAATAATCAATAATCGATTTAACAGTAGCTCTGTCATTAGAATTCTTAATCCTTGTCAGGTAGTTCGAAACTTCAATTTCAATATTAGAGACAGGTACATTAATAAGAACATCATCATTATTCATCAGTATCTTTTTGATGTCTTCCTCTTTAAACTCCTGAACGAGCATGCTAAGACTCTGATAGGTTGAATAAATAAGTTTCTCAACTGCTGATTTGATTTTGGATATTGGTTCTTTGACTGTTATATCGGTTATCTCTGTCCCATTCAGATACATTGGTGCATTTTTAATGTTCTCAGTGATCGTTATAAGCAGGTTCTTTCGGCGTTCTTGATTTAATTCACCCTTCTCACCTAATATCTTTTTGATTTCCGGTTTCAAACTGTTCGAAGACTTTATTGAAATGTACTTTGCAGTTTTCCTGTGCATTCTCAATTCTTCGACGAGCCTGTCATTATCTGGCATGAAGACAATAAGATCTGAGTTAGTTATAGACTTCATGTGGATATTGGCTTTCGTGATTTCGTTTGGATTAAGAGGAGTAATGAAGTGAACGTAGAAATCCTTTTCCTTGCTAATCATGTTGTCATCCAGCTTTTTCCCAAACTCATAAGGCTGATTATTAGATTCCAGCTTGACTTTTGCATCTTTAAGTATTTCATTAAAGAGCAGGTCAGCTAAAAATGTAGTAATTTCTCTGTCATCAATTTCAGTACCTTTGATTTCGTTCTCGACATCTTTTTCGTCATTAGTTAAGAATTCGTACAGATCGCCAACACGCTGAATGTAAGTTTGGTTCTCCAGTTTATTCAGGGCGTTTTGGATGCCGGTTCTGAAGGCTCCAATTTCATTATTATAACTATTCTGCATGATAGCAGTTATATTCTGAAGATTAGCTTTAAATTCCTTGACATATTTTACGAGGAACAGAACTTTAAGCAGAGAAATAGCAAGAGGATCATCGATATTTTTCTCAGCCTGAATGATTGAAGCCTGAATTTCACTTTTAAGAGTTGAGCGGATGCCATCGAATATACTCGAATACTCAACGAAAACACCAATCTCTGAATCGGCAAGGGTTCTTGCAACAGCCTGGAAAACGCTCAGCATCGATCTTTCACCGACAGACTGATGTTTCCCCATGAAAACATTATGTTCGGATAAACCTCTTAGAGTGCTTTGGAAAAGATCGAACTGATAGGGAATGAACGGATAATTCTGAACAAAACTAAGATCATCGGAGTATTCTTTATATTGTCTGGATTCGGAAGTGAATCTGAATAAGGTTTTCAGATTGTTTTTCTCAGCTTCATATATTTTATTCAATTCAATCTTACTAGCATCCGTCTTAGCCAAAAGACGCTTTTGAATAACTTCATTAACATCTTTACTTTGCAATGCCATCTTAATGCGAAATCTATCCTGAATTCTCGAGAAATCGTTTGACTGGCTATTCTTCAAATCTTTTATGAAGCTACCAATATCATTTTGAGATGTAACAATGAGGAAAGCCTTGCCATTACTTTTTGTTTGAAGTGTTTCTGCGAGGGTTTGAAGGTTGAGCATAAGCTTTGTATTATCGGCAATATACTGACCAATCTCATCGACGCAGAAGATCAATCTGAAACCAGCAGGTTTTTTATTAATGTATTTAACGACTCTATTGACAAAATCTTCGATAGATAGTGTGAAATCAGCTTGCTTATCGAGTACCTTCAGAGCCTCATCAAAAGGAATATTCTTGATCTTGGAATAAACTTTAGCGAAATCATCGGTACGGAAGTTAATACCATCCCGAATTTTTTCCCAGGAATCACCAATTAAATTTTGAGTTTCTTCTTTGAATTTCAGGAATAATCCCTGCTCATCGAGGTTACGTTCAATTTCAGCAGTATAATGATCTCCACCAAAATAACCCTGATGCTCATTGAATACCCTCAGAAACACAGATAGAACTGCATCAGTTTGGCTCTTAGTGGTAATAGTTGCAGCTTTTTGATCAATATTGAATAACAGAGTTTCGCAAGGAATTTTCGCTGATTTATCAATGTTTGCAACCAATTCGAAATCTTCACTTACTTTTTTCTTGAAAAGAGCAGTACAGGTTGTATCTTCAATAGGTTTGTTCTGTAAAATATAAGAGAGGATCTTCAGAAGATGGGACTTACCCGAACCAAAGAAACCTGATATCCAAACACTTTCTGAAAAATTCTTTTTTGAATACTCCTGAAAGAAATACCCAAGATGCTTTTGCAATTCATTCGTTACAACGTATTCTTCGATTTCCTCACCGATAAATTCATTGCTATCAGCCTTGATGACACCTTCAATATGCCTATCAATTTTACTAAGATAAATTTCTCTTTGTTTCATGTTGCTCTTTTATATTAAATTTGTAAATTATCTAAATTAAATGCCCGATAGTAATTATCTTCCTTCATCTTGTCGAACAGCTCAAGCTTTTGGTTATCGTAAAAGCCAGGAAAAAAAAGAATCAATGGTTTATCATTAATCTTGGATTGAAGATTGTTCAATAAATTATGAGATCTGATAATCGGGAAGATTGATCCAACACCTTTAATGAAAAGAGCGTCGAATTCGTTATTATTAACAATCCTTTCGATTTCTGGAGCAATTACGCTATTAACATCAAGTGGTGTTCTGATTTGTTTAGTGAAAATTGCTTTATCGATTGAGGCTTCCTTGCTCAAAATAGGAATGAGCAGATTCTTTTGAATAAGAACATCAACTGATAATTCAAAGAGATCGATTACAAGAATTTCGATACCGATATTCGAAAGCTTTTTCTTCAGATTCCCGACTTCTTTATCGACAAAAGTATTGTCCTCAGGTAAGTATGGAAATAGAAAAAAAGGAATTTCACCACCAAGTGTTTCTTTACTGATCAAAACTTTATCTCTCAGTAGCTTTTCAAGCTTTTTGAACTTTGCGTCAATATTCAGAATTTTATCATTCATATTCAAAGTTAAATTCTAATTAAGAAAAAGATGTAAATAAATTGGATTATCATTCCGTAGTGCAGAAGCCGTAACATCAGAGATAAAAGGCTTAATGATTTTTTTCCCTTTTACACTATCGATCAACCCCAGCTGATGCAGGATAGTGAAGATTCTCTGTCTAACCTTATCCAGGGTCGTTTCTGATAATTCCCGGAATTCTTTGTAGATGCTCATTTTTGAATTAACAAAATTAATATAATCAGAATCAGTTATGTAATAGTCGAAAGACTGATACTTAGGAACCAGAATTTCAAAAGCAAAATCATAGAAGATTCTATATGTTTTTAATATCGAAATTAAAACAATGACTTTCTGATCGTCGATATTAGAGTTAATCAGAATATTCAATTCATCTGCCGTCAAAGTAGTGATCCGTTTTCTTATTTCTCGGAAGATCCTGTCCGTTGTCCGGCTCTTGCTTTTATTCAATACATTATCGGCAAGAGCAATGCTCTCGACTTCCTTCCAGTTATCTGACTTAAGATACAATTCAGCAATGGATTTCATCTCAGGTATCTGAGCCGCCAGAGCTGTAAAAGAAAAAGAATAATTCATCAATTGATACTATATAATATAACACACAATATAAGCAAGTAAAATAACAAAATTATTTCGAATTTAATATCATTTAATCAAAAGATATAATGATATATCACAAATGTAATGGATTTAGCGGCTTGATATGACGCAGATAAAGAGGGTGGAGGGAAAAGGGGGAAATTCCCTTCACTTATATGAATTTAAATAAAATTATTACTTTTTTGTTAATTTATTAAATTTATCCATCATTTCACGCATTTCAGGAGGCATTTCATCATAAGAAAATGAAACCGCACCACCCTTATAAGGAGTTTTTACACCATTAATAACTTTAAAATTATTTCCGTGTTCATCAGTTTCAAAATGAAAGTTTTCACTAATATTTTGAAGAATACCTTCAGAAACATTGTCGATTTCTTTTTTGTTACGATATATTGAAAATTTAGAATTAAACAATTCTTCATATTTTAATGAATCCCAAATTGCACCTTCAAGATTCCCCAATCTATTTTTTGTAAAAGATCTATTTTCATAAGCTTCAGCATAATTGGGATTTATTTCAATTGACTTATTATAGTCCAAAAGAGCACCTTGAAAATCTTTGAGTTGAAATTTTGAACTTCCCCTTCCATTAAAGGCTTCAGAATATCTTGAATCTAATTCGATTGCTTTGTCATAATTATTTAAGGCTTCTTGGAAATTACCTAATTTATGTTGTGCTTCGCCAATGCAGAAGTAAATTTCAGCTAAGTTAGGATCTAATTCTATTGCTTTATTATAATTGTTGAAGGCTTCTTGGAAATTATCCATTGTAAAATATACTTTTCCCAATTTGCAGTGAAATTCAGCTATATTGGGATTTAATTCGATAGCTTTATTAAAGACTGCAATTGCATACCGATAATCTTTTAGTAAGTATTTTATTTTACCTATATGATAGTACGCTTTAGCATAGGTTGGATTAAATTGAATTGCACGTAAAAAATCTACATAAGCACCATCATAATCATCAAGCTTGCATTTTACTAATCCTCTGTTAAAATATGACACAGCCATTTTAGGATTAATTTCAATTGCTTTATTGTAATCTATAATTGCATTGTGAAGATCTCCAATAAATGTAAGAGCTAGACCTCTATTTAAAAAAGCAATTTCAGCTCTTGGATTTAACTCAATTGCCTTGCTGTAATTCTCAATTGCACTTTGGTAATCCTTTAATTTGGCTTTAGCTGTACCTTTATTAATATAAGGGAAAAAATCAAATGGACTCATTTTAATCGCTATATTATAATCATCGATTGCACCTGATATATCATCAAGATTCTCCTTTGCAGTTCCCCTAAAATAGAAAGCACAATTATTCGATGGATTAATACTGATTGCCTTATTAAAATCATCAAAAGCACCTGTATTGTCATTTGTTTTTAATTTTGCTTCGCCTCTATTGATATATGCATTATAATAATGATCTTTTAAATCAATGGCTAAATTAAAATCTCTTATTGCTTCATCATATTCTCCAAGTCCAATTGATGCTAGACCTCTGTTGTAATATCCTTCTGAATAGCTAGGATTAATTATGATTGCTTTACTGCAATCTTTAAAGGCACCCCTATAATCACCAAGATCGTGTTTAGCTAATCCAAGATTATTATATAAAATGGGATTATTGTCATCAAAGCTGAGTGCTTTATTCCATTCAATAATTGCACCTTTAATATCGCCTTTTTCAATTTTCAATATTCCCTTATTAAAATACACTTCTCCCTTATTTCTTCTTTTTAAGGTAGCTATTAACTTTTCAAATATAGGTATTCTCATTTTTTTTCCTTTACATCATTAGGAAATTCTAAAATAAGAAAAAAATGAATAGTTAGACATTTTTTAGTGTTATTATTTGTATCATTTAGATAATTTTACTGGGATTGTAACTATTTTAAAAATACTATGCTTTTTCTCTTGATACTTCTTTATTTTTAAATTAGGCAGATCTGCGCAAACGGAGGATATAAACAAGTCATTCTGCCAGCCGTGCCAGTCAGATTCGGAGAGCCTTGATTACAATGAATTCTTGGAATAGAAGATTGGTAGGGTGGACAGCCCTTTTTTATTTGGGATCATTTATCAATCTTATCCTTCTTCTTCGCCTTCCTGAAGTCGGGTTCTTCTCCTATTTTTTCAAGAAATTTCTTCCATGAGCCGAACCTCCAACCGTATAATGAAGAACTAAATTTGCCATATTTATCCATATCAAAATGGTTTATATAGTTTTTGCATAGCAAATCCTTGACTCTCCAATATTCATCAATAACTTCTTGGTCAGTATTAATATTTCTTGAATTACCATCACCCATCATTCTGATGAAATTATCCCAGCTGCCAAAGTGGTTACGATAAGCCTTGAATTTGTATTTACCAAGTTTTTGTATATCCTGAAGTATAAGTTTTGATTTATTCAATTCCTTTTTAATTCTCAAATACTCAGCTATAAGTTCATCATCTGTGATTGGACGCATTCTTTCAGTATCTTCTCCAACTTTATCAAGGAATTTCTTCCAGGAACCAAATCTCTGTACATACAAGGTGGCACAAATGTTAGCATGTTGATTCATATCAAGTTGAGTAATGAATTCCTTATTGAGTAAATCCTTAACTCTAAAGTATTCATCAATCATAGCTTGTTCATTATAGATTTTTCTTGAAGTATCTTCTCCCATGAAAATTAAAAAATTATCCCAACTTCCGAAATAAGTACCATAAGTCTTTTTTGCAAACTTACCATGAATATCCATTTCTGTTTGATTAACCTTATACTTATCAAGAAGTTTTTTAACTCTTTGATAGTCTTCGATTAGAAGTTCTTTAGTTATTTTCTTAATGTGACTAGTGTCTTCACCCATTGATTCAAGAAATAGAGACCACTTGCCAAACCTTCTTCGAATTGAAGTATCTGAATATTTACCATGTTTATTGTAATCTCTTCGTAAAACCACTTTCTTATTCAGCTGTTTCTTAACTCGATAATAATCTTGAATTATATCTTCGTTTGATATGTCCAATACTGAACGTTGACCAATTGGTTCTAAAAACTTCTTCCACGAACCGAAGCGATGCTCATAGGTAGTCATGCAATATTTTCCATGTTTTTCAATATCTGTAACATAGAGAGGAGATTTATTTAATAATTTTTCCACCCTGAAATAATCGTCATAAAGTTCCTGATTGCTTATCTGTTTTGGATATTTGATTTTCCCAACATAGTCTCTCATCATTACAAGAACATTAGCCCAGATTTTAAATTTCACTAAATATATCGGATAATAATAGTCACTATGATACTTAAAGTCATAAATTGTGAGCCATTCCTTCTTCAGCTTCTGAAGTAACCTCAAATATTCACTAATCAGCTCATCTTCAGAAACTATTTCACTAATTTCTTCTATGTTATTTATGACTTGTTTAAAGTGGTCCATAGATAAATAATATTCTTCATAATCTGATATTTTAAAATTACTATGCTTTCTAATATCTTCTATCGAGATGTTATCATCTCCAAGAATTTTCTTAATTCTATAATAATCTGAAAGTAAGTCTATATCATTAGGTTTAGGATTAATGAAGTCCTTATTCTGCATCAATTCAACAAAATTATTCCAACTTCCAAAACGATAATCAAATACATCGTGAGATAAAGATAATAATTGTCTAAATTCTGTTTGACTTGGAGTTTTGTTTAATTTTACTTTTAAATCAAAGTAAGCCAATACAAGTTCTTTATCAGTGATATTTCTGTACTGTTTCTTCTCCCCTACACTTTTTAGGAAATTATTCCAGGTATCCCAATGGTACAGATAGACTATTGGAGAGATTTTTGACTTTTTGTTAATGTCATCAAATGTAGGAGGTCTATTGACAATTTCTTGTACTACTCGATACTCTTTTATCAAATCCTTCTTTTTCAATTTCAAAGCACCAATGATTTCCTTTTCGACAAGCATTACAAAGTTAGACCAAGAACCGAAGAAATGTGAATAGTAATCTGTTGTGTATTTACTAAGAGTCTCAATTTCAGTGGCTGTTGGTGGTCTTTCTAATTTTTTTCTTAACTGTAGGTAAGTTTCTAACAATTCAGACACAGATGCTCTCATGCTTTTATTAGGTCTAGAAAACCTTATAGCAGGAGTATCATTTATTGAAGCGATAAAGTTACGATAAGTACCCCATCTGTGAGAATATGTACCATAGCTAATTTCCATATTTTTACTAATATCATTTATCGATGGCTGCCTACCGAGTATCGCCTTTAAATCATAATACATTTTTGTTAGTTCTTGAGGTGAGTATCTGCTTCTTCGACGAATCTCTTTGTTCTCAAGATATTCAATGAATTCTATACAGGTTGTAAATTTTGAATTTAACCAATTTTCGATTTCTATTTTTGAAATAACTTCACAGTTTTTAGTTTTAAGGTAATCAATGACATCAGTTGTGAATTCTTGTTTTGCGAAGATTAATGAGTAATCAGCTTGATATTGCTTTCTAAATTCAATTAGCATTTCAATGTCTGATATATGTTTTAACGAAGTGGAGAATTGCACCCTAATAATACATTTCTTTCCATCTTTGACTGCTGAGAAGTTAGCACCAAATGTTGTTTTTCGAATGATTTGAAAAACATCCTTATAACCATTTTCCTGTAGGAAGACCTGAGCAAATTTCAGGAATACGCTTTCTTCAAGCCGTTCAACAATTATAAAATTTGAACCTAACATAACATAAAGAGATTTTGAATTAAAGTTGAAATGAAAATATTCTTCTCTAAATTTCAATTTAAGAAAAATTTAGTAATATAACACATACAGAATACCTAAATTTAGCTTATACTTTGGCTATAATCAAGTTTTTCCCTCACAACCCATTAATACTAGCTTTCAAAATTAAATTCCTCATACCTGACAAGAAGGCTATAAAGTAAAAGATTAATTTTTCAGAGATAAAATAGTAACTCATAATTTCAATTTTCAGACTTCCTGATTTTTACCTAATTTATGTTTTTACGACTTAGTAATTGAGGAAATGATGGAAGCAATCATTCAGAATCACGTTGATAATTACAATACAAGACCTATAGCTGACTTTGAGAATATGTCTCCACATCAAATGAAGTTTGTTCTCTACGATTTATTTGGAGAATCATGTCCAATACAGCTAAAGGAATCAATCTCTGATGAAGTGTTGGACAAGATTCCATTTTTCAGAATGTGTGAAGAGTTTCTGAAAATTGTTCAACGAGAAAAGGTGCTAAAACTGACTCCTCTTGGAAATATGCAGAAAAAGATTGTCAAGGAACTGTATGATTTCAAATTCATCATAGATGACTTATATGAAAGTGAATTTTCAAAAAGTTTTAGAGAACTAGAGCTAACAGGTGTCCATAATGCAAGACTAATCTGCTTTATAGCAGCTCTAATAAAGAAAAGCAATAATTCATTATCACTCACAGCCAAAGGAACAAAACTGCTAGCTACAGAAAAAAGAAGTGAATTATTCAGCTTAATATTGAATAAGTTTATGAAGGAATTCATTTGGGGATACAATGATGCCTATGATGATGAGGCAACAGGCCAAATAGGCAATGGATTTATATTGATTCTACTGATGAGATATGGCTCTGAACCTAGAACAATTCAATTTTATGCAGACAGGTATTTGAAAGCATTTCCAAATATATTGAAGAACTATTCCTATGTGACTTGGACTACTCCTGAGAGTGCTTTTTATACCTGCTTTGATGTGAGAGTTTTTGAAAGATTTTTGTATTGGTTTGCTTTTGTGAGATTCGTTGAAAAACAAGGTAAAGGACATAGCATTCAGGATACTGTTATTACTGAAGATATAATGAGAGAAATATTCAGAATAGAGATATAATTCAGACCAGGAAAAGTAATTATAAACAATGGCTGACTAAACTATTCTAATCAAATTCTTTAAAGTTACTTAGAGAAGTATCTCAAGTATTTTTTCAGAACTGATGATTTGCATCTAGCTTTGTATTCATTCCTAACCGAAATGATATTCAACTCATCATCAGTTTTGTAACCCAATTTTTTATACAGTGACTCTGTTAGACCATCAGGAAAAGTAATTTCTTCATATTCCACATTACTTGGAGTATTTGTAGCAACTAAAAACTCCCTGAAATCTCTTCTGAGCTTATCATTCGATGTTAACGCTCTAGTAAAAGCTTTCTCATTTTCATTGTCAAGATTTCCTAAAATGAAATCAACATAAAGTAAAATCGGATCCATTGACCACCCTAAAATTAGTTTCTCAAGATTAAATTATTTAATAATTGAACAATCATCCCTCTACTTTATAAATAACAAAATTTGAGAAAATGTGACAATGAAATTAATAATACTTTTTGTATTTACTATATACATTCTTGCAAATCCTTATTATTCAATATAAATTTATATTTTTAGAGACTACTTTTTACCATATTACTTTTTCTCTTATTTTACATCGTTTATCTAATTTCTTTTAAGATGTCAGAATTTGCAAATAAAATTCTAAGAAATCCTTAAATTAATATTTCTCTGAATGGACAATTATAACTTAATCTAAGAGCTACAAATGAATAATAATCTGACTGCTGCAATACTCAATAATTTTGTTAATACTGAATTGGATGATTTTATTAAAAACTACGACAATCCTGAACTTAGTGAAGAATCTGAATATCAGACTCTTGCAATTGAGTGGATATGTTTTTACTTCAAGGATTTTATTGAAGATGTTTTTTTTGAAAAGGTTGATAATTTCATTGAAAAGATTGTAAGGACAGGAACTCATGAGTATTTTGCTTGGTCTAGAATTCAAGCATTGGTTTGTACCATGGTCATCCATAATCACGCCTATAAACATAAGCGGACTCTGCTTTACTATCTGCGATGTCATAAATCCAAACGAAGGGCTTCTGTAATAAAAGCAGTTGGAATAATAGTTTCACTATTAGATGATAAGGATAGTGATTTAGATATTTCAATCGCATATAATGTACAACATAAAGTGGAATACTTTGAAGAGTGTATATTACTCTATCTATTTAATAATGCGACTATTGAGAAAAAAATTGAATTTTTCAGGGGTTATTATGATTTTCATAAGGAAAAACTTGAATATTTTGATGATACAGTTTTCTTATTAGAAGAAGGCTCTTACTATAAGAATTCATTTTTCCTGCAAGCATTCTCGGAAATCAAATCCTATATTCTTTTCAAAATTCTTTCCAATCCTATGATACATAATGATTCATTGAGTAAGGACAAATCTGATATTAAATTAGCCTTTGATGAAGCATTCGAAAAGGAAAGTAATCATAGCCTAAATACAGCAGATTTTGATATATCCTTCTTAAAGAGAGGCTTTGCTGAGGAATTAACACCATTGATTGTTTATCATGGAGAAATCCGTGAATAAATGGCTAGTCATTCTATATTTACATTAAAATTTAATTGAATAAATCAAAATTTTATACATAAATTTGCTTCATATTTTGATTGTTATATTATTCTATGAGGGAAGAACATGTCTAATAATGGAAAATCTGAACACTACTTTTTTGAACTGCTTTGTATTGAGCCTGCTGATATTAAAAATGAACTTGCATTAGCTCAGGCATTATCTTTTAGTAATAGTCTATGGGGTGGTAAAACCACCAAAATTGAGAATGAAAAGTCAAGAATCCGCATTAAGGAAGAAACAAGCGGAATCAACATTTTAATTAATTCAGTTGACACAACCAAGGTTCTGACCAATTACTTTGAATGTGCATTTATGTTGAATATTTTTAGTGATAATTTTGATGCCATTGAAGCCTTCCGTTTAAAAGTATTAAAACATTTAAAAAGTATTTTGCAATTCAGTAGCATAAGACTTCTTACAGATGATGTATCTACCCATATTGCAAACAAATTATATCCTGAAATTAATAAGGTTGAGAATTTATTACGCAAATATTTAATCAAGTTTTTTATTCAAAGAATTGGCTCAGATTGGTGGGATACAACAGCTACAAAGACCATGTTAGAAAAAGCCAGGCTTCGTAAGGCTGACCGTCGTGATGAGATGACAACATATATTGATGATGAAGTAAGATATATTGATTTTGATGATCTTGGCGAATTGATATATAAGCAATCATCAGGATATAACAGTCCTGACAAGATTGTATCAAGATTATTGAATATGCAGAATACCGATGATTTTATGACATTGAAGAATGAGTTGCAGAGCAATTATACCAAATATTTCAAAGAGAATTTTCAAGATAAAATGTTTGAGCAGAAATGGAAGGAGATTATAAAACTTAGAAATAAAGTAGCTCATCAGGGTATTTTCTATAAACACGAACTCAATTTTGGACTTGAAACATTACAATCAATAACAGAAATTATTAGCATCGCAGAAAGAAAGATTGATGAAATTGTATTCAGTATCGAAGATAAAGAAGCTATAAGAATCGCCACAATAGAAGCTACACAGAATGAGAATCAATATGGAGGTATAAAAATATTAGGAAAAGTTGATTTTAACGAAATCAATCTAGCAGGTTATGATAATTACAATGACATTGACGAAGATGATTTAATCTTTGCTTTGGAGGATTTACAGAAGTCTAAATGGAATAAATTTATAGGTCTCAAATGGTTCGTTACTGATTACTTAGCAAAGCGTAACTTTGCAATAAGCACTTCCTTTACATTGCTTAATATCCTAATTGACAAAGGCATGATAGATAAATACGATGTTGTTACTCCTAATGGATACACTATTCTAGCCATTAAAGTAAATGAAAATGCTATGAATTAGTGCTTAAACACTAGATAAGTATTATAGATAAAGTGATACTCAATTTAAATGATTCGGAATTGATTGAAACATCCATCCACGCTACAGGCAAAGTGGGCAGAATGTAAACTAGGAAAAAAACTGTGTTTATCTGAAGCATATTCCAACAAGTATTTCTATAAATTGAGTATTTAAATGATATTTTATTATTAATAAAAAATGGCACAGAATATTATCCTGTACCATCTATTGAAATTTATTTTTCTTGAATTTCCGAAATTGAATTTTATCTTTTTTTGCTAATAACTAAATCTCTATTTTTAATTTTTCCATCGTTAGAATTCCAAGATCCTGTCCCTTGAACAGGGTTTGAAGCGACAAAATTAATTTCAAAATAGCCTGTTTGACCACTACCCTCTTCATAAAGCGAAAATTGTATTGTATTTGTTTCTTCATTCCTAAATATAGAGCCACTAAAGGTTGTTATTGGTCTCTTTTCTCCTGATGGAAGTATTAATTGGTCTGTACCCTTTACTTCGTTACCATTTATTGTTTCAAAACAAATTACAATAGTTCTTTTCCCACCTGCATAAGGTCCTTCCCAACACCCTTTGAACATATTGAAACTATTAGCATTATCTTCAACCTGAGGTTTCATTTCTTGATTATTAACCTGTGGTGGCGGTTGAGTAGCAATTGGTTGTTGAATAGGTTGCTTTTTTAGAGAATCAAGGTTTTCATTTTTCGCTGCATCAGGTGGTTTATTAAATTGGCTTTCGTTATAAAGAGAACCCGATAAGCCAAGAATAAAACCGACTAATATAAAACTAGTGAGCATGATAATATATTTCTTCATAGTTTTTCCCTTGTAATTGTTGTTGATTTATGAATTTGTGTTTTCAGTCTTTAAAGAATTTCTAAACTTGATTGGAATTGCAAAATGTACAATAAAGTTAAGAATTATCAAATATATCTCAGCTAAAATGTAGAATGCTAAAATAATGATAAACGATGCAAAAACTGATATTACACTCAGATCAGGGCTGGCATTATCAACATGAAAACTACCAAAAAACTCTTAGTGACAATGAAATAATACAAAGCATGTCAAGAAAAGGAAATTGTTTAGACAATTCTATTATTGAAAACTTTTTCGGTATATTAAAATCTGAATTATTCTATTTACAAGATTTTAGTTCTATCGATGAATTTGAATATGAACTCAGAGATTATATTGACTATTACAATAACTTTAGAATTGATACTAAACTAAAAGGACTAAGTCAGGTTGGTTTTGAACTCAGTCCTTTTAGATATTTTTTTAGTAACTAACTTTGGAGAATAGATCATTTATTAAGACAACCCCTATTTTTTACTGCATTGCCTTTGCCATTTTATTCGCTATTTGTAATAATTTTGTAGTATACTTTGAATCAGAACAATTTGAAGCATTAGTTTGCATTTCTGCAGCTTTTTGCACCAGTTCAGTGTATTCTGTAATCACATCTGGATCTGATGGATTATTCTTAAACTTTCTCATTATTTTCACATAACTGTCTGCAAAAGCTTCATAATTCTTTATAAATTCATCACAATTAGAAGAACTACTCATTTCATTATTATCAGGAGTAAAACTATCGGTGACATCTGAACTAGGAGAATCTGGTTTAGAAACACTGAATGGTAAATTCTTTTTCCCATCTGGAGTAGTCCAATTACCACTTATGGTATTATACTCAAATTTGCCTTTGAATACTCCCGTTACTTTCCCATTAGAGGTTTCGTTCAGATTAAGTATATTGTTATTATCGATTGACCCAGTAATATTTATTGGATTATTATGTTTTGTATAATAATACACTCCTTCAACTTTACGGGTATTAGCATCGAAAAAATTAATTGACAATACTATTGGAAAATCTGATATATTCCCATTATATGTACCTTGTAAATCAAGTGAACTTGAATTTAGATTATTGCTACTTGGTGGAGCGACATTTTCTTTTGTACTTGAAATTTCAAAGGATTTGCCTAATACAAAGTCTTTTTCAAGATTCTTGTAATTATTACCCCCACCTGAGTATGTAAATTTCAATCTTACATTACCAGAACCGGCATTTAACGCACTAATAAGCTCTTGATTCGACCAACCCACAAATTCACTTGCATTCGGAATTGGAACATTGTCTTTGTCAAATACAATCAATTTAAATTTCCCAGATGAATTTTGTAGTTGCTTAATTACTTTTAATTCTACCAAAATTTCAGCTGTTTGACCTGATTCATTTGATTCCACAATTTTATAGTTTTGATCAACAATCTGGAGAAATTGATTTAATTCTCCATTGACCGAAGTGCTTTTGGGTTTAAGAAAACCAGTTTCTTTTGAACAACTTGAAAGTAAAAATACGGTTATTAAAATCATGAATACTAATGTATGTTTCATAAGTGTATTTTGATTAGTTGATAAAATTGTAAAAATTAATTTGTATTTGTCCCGAATTTAGCTTTAATTTTTTCAGCTAACTTTTTTTCAAAATCTTTGTTCGAATTTCCTACATCCATAAAATCTTTAGCGAATGCAGGGTCACTATTAATTTTATCTTGATATTTATTTTTCAAATTTTCTTGGCATTGTAGAATTGCTTGTTGAGCAGAAGAGAGAGAGGAAGCATTATCAATAGCTGACTCCATACATTCCATTCCTTCTTTTGCAGCTTTTTTCCCGGCAGGTTCACTACAGCCGATTAAAACACAAATGAGAAAAAGCATAACGATTAAAGAAAATAAATTTTTCATTACTATTGTCTCCTAAAATATTCCTAAAAGATTTTTAACTTTATTATAATTGAATTCTCTTGTTCTCTTCATAGAGGTTATTAAATCAACTAACCACCATATTCCAAAACCATGCAATGTTAGGATTCTGGCTATTCCTACTCCAACATTACCTAATAAAAATCTATCTAAAGCAATCCAACCGACAAACCAAGCCAACAGAAAGATGGTCATTGGACTTTTAAATTCAATTCCCATTAAAGCATCAATTTTTGACTCTTCTACTTTATCTAATGATGATTTAAGCATACCAATTTTTTCAGATGGTAACTTATCTTGATTGGCCATCAACCACATGTTGACTTTTTCTGATACTGCTTTTGACTGTTCCATATGTCTCCTTAAAGTTTTAATAATAATTATTTTTTACCAACTTTCAAATTGGTTGCTTGTTTTTAAGATATTTAAATATAATTAAAAGCAACAGTTCTATTTTTGATCTCACAAATGATCAATTGTATCATTTACAACCAGCCATAGCCTTTAATACTGCTTCTCCTAATTTTTTCTTGTCAGCATCTGATGTATACTTTCTTTCCATTTCTTGCATTAATGAAGTAGCCTCAGCAGTTAATTTTAGACTTTCTTCCATTACTGATTGATCACCTGATGCAACTTTCGTTGTTAATTTTTGTGCTCTGCATTGAAGATCAGCAATTTTTTGTGCGTCTCCTTCAAGAGATCCACCACAGCTGGAAAGAATAAATAGAGAAAACAATAATGCTCCCAAAAGGCTTGATACTTTTTTCATAATGTTCCTTAAAAAATGTAAATAAAAATTTGACTTTACTTTAAAGTCTTTTTTTTTGTATTCACTATTTATCTTTTAAAATTAGAACTTTATAAAATGCGTTGCACATAGTAAAAGATAAATAAACACTAACTGTTTTCAAAAATGATCATATTGATATTTTATCAAAAATATCAATAAAACCGATAGGTAATCGATTTGATGTACAGTTGCATTATGTTACCATATAACTTGGGTAAAATCAGGGATATTTAAGGTAATTCCTGTTTGGTAAAAAGTGTACTATTTGATAAGTTAATTTTACAAGGAATTTCGTAATGATATTAAGTTGATTTTCCTAATCAATTAATTGAATAGGAATAGATGATTTTATAATGAACATTCAGGACTTAGAAACTCTTTGCAAAGTGGCTCAGTTGCTCTTTAAACTCATCCTTCTTCTGTTCGGAAATTGGTATTTCGTTTCCATCAGCAAGAACGATATAAGCGTGTTTGCCCCTTATAAATTTCTTAACATATTTAAGATTTACAAGGTGGCTATTATGTACCCTTACAAAATTTGAGCCTGAAAGCATTGTGTCGAAGTTCTGAAGGTTTTTTGAAATAAGAATATTCTCACCATTATTAAAGAATATTTTTGTATAGTTTGCATCGGCCATACACCTTACAATTTCATTAATATTGTACATCGTAAGCCCTTCACCACTTTGTAGTAGTATATTGTTCGGCTTTTCAGTTGAGATGCTCTCCTTCAGGATACGTAGTTTGTTGTCAAGATTATCATAGGTTTTATAAGTTTTATACCTATCTAAAGCCCTTTTTAGTTTATCAAAGTTAATAGGTTTGAGAAGGTAATGCAGAGCTGAGAATTCAAATGCCTGGACTGCATACTCATTGAAAGATGTTTGGAAAATAACTTCGAATCCGGTAAAGAGAGTCTTCTCCAGTATATCGAATCCACTACCATCAGGCAAGGAAATATCAAGAAAAACAAGATCAGGTTGAACATTATCAATCATTTCAACAGCTTCTATAACATTTGTAGCAGTGCCAACTATCTTCAAACTCCGGAAATGAGTAGTAATTAACAAACTTAAAACTGAAAGTGAATTTGCGTCATCATCAACTATAACTACATTCACACTACTTTTATGATTTCCATTTTTATTCATTTTATTCCTTATTAAGTGTAAATATTACTTTAGTCCCTCTTGGAGTATTTGGTTCTGTCCATATCTTTCCACCATGCAGATCAATTATTTCTCTACAAATAACAAGTCCAAGTCCGGTTCCTTTCTCTAATTTTGTACCAGGCATACTCTTGTTAGGTTTCAAATCAAATAGAATTTTTGCTGATTCTTTATCAATACCAGAACCTTCGTCACTTACACAAATTGCAGTGTTATCAAGATTATCTATAACTGTTATATCAATTACACAACCATTGTTTGAAAATTTAATTGCATTAGACAAGATATTACGAAATACAATTTCGATTGAGTATCTATCGGCATAAATGCTCGTTTCTTGACAGGCATTAATATTAACCGATAATTGCTTTTCGGAAATTAGTAGATCTACGCTAATTACAACTTCATTAATCAAATCAGAGAGCTGAATGGATTCCGGGTAGATTTTATAACCCATTATTTTCATCCTAGACCAACTTAAAAGATTATCTAATAGTCTTAATATACTGGATGAAGTTTTGTACATACTCTCAATCTGTTTTTTCTTATCATCATCAGATAAGCCAATTTGATTTTGATGTAGAATTCGGGATAACTCACTAAATGCAGACAGTGGTCCCTTTAGATCATGAGAAATTACTGAAAACAGTTTATTCTTTGTAGTATTTGCATCATCTAATTTTAGGTTAATTGCCTTTCGTTTCTTATTTGTAGAATACAAAAACATTGCAAATAATACTATTGCAAGAAATGCAGACATAAGGAAAATAATAATAAATTTATCTCTTTGTGAACGGTTCCTATTCTCCAGATTTTGAACCTCAAATTTTGATTTTTCTTTTTCCAATCTTGAATTATACATAAATTCAAAATCCTTATTACTAACGTTCTCATATCTAAGAGAATCCTGTAACTCATCTAATAGTTTATAGAACTGAGTTGCCTTTTTATAATTTCCCAAAGCAAGATATGTTTTTGAAAATAGTTCATAGGCTTGCTTTCTAACATCTATATAAAAGTCATTTGTGCATGAGTTGAGCATTGTATCGGCTATAAGAATTGTTTTTTTATAATTACCAATTAAATAATATAACTCACCTAATTCAAACCTAATTTCCTGTGGTACTAGATCAACTTGTGAATATTTATGTACTTTTAGTGCATTGTTAAGATAAACAATTGCTAAATCATAGTTTTTGAGATTTCTGTTGGCAACACCTATGAACAAATTAGCATAATTTGTTTCAGATATATTGTCATTCAATGAGTCCAATACATACTTACATAATTCTATAGCTTTTTGATTTTGATTAATTTTGATGTAATTTTCAGCTTGATTATTTAATATCCTTTTTAAAAGATTGGTATCATTTAATTCACGATAAAGCACAGCGCACTTATCATTATATTCAATTGATTTTTTCGGATCTTTATTTATTGAAAATAGCACACCAAGAAGATGATAACTCCTTGCAATTCCAAATTTAAAATTAATTTGTTCAGACAGTTTCAGTGCCTCATACGTTAAGGATATCGCTAAAGGAAAATTACGAGTTACCCATGAAAAATTTGCAAGATGTAATCTTGATAAAATTTGATGTTTCTTAGTTCCAGATCTGTCTGCTACTTCCAAAAATGTTTTAGATAAATGGATATCTAAGTTAAATTCAGAACCAGAAGTATTTGTCTTCATAAATTCAACTAATCTCAAAGAATCATTTGGCAGACTTTTAATTTTTCTTTCTAGCTGATATAATTCAGTATCGACAGAAGAGAAGTTGCGGTAAGTAGAACTTAGCACAATAATTAGTAAAAATAAAATTTTATATGTTATTTTCAAAATTCCTTTACTTCGTTTCAATTATATTTTGAATATCCACTGATACCTTGCTAAGAAAATTATAACCCGTACTATACATTATAATCATTTTTAACAAGCTTATGATTATATTCCGAATCGGAGAATACTAAGATAAGATATTTTCATTTAATAAATTGTTTTTACATTACAAAGATATTATATTTCGAGAAGCTCTATGACGCCTTTCATGAAAATCAAATTATTTTACTGCTCTTCCAGATACTTCTTTATTTTGGATTTAGTTGATCGGCCGACTGATGAAATGAAGTAGCCGTTCTGCCAGCCGTGCCAGGCGGAGCCGGAGAGCTTACGGAATTTCTTTGATGAGAGGGACTTGATGATCTCGACGGTTTTGCAGATGGGACGCTTTGTGTCGATCTGCAAAAGGAGATGGACGTGGTTTGTGGATATGCCTATTTGTTCTAATACAGCAGATGCGGAGGCTGTCGCCTCTGCTAAAACTACGCTGTTGAAATTGAAATCCCGACGATATTTTGTGACGAGGACAAGATGAAGGGATATGTCTGAAACTGAGTGAGATAACTTTATCATGCCGCTTCCTCCAGTTCTTCTGTAACCTCTCTGGAGTAAAAATATTTATCCATTTCTTGACTTGCTGTTTCGGATATTTCTTCATGGTTTGATGCTAGCCAGTCCTGCAAGAATTCTAGTCTTTTTACTGCCGTGTCTTCCGCTTTTATTCTTTTTTCGATTGCTTTTGTGTTTTCTTTTTCTACTTCCTTATTGCATTTCATTGTTTCTTCAGGATCTGCTATATGTCTGATTTCTTTAATCCAAAAATCAGAATTCAAATCAATATTATCTTCCCTGCACAACATTACTATTCCAAAGTTTGAATCATTGCTAATTCCGCTGTCACAATATAGCAATGATGCGTTGGTACTTTTTGAAAGTAATAAATTAACTTCTCCTTTTATTTTACCCTGTGCTGATGCGAGCCTAGTAAGCAAATCAGTATTTAATCTAATTCTATGATAATCTTCCACGTTTGTTTTATATGTCTGGAGCTGACGATATAAAAATTCAATAATAGGTGGAAATTTCTCGTCAATCAGAGGTTTTACAAGATCATCGCAGGATGCGAGGATCGTTTTTTTCCCTTCGGTGTCTTGGCTTTCCCAAATATCAATTCTTTTGAATGCTGATTTTGATTTCCAGAATTGATTGACTATTTCGATTGGAATGATGCCCTCGAATGATGGCTCTTTTGCAAAATCTTCCTGGATTCTTCCTACTGCAAGAATAAAAGAATCAGTTGCGAAACAGAATCTGTTTTTGATGTATAAATGTAGCATTGCAGGTCGAAATTCGTCTTTGCTGGATGCTAAATGTGTTTTGTCTCTGAGGACTATTTGATGTGTGAGTGTTCCGTGTGTCATGTGATTTTTACTCCGTAAAAATTAGTTTGTAAAGTTATAAAGTTATAAAGTTCTTAAAGTTACATTAAGGTTTTTTTCTTAAAGTAAGCGATTACTTCTGATTTGTTGAAATGAATTTTTCTGCCCATCTTGATATATGGGATTTCACCGTCTTTGATGCGTTGCCAGAGCCATGTAGAAGATTTATTGAATGTCTGCAAGAATTCGGTTCTTGTAATCAATTCATCTTCGGGTGGCTTGTTGATGATTAGCTTTTTGAGTTCTTCGATTGCTTTGTCGATTGATTCAAATCTTTTGATGATCGGCTCAATATCAAGGTTTAGACTGGTATTCATTTTGCTTCTGCCTTTCTTATGAGTAGTATAAAGTATAAAGTTGAAAGTTAAAAAGTTACATTATGGAATTATTTGATCGTTTACTTTTTAGGATTTTGCGGTCTCTTGCGTTCTGGATCAATGCCTGGTCGCAGAGGTCAACGTCGAAATGATACCCGTCTTTATACGGATAGACTGTTGTCATTGAGTAATTGACCACGTTGCAAAGAGGTGCAAAATAGCCGTCAACAAGTTCGTTGGCTCCGGTTGTTGCGTCCTCGAATAAGATGTGTACAAAATGAGTTCTTAGGCTTTCGGTCCCTTCTATCGGGTCGATTTCAGGTAGTTTGTAAGTTGCTTTGATAATCTTTTTCATTGTATCTCCAGTATAAAGTTGAAAGTGATTCAGTTATAAAGTATAAAGTTAAAAGTATAAAGTTGAAGCCTTAAAAATCAGAAACCCCCTAACCCCCTTTGAAAAAGGGGGAAAGGGAATTGCGAATTAGTTGATTTCGAATAATACTTTTTTTAGAGTTTCTCTGCTGGTCGAGTCCATTTGTGCGATTGCGTATTCGATGCCCCTTTCGAATCTGTTTCTCCATGTCCAAAAATAATCATCGGGACTGTTGAAATTGATGTTTCGATCAAATCTTTCGATGTAAAATTTCAAAATAGTGTGATCTGATATTGTTGTTTTCAGGTCGTTGTCTGGGTTTACTGCCTTGCTCATGATGTCTCCAGTTATAAAGTTTATAAAGTTTGTAAAGTTATAAAGTAGAAGCCGAAGCAGTTGATTTAGAGCTTTGCTCAGGATCTGCTTTGAAGTTCTGCAAATATGCGGTTGCGTCGTCAATTCTTCCGCTCATTATGTAGATTTGGAATAATGGCAGATTGAAGCCTGCTGGTGAATTGTTCTGGATGAACAGCAGAGCTGCATCTGCAAAGTTTTGAATTAGTTGTTTTTCTGATAATTTCTTCATCTTGCTTTCTCCTGGTAATTAAAAAATGATACTCTGATAAATGCTATAAAAGTTTCATAATCTTTGAAGCTTGGGAAGTTGTTTTTTACAATCTCCCAATTTTTCGCTTCATCTCTTTTTAGTTTGCTTCTGCTGTCGTGTTGCCACTGGAGCCCATAACCTAAATATCGATTTA
>CAYXFU010000048.1:0-26029 GCA_964464375.1 uncultured Hyphomicrobiales bacterium
CCTCTTTAGATTATATAAACTTTTTGCTTAGTCCCCAAAAAATTCATGTGAGCCCTCTTCCCATTGGCTAAATGCGGAAGAAATTGTAATTAACAAAATGATAATTATCTTTTTCATAAAACTTTTTCTAAAATTGGCACAGTCTATTATATAATGACACAGAAAAACGCAAAACGTCTCACGGATTTTGAAAATAGTCTGTAGCTCGTTATTTGATGCTATTGAACGGTGATTCAATATTTTAGTGAAAAATGAGAAATTATCTACTTTTCTATATCCTGATTACTCCCTCGGCAATCTTTTGGAGGACCATAGGATAAAGTTCGTGTTCTTTCTCTAGGACCCGTGCGGCTAAAGTCTCCGGTGTATCGTCAGGCTGAACAAAGACTTTCGCCTGTGCGAGGATTCTGCCTTTGTCGTATTCACTATCGACAAGATGGACAGTCGGACCTGATACTTTTTCGCCTGCGGCTATCACAGCCTCATGAACGTGCATACCCCACATGCCTTCACCGCCGAACTTCGGGAGCAAAGCCGGATGAATATTCAGCACTCGTCCATTGAATGCATTGATGACGGCAGGATTGAGCTTGCGCATGTATCCGGCGAGAACGATTGTATTAACATTGTTCTCGTTGAAAGCACGGATGATTGCTTCGTCGTGCTCTTCAGGATCGGGATGTGTTTTGCCGCTGATGTGATAACATGGCATTGATTCGTTATTTGCTCTTTCCATTGCTCCGGAGTTAGAGTTATTCGAGACGAGAGCACCAGGTTTTGCATTGAGGGTGCCTGCTTTGCATGCATCGATAATCGCCTGCATATTCGATCCGCCGTGAGAAGCTAAAAAGCCGATAATGAGATTAGACATATTAATATCAGATTCATTCATAAAATTTTCTCAATTTATTGAATTTATCTGATTTTTTTCTAAGATTTTGATTTAGGGGGGAGAGTTTAAACATTTTAATAAGCTTATTATGCATAATCCGGGTTAAATGTACAATGAATGAATAAAACAGGGCTGTCTTTTGAATAGCCCTGATCTTATGATTATTTCTTATATCTTATTTACACTATTCTTTTTGTCCAATAATTTGGTTTTCTTTTTGAATGCATAACGGCAACAATTATTATCGATGAATCACTCTGGAAATATATTAAATTATATGGAAAGCGATTACAACGACATTTTCTGGTTCTCTCTGACAATTTTACCCACGATTCAGGATAATTTACGATCCTAATAATTGTTTTCTGAACCTCTAATGCAAATTCAAATCCTAAACCGTTGATTTGCTCATTATAATATTCAATGGCATCCATCAGTTCTTTCTCTGCAGGTTCTAAAAATGAAACTTCTAATTTCATTCTATCTCATTTATCTTTCTGAAAATCTCGGGAGCAGGTATTGACTTAATTGAACCATTGAGAAAGCCTTCTACTCTGAGTTCTGATTCCTCTGCCCAGTTCTGTTCATAATCTGTTTCTTCTTTTGAATTAAAGCTTTGCAGTACCCTGTCAACAAGATCTATTCTTTCTAATGGCGGCATCGAAAGAATAGTTCGTATAAGATCATTTTTTTGAATTAATTCCATCTTTATCCTTGATTTATCAGTTATTTTAGATGTATTCAGCATGAAAATATTTTATATGATTCTCAAACTTAATGAATGACCATAAGAAAAACAAAACAGGACTACCTTTTGAGTAGCCCTGATCTCTGAATATTTCTTTTATCTGATTTACATTATTCTTTTTGCAGAGAATGATCCGTTTGTTACCTGTACTGTTACCAATGTTGAAGGATTGATGGATGTTCCGGAGAATGTTCCTTTAACTTCTCCGCCGACTGAACCGAAGCCGGTAACAACGATTGTGCCGCTTGTAAGCACTAGTGGAAAATTCCCGGTCATGTTGATTGATACTTCGTAATCGCTCTCGTCAATTGTGAATGTACCTGTAGTTTTACCTTTAATTACTAAACCACCTATGTCATTAGCCGGACTGCTGAAAACAATAGCTGTTAAGTCTTCATCTGAATTATAAACAGCACCGCCGGTACTTGTTAAAGAAATAGTTTGATTTGTATAGCCACCACCGTTTAGTGTGCAGGTAAATTTTGAACTAATCAATGGTGTAACCGGATTTGAAGAATCCTTAGAACAGGAAATAAGCACAAATCCTATCATAACCAGTGCTATATACATTAATCCCTTAATTGCTCTCATAATAATACTCCTTGAAAAAAATGGTAAATAGTAAATTGAATATTTTATTATTTATAATTTACGAATAAAATTTAATAAATAAAAAAAGGGGTTAAGCGAAATATTTTGGGAGAAAAATTTCGTTTCTCCAGACAATAGAAATTTAATTTGTAATCAGTCAAAATAAAGTATTGAATCAACCGATTTATTATTATAATATATGAGGTTGTTTCAAGTATATTATCTAAATGTTTGTTCTTCTTGTGAATGAGACTGTGTGAAAACTACGATCATGTCATTCTGAGGGAGCGAAGCGACCGTGAGAATCCAGTATTCATGCGGCCTAGATTCCTCACTACGTTCGGAATGACCACTAAATCAGGTTTTTCTTACAGTCTTGAATACAGGAAACTATGTATTTTTAGTACCTTTTATGGTTTCCCCTTTTCAAGGGAATGCCACAAAATAATATTCTTTTGAATAGCTTAAAATAAAAACAGGAAAAAGACTCTGAAAAAAATCTATACTATATTGCTTATACTTTCCATAACCTATATCTCATCGCAGGCGCAGTACTGGGAGAGAGTTACCAATATGGCTCCATCTTATAGCAACAATTACTGGCTCGAAGTGATGTTTCTTTCATCTAATCCGAATTACGGTTGGGTTTGCGGATTCAATGGAATGGTAATCCGTACAACCGATGCAGGTAATTCATGGCAGGGAGTATCGATCAATGGTGCGTATCATCTGGAAGGTATTTGGTTTACTTCAACTACGACGGGATATACATCAGGTGTAGAAGGTATCTGGAAATCTACAAATGGCGGTGCTAACTGGTTTAGCGTTAAGCCTGCTTACGCAGGAGACAGCATCAACTTATGGGGATGTTATTTTCTTGATGATAACAATGGAATGGTTATCGGCGAAGGTTGCGGAGGATCGATGCAGTATTTCTTCCGAACTACTGATGGCGGTGGCACTTGGACATATTTTACGGGTACAGAACCAAATAGCGGTTTGACCGATGTAATAATGTATCCTGGGGGAATATGTTTTGCAACATCAAGCGGAAAGTTATGGCATTCCTCTGATGGTGGCTTCAATTGGAGCGTCATGGCAACATCGGGAAGCAATTTATGGCAAGAAGATTTATCAATGAATGGGAATTCCATCCTCGTACCTTATGCCGGAGATAATTGCCAGGGTGGTGGTAGTAACGGCGGAATGAGATTTTCGACGAATGATGGGGCAAACTGGAATGATTTCAACACGGGCATTCCGATATTCGGAAGTTTCCTTATCAGTGCTACTGAAGGTTGGTCCTGCGGTTATTTTAGGTCAATATATCACACAACTGATGCAGGCAGAAACTGGCAGTTAAAGAATTGCGGAATTTCTACTGCTAATCTCGATGATATCTATTTCATTGATGCTAATACCGGTTGGGTGGTTGGAGAAGGTATCTACAGATATGCACCTCCCAAGCACAGCATAAGTAAGACTCTTATGAATTTTGGTGAAATATGCAGGAATATCCCAAGACTTGATACTTTATGGGTAAGGAATTTCAATTTCAATTCCGTATCAGGTTCATATACTATGCAGGGACCTAATCCCGGGGACTTTAGTATTATTGAGCCAACAAGTAGTAATTTCAACATAAATGCCTGTGATTCTGCAAGATTTATTGTCCGCTATTTTCCTTTAGCCGCCGGAAGCCGATCTGCTTCATTAAAAATAATAATTAACGGTTTTACCGACTATACTGTTAATCTTACAGGAAGCTCATTGGTTCCAACATCGCGACCTCTAGACACGTTGATTGTTGATACAGTAAAGTGCGGAGCGACTTCAATAAAATCGGTTATATGGAAATCAGATAATGTTAGTGAATACATTAATTCCATTGACAGAACTGGTTCAGATCAGGTTAGCAACAATGTCATTCTACCTTTGAATATTTCAACAGCAGGGACAAAGATTGATTTTATTCTCGCACCAACTGATACGGGTTGGTCTGTGTCAAGATTCAGATTTCGTCTTATTCCATGTCCATTGGATTCGAGTGTTTCGGTAAAAGTTTATGGCATTTCTCCGATTATCAATGCTCAAACAAAGTACGATATTCAAGGAGAATGTCAGAATTCTGTTTCGTTCGAAATTCCATTCATGAATACAGGCAATGTCGATCTGATTATCTCAAATCTTCAGTTTATGCCGGCATCAAACGGATTCACAATCAATGGATGGAAGAGTGGATCACCACTTACATCAGTGATTGCACCCAAGAAAAGCGACACACTAAAAATTACATTTTCTCCCGGAAAATCAGGGCTATTTACTACTAAACTGAGAGTTACAAATAACGACGGAACGAAAGTCCGTGGGATAAAAAATCCGTTTGATATAGATTTATCAGGATTTTTAAATTACTCCAAAATGGATAGCCGCGATTCAATTATTGATATGGGTAATATTTGTGTAGGTGATTCTTCAAAGAAAAGTGTTAAAATATGGAATAGCGGTAATCTTCCTTTAACTTTTGATAAAACAACTAATTCCCTGACTGCTTTTACTTTTGTACCGAGAGTAAGCATTTTCCCGATTCAAATAAAGCAGAATGACACTCTTATTTCGGATATAGTATTCAAGCCAAAGCAGATTGGGGCATATCTGGATACTATTTTAGTCAAAGCCAATCCCTGCGATCAGATTCAAAGGATAGTTGTTAAAGGAAAGGGTATCCAAAGTTCGATGACATCCGATCCAACTTTCTTATCCGGAACTATCTACAATCACAAAACAGCTAATGCAAATGTTAAGGTTACTAATACCGGTACAGAACCGATTGAGATAACAGGTTTCAATCTTAATCCTGTTTCGCCTGACTGGATTATCACTTTCTCCCCGACATTGCCTCAGACTATAAACGCGGGCGAGTTTATAGACTTTACTGTTTTCTTCACTTCCGATACTGAAGTAACTTTATCTGCTAATATTTGTTTTGAAACAAAGTCAGCTTGTAATGTAGATCTATGCATTCCTGTAGTATATCAAAGCAAGAATGAGGAGATATCTGTTCAACCGACGAATATTGTTTTTGATCCTGTTAGATGCTCGAAATCTGCTTTGATTGACACTGTCTTCGTTACTAATCTATCCTCAATAAATACAAATCTTGATTCTATCTGGATTGATCCGGATAATGTCGGTTTCAGAATATTAAATATTATCAATCTTCCTTATAATCTGAAAGTCGGTGAAGAACTTAAACTTCTTGTTGAGTTCAATCCCCTTGTGGAAGGTGTTTCGAACTCTTCGCTTTTCGTATCGAATAATGGACAGACCACTAAAGTTGATCTCACAGGGTCGTATTTCCATACCGATACGTTTTTATCCGATTCAGTCTATTCATTCGGGACTTTTGAAACTTGCGAAAGTGCCGTAACAAAGAAGATCAAATTGTATAATGATGGAAATATTGACGATAAAATTACAGTATATAACGAAACGCCATCTCAATGTTTCAGGGCTTTTCCGAATCAAGATATCATAGTAAAAGCTAAAGATTCAGCAGAGATAGTTGTTTCATTCAATCCTGCTTTAGCCTCAGAAGGCAGAAATATTGAAAGATTTATTCTAATCAGTACAGTTTGCAGTGTTAATCTAAGCATCGCTGTGGATGCGGATTTATATTATCCAAGACTATCATTGAACCCTGATAATATAGAGTTTCTCAATGTCTGGGTTGATGATACTTTATCCAAAACACTAAATATCAAAAATGATTCTAATCGTGATATTATAATCGAAAATCTGAATATTATTAATTCAGTCAATACGATAGAAACACTAATATCAGCACCGCCCATTCCACTCCAAACAGGATTAGCAAAGGATATTCCGGTTAGATTCATAGCACGGAAGACAGGCACTTACTTCGATACTCTACACATAGCTTATTCTTCGAAATGTGATTATGATACTCTGATCATAATTAAATCGGTAGTTCCTGCTGAGAATTATAAGATTAATCTGACAATTCCTGATTACATTGTTTCACCTTATGACTTGGTTGAAGTTAATGTGATTCTTACTGAGAAAGTACCTAAGTTTATAGCCGATAGTCTGAAAATATCAATCAGCTTCGATTCATGGCTGTTTTCGCCGGGAACTGCTGAACTCACACTACCATCGGGTAAATATCCGATTGAACTTGTTAAGTTACCGGGAAAATTCGATCTAACTGTAACCAAGCCGCATATCTCAACATTCTTTGCTGATTCAGGAACTAAGATCATAATTTATGGTGCTACATTCCCCTCATTCCCAACTTATACCAACTTGAAGTTCGAACGGGCTGAAGTGTTTACCGGCAAACAGTTCACTTTTACTACTGATGACGGCTCGATCGATGTTACCCCCGTCTGCAAGCCTATTGCAGGAATGCATCTGATTATGGTTCCAAAATTCAAAGTACTCGATCTGGGCAGAGTGTTCACAGGTGACAATATCAGCTTTGGTATTGAATCTTCTGATGAGCAGAGCCTTACATATAAGATGTATAATGCGGCAGGTATATTCGTTCATTCCGGCATTCTTGAGTTGCAAACAGGAAGCAACGCAATCGAATTAATAATTCCCGACATCTCCTCAGGACTCTATGCAATCCGATTCCTCTCTTCATTCGGCAAATACCAGAACGAGAAATTTATAATATTGAAATAAAAAATAAAATCTGCTGTTGGATTACATCGATTGCATCATTTACATTGTGCTTTTCGTTTTTTCTCCAGCTAGGGAGAACAGGTCGGTAGAAATTAGTTCATCGTTTGATTAGTTCCGTCCCGTCCGGAACGGCAATTTAGTGAATAGAGTTTAGTGATGAGGGATGAGGGAATACAAATACATAGATTCTTCACTTCGTTCCTAATGACAACCAGACTGTATTTCACTTCGATATTCGTTATGCAAAAAATATTTTTTGGGACTATATCTTTCTACCGATCTGCTGTGCCTAAGGCACAGAATGACGATACGGGATTATAGATTATCATTTTCAGGAGAATGACAGCTAAATATTTGAGAGGTAAGGTACATCTGTTTATCTTACTCACTATAGAACAGTTTTCTCATTTCGTTGAAAAGGTTTAACATAAGCATTCCGGGTTGTACGTTCTGCTTCAGTTGTTGGATTGCAGTTTCGATCATTACTATTGCTGATGGAATATCCTTATCACCAAAATTTTCAGCAAATTTTATTAGTATATCTCTTTGATCAATATTAATCAGATTTGCATCACTTTCAGTTTTAACGATTGTCCAAACATCTCTCAGCCAAAGAATTATTAGATTAAGAAAATTCTCAATCTTACGTTTATCCTTTGCTTTGACTAATTCATCGATTCCCTGAGTCAGTTCTAGCCGGTAATTCTTACGTTTCAGAGAAGTCCTGAGGATTTGAACAGCTGATTCTCTTAGCTGTTTTGTGCCGTCGTCCAGGAAACCAAGAGCACGGTTTACCGAACCCTGAGCAAATGCTGCAGACATTGAAGCATCAATTTCTGCGAAACCTTTATGATTCATCAGATAATTCTTTAGATCATCTTCTCCCAAAGGCGGACAATGAATCAGCTGACATCTCGAAAGAATCGTTGGCAGAATCATTTCCTTGCGTGATGTCGTAAGTATAATAGTGATCTTCTCCTGGGGCTCTTCAAGAGTTTTGAGGAAGGCATTTGCAGATTCTGATGTCATCTCATCGGCACGACAAACAATGATTACCCTTCTGCCGTTTACGGAAGCAGACATGGATAGATTACGTTTAATTTCGCGGATAGAGTTAATCCGGATTTGATTCCCACCGGTTACGGCAATTTTATGATAATAATCTTCAGATTTATATCGAATTTGTTTAGAAATTTCATCAATCTGACTATCGTCAAGTTTCATAGTGCTGGAATCGCTTTTGCTGTCGGATCCTTTACCAGTTGGAACAGCAAAAACAAGATTAATATTCGGATGCTGAAGATGATCAGAAGATTTACATGAAGAACAATGACCGCAATATTCGATTGATTTATCGATAATGATGGGATTAAGGCAATTTACAGTTTTGGCAAATTCGATTGAGATTGCTTCTTTTCCGGTGCCTTCATTGCCCCAAAGGCAATAGGCATGGGCAATCCGGTTTTCTGTGATTGCTCTTTGAAATATTTCTTTAACTTTTTCCTGACCAATTGCCTTATGCCATGTCATAAAATTCACTTAAAAACGTTAAATGAGAAAACTAAAATACGATTTAAAAAATTAATATTTTTTGCTAATTCATTTAGAAAAATACTAATTTTACAATTGGAAAATAAATTTATTTTCAAATCAAATAAAAAATCAGGGCTTCCTTATGGCGATAAAAAAAGCATTAAAGGCTTCATCGGCAAGCACAGTGCAAAACATAGATAAATCAGAACTTCAGGATAAAATGTCTGAAATAAATGACTCATTGATACTAAGCTCAATTGAGAACTCTGTGGATAGTTCGGCATGTTCACACGGAAGGGGTCCTGCTTGTGCAAATATACCAGTAGTGTTGAATTCAAAAGATCCACATAAAGATTTGAATCTGACTAAAGAAGATATATTCAAAGCATTGGGAATGATGCTTTATGGAAGAAAATCCGACGAAAAGCATCTGATGCTTGTTAAGCAGGGAAAATCATTCTTCCATATCGGCGGAAGCGGTCACGAAGCTACACAGGTGGCTATTGGTTTAACTCTTACCTCAGGCAAAGACTGGGGCTGGACATATTATCGCGATAATGCATTCAGTTATTCGATGGGAATGACACCCAAGGAGTATTTCCTATTAGCTGCCGGTAAACCCGAATGTCCTGCGACAGGTGGCAAGCAGATGCCCGGTCATTACGGCAATCCTGCGCTCAATCTGCCGACTCAGTCTTCACCAACAGGAACTCAGTTTCTGAATGCTGTTGGAACTGCACTTGCTACCAAAAAATTGAAGACCGACGAAATTTCTTATGTTTCTTCCGGTGAAGGAACAACGAGTCAGGGCGAATTCTATGAAGCAGTCAACTGGGCGTCCAGAGAAAAGCTTCCTGTATTGTTCCATATTCAGGATAACAAATATGCGATCTCCGTTCCTCGCGAAAGTCAGTCCAGTGGTGGAAATGTAGGGCATACATTCTGCTGTTATCAGAACCTGATGATGAAGACTTATGACGGAACAGACTACTTTAAATCTTTGGCAGCAGCAAGAGAAGCCGTGGATTACTTGAGAAATGGGAAAGGTCCTGTTCTCCTTCATGCTATGGTAGAAAGACTTCTGCCGCATTCATCGAGCGACGATCATCGTAAATATCGCAGTCAGGAAGAACTTGATATTAATAAAAATGACAAAGACTGTATTAAGAAATTAATTGCTTACATGATTGAGCATGACATTGCTTCTGCACCAGAAATTCAGGAATTTGAAGATAATATAAAAAAAGAAATTGACGAAGCAGCCGATTGGGCTTATACCAGACCTGATCCGATAGAATCAGATGCAATATCACACTTATTTGCGGATGAATCTACAAGAGATCTGGATTATTCTGGTACAGAACCCGAAGACGGCACTAAAATCGTGATGGTCGATGCAGTCAATCATGCTCTGAGTGAAGAGCTGAAACGTAATGAAAAGATGTTGATTTTTGGTGAGGATATTGCTGATCCAAAGGGTGGAGTATTCACCGCAACACGTGGTTTGTCAAATACTTATGGCGAGGAACGAGTATTTAACTCACCTTTGGCAGAAGCATCAATAGCCGGTGTTGCTCTTGGATTGGCTGTAAGAGGTTTCAAACCTGTTGTCGAAATTCAATTTGGAGATTATATCTGGCCCGCATTCATGCAGATAAAGAACGAAATAGCAACAATGAGATTCCGCTCCAATAACGGTTTTTCTGCTGCGATGGTTATCCGTGCCGCAGTCGGAGGATACATTCATGGTGGTCTCTACCATTCTCAAAATATTGAAGCAATTTTTGCTCATATTCCCGGAATATTCATAGCATATCCAAGTACAGCCGCTGATGCTAAAGGTTTGCTGAAAACTGCATGCAGACTCGAAGATCCTGTTTTGTTCCTCGAGCACAAAGGTCTTTACAGACTTCCATTTTCTACTACATTCGAACCGGACGAGAACTATCTGATTCCTTTCGGTAAAGGTAAAATTGTTAAATCAGGAGAGAACCTGACAATTGTTACTTATGGTATGGGTGTCAAGGATTCATTTAACGCTGTTAAGAAGATAGAAAAAGAAACCGGTAAAACTATAGAGATCATTGACTTAAGAACAATTATGCCTTGGGATAAAGAAATGGTGTTGAACTCAGTCAAGAAAACCGGCAGAGTTCTGATCGTACACGAAGATACAAAGACTACCGGATTTGGAGCCGAGATTGCTGCAGAAATTGCAAACGAAGCATTCAGATATCTGGATGCACCAATCAGAAGGCATACTGCTCTGGATTGTCATATTCCGTATCATCCTTTGTTTGAGGATTATGTGCTGCCTACTGAGGAGAAGATAAAGAAAGATATTGAATCACTTTTGAATTATTGATTAATTTTGTGCTTGAATATATTTTTGGTGGTTAAAATTGTGGCTTATTAATTTGTCATTCCGAACGAAGTGAGGAATCCATGTATTTGTATTCTCTAGTAAAACAGCATAGATGCGCTTCGCAGTCCTTCGGAACTCACGGTCGCTACGCTCCCTCAGAATGACAAATTTATGTTTTTGTGCCTTTGATTCAGTCCCTCAATAACAATAAATAAACGAGATAACTGATGTATTTTTCCGAAATCCTGCAAATATTTTCTTTTATATTAATCTTCCATATTTTATATGCATTTTTCCTTTATCCGTTACTGATAAAAATACTAGCTTCTGTAATCCACAACCCTGTTCAAAGAGACATTGAATATAAGCCCGAAATCACAATTCTGATGGCTGCCTACAATGAAGAAGAACTAATCGAAGATGCAATAAAATCCGTTTATAGCAACAGTTATCCCTCCGATAAGATTCATCTGCTCATTGGTTCGGATGGTTCAAACGACAGGACAAATGATATTTTAGCAAAATTCAAACAAGATAATCCAAATATTGATTTCTTCATTTATAACCGCATTGGTAAAAATGCTGTTATCAATCAGCTCATCAAAAAAGTTAAAACCGATCTCGTGTTTTTCCTCGATGCTGATTTGAGAATACAATTCAATTCACTCACACAACTTGTTGGATTATATGCTGATGATACCGTTGGAACAGTTATATCAAGGTTGAATATCATCAGCGAGCAGGACACTGACAACATTGGCAGAAAAGGCGAGACACTCTATCAAAGATATGAAACATCTATGAGGATAAATGAATCGAAGATTCGATCAACAATCAACTCATTGGGAACACTTTACGGCATAAGGACAAAATTCTTCGATCAACTTCCGAACGATCTAGTCTGCGACGATTTGCATATAATCCTCCAGTCAGCATATTTTAACAAAAGAATAATCTTCGATAATGATTCTGAAACTATCGAAGTGCGAAAGAAATCTCTTAGCAATGAGTTACAAAGAAGAGTCAGAACTACTGCCGGAGGTTTTTCAACTGTCATTGCCAACAAAAAGCTATTTTCTCCCAAATATGGCTGGGTGAGCTTCTTCCTTTGGTCGCACAAAGTGCTAAGATGGTTTACACCGATATTCCTTTTCTTACTAATGCTGATTACTATTCCATTAGCACAGCAGTCATCAACATTCTCCGCACTTTTATATATTCAAATAGCCTTCTATTTCTTGGCTTGCCTTGGGTGGTTAGCCGAAAAGGCGAACATCAAATTCCTGCCACTGAGGATGTGTCTCTATTTTGTGAGCATCAATTATGGATTTGTGCTTGGAATGATACGTTTCCTCAAAGGACAGCAGAATGCAATCTGGGACAAAATAACAGATAAATAATTAAGAACCAGTAAGGATTATAAAAGGGACAAGCAAGGATGCATGTCCTACCGGTAGGTTAAGCTTCCAGCTTGACCTGTATTCTTCATAAAATTGAATGGGAACAGTCTGTTTGACGGTTGGAAATAAGGTAAAGATCCTTAAAGTCTCTCAGTTTTCAGGATTCTTGCTGAATGAAAGATTGTAAGAATGTCAATCCTGTCATTATTAACTATACAATAAATTATACGGTAGTTCCCAAAAATTAGTTCTCTGATATTATCTTTTTCAACCTCTGGTACAATTCTACCTGATTCAGGGTTGTCTTTTAATATTTTCGTTTTTTCTTTTATTCTTCTTATGTGAATTGCTGCATAGTATGTGGAATCTAGAGCAATAAAGTCAAAGATATTCTTTAAATCATTAGCGGCTTCAGTGGTTCAATTTATACTAGCCACGATTCAATCCTATTTCCCATTTCATCATCCGAAATGATCTGCTCATTTAGAGATTGATCAAGTCCAATTTCAATTTTTTCAAGCAAGATTATCTTTTCTAACACATCATCAAGGACAAATGGCTCATCAAGTCCGTTGATAGTTGCGATTATATTTTCTTTTGTCAGCATTTTATCTTTCCTTTAGAATTTTAAAATTGCAACGTAAGATATATTTATATATTTTAATTTAATTGTGAGTTTCGCATGAATTAAAAAGGGACAAGCAAGGATGCATGTCCTACGGTAGGTTAAGCTTCCAGCTTGACCTGTATTATTTTTCCATATCTGCATCAGGAACAGGAACTGGATGACCGGCTTTGATTCTATTTTTGTTCCAAGGAAAGTATGGATATGATGTACTATCTTGAAATATTTTTTCAAATATCTGATGCTCGTTAGTAAAAATGCGATCCTTTTGAGCATTTATCATTAATAAATAATCCCTTTTTGAACTTGATTCCCAGTGTTTATTTTTTGAATATCTGATTTTTCGGTTAGAATTATCATCTATTATCCAATAAATACTTCTATTTTGTTTTAAATAATTTACAATCAAACTATCGAAAACAAGACAAGTTGAGTTTAAATCATATAAATCAAATATAATATCTTTATTGAGTGGTAGTTTTTTAAACAAATCTTTATACTCAGACACATAATCATCATCCAAATGACCAGTAAATTTGACATAGCATGGTTCATTACTTAGTAATCTGTACCCTGGAAATAAATGATAATATTGGCTGACCTTATCAATAACACTACCTTGCGGTTGGCTATTAATTGTTTCTCTTGCTAATTCAATAACTGACTTGGTTAATTGACGATGAAAAGAATTGTCAGATGATGAATTATAATAGAATGAATTGGTATCCCTTTTGTTGTTAGTGTAAAAAACAAACGATGAACAGCCATCAATCTGAACATTATTATCGGATTTTAAAGTTAACAGATCATCAGAGTAATTTGTAAACAATTCATTGTTATTGAGACTATAGATGAATTTATTGTAACTTTCATCTGATATATTATATGTTGCAATTGAAAATGAATTTGTATCTCCACTAAACCTAATCACAGGAATCATAGTAACAGTTCTATTTGAATCAAGACAATCAAATTTTAGAACGAATGGAGTATCAAAGGAGGGCATATAAGTAACAACAAGTTGAAATTTCTCAGAAATTATGGGCATATTATGAATAACTACTTTTTTGCTTTCTTGTTTGCAACTATTCGCCATAATTAATAGTATGAATGAGTAAATCAAAAAGCTGACTATCCTTTTCATAAGAACCTCAGAAATTTAGTTATTTTATCAAATCTTCAAAACATTCGATTCATCTTTGCATTGTGCCAGCATTTGCGAGATTGTCAGTCCTGTTTGCGGGATGATTGAATCCGGTGCAATCTCTGCTGACGGTACAAGAACGAAATTCCGTTCGTGCATTCGTGCGTGCGGGATTTGAATATCCTCTTGGTTGACGATCTGATCTCCGAATAGGATGATATCAATGTCTATCTCTCTCTCATGCCATTGTTTGCGGGGAATTCTGCCCAATAGTTTTTCCACCTGCTTTAAATTGTCCAAAAGATGATGGGGGCAGAGAGTGGTCTCTCCCGTTATTGCTGCATTGGTGAATTGTGGTTGATCGGTGAATCCCACTGGAGTCGTCAGATACATTGAGGATACGATGATATTGCTAAGGAAGCCCCCTTCGGCAATTATCGTGATTGCCTCATTGATAACAGCCGAAGAGTCTCCTAAGTTTGAACCTAATGATAGCAGAACTTTAGTTAATGGGATTGGTTCCGAACAATCACATTTTCTCATAATCTGCTCTTAGCAAGGTCTGTTCTGCTTCGATAAAGCTCACAACACGTCTGATAGGAGCATTCATCTTTCTTACACGGCAGGTAGCCTTGTCGAGCATAGGGAATTTTTCCATGAGCTTGTTAAGAATTTCATTGACAATTGTTTCAACCAGACAGTAGGATTCGCCGGCTATTACATCTTCGATGCACGACATAGCTTCTTCATAATTCAATGCATACTTTACGCTGTCGTTAATAATTGCATTAAGAGCATCGTAGTACATATCGATGTCAACCTGGTATTTTCCGCCAAGGGTTTGTTCTTCAGCTTTAACTCCGTGGTAAGCATAGAATTCTGCGCTTCTAAGTGTCAATCTTGTTTGTGCTGTATGTTCCATGTTAGATAAATCTCACAGTGATAATAAAATATTACAAAAAATCACAAGTAACAGACGAAAAATTACTGATTTTTTTTCATTTTGTTAGAATTATTTTATTTCTTTGAAACAAATATGGTATTTATTTACGTATTACATTATCAGTTTAGGTAATAATTTTTTAATTTTACAGTTTGCACAACTGCAGAAATAATATTTAGAAGATTATAATAAATAATATTTGTTTAACCGGTAACGGGAAAATTCAATGACTACTAAAATGATTTATCGGATCTTTGGCGCGATAGCATTTCTGGTGATATTAATCAGCTATGCAATGACCGTCCAGCCTTCTGTCCCTTTCTGGGATTGTGGTGAATTCACAGCCGCCAGCACCTGGCAACAAGTTTGCCATCCACCCGGGGCGCCACTATTCCTTATGGCAGGACGTGTAATGCAGATTATTATACCATTCGGTGATCTCGGATGGAGAGTAAACATGCTGTCGGTATTAGTAACTGCAGTGAGTGTCTGGTTATTGTATTTTATTATAGTTAAAACAATCCTCAATTACAGAAGCAAAGAAATCGAAGGAATGGCAGATGCATTGTCAGTTTACGGTTCAGCTCTGGTTGGAGCTTTGGCTTTTGGATTCTGCGATACCGTCTGGTTTAATGGAGTTGAGTCTGAAGTATATGCCGCATCGACATTTTTTACGACAATGGTTGTGTATCTGATGATGCGTTGGAACGAAGAAGCCGATAATCCCGGACATGAGCGATTCCTATTGCTTATTGCTTATTTCATAGGTTTGTCAACCGGTGTTCACCTTTTGGCGATTCTAACCATTTTTTCGATAGTAATGGTGGTGTATTTCAGAAGATATAAACTGGAAACAAAATCATTTATTTATATGGGTCTGATTGCATTATTTGCATTCTGGATGATTTATAAATTCATAATTGTGTGGTTACCCACAATGCTTGCTGGTGATTTCCCAATTGCGACTGAGGCAAAGGATCACATTATAGAAAATAGCTCTATTATGACATTAGCAGCGATTGGTATAATTCTATTGGCAATGTATGGCGTTTATTATGCTTATAAGAGAAATATGACTGTTTTAAAGCTGACATTATCATCATTTTTATTGATTATTTTCGGTTTTACAGTTTATACTCAAATATTAATTCGTTCCAATGCGAATCCTCCAATGAATGAAAATGAGCCTAAAACACTACAGAAACTGCTTTCTTACCTTGGACGTGAACAATACGGTGATTCCGGTAACTGGCCCAGAAGAACAGATTATAACGATGAAACAAAGATGTCAATTTATAATCAGAGGGATGTTAACGGCAACTATGTTTACGGTGAATGGACTCCTCCTGAAACCAAGAGAGTTCCGAGAAAAGATGGTTCAACAATGCCGTTACCGGACTGGCAGAATGTTAATACCGGCGGCGAGCTTTCATATATGCTAAAGTATCAGATTGACCAGATGTACTTCAGATATTTCTTCTGGAATTTTGTAGGCAGAATAAGTGATCAGCAAGATGCCGGCACAGCATTGTTCGACAAAGGTGATTCAGAAGTGATTAATTATAAAACAGGATTCGGAGATCAGTTCCCTGTCAGATTTTTTGCATTGCCATTACTCTTCGGACTTATCGGAATGTTTTTCCATTTCAAGAAAGATCCCAAGATGGCATTAGTCTTTCTGGCAATGTTCCTCCTGACGGGTGTTTTAGCCGCAATAGCACAGAATCAGCAGGATCCTCAGCCTCGTGAGCGTGATTATTTCTATGCCGGTTCATTCATGGTTTGGTGTCTATGGATTGGAATGGGAGTCATGGGCTTGATCGAATGGGTTGTTAAGAATAAAAAATCTTCCCTTGCCACCGGTGCAGTTGTTGCCGTTGGTGTCCTTGCTGTACCATTCAATATGGCAGTCGGTGGATGGAATATTCACTCCAGAGCCAATAACTATATCCCTTTTGATTATTCATATAATATCCTTCAAAGTACTGACAAAGATGCAATCCTGTTTACCAATGGTGATAATGATACTTTCCCGTTATGGTATCTGCAGGACGTTGAAGGTATAAGACGCGACGTCAGGGTGGTCAACCTAAGCCTTGGACAAACTTTGTGGTATATCGATCAATTGAAACAAAGAGAACCCTGGGGTGCAAAGAAGCTACCATTATCATTCTCTGATGCCTCCTTACAGACCGATGAGATGAATGACCAGGCTCTGAAATATGATATTGGTGAACCTCAACAGATATCAATACCTGTTAAAAGATCGATTCTTCAGAAATACACAAATGATACTAATCTCATCAATGCGGGTGTATTCAGATTTACTTTCATGGGTCAGCCAATTGGGCAGCAGGAAGGTAAGAACATGTATGTATTCCACGTTAATCATAAACTTGTCCTTGATATTCTCAAACAAACCAGGTTTGAAAGACCGGTTTACTTTGCTACAACAGTTGGACCTGATGTATTTGTTGGACTTAACAAATATCTAAGATATGAGGGTATGGCTCTCAGAATTTGTCCTGTACCGGTGTCATCAACAAAAACCGGAATTCTGGATGTTGGCGTTATGGAAAAAAGTTTGCTAAACATCGATAACAGCGACGGTTACAGTAAAGAAGCAAAGTATGGCTTCAAATTGAGAAATCTGGATAATAAGAAATATGTTTATTATGATGAAGTTCATCGCAGACTCATGCAGAATTATCGTCAATTATACATGAATTTTGCTGCTTTCACAATGGAAAGATCCAAAAATTCAAAGAAGGCAATTGCAATTCTTGACACAATGAACAAGTATATATCACCTGTACGTTTCCCGATGTATCACGATGAAGAAGCCCAATTAGCTTTGATTTACAAAGAAGCCGGAGCCAAAAAACAAATGCGCGAATGGGCACAAATGTCAATCAAGACATGTAATGAGATAATTAATAATCCTAAACTCAGAACCGGACGTGTTGAAAGAATTCAAGATGAGATTCTTGGAAGAAACGGTGTATATAAATCAATTGCACAAAGCTACATGTTGATTGGTGAATACGACAATGCAAGAAACAGTCTGAAAGCTCTCTACGACATGAGTATTGCTGCAATGCAGAATCCGGCTAACCAGAATGAAGTCAAAAGCATTCAAAAAAATCTCTATGATATTTTGGGTAATATGGTTGGCATTGACGATGAAGAAATAGGAGCTATGCAAAAGCAGGGAAAATCAAAAGAAGCGTTAGCCAGAGCCAGAGAGTTACAGGATAAATATGCAAATTCTCCTGATCCTAACTATAAACAGCTGGGTACTTACATGCAGGGCAAAATCAGTCAAATGACAGGTAAACCCGCTGAAATAGATACATCTATCCAGGACACAACACAGAAATAATATAGGTTATCTCTAAAGTCTGTCTCACAAAAGTGACATTCTGAGCGAATCTTATTGAAGTGAAGAATCTAAGGGTATTTTGAATACCGGATTCTTCACTTCGTTCAGAATGACGAATTTTTTTTAAGGAATTTGAATTGAGTAAAGTATTATCAGTAATCATACCCGCATATAATGAAGGTGAAAGAATAGGTTCTTCACTTCAGAAAGCCGTTGATTATCTCGATAATAAGGGTTTGGATTATGAGATTCTCGTTGTTGATGACGGTTCGCGCGATGATACTGTTCAGCAAACTCTCGATTTCCAACATTCTGACATCAGAGCAATCAAACAACCGCGCAACATGGGCAAAGGAGCCGCTGTTCGCAGAGGAATGCTCGAAGCTGAAGGAGACATCAGGATTTTTACTGATGCCGATTTCTCTACTCCCATTTATGAAATAGAGAAGCTAATCAAAAAGATTAATTCCGGAGCAGATATCTGCATTGGCAGCCGTGCACTCGATCCTTCCATGATCAAAGAACATCAGCCATTTTACCGTGAGTTCATGGGCAAAACATTCAACCGAATTGTCCAGTTTCTATTATTTAAGGGTATAAGCGACACTCAGTGCGGATTCAAAGGCTTTACAAAAAATGCCACCGAAAGTATATTCAACAAAGCAAAAATCGATGGCTTCAGCTTTGATGTTGAAATATTATATTTAGCAGATAAACAAGGCTTTAAGGTCGAGCAGGTACCGGTGGAATGGTACAATGATAACCGCAGTAAGGTCAATCCTATCAAAGATTCAACGATGATGATAATCGAACTTTTCCGCATCAAAGGACTGCATAAGTAAATTCAGGATAGATCTGAAAAGCCTATCTGAATATCAAACACCGAATATCGAATAATGAATAATGAAAAGAAATACAAACGAGAGAGGTATTCTGTTCAAATGCTGATGTCGTTTGCACTTGCGAAGCGCATCATTGTATTTGTATTGTCATTCCTGCGAATGAGACTGTGTGAAAAGTCTGATTTAGAGGTCATTCCGAACGAAGTGAGGAATCCAGTACGCATGAATACTGGATTCTCACGGTCGCTGCGCTCCCTCAGAATGACAAGTTCTAAGTTTTCACACAATCTCGAATTCATGAATCTAGCTGAACACCGAATGTCGAATAATGAAAAGAAATACAATCTAGAGAATTATTCCATACCTTTCATGTTATATACCTTTCTTTATTTAATAATAATTAATTTATAAATATTGGAAAGGTGTTGATTCTGCACCCGAATTATATAAGTTCCAGATGAAAATGATGATACATCAAGTTCTATGCTTTGATTGCCTGATTCTAAGAATTTATTTGATAGTGTTTGTATTGGATTCCCAATCATATCTGCTAATATTATTGAAGTAGCCTCCGAATCAGGTTGTGTGAATTGAATTGTTACTTTACCAGTTGAAGGATTAGGATAAATAAGATTAATAGTATCTGAGATATTTACAACTGGCGTTGTTTGGAATCTCCCATACCATGAAATTAGATAATTTCCAGTTGAGGAAACAATAAACTTTGAATTATGACTAATTGCAAAATTATTTGCAGTACCACTTTGATAATAATGTACAAGTTTAAAGGAATCCAAATCCCAAATTTTTATTTCTGATGAAGTAACAATGTATTTATCGTCAGGTGAAAACTCAATTCCTGTTAGATTGAGCCCATTGAGGGGCAATTTTTGAAGCAATTGCTTGGTATTGAAATCGTATATTTCAACTCCATAGGTAGGGTCATTAGTAGAAACAGCATAATACTTGCATGTACTTGATAAGATAATATATCTTGCATTGATGAAATTTCCTTGGGGTTCAAGGGAATTAAAATCGTATTCTGTAAAATTACCATATGTAGTATAGTACCTTGAGTCTCCTGGATGAGATGGATCCTGATATGTCTTAATTAAATGTCCGATTATTTTAGTTCTATCACAATTGAATGCTACTGTTGTGACTTCATAATAAACAAGATTGATTTCTTGAGGATAGATCTTTGTTTTTATTATCCGTTTTGTAGTTAAGTCCCATACTCGAAATCCGTGAGAAATTGGTGCAGTTAGGAACATCTGGTCATAGGAAATTGATGCACTGGAATAATCCAATATTTTTATTCCATCGCTTTCAAGTGAATCAACAACAAGAAATGATTTTGAATCGAATATTTCAAATCTTGTCCTAGCTTGATTAAGTCTTATAAAATTTTGATCATTTTTAATAAAAAATACTTCATTATTTCCGTCTATTCTCTTAATTTCTTCGCCAGAATAAGTATTGAAAAATAAATCCATTTCATAGCCATGAGCTACAATGATGGAGTCATTATTTGAAAATTTAACCATGTAAAAACCTTGGTATTGGTCTGCCTGCCTCATCCACACAGTATCTTTGAAATAATCAGTTAGGGCAACTAATTTAATAGGCACTATTTGCCAGATGATAATTAATAATGCAATTGATAAAAATCTCTTTTTCATAGTATTCGCTTCACAAATTGAATATGTTTATACAAATATAATACAAAGACACATGAAATACAGAAAAAGTTACAAGTGAGGGGAAAATAATGTATTTTAGCATCGAAGATGTGAATATGAAAATGCAACTCCACCCTTATCAATGAGCAATGGGCAAAGACCAATAAATACAGAATTGTCCTCACCCTGCCCTCTCCGACAATCGGAGAGGGAATTAATGCAAATTGCAATTTGCAATGATTGTATCGAGTTTTTGAATTATTTATTTTAGCATCGAAGAGCTGAATATGAATAACCGTGGGTGCAAACCCACGTGAAAGGAAATGCAACATACACAACGAACTGAAAGTATGAGAGCAAAAAACTGAAATTCAAAATATAGAGGATAATCTATCTGAATGTCGAATATCGAACACCGAATATCGAATAATGAAGTGGAATACAACCTAATTGGCATTCCTTCGCTTTCATATTATTTACCTTACTTTATTTTATAATGATTAGTTTATAAATATTGGAAAGGTGTTGATTCTGCACTCGAATAAAATATGTTCCGGATGAATATAATGACACATCAAGTTCTACATTTTGTGTCCCTGATTCTAAGAATTTATTTGATAATGTTCGTATTGGATTACCGTTCATATCAACTAATATGAAAGAGGTAACTTCCGAATCAGGTTGTGTGAATTGAATTGTTACTTTACCAGTTGAAGGATTAGGATAAATAAGATTAATAGTATCTGAGATATTTACAACTGGCGTTGTTTGGAATCTCCCATACCATGAAATTAGATAATTTCCAGTTGAGGAAACAATAAACTTTGAATTATGACTAATTGCAAAATTATTTGCAGTACCACTTTGATAATAATGTACAAGTTTAAAGGAATCCAAATCCCAAATTTTTATTTCTGATGAAGTAACAATGTATTTATCGTCAGGTGAAAACTCAATTCCTGTTAGATTGAGCCCATTGAGGGGCAATTTTTGAAGCAATTGCTTGGTATTGAAATCGTATATTTCAACTCCATAGGTAGGAGTGCCAATTGCATAGGCAATATACTTACAAGTATTTGATATTTTATAAAAGAAGTTAGTATAAGCAGGATATTGTCCTACACTATCTAATGTGTTAATATTAAATTCTGTTACATAAAAATATGTTTTAAAATATTTTGCATTTCCCGGATGAGAGGGGTCTTCATATGTCTTTTCGGTTTCAATTATAACATTATTATTACAACTGAAAGACGCCAAATGTAAATCTATCTTTATTAGATTTGTCTCTGCTGAGAATAATTTTGTCGAGATTATCCGTTTCGAAGTTAAATCCCATACTCGGAAACCGTTAGGAATTGGTGCAGTGAAAAATCTTTGGTCTTTAGATAATGCGGGATTCCTAAAATCAAGTATTTTTATTCCATCGCTTTCAAGTGAATCAACAACAAGAAATGATTTTGAATCGAATATTTCAAATCTTGTCCTAGCTTGATTAAGTCTTATAAAATTTTGATCATTTTTAATAAAAAATACTTCATTATTTCCGTCTATTCTCTTAATTTCTTCGCCAGAATAAGTATTGAAAAATAAATCCATTTCATAACCATGAGCTACAATGATGGAGTCATTATTGGAGAATTTAACCATGTAGAAACCTTCTTTTTGGTCTGTCTGCCTTGTCCAGACAGTGTCTTTAAAATAGTCAGTTTGAGAAACAAGCATGGCAGATGCAGAAATGGCAAGTAATGCAATAAATATGAGCTTTTTCATAGTATTCGCTTCTCTAATTGAATATATTTATACAAATATAATACAAAGACACATGAAATACAGAAAAAGTTACAAGTGAGGGGAAAATAATGTATTTTAGCATCGAAGATGTGAATATGAAAATGCAACTCCACCCTTATCAATGAGCAATGGGCAAAGACCAATAAATACAGAATTGTCCTCACCCTGCCCTCTCCGACAATCGGAGAGGGAATTAATGCAAATTGCAATTTGCAATGATTGTATCGAGTTTTTGAATTATTGATTTTAGCATCGAAGATGCTGAATATGAATAACCGTGGGTGCAAACCCACGGCAACACATTGCCTCACATTTCCTATCAGCCCCGAAGGGGTTGAACTTCTCTGTTTAGATTCAACCCCTTCGGGGCTGATTATATTCTTGCCTTAACTGACCGTGGGTTTCACCCTCGGTTATTCGGATTATACCACTTCGTGGCATTAGGAGTTTACGGGTTTCAATGTCTATTTTTCAAATATGGGACGGCAGAAAAAAAATAGCAAGGGCGGGTTTAGACCCCCCCTACATTCATCATTATGATTTATTTTATAATAATTAGTTTATAAATATTAGAAAGGTGTTGATTCTGCACCCGAACTATATCAGCTGTCAAGATTGCTATAATTCACTTAATAATCTGACTATATCCAATTTTAAGACAATTGAATTATCAATATTGATTACTTCCTTTACATTCCCACCAAATCTGGTACTTTCAAGCTTTGAATAGCTATCTTGTGAGATAGTGGCGATTTTGTCAATTTTATCTGCGTTAAAAGATTGCAGAACTCCATCTGTGTTGATTATGACTGCAAATTCCTGATAGCTGGTTTGAAACAAGATGTAAAGCTCTGCAAACAGTTTCTTTATTGAGGCAAGTTCCTTATCTCTTCCTTCAATACAAAGTTCCATAGCCTCAGTAAATTTATTCTGATGTTCAAGTTCCTTTACATGAATGCCCAAAGCATGAATATTGTTGTGTGGCTTCTCGAAGTTTGTCAAGAAGTTTGCAAGAACGATATTGTTTGTTTTAAAAGAATAGAACCATTTACCGAATTTGCACATCCTTGGATCGGTAGTCAGCTTGAATTCACGGCGGTCTTTCACTGATGCGATGAGTTCATCGACCCAATTTATATGATCCTGTTCGCGTTCCTTGAGCATATCTATCATGTCCTTAGCTTCATCTTCGAGGGATTGGAAGCCTAGCATTCTTCTAAGATCAATAAGCGGGATAATACGGTCTCTCAGGTTCATAATCCCACGCACATTCTTTGATGCATTTGGAATTTTCATATACTTAGGCATTCGGACAATTTCTAAAACATAGTCAAGATCAATAGCAAACTTGTTGGTCGAGGATTCAAAAATAAGAACTTGTGTCTCTAACATAAAATTAACCTAATAAAAAGAACAAAGTATATAATAAATGATATTTTTTACGATATTTCCATTTAAGTATTTTTAATATTATCAATTTAGGATATTTTAATGAAAATAAAAAGAAGGATTATTAATAAAAATTATTCTTATCTTTTTTCGTGATTATCATCTTTATTTGTCCAATATTGAAATTATTTATTAGAAATATATGAAGTCCTATCAACTTGCAACATTCCTGACAATTGTATTAACTGTATATTCCGCCGTTAATTATTACATTTTTATTCGCGGATGGCAGGCACTGCCGGGCAATACAATGGTTAAATCTATATATACTATTGCTTTTGTCTGCTTATTTTTGTCATATATTCTCAGCAGAGTTATTGAAAGGTTCGGTTTAACTGAATTATCTGTAACGCTTAACTGGATAGGATCTTTCTGGCTGGCGGCAATGCTCTACTTTGTGTTGTTTCTTGTATTTGCAGATCTGATGCGAATATTCAATCATTTCTTTCATTTTTTTCCGTCGTTTATCACATCTGACTGGCAAAAATCTAAGCTGGTTTATCTTTGTGGTACTTTTGTCTTGACATTGATAATTATAACAGGTGGGTTCATCAATGATATGAATCCGCGGCTGAAAACGCTTGACATCACTATTGACAAGCCCTCAAAGATAAAAAAACTCAAAATTCTAATGGCTTCTGATATTCACATAGGAGCTATCATTGGTTATGCTAAAGTAGAAAAGCTTGTAGAAAGCATAAATTCACATAAGCCCGATATTGTGCTGTTCCCCGGTGATATTTTGGATGAAGATGTTTCACTTGTCCGCAAACGAATGTCCGGCGAGCCAATGAAGAAGTTGGTTTCTCCGCTCGGAGTGTATGCCATACCCGGCAACCATGAGTATATTGGAGGATACGACAGTGCTTCGGATTACATAGAATCGCTTGGAATAAAGATTCTACGTGATAAGTATATATTGATCGGCGAATCGTTCTACCTGGTGGGACGTGACGACAGAAGCAAGAATCAGTTTTCAGGACAGAAGAGATCGGATCTGGAGACATTAATCACGGGGATAGATAAGACTTTGCCCATAATAATGATGGATCACCAGCCGTTTGCTCTTGAGGAAGCAGTAAAAGCCGGAGTTGACCTACAGCTATCAGGTCATACGCATCACGGGCAGATGTGGCCCTTCAATTATATCACTAATAAAGTCTATGAACTCAGCTGGGGTTATTTGAAAAAAGGAAATACCCAATTTTATGTGTCATCTGGTTATGGATCTTGGGGACCACCCGTTAGGACAGGCAATCATCCTGAGCTGATGGTGCTGAACATTCATTTCCGGTGAGATATTAACCCGGACAATAGATGCGTATCTAATTTGCCTAGTCAAAAAAGAGATTTCAGTGATCACTCGAATGAGGTGAATAGTACAGTATTTCTAAAGAATGGAAAAAGTCTTTACCTTCATTTTCTTGAACCAACGTTTTAAATCGTTGGTTCTGATTCAATGTACATAATGCAACTTTCAAAAAGATTGCATCTTTCCGAAAGTGAAAATTGTATCTTTTGCACTATTTTAATGAATTTAAAGGCATATAAAATGCTTGTAACGTGCTTATATTTCAATCATCTTACTTTTGGGTTTGCACTTTTGCATCATTTCCATTGGTTTTTTTGATTTTTTTATGTCGCTCCTACGGAGATTTGATATGTTTTGTTGATTTATTTTCTATTAAGATTTCGCTACTACGTAGCTCTTTTCAATGAACAATGATCAAACACCAATGACCAATAAATACAGAATTGTCCTCACCCTGCCCTCTCCGACAATCGGAGTGGGAATTAATACAAATTGCATCAGGATTTTGCATCGTTTGCATCGTGTTTTTGATTTTTATTATCAATCCTGTAAGGATGATATATGTATAGAAAAACATGTCTAAAATGAATCGAAATCCCTTTAGGGATGACACTTAC
>CAYXFU010000049.1:0-23820 GCA_964464375.1 uncultured Hyphomicrobiales bacterium
GTTTTGATGCGGTTACCGCACCATCAATTATTTTTGGTGTTGTTACTGCATTTGTTGCAATCAATGGATTCGGATATGTTCCAGTAAGATCTCCGCCGGCATTTCCGTTTGGAGCAAATGAAGTTGGGGCACCTGTAATTTTACTCCAATTAACATCAGTAATGTTGTCATCATTTATTGCACCAATTGCAACGGTTGGATTAGGATATGTCCCGGTTAGATCACCACCAGCTGAACCTCCAGGAAGTGCGCCATCAAAAGGGACATTCCCAGCAGATATTATACGACCTTTTTGATCGACTGTAAATATCGGAATCTGAGTAATACTTCCATAAGTCCCAGGTATAACTGAAGTAAAGGATAATTCTGGATTAGGATATGTTCCTGATAGATCTCCGCCAGCTGATCCCCCAGGGTTAAACGCAATATTTTTAGATAATTTATTAATGGATATTGAGTTATCATTTATATTTAAACTTACAATAGGTCCGCCAGGAGAGGTTATTGACAACGTTCCATCAGTATTAGTAATAGATTTTATTCCATCATCTGGAACATTTATGTCAATAACGTTATTACTTTGTGTAAGATTTGCTTTACCAGATGCCGTTAAGATAACTTTTCCATCAAAACCATTTAATCTCAGAACAACACCATTAGCATTTTGATTTATTGAATCTGCTATTGCAGATCTAAAGGAGTATGGCGATGATACTAATAAAACTCTTGGAATCATCTCTGGATTATCACTTAATGTGACTCCAATCCAGTATGGTTGATCAAAAGGTAATTCAATCAAATTGTTTGATCCTAAAATTACCTCAAAAACACCTTGATTAGTTGTTGCAATATGAGATTCACTCCATAAAATAATTCCATCAGTTTCCGAATCATAAATCTTAAATGTCAGATTGTAGTTTCCGTTTGGTAAAGGTTCATTATAGGTATCTGTCAGTAAACCCTGATATGACATTCTCGAAGGAATTTGTGCTATCGTGTTTAATGTCAGAACTAAATTAAGAACTAAAATAGCAAAATAATATATAAATTTATACATAAATGTCCTTATGGATATTACTTTATTGTTTATTTAAAAAAGAGTATTCAAAAATTATTAGCTTTAACTAATAAATTATATAGACGATACTAATATTAAATATTTTTAAAAAATATTAGAAGAAAAATATAAAAGCAATAATTTCATAAAATCCATTAATTCGAGGAATAATTTTTTTGAAGAGACAAAGTTTAAATATGAATATACTGATCTTCAGGCGATTCTTAACACAAGTGTATTTAAGTTGATAGTTAAATTTTCTTTCTCCGCTGGAGTCTGTAATCCTTATTATTCAGGAAACCAAACTGCGAATGATAAATCTACTATTTCGAGAAGTAACTATTTAAGAAAAAAAAAGGCTGTCTCAGATCATTTTGTGACAGCCTCTTCAAAATAACTATTAGTAAATTAATCTGTATCTTCAGATCTCTTCTTGAAATCTTCGATTAACTTTAGCTGTACACTTGCAGGAACAGACTGGTATTCAGCTAATACTTGAGTATGACTGGCTCTTGCCTGAGTCATTGAACGAAGTGCCGTGGCATATTTATCTAATTCAGCCATGGGCATTCTTGCTTTTATTTTCTGATATCTACCCTCGGTATCGATACCCAAAATCAAACCACGTCTAGTGGGTAAATCGCTCATAACATCACCTACGAAATCCTCGGGGACTTTGATTTCAACATTATAGATAGGTTCGAGCACTTTAGGATCCGCAGTAACGAAGTTTTCTTTGAATGCCATCATCCCGGCTGTTTTAAAAGCTGCTTCATTTGAATCAACTGGATGCATCTTTCCATCATGAACATAGATTCGGATATCGCGAACATAAGAACCGGTTAAGGGACCTATTGTCATTTTTTCCATTACACCTTTGAGAATGGCAGGTAAGAACCTCTGATCAATAACACCACCAACTATACAATTAACAAATTCAAGCTTGCCACCCCAATCGAGATCATGTAAATCTTTCCCTCTTACAGTTATATCCTTAGCGTAGGGGGCACCTTCATACCAAGGTTCGATAATCATGTGTACTTCTGCAAATTGTCCTGCACCACCTGATTGCTTTTTATGTCTGTACATACCTCTGACTTGCTTTTGGATTGTCTCACGGTAAGGGACTCTTGGCTCTACATATTCTGCTTCGACCTTATACCTATGTTCCATTCTCCATTTAGCAGCAGCGAGATGTAGTTCACCTTGTGCATGAAGAATGATTTGACGAAGCTCCTGTGAATGCTCAACAACAAGTGTGGGATCTTCTATATGAAGATTGTGAAGTGAAATTCCTATTTTTTCTTCTTCACCCTTTGTCTTGGGAACAACGGACACTCTCACTCTTGAATTTGGATATTCAATTTTTTTATAATTAACATTGAGTGCTTTTTCGTGCAATGTATGATTAATTTGTGTGCTTTTTAACTTTACAGTGGCTCCTATATCCCCTGCTAACATTGAAGGAACTTCAGTTCTGTTCTTCCCACGGATACAATAAACCTGATTAAATCTTTCAGCAGAAGATTTTTGTTCATTAATTAAATCTAAACCAGCGGATAATTTACCAGTTACAACTTTAAAAAACGTCATATCACCAAGATGAGCTTCGGAACTCATTTTGAATACAAATAAAGAGGTAGGATCATTTGGATTATATGCTGTAAAAGACCCATCTTCCTGTTCTTTACCTGGCAGATCAATAGGTGAAGGGCAAACATCTTTAATAAATGTCAATAGACTATCGGTTCCGATATTATTTTTTGATGAAGCACAGAAGATAGGAAATATTTGTCTCTGAATGAATGCCTTTTTAAAACCTAAAACTAGTTCTTCATCGGTTAATACACCATTTTCAAAATATTTATTCATCAAATCTTCATCAGTTTCAGCAATTGTATCAATCAATTCACTTCTGTAGGCTTCAACTTTACTCTTCTCAGCATCAGGAATTTCTTTTTTAGCAGGTTTGCCACCTCCAGCAGAATATTCATATAATGCCATAGTTAGAATGTCTATTATTGAATTGAAACCAGCACCTGATTGCAAAGGATACTGAATAACTGTTGCTTTCCTTGAAAAAATTTCCTTTAGTGATTCAAATGATTCATCGAAATTAGCTTGGTCAGCATCAAGTTTATTCATCACAAAAAATACTGGAATATTGTTCCTTTGAGAGTAAAACCATGCATTTTCGGTACCGACCTCAATACCATTATGAGCATTAACATTAACAAGTCCTGCATCAGCTACACTAGTAGCTGCTATTAAATCTCCGACATAATCGTCATAACCAGGGGTATCAATAAAGTTAATTTTAATGTTATTCCATTCAGTATAAAGAAGAGTGGAAAAAATTGAACTACTGCGTTCGTGTTCTAATTCTTGGTAATCCGATTGAGTATTTCTTTCCTCAATGGTGCCACGACGATTGATGGCTCCTGTTTCGAATAGAAATGATTCAGCTAATGTGGTTTTACCTGAACCGGCATGCCCCATAACAGCTATGTTTCGAATATTTTTTGGCTCGTAGACGTTCATTGAAAAACTCCGTTCACAAATTTAGTTTATAACAAATCTCCGTTTTTACATAGAAATGCAAATTACTTAAAACCTATGAAAAATTGAAATTTATTTTTAAGTTTTGTGAATTTAATATTTTTTTTTATAATTTTTCTAATATTTTTATGAATTTATCTCAATATATAAATATACAATCTAAAACCCTTAACAATGGTTTAAAACTTGTCCTAATCGATAAACCTGATATAAATACAGTCAGTATTAATCTTGCATATAAAGTAGGATCAAGAAGTGAGATCCCTGGCAAGACAGGTATGGCTCATCTATTTGAGCATTTGATGTTCGAAGGCTCAAAGAATATACCCAAAGGTGACTTTGATAAGATTTGCACGTTGGCTGGTGGAACAAATAATGCATATACAACTTTTGATATGACGGCATATACGATGACTTTGCCATCCAATCAGCTTGAGCTTGGACTATGGTTGGAATCCGATAGGATGCTGGAATTTTCTGTTAATCAACATTCGCTAGACACTCAGAAAAAAGTTGTTACTGAAGAAATAAGGCAAACCGTATTTGATCAGCCATACGGTCGTTGGAGAGAATTACTTGCTGTTAATTCCTTCTCTAAATCATCACCATATTCATGGGAGGTTCATGGTTCTATTGATGATGTAGAATCGGTGAAATTAGTTGATCTTGAAGATTTCTTTTTTAGGTTCTACTGCCCGGAAAACGCCTGCATAACTATTTGTGGGAGATTTGACAATACAAAAACAATTAATTTAGTTGAAAAATATTTTGGCAATATTCCTCCAGCCAATGTCAAAAGAAATATTTTGGATTTTTCCTCTAGTCAGCAATTGTCCAATAAAATGGATTCATATTTTGATTCTGTCCCATTGACAGCTGTCTTCAATACATTTCATATTCCAGGATTTATGAATGATCTGATTAATCAAGCAGATATTATTTCGAACATAGCAGGTGGTGGCAGAAGCTCCAGACTTTTTTCAGAGCTTGTTGAAAGTTCTCAAATTGCATCTTCAGTAGGAGCTTATGTCGATAAACGAGAAGAAACTTCTTTGTTAATTTTCTATGCAATTTCTAACGACACAGCCACTACAGCCGATATACTTAACAAGGAATTAGGAAAAATTATTGACTCATTCAAAGTTAATCCATCCAAAGCAGAGGAATTCAATAAAACAATTAATCAATTAACAACTCAAGTGGCTTACGAAATTCAGTATTCATCCGGATTAGCTGATATAGCTTCTACTCAAATGCTTTTTTGGAATGATCCTGAAAGAGTATATTCACTCCTCGACAATTACAAGAAAATATCAATGAATGAATTATCAAGCTTTGCAAGTGAATACCTGGATTTGAAGAAAATGATAAGAATTGATGTTTTGCCGATGGAAGATTGAAATCAGGAATAAATGCTATTGTAAAGTGTTTTTAGTTGATTTATTAGCTTTACATTATGAACACGAATAATATTAATATTTTTTGTTAATAAAATTGCGTGAAGCAAAGCTGTAGCTGTATCTCTTTCATGAGGGACATCAATATTCAAGAGTTTCCCAAGAAAACTTTTTCTTGAAATACCGACTAAAATATCGCAGCCCAATCCTTCAAAATTATTGATATGCCTTAATAAAGTTAGATTGTGTTCAAGGGTTTTTCCAAATCCAATTCCAGGGTCAATAATAATCTCTTTTACACCAGCTGCTTTGGCTATTGCGACTTTGGCTTCAAGGAAATTAAATACATCCTCAACTACATTATGATATTCAGGATTAACCTGCATTGTCAGAGGTTGCTTTTGCATGTGCATCAGAATTAATCCCCCATTGTAAGTAGCAGCTAAATCAGCAAGCCTGACATCACTTTCCAAACCACTAATATCATTAATTATATCAGCACCAGCATCCAGTGCTAATTCAGCAACTTCAAACTTTGTAGTATCGATCGAAATTTTGATTGAAGTATTATTTTTTCTAATGGCCTCAACTAAAGGAATAACACGTTGAATCTCAACATCTGTTGAAACCGGCAATGATCCCGGTCGTGTACTTTCTCCACCAATATCAATATAATCAACTCCCTCGGAGATCATTTCTATTGCCCTATTCAGAGCAGTATTGAAAGAACTGAATTTTCCTCCGTCAGAAAAAGAATCAGGTGTAACATTTAGAATACCCATTATTTTAGGAAATTGTCTATTCTCCATATTAATACATCCTTGATCTGGAATATCCATCGTTCTGGATAATTTTACTAATATATTCGTTTTCCTTCAGGTATGGTTCCATCTTTATAAGATGATTGTAGATATATTCAAGCCTATCATTTTCTGATGTTAATTGGAGTACAAAATATTTTTGCTCCATTGTCAAACCTGATTTTTGAGCAAATATAAACGATGGGACTCGGCTAATAAGTTTATTGATATCGATTTTTTCAATTTGTAGTGATTTAATTTCTTCTGAAATCTTATTGTAGATATTCAGGCATCCTTCAATCAGTTCTGTCTCAGGATAGCCTTCTTCATCCACAAATAAGGCAATATCTGCTTCATAATACAATCTACTACCAATTTTATAATCAAGCAAGGTAAACCTCTTATCACCCTTTATTAGTATGTCTAATTGTCCATTATCGTATCTTTTTACAATATCGGTGATGCTCGCTGTACAACCAACATTCTGAATCTTGGAAGAAATAATTGGAGTAATGCCAAATTCAGATTTAGTCTCAATGCAATCACTTATTAAATGTTTATATCTTTCTTCGAAGATATGCAATTTAACAATTGATTCAGGAAATAGAACTATGCCTAAAGGAAAGATTCCGATCATTAGACAAACCAAATTGGTTAAAAAGAATAAGAAGAATATTAGAAGAAGATATTTTTTTGAAAATAAATTTCAGGGCTAAATATTTTTATTACTTAGCCCTGAAAAGATGATTTATAGTAACTTTGCTACATTTTCCCAATTAACAATATCCCAGAATTTCTCAATGAATTTAGGTCTAGCGTTTCTATAATCGATATAGTAAGCGTGCTCCCAAACATCCAGAGTAAGAATGGGTGTTTTATCAGTAGTCAATGGTGTGCCGGCATTGCTTGTTTGAACAATTTCAAGTTTACCATCGGTAGTTTTAACAAGCCAAGCCCAACCGGCACCAAACAAAGTAGTTGCAGAAGCTGAGAACTTTGTTTTAAAGTCATCAAATGAACCGAAGTTCTCTTCGATAGCTTTTAGAACTGCTCCTGTTGGTGCTCCACCGCCATTTGGGGACAAACAATTCCAAAAAAAAGTATGATTCCAAATCTGAGCTGAATTGTTGAAGATTCCAGCTTGAGATTTTTTTATAATCTCTTCTAAAGTCAAGCCTTCGAATTCCGTTCCAGGTACGAGGTTATTCAAATTATTGACATAAGCAGCATGATGCTTGCCCCAATGGTAATCCAAAGTTTCCTCTGAAATTATTGGCGCCAAAGAATCCTTTGGAAAAGGTAGTTCGGGAAGTTCAAATTTCATTATAGTCTCCTATCATTAAAATTAATAAGTAAATTGTTTCAAGTTTTTTTTAGGAGCTTCGCTTGTATAACTAATTCTTTCTCATTCAGAATTATTCGTGGCATCCACATGTATGTGCGTTATTTGGATTATGAAAAACAAATCCACTGCCATCGGGTCCTTCTAGAAAATCTAAAGTAACTCCCATCAAATAAAATAAGCTTTTAGAGTCAACAACAAGATTTACTTTTTCTGTTTTGAAATTTCTGTCAACTTCATTATTAATTTCAGAATCGAAACCAAGCGTATAAGACATTCCGGAACAACCACCGCCTCTTGTACCTATACGCAAGAAGTAATCACTGGGAACACTGTTTTCTTCTCTGATAGCACCTATCATTTCGAGTGCTTTACTTGTAATAATGATATCGTCATCTTGACTTGTTCCGTCAATTCCTGTAGGTATTCTTTCGAAATCGACGAGATTTTCTGCTAATGCTGTGTTCATTTTTTGTTATCCTTAATTATTGTTTAAAGTGAAATTATTGAATATATTAATCAAAATCTACATATACATCTTCAGAAGTTGGATGAGCCTGACAAGTAAGAATATAGCCAAGTTCAATTTCTTTGTCCGTCAAAGCATCACGATCATCCATTTCAACAGAACCACTTATGAGAGTTGCCATGCAAGTTCCGCAAGCACCGATCTGACAACTAAAGGGTGGATCATGCCCTTCCCTTAAGGCAGCTGTTAATATCGTTTCATCGGGCTCAATCGAGACTGTATGAATCTCGTTATAAATTTTTATTTTTACTGATTCAAAGTACATATTTTTTAAAATAAACCTAACTCAAATCTTGCAACATCGCTTAATCTATTTTTGTCCCAGGGTGGTTCAAATGTAATCATTACCTTGGCATCATTTACTTCGGGTATCTGTTTAATCTTCTCTTCGACTTCAATAGGTAAACCAACAGCCTCAGGGCAATTTGGTGCAGTTAATGACATTAGAACAACAACATCTCTTTCTTCTGTTATCTGTATGTCATATATTAAACCTAATTCCCAGATGTCAACCGGTAACTCAGGATCGAATACAGTTTTAATAACTCTAATTACCTGTTCTTTTAATTCTTCTAAATTCATTATTCTACTCTATTGTAACTTTATTGTTTGCTGAATCAAGTGCATTATTTAGTGTATGCCAAGCCAGACTGGCACATTTCACTCTGGCAGGGAACTCACGAACACCACAAAATACGGCAAGTTTACCTAAGTTTAATGTATCAATTTCTTCACCAGGATCTCTTGTAACAATCTCCCGAAACTCATCTACTAATATTTTGGCTTCTTCAATAGTCTTTCCTTTGATCAAGGTAGTCATTATGGATGCAGAAGCTTTGGAGATAGCACACCCTGCTCCTTCGAATTTAACCTCTTTAATAACGTTATTTTCTACCTGCACAGTCAGATCAATTTCATCACCGCAAAGAGGATTATGTCCTTCAGCATGATGAGTAAAAACATTCAAAATACCAAAATTTCTGGGGCTTTTGTTGTGATCCAGTATAACTTGTTTATATAATTCATCTAATTCATTCATATATTATCTAAACATCATTAAAACTTTTTTTAACGAATTTGTAAAAACGTCTATCTCTTCTTTGGTATTGTAAAATGCAAAAGATACTCTTGAGGTAGCCGGCACACCAAATCTACGCATTATTGGCTGAGTGCAATGGTGTCCAGTCCTAATGGCTATACCGTCTCTATCTAATAAAGTGCCGACATCATGAGGATGTATATTATCGATAACAAAGGAAATGACTGATGCTTTATTTGCAGAAGTACCAATGATTTGTATATCAGAAAACTGATATAAAGATTCAGTAGCATAGTTCAGGAGTATATTTTCCTGTTTAGCTATCTGCTCAAGACCTAGTGTCTGAATATACCTAACCGCTACACCTAATCCTATTGCTCCAGCAATATTAGGAGTCCCTGCTTCAAATTTCCATGGTAAATCATTGAATGTAGTTTTCTCAAAAGAAACAGTTCTAATCATATCTCCTCCAGTTTGATATGGAGGCATGGCATCTAACAGTTCTTTTTTTCCATATAAAACTCCTATTCCGGTTGGACCATATAACTTGTGTCCGGAAAAAGCCAAAAAATCACAATCTAAAGCTTGTACATCAATAGGAAAATGCTGTATTGATTGTGCGGCATCAATTAAAATTTTAGCACCAACAGAATGAGCTTTCTCAATGATTTTCTTTATAGGATTAATTGTTCCTAATGAATTAGATATATGCACCAGAGAAACAAATTTTGTTTTCGATGTTAATAAGTTATCTATTTCTGAAAGCATCAGTTCTCCATTATCCAGAACAGGAATTACCTTCAGAATACATCCCTTCTCTTCACACAATTGCTGCCATGGAACAATATTTGCATGATGCTCCATATATGAAATAAGAATCTCATCACCAGCGTTAAGGAATTTTCTGCCATAAGAGCTAGCTACAAGATTTATTGATTCGGTAGTTCCCCGAGTATAAATGATTTCTTCTGTACTTTTTGCATTAACAAAATTTTGGACTATTTTCCTGGCACATTCATACTCACTAGTTGCAGCATCACTCAAATAGTGGACTCCACGATGAATGTTGCTATTTAAATGAGTATAAAAATTCTTAAGAGTGTCAATAACAGATAGTGGTTTTTGAGTAGTAGCGGCATTATCAAAATAGACCAAAGGTTTGCCATGAATTGATCTGAATAGAATAGGAAAATCTTTCCTTATCAGGTTAATATCAAATTTTTTCTGTTCTGTAATTTCAAATATTAATTTATCCAATTTTAACCACTCTTATCATTCTTAATTTTCCTCAAATGCAAATTCAGTAATATTTAATCTTTTTGCTATTTGATTTTTAATTTTGTTCTTTAGTTCTGGAATGATTATTTCACTTATCAAATCATAAGCAAAAGCACTTAGTAATAATGATCGCGCTAAATCCTCTGAAATTCCTCGGGCACGAAGATAAAAAAGAGATTCTTCATCAATAGTACCGGATGTTGCACCATGACTGCATTTTACATCGTCAGCAAATATTTCGAGCTGAGGTTTAGTATTGATAGTAGCTTCATCGGATAAAAGAATATTTTTATTGGATTGATAAGCATTTGTCTTCTGAGCATCTGGCCTAACAAGTATTTTACCATTAAATACTGCTGTTGCAGAATCATTAATAATGCCTCTATAAATTTCATTACTATTACTATTTGGTGAAGAATGATCCGCTAAAGTATGATTATCTGCAAATTCATTATTATTTAAAAAGTAAAGTCCTTTGAAATTCGCTTCGCAATTATCGCCATTAATCAAAGAATTAAGATTATTTCTCACAAAATGGGAATTGAGAGTAAATGTGGAACTATTAAAGACTGAGTTAGCAAATTGTAAAACCTGAGTAGTACCAACGTAATACAATTCTTTTTCTTCATTTTGATACTTATAATAATCCACAACAGAACCAGTATCAGCGAAAATTTCAGTTATTGCATTATAGAATGATGGCTTATCACCTATCTGATAACTAGTTTCAATGAACTTAACCTGAGATCCACTGCTAGCCAGAATCAAATTTCTCTGATTGGATATTAATGAGTTCTGTCTGGCATCGGAAATATGCAGAACGTGAATTGGCTTATCAAGAATGAAATTTTCCGGTAAATATACAAAGGCACCATCCCTGAAAAAGGAAGTATTGAAAAGGGTGAAACCATCATTTAATTTATCAAGCGATGTTCCAATAAAACTATGATAATTTTTATCAAATTGGACAGCTTCAATCAATGACCCGATGATAACATTATCTAAGCCGTCAAGATGAAGATTAGATAATTTTTGGCTAAAAAATCCATTTACAAATACAAGCAGAAATTCACTATTTTTACTAAGAATAAAATCTTTAATTTGTATTGATTCAATATCTGTATCATTCAATTGTTCAGAAAATTCGAATTCAATATTGTTTAGAAAATTCAGGTTAGTGTATTTCCAGTCTTCATTTTTCTTAGTTGGAAAACCATTTTCAAGAAATAATTGAAAAGCACTGGCTCTTATTTGCTCTTCGATGACTATCCCCTGTGATGACTGAGCATTATTTTCAAAAACCTGTTCCGCTTTTTTTCTAAAATCTTTGTTCATTATTAATTCTATAATATAATTTGCAAAATATAAAAATCAATTGCCGTTAAGTTCCTGTTTAATCCAATCATAGCCATTAGCTTCAAGTTTGATAGCTAGTTCTTTGCCTCCTGATTTGACTATCCTGCCATCAAACATTACATGAACGAAATCAGGAATGATATAGGATAGAAGTCTTTGATAATGAGTTATTACTATGAAAGCATTATTTTCATTTCTTAGAATATTCACACCATTCGATACAATTTTTAATGCGTCAATATCTAATCCGGAATCTGTTTCATCAAGAACTGCGAGTTTAGGTTCGAGCATTGCCATTTGAAAAATTTCATTTCTCTTTTTTTCTCCACCTGAAAAACCTTCATTGACAGATCGATTCAAAAAGCTACTTTCCATCTCAACAAGTTTTGCTCTTTCACGCATCAAAGTAAGAAAATCCATTGCATCAAGTGGATCAAGCTGTCTGGCTTTTCGAGTCTCATTCACAGCGGTTTTCATAAAGTTAGCATTCGATACACCCGGTATTTCTACGGGATATTGAAATGCTAGAAAAAGCCCTGAACGAGATCTTTCTTCAGGAGACATATCCATTAAATCCTGACCATCGAACTCAATCTTACCTTCGAGTATATCATAACCGGATCGACCAGCCATTACATTTGCTAATGTACTTTTACCGGTTCCATTAGGGCCCATTATAGCATGAATCTCACCGGCATTAACCTCCAGATTAAGCCCTCTTAAAATTGATTTATCACCAACATTTACTGAAAGATTTTCAATTTTTAGCATCGACATTATTTATCCTTTTAAATATTAAATTGACTAACCAACACTGCCTTCAAGGCTGATAGCAAGCAGCTTTTGAGCTTCAACAGCAAATTCCATAGGTAATTGATTTAAGACCTCACGACTGAAACCATTAACAATCATACCAATTGCATCTTCGGATGAAATGCCTCTCTGATTGCAATAAAACATGATATCATCAGAGATTTTTGATGTTGTTGCTTCGTGTTCTACAGTTGAGGTTTTATTTTTAACTTCAATATATGGAAATGTATGAGCTCCGCATTTATCGCCAAGAAGTAATGAGTCACATTGCGAATAGTTTTTTGAATTTGTTGCTTTTTTATTGATTGAGACTAATCCTCTGTAGCTGTTCTGCCCTTTGCCGCTTGAAATCCCCTTAGAGACAATTCTGCTCTTTGTATTTTTCCCTAAATGAATCATCTTTGTTCCTGTATCAGCCTGCTGGTAATTGTTAGTAACAGCAACTGAATAGAATTCACCAACTGAATTATCACCTTTTAAGATGCAACTTGGGTATTTCCATGTTATTGCAGAACCGGTTTCAACCTGTGTCCAGGATACTTTTGCATTATCACCAAGACAAATACTTCTTTTCGTAACAAAATTATATATACCACCCTTCCCATTCTTATCACCAGGATACCAGTTTTGAACTGTGGAATACTTAATTTCTGCATTCTTATGAATAATAAGCTCGACAACGGCTGCATGTAGTTGGTTTTCATCTCTGATTGGTGCGGTGCATCCTTCAAGGTAGCTCACATAAGATCCCTCATCAGCAATGATGAGAGTTCGTTCGAATTGTCCTGTTTCAGAAGCATTTATTCTAAAATAAGTTGATAACTCCATTGGACATCTAACTCCCTTTGGGATATAACAGAATGATCCATCACTAAAAACAGCTGAGTTTAATGCGGCAAAATAATTATCAGTTATTGGAACAACTGATCCCAGATACTTCTCAACTAATTCCGGGTGCTTCTGTATAGCTTCACTCATTGAGCAGAAGATAATTCCAATATCATTCAATTTGTCTTTAAAAGTAGTGGCAACAGAAATACTATCCATAACGGCATCTACAGCGATACCCGAAAGCCTTTGCTGTTCACCGAGCGGAATACCAAGCTTTTCGAATGTTTTACGAATTTCAGGATCTATCTCATCGAGAGATTTGGGCTTATTATCTGAATTTTTGGGTGCTGCAAAATAATAAGCATCCTGATAATCAATAGGTTGATAATGCAGGTTGGGCCATTTAGGCTCCTTCATTGTTAACCAATAATTATATGCTTTTAATCTCCAATTAAGCATAAATTCAGGTTCTTCCTTCTTTTTTGAAATGAACCTTACAGTATCTTCATTCAATCCTTTAGGTGCAAATTCCTGTTCAATATCGGTTACAAAGCCATATTTATAGTCTTGTGTTGTAATGTCATCTAAAATATTATTCTCATTTGCCATTTGTTATCCCTTTTATACCCAATTCCAAAGAGTATAATTTTTCATTATTTGGTAATAAGTTCTGAATAGTCATTTCAGTAAAAAGATTATCAATTTTCAACTGAATAAAGTGGAAAGGATCTCTAAGTGTACAATTATTTCTCTTGTCGCATGACTCATCACCAGGAGAAAGGCAGTTAACAATTGTAATTCTTTCCTCCAAAGAATGAATAATATCACTAAGAGAAATCTCATCCGGAGATTTAGATAATTTATAGCCACCGTGAATTCCCTGTTGAGAAGTGATGATACCATTTTTCATCAAGGCTTGTAATGTTTTTGATAGAAAATCGAAAGATAGCTCCATCTTTTCTGAAATTTCCTTGGCAGAAACAGTTTCACCATTTTTAGTAGCTATGTATTGGGTCGCTAAAATTCCGTATTCGACCTTCTTAGAAAGTTTGAGCATTAGCTTTTTTCAATTTTAATCAAAATCATAATTTACGACGACATTTAAATAAGACTATTGTTATCCTATTTGAATTTCTTTTATTTCACAATACTTTTACATTAAATTTGTAATTGTAATTTTAGAAAACAAATTTTTTCGCAATATGAACGAAAAAGAAACACCGTTATTAAAGCAGTATAATAGTATCAAAAATAAATATCCTGATACAGTTTTATTATTCAGACTTGGAGATTTTTTTGAAACATTCAATGAAGATGCCAAAATCACTGCGTCAGTTTGCGGCATTACTCTGACCAAAAGAAACAACGGAGCTGCCGGCAACATGCCATTGGCTGGTTTCCCCCATCATCAACTTGATAATTATTTACCTAAACTGGTTAGAGCTGGTTACAGAGTTGCTGTTTGCGAGCAAACTGAAGACCCGAAAAAAGCCAAAGGAATTGTCAAACGTGATGTCGTTGAAGTTATCACTCCAGGAGCTGTTCTTTATGACAAACTATTAGATACAAAAAAGAACAACTATTTATTATCTTTGAACCTCGGAAAAATCAACTCAAATTGGTCAGCTGGTATTGCTTGTTTAGATATCTCTACAGGTGAGTTTTTTGTAAGTGAAATAGAATATTCATTACTCACAAATGTTCTGGAATCACTCACTCCTTCTGAGATAATAATAAATAAATCTCAAAAAATTGAGATTCAGGAAATTATTGATAATGTTAGTAATAAACCTGCGATTACAAAGCTTGAGAATTGGATGTTTGATGTTGAATTCTCCAGAGAGGCTTTACTTGGACACTTTGGTACACAAAGTCTCAAAGGTTTTGGAATTGAGAACTTCACACTGGCAATTGCTGCAGCTGGTAGTCTACTAAGTTATATCAAAGATACACAGAAAGGCAGAATCGAACAGATTACCGGAATATATATCTATAATCCATCTGAGTATATGAGTTTAGATTACAGTACTCGGCGCAATCTGGAGATTACTTACTCAATGTCTGACACAGGAAGAGATGGGTCTTTAATTAGCATTCTGGACAAAACCTCAACCCCAATGGGAGGCAGATTATTTAAAAAATGGCTATCTCGTCCTCTTATAAACCTATCAAAGATTCATGAGCGTTTGGAAGCCGTAAGAGAAATTATAAACTCCGAAAAGCAAAATTCATTTAAAAGCCAATTATCCGAAATCGGTGATATTGAACGGATAATTTCAAGAATTTGTGCCGGAAAAGCAACCCCCCGTGATCTAATTGCTCTCAAAATCAGCCTTGAGAAAATTCCGTCAGTATCTGAATTAATAATTAACATTAGTTCCAAAACTCTGGATGATTTGAGAAATGAATTAAACCCTTTAACTGAATTGTGTAACTTAATAAATGATACAATTCTTGAAGAACCTTCCACACACATTGGCTCAGGGGCGATATTTAAAAAAGGTTTTAATACTGAATTGGATGAATATATTGAGGCTAAATATAACGGCAAAAAATGGATTGTTCAGTTTCAGGAAAACGAGAGAACAAGAACAGGTATTTCTACTCTGAAAGTTGCTTATAATGGCGTATTCGGTTATTATATCGAGATATCGCATGCAAACAGAACTAAAGTTCCGGATGATTATGAACGAAAGCAAACACTTACCAATGCTGAAAGGTACATCACAAATGAATTAAAACAGTTCGAACAGAAAATTCTTAGTGCAGAAGAAAAAATTAATGAAATCGAGCAGAATCTTTTTTCGGACCTTTTGATTAAAATCTCATCAAAAACAAGTGAAATTCAGCAAAATGCTTATATTTTATCACAAATCGATTGTTTGAATAGCTTTGCAGTGGTTTCCACAGAGTATAATTATGTAGAACCCATAATCGATGATTCTAAGAATCTGCTAGTTGAAGATGGCCGTCATCCTGTCGTAGAACGATTGCTTCCTATTGGTGAATCCTTTCAGTCAAATCCAACTAAACTAGATCCTGAAAGTGAAATGATTCATATAATAACCGGTCCCAATATGGCAGGAAAATCCTGCTATTTGCGTCAGGTTGGATTGATTGTATATCTCGGGCAGATAGGTTGTTTTGTACCGGCAAAATCAGCAACATTTGGGATAGTTGATAGAATATTTACCAGAGTTGGAGCTCAGGACAACATAACAGCAGGAGAAAGTACTTTCCTTATTGAAATGCAGGAAGCTGCTAATATCATGAATAATGCTTCTTCGAGAAGTTTAATTCTTTTGGATGAAATCGGCAGAGGTACTGCAACATTTGATGGTATCGCAATTGCATGGGCTATTACAGAATATATTCACAATGTTATAGGAGCAAAAACTCTATTTGCAACCCACTACCATGAATTAAACGAATTAGCAGGAAGATATGAAAATATCTCTAATTATAAGGTTGACGTTCTTGAAACAGGTTCCAAACTTATATTTACCCACAAATTACTTCCGGGTGGCAGTGATCATTCATTCGGTATTCATGTAGCTCAAATGGCAGGACTTCCCAAAGAGATTATCAATCGTGCTAATGATATCATGAAAAATCTTGAGGAACTGAGTACAGATTCTGATTCAACAAAGAGCATTAATACTGAAAAAATCGAAACAAATAGTGTTAGACGTCTTCCTGAGCAGTTAGCCATATTCGAAATACGAGATGATTTTCTAAGAGATAAGCTCCTTAGTTTAAACATAAATTCATTGACGCCGGTTGATGCACTTCAAATATTATTTGAAATGCAGAAGGACATCAAGAAGGGAAAATCAAAATAATGACATTGTTTGATGATGTTATTCAAATAGATGAATTAGTGAGATCAAAGCGGAGGACAATATCAATAATCATCAACAAAGATGCTAAAATTACTGTTCGTGCCCCTCTTAAAGCTTCAGTTAATGATATAAATTTATTTGTCCTTGAGAAACGAGACTGGATAAATAGAAAAAAAACTGAAATTTTGGAGAAGAAAAAAAAGATTAAAGAAAAATTCTTCGTTACCGGAGAAAAGTTTTACTATCTAGGAAAAGCATATCCACTGAAACTTATTTCAGGATTTGATTTTGCATTTAATTTTGATGGAGAAGTGTTTTCAATGGATAGTAAATACAGAAGTTCTGCAAAGAGACTATTCTCAGTTTGGTACAAATCACAAGCCGAAATATTTCTTCCTATTAGGATAAACGAAATTTCACTGAGAACTGGATTAAATTTTAATCAAATTAAAATTAACGGCGCGAATAAAAGATGGGGATCCTGCAACTCGAAGAAAGTAATCAATTTGACCTGGAGATTGATACTTCTACCAGAGTTTATAATTGATTATATTATTATTCATGAGCTTTCGCATACGAAACATTTGAATCATTCTGACAGATTCTGGGATCTTGTTCTTCAACATTGTCCCGATTACAAAAAAGCTGAAAAATGGCTTAATAAAAGTTCGGATATGTATCAAATATAAAAAAGGACTATCTCTGAAAACTGAGACAGTCCTTTATTGAATAAATGACAGAAACTACTTCATAAACTATTTCGTAAACTCTCTTTTTATTATATTCAATGCTGATCCTGCTTTAAACCATTCAATCTGAGATTCATTATAACTATGATTAACTTTAATGCTTTCTGCAGTTCCGTCAGTATGATGAATTACAAGTGTTAATGGTACATTCGGTGCAAATGTGGTTAAACCATCGATATCAAAAGTATCATCTTCCATTATTTTATTATAATCTTCTTTGTTAGCAAAAGTAAGCCCAAGCATACCTTGTTTCTTAAGATTTGTCTCGTGAATTCTAGCAAATGATTTTACTAGAATTGCTCTAACGCCCAAATGTCTGGGTTCCATAGCTGCATGCTCTCTGGATGAGCCCTCGCCATAATTTTCATCACCAACAACTATTGAACCAATACCGGCAGCTTTATATTGACGCTGAGTATCGGGTACCCCTTCATATTTTCCGGTAAGCTGGTTTTTAACTTCATTAGTTTTTTCATTGTAGAAGTTAACAGCTCCAGTAAGCATATTGTTAGATATATTATCAAGGTGACCTCTAAATTTTAGCCAAGGACCTGCCATTGAGATATGATCAGTAGTACATTTTCCTTTTGCTTTAATCAAAAGTTTAAGACCTTTAATATCGCTACCATTCCATTCTGCGAATGATTCTAATAATTGCAATCTGTTTGATTCAGGATTAACCACAATCTGAACACTGCTACCATTTTCTGCTGGTGCCTGATAACCAAGATCCTCAACGGCAAAACCGTTAGGTGGCAATTCATTGCCTTTTGGTTCTTCGAGCTGAATTTCAATTCCATCTTCATTGATAAGCTTATCTTTCAAAGGATTGAAAGTTAAAGACCCTGCAATAGCAAGTGCAGTTACCATTTCAGGAGATGCAACAAAGCCATGTGTATTTGGATTTCCATCATTTCTTTTGGCAAAGTTTCTGTTGAATGAAGTAATAATGGAATTTGGACCAAGTTTATCAGCATCTTTTCTTGCCCATTGACCAATACATGGTCCACAAGCATTTGAGAGGACAACACCACCAATTTGCTCGAAAATATCGATAAAACCATCTCTTTCAATAGTATATCTAACAAGCTCAGAACCAGGGGTAATAGTATAATCTGATTTAACTTTGAGATTATTATCGACTGCCTGCTTAGCAAGAGAAGCAGCTCTTGAAATGTCCTCATAACTTGAATTTGTACATGATCCAATCAAACCAACATCAAGCTTTTCGGGCCAGTTGTTGGCTCTAACAGCATCAGCAAATTTTGATATTGGAGTTGCAAGATCAGGAGTGAATGGACCATTGATATGAGGTTCCAATTCAGAAAGATTTATTTCAATAACCTGATCAAAGTATTTTTCTGGATTAGCATATACTTCATCATCACCTGTTAAGTAATCTTTAATTGAATCTGCTAAAACAGCGATTTCTGAACGGTTCGTTGAATTTAGATAATCATACATTTTGTTATCAAAACCAAAAACAGATGTAGTCGCTCCGATTTCAGCACCCATATTGCAAATTGTTCCCTTTCCGGTGCAGGATATAGTTGAGGCACCTTCACCAAAGTATTCAACAATGGCTCCTGTACCACCCTTAACAGTTAAAATTCCTGCAACTTTAAGAATAACATCTTTAGCAGAAGTCCAACCACTCAATTTGCCTGTAAGTTTAACACCTATAAATTTGGGGAATTTTAACTCCCAAGCCATACCTGACATTACATCGACTGCGTCAGCACCACCGACACCAATAGCAATCATACCTAATCCACCAGCATTGACTGTATGTGAATCAGTTCCAATCATCATTCCACCTGGAAATGCATAATTCTCTAATATTACCTGATGTATGATTCCAGCACCAGGTTTCCAAAAGCCGATTCCATACTTGTTAGAAACAGAGGATAGAAAATCGAACACTTCTTTGTTCAAATCAAGAGAATTTGTCAGATCAGCTTTGGCTCCATCCTTCGCAAGAATCAAATGATCACAATGCACTGTAGATGGAACTGCTGTTTTTGGCCGACCAGCAGACATGAATTGAAGAAGTGCCATTTGAGCTGTAGCGTCTTGCATTGCAACGCGGTCAGGCTTGAAATCAACATAGTCTCCGCCACGTTTGAATTCTCTTAAATCTTCGTTCTGAAATAAATGAGCATATAAAATCTTTTCAGCTAATAACATAGGTTTACCTATAGCCTCTCTAGCCGAATCAACTTTCGTTGCGAACGTTGCGTAATGCGCTCTAAGCATGTCGATGTCAAATATCATTATCTACTCCAAATTGATTTGATGTGATTACTAAATGAAGATTTGCAAATTATTAATAAATATTTAATAGAACAAATATCAATCTAAAAATTTCCATGGATTGTCTAATTATTTCCCTAGAAAGCTATAGGTATAAATTTATCGATCGATAATTATAAGTTGAGTCAGAAAAGTTGTAATTTGATAAAAATAATGACTTCATGGCATATATTTTGATATTTAAAAAAAACTATTTAATTTGTGGAGGAAACTTATGAAATCAAATTTCATTAAACTTGGAATACTATTGCTTGGTACTGCAACATTAGCACTAATTAGTCCTAAAGCGATAAGTACAATTAAAAAACATGAATCTGATAAAAATCATGATAATGATAAATATAAAGCTAAAATTGAACCGGAAAAGATCAATTTTTGCTAATTCATCTCATTATAAGGATTATATTAATCATTCTATAGCCATAACGTTATTTTTATGTTTGATAATTTTATTCTCTTCATGTCAATCAACGTCAAGATTTACTTCTTCAGGTCACAAAGATCAAACCGATAAAACAGATGCTAACAGTTCATTGCCCAAAAACAGTTCAATAAATAAAAATTATGATAGATCAGAATTAAATTTGATTCAATCAAAAATCGTGAATAATGCATTTAACTACCTGGGAACACCCTATTGTTATGGCGGGAATACTGATGGTGATTGCTTTGATTGTTCCGGTTTTGTTCAGACGGTTTTCACATCAATTGGCATTTCGCTCCCAAGAACATCATCAGAACAGTATCTAACTGGAAAAGAAATCTCTCTTGGTGAGGCAATAGCAGGAGATTTGATTTTCTTTAAGGACAATCGAAGAATTAATCACGTTGGAATATACTTAGGGAATAACGAAATGATTCATGCTTCAACTTCAAAAGGTGTAATCAGGCAAAACCTAAATGATAATTACTTCCAGAGCCATTTGGCAGGGTTACGCAGAGTTATTTGACATAAACATGATTAGATTTATCCTTTATCCTAAAAATAATAATAACGTATCACTATTTTTGCTTAAATTTGTTTTTTTTCTGAATACGATTAATGAGAGTTACCCGTTCACTAGTTCCTAATCTTTTTACCCTAATGAATCTTTTCATGGGATTCTCAGCCATAGTTCATATATCAATGGGAGAGATCAATAAAGCAGCAGGATTTATTCTAATAGCTGCAATTTTTGATTTACTTGATGGCCTTGTTGCTAGATTACTTAAAGCGGCAAGTGAATTTGGGGTAGAATTGGATTCATTGTGTGATGCTGTTTCATTCGGTGTGGCACCGGCATTCATGCTTTATATTGTTTATTTTCATCAGTTTAATGAAATTGGGATTCTTCTGGCTTCTTTCCCGGCTCTAGCTGGAGTAAGTAGATTAGCTCGATTCAATGTTCAGCTGACTTCTCTTGAGGATAAAAAGTTCTTCACTGGCTTGGCAATCCCCTCTGGTGCTTTCATGATTATATCATATATCGTTTATTTTCATCAGACAAATGCTATACCCGACATTTATAAACCTTATATGATTTTCATAGTAACAATTGCAACTTCATTACTCATGGTATCAAGAATTAAGTTTCATAATCTGCCCAAGCCATCATTAAAATCTATAAAAGAAAAACCAATTATTTTCAGTATTTTTGTGATTGGTCTTCTTGCGTGTATTATTACAAAGGGAGTAGCAATATTTCCATTTATGGTTTTTTACGTAGTTGCAAGTACAATAAGGCATTTTATTTTGTTTTTGAAGAAGAAAAAGGAATCGAATTTTGATGTTGAATAGATTTTTTCAATTAGAAAACTCCAACTTGAAGGTAAAGATATTATGAATAAATATGATAGTTCAGTTAAAATTACATTAAGAAAAGGTATTCTTGACGTTCAGGGCAAAACAGTAGAACACGCTCTCAATTCAATGGAACTTGATATGATAACAAATATTAGAATTGGTAAATATGTCGAGTTGACTGTAGAGGCAGAATCGCAAGAGAAAGCTCATTCAATTATAACAGAAGCTTGTAAGAAGCTAATTGCTAATCCCATTATTGAGGATTTTGAAATTACTATTAAATAACGATTATATTATTGGGCATAAAATGAAATTTGCAGTAGTTGTTTTTCCGGGTTCTAACTGCGACCACGATGCATACCATGCTGTTTCAAAAAATTTGGGCGAGAAAGCCCATTTTCTTTGGCACAAGGACACATCAATTCCTGATGGAATTGACTGTGTGATTCTTCCCGGTGGTTTTTCCTATGGAGATTACTTAAGATGCGGCGCTATTGCCCGCTTTTCTCCATTAATGAAGGAAGTTGTGAATTTTGCGAATAAGGGTGGTTATGTTATCGGTATTTGCAATGGATTCCAAATCCTTACTGAATCAGGGTTACTGCCCGGAGCTTTGTTAAGAAATCAAAATTTATCATTCATTTGTAAAGATACATTTCTTAAAACCATAAATACAAAGTCTGTATTTACGTCTAAGTTAAAGATTGATAAAGTTTTGAGAATTCCAATTGCTCATGGCGAAGGTAATTTCTTTGCTGAGGAAGATGTTATCAAAAAGCTTGAAGATGAAGACAGAATAGCCTTCAAGTATTGCAACGAAGCCGGAGAAATCATTGAATCAGCCAATCCGAATGGATCATTGCTCAATATAGCAGGCATTATAAATGAAAATGGAAATGTATTAGGCATGATGCCTCATCCAGAGAGATACAGTGATTCAACTTTAGGATGTAATGATGGATTGGGAATTTTTGCATCTTTATTAAATAATTTGAAATAATATTAAGGGGCATATATGTTTGGATTAGGAACACCGGAATTAATGATAATTCTGATAGGCATTTTGCTACTTTTCGGAGCAAAGAAAATTCCTGAACTTATGAAAGGTCTTGGATCTGGTATTAAGGAATTTAAAAAAGCTTCTACACTGGAAAATGAAGATCCACAGAAATTGAATGAAAATCAGCCGAAATCCAACTAAATCAGCGGTGCTATATGTTTGATGTTGGAGGCGGTGAATTAATACTGATTGTTTTTGCGATTTTGATGCTCTTTGGTCCAAAGAAGATACCTGAAATTGCGCAAATGATTGGCAAAGGAATGCAGAAAGTCAAACAGGCTCAATCACAGTTCCAAAGTCAGATAAATGATATTCAAACAGACATTACGAGAGTTGCTGATTTAGAATCCACTGTTGCGGTTAAACTACCTCCTCAGCCAGCTGAAGAAGATACTCATAAGAAATCGAATCCAATTAGAAATATTGAAAACCCTGATCAGATAGTGAATTAAGTTTTACTAACTATTTGATTTCCAAATTTCATATACTTTTTTCATCTGATTTATATGATCAGGTATATGAGGTTCGTAGATTTCCAACCATCGTTCTAATGTATATTCACCATATTCATCATGTACAACCGATAATTTCCAGAATTCTTCAGGTAATTCTTTTATCAAGTTAACTGTTAATTTTCTTAAATATTTGAACAATGCTAGAGCATCTTCATGATTAGTTTCATTATAGTTAAGCCTTTCGGACCATCTATCCTGATCATAAGTATAGATTCTAGTTCCCGGTTCAGAAATAATCTTTCTGCATCTAGCGTAAGAATTTACTTCTGAATCAGCAATATGAATTAATATTTCCTGAATACTCCATCTATCAGGAGCAGGTTTATAATTCCACATTTCTTTTGGAAATTCGCTAATTGCGGTAATGACTTGGTCATAAGCATTGGAATAGTTTTCCAATAATCTATTTTTGGTTGATGTGTTCATTTCATGACTTTTTTGGAATTAAAAAGGAATCGACGCATCTTTGAAACAAATATTTATTCACATTGTTTTTAAATAGTTGTTTACAAGTTTTTACGGACTTATTTTTGTAAGATTTTTAAACTTGTTTATTA
>CAYXFU010000050.1:0-23267 GCA_964464375.1 uncultured Hyphomicrobiales bacterium
AAAGCCCTTGTAACTCTAAGAATTACAAGGGCTTTATGCTTCCTCTTGGTACAGAAGGCGGGAGTCGAACCCGCACGGGTGTTGAGCCCACTGGATTTTGAGTCCAGCGCGTCTGCCAGTTCCGCCACTCCTGCTTATATCAAACTGCTAATGTCAAAATTATTTGTAGGCGAGGAGAGGTTTGAACTCCCGACCCCCTGCTTGTAAGGCAGGTGCTCTATACCAGCTGAGCTACTCGCCCTTTTTGCCCTCAAAAAGGATTACAAAAATACGATTAATTTCCTTTATAACAAAAATTATTTTTTAATGTTGTTCAGTTCTTCACTTGTTCGATTCTATAAATCTCGGGAACTCTTGCAATAAGGTATCTTTCGATGCCGGCACGAAGTGTCATTATGGATATTGGACATACTGCACAATTGCCTGTCAATCGCACGAACAGTATGCCTGCATCGCTGTCAAAGCTTACAAACTCGACGTCACCATCATCCTTTTGTAAGTAAGGACGAATCTCATTTAATGCAATTAATATTTTTTCTTCTGTGATTTCAATATTATTCATATATTAATTTACGAAACTTGCGTAATTTTATGATTAAATATTATTTGATTTTTGAAAAATCATTAAAAAAAATTTGTAAGAATGTAGATGTTATTCAAAAAGAAGAAGAAGATAACTGAATCTGAGAACGTTGACCCAAACTCCGTCGAAGAAAAGGAGATGGGCTTCTTTGACCATCTCGAAGAGTTCCGTAACAGATTGATTTGGGCTTCTTTGAGCATTATAGGTGGTTGCATTGTATCGGCTGTATTCATCCAGGATATAATTTCAATCGTACTGCTCAGGCCTGCTGTGATTTATGGTTTGAAGTTGCAAAACCTGAAGCCATTCGGTCAACCGATGTTATACTTCAAAATAATATTAATTGTAGGGATAATTATAGCTTTCCCATTTATTTTGTATCAATTATGGAGATTTATCGCTCCGGGACTTTATATAAAAGAAAGAAAATGGGCAAGACATATTACATTTTACACAACTCTTTGCTTTATGAGTGGTGTGGCGTTTTCTTACTTTGTGATGATACCTTCGATGCTGAAATTTGCGGCATCATTCGGCAGTAAAGATATTGTTAATAATATTGATGTTAATGAGTATCTTAGCTTTATTAGCATGATAGTGCTAGCCGCAGGCTTATTATTTGAGATGCCGATGGTGGTGTTCGTATTATCCAGGTTTGGAATGCTTACTCCAGCTTTTTTGCGAAAGTACCGGCGTCATTCAATTATCGTAATTCTTATACTATCGGCAGTCATTACGCCAACACCCGACCCGGTGAGCCAATTAATTTTTGCATCACCATTATTTGTTCTTTACGAAATTAGCATTTTAATATCAAAATTTGCGGCTAACAAGCATCAAAGAGTGAAAGCAGAAGAAGCCGCAGAATCTGATGAGAAATAAATTAAAAACATACAAACAGGAAAATTATGCAGGATTTTAATACTCAATATAATTATTATCTAAATCAGACAGAAATTCTGATGAACGAGATTATCCCTTCCTCAGGGATGGAGGATATCAATGAACCATTTCGCTATATTATGTCTGGTGGAGGCAAGAAGATTAGACCTGTGCTGACAATGATGTGCTGTGGTGCAGTGGGTTCAGATCCGATCAAAGCTCTACATGCGGCTTGCAGTATTGAAATCCTCCATAATTTTACTCTGGTTCACGATGATATTATGGACAAATCACCTATGCGACGCGGAAAGCCTACAATCCACAACAAATGGGACGAAGCAACAGCTATACTTACCGGCGATATCATGGTAGGATACGCTTACAAAGCTTTGGAGCATTATCATACTCACGAAAGATGCGGTGAAATATACACTACTCTTACAAGAGGACTAATAGATGTTTGCGAAGGTCAGGTAATGGATATGAGGTTCAATACTAGCCGAAATGTAACCATTTCTGATTATTTAATGATGATTGAAAAGAAGACTTCTAAGATTCTGGAGACATGTGCATTGATGGGAGGCTTGGTAGGTTATGGTTCGGACTGGGATTTGAGCCTGCTGAGCAGTTATGCGATAAATCTGGGGCTTGCATTCCAAATACAGGACGATGTTCTAGATCTGACTGCAGATGAGACTGAGTTTGGAAAGCATATCGGGCAGGACATAATTGAAGGAAAGAAAACATATCTGATACTAACTGCCAAGGAGCGTGTCAAGAGTGACTCCGACAAGGAATTACTGCGTAATTTCTTTTCGAATAACGGTCTGCCGGAGGAAGAAGTGCCCGCAATGCGAGAGATGATGATCAGACTGAATATAGTTGATGAAGCAACGACAGTTGCTCAATCATACTTTGGGAAAGCAAAGGATATTATTGGGAAGCTTAACCTCAATACTCATGTAGACATGCTCAAGATGCTTGCTGATAGCTTGAATAAGAGAAACAAGTAGGTTCTAATTCTTGCTTTGTCAAGTAACTTTCAGTAAGCATGCTTGACCTAGAGTGGGAGGGGAATCAGTGGAAAATCCTGTCATTCTGGGGGAGCGAAGCGACTGTGAGAATCCAGATTCTTAATCTTGTTCTCCAATATCCTTCTTTGGAACAATTTTGAGACAGTTTCCAAAGCTGGAGCTTCGGAAACAGGGGGAATAAGTGAGGATGGGGGGAGAAGAAAATTGGAAACCACCCCTGACCCCGCCACGAGGCAGGGAAAGAGAAACCACCGAACCACCTTTGAAAAAGGGGGCTTTTAGTTATTGTATTTTAGGACAATCATCCTTGATTGTCTATGATAGAGTGGTCAAGCAGGATGCATGACCTACCAAATGCAGGCTGGGGGGAATGAGGAAGGAATACAGGAAGCAGGGCACATGCCATGTGCCCCTACATAAAACAAAAAGCCAAGATCAGTGCGGGTTTGCGTGGTTCAGTTGTATTTTGAGGAAAATCGTATATAAGTAGCAATACGGAGAAAAACTACGTAGTATTTGGTATATTGAAAAAATACGTAGAGTTTGGTATATCGTATTATAATTTGATTGCTTATTTTTGAATTAAGAGGACGAATGGATATATAAATAGTTGATGGATATTATGAATATAATAATCATAGGGCTGATAAATCTCATTCAAGAAATCCTCCCAAATTTTGAAATTCGTTTTATTTAATATATGCTTATTGGGAGTTTTTATGTTTAGAAGAATTTTGTTAGTTGTGGCTTTGCTTTTACTTTTTATTGAATTGAATTTTGCCGCTATTCCTCAGTCAATTTCATATCAGGGAGTTCTTAAGAACTCAAGTACAGGAATAGCTGTGCCAGATGATGATTACAGCATGACTTTTACACTATACGGCGGTTCTTCGGGAACAACTCAACTCTGGACAGAAACACAAGGTTCTGTTCCTGTAGCACTTGGTGTATTTTCAGTAACACTTGGTGCTTCTACTTTAATTCCAACAAATCTAGATGTTAGTCATCCTATTTTCCTTGGTATTAAAATAGGCACAGATCCATTAGTTCCAGAAATGAATCCCAGAGTAGCATTAAATATGGTTCCATATTCTTCAAATACAACTGCAATCCAGGGCTATCCTGTTGCTACAACTGAACCCAAAGCTGGAAATCTTTTAAGGTTTAATGGGACAAGTTGGGAACCTACTAAACCAGAAGTTGCAGTATGCAGGTGGAATGTGTTTGATATTCATGAAATAACTGCACAAAATACTTATGGGTTTAGTTTCAGTGAATCTACATTTACATGCGGTATTAGTCCGATTTCTTGGTTTGGAACTAATGGTAATATAACTCTATCTTCTGATAAAGAAGTTCTCAGAACTTTTTTTAATAGAAAATGTTATGCAAAAAATAATGCATTGATATACAGTGAAAATTATTTTGTGCCAAATGCAGCAAGTGCAAGATACGTCTTGGCTCTCTTTAGGATTAAAAACACTACAGGTTCACCTATCTCATGGACACCAAATTTCTATTATACATCTTCAAATTTTAATCCTAGAAGCTATTACTCTTATGTTTATCTTAACGGAGTACAAGCTTGGCTTTCACCTACCCTCTCTATTGGTTCAGCCAATACAACTATCATTCTCCCAGAGCACAGAACGAGTACTGTAATCTTTGTTTCTGCAACAGGACCATCATTTAATAATTCAGGAATTTCATATAAAACTTGTCGAATGGCATTCAAAAATTTAGCTCTCCAAGCAGGTCTCGAATTCGTTGATGATCTTGACACAGCTTTAGATGGTTGGGATCAATGAAATGAATAAATATAAGAATATTACATTGATTGTTATTGCCTTTCTGATATGTATTTCTTTGTCGCCATCTCAGGTTGTGCAAAGCAAACATGTAATCGGTATAGGCAATGGGACATCTACGGGTGGTGGTTACTCACTGAACTCAAATGTTGGCGATATCAGCGGGAATTCCACAGATGAGACTTTTTCGCTCCAATCGGGGTTCTTCGCTAATATGGGTATCGTTCTGCCAACAGTAACAACAAATTCAGTATCGAATATAAAATCAAAATCGGCTGTCTGTGGCGGGAACATAATAAGTCATGGGGGAGGGGCTGTAACTCAGCGTGGAGTCTGCTGGAGCACTTCTTCTAATCCCACAATCTTCAACGACAAAACAAGTGATGGCACAGGTACCGGTAGCTTCTCAAGTAATCTGACCGGATTAGTGCAGAATACACAGTATTACGTGCGTGCATACGCCACAAACTCATCCGGAACAAGCTATGGAGAAGAGAGAGTATTCAAAACTCTTTTAATTATTCTTCCTGAAGTTGTTACAAAAACGGCATCCTCAATAACTGATATTGGTGCTACTTTTAACGGGGACATTACAAATGATGGCAATGACGACTGCCTGAGAGGCTTCTACTTTAGCTCCGCTATTTCTGATCCGTTAGATGAAAGCTCTGCTAATAGTTATAATGACATTGGATACTATTCATCAGGTACATTCTCTAGTACAGGAATTTCCGGTTTAACTGCCGGAACACTCTATTATGTAAGAGCTTATGCCAGAAATTCCGCCGGAATAAGCTATGGTGGAATTCAAACTTTTACAACAAAAGTACTGACAATTCATCCGCCTATGTCCGAAAATCTTGCTCTATGGCTCGATCCAGCTGATATTAACGGTAATGATCTCAAAACAGATGAACCATTAACCGATACTAAAATTTCTGAATGGGTCGATAAGTCCATGCTTACAGGAGATGCTTTTTCGAGAGAGAATGCAGTCATGGATAATCCGGACAGACAACCAATCATGAAAAATGGATCGAATGGTATCAACAGCAAGCCCGCAATTGCCTTCATCAACGATGGAACTGAGTATGGTAAATCCTCAATTCTTGTCTCTCCATATCATAAAGAAATAACGACGGATGTTACAGAATTATGGAAGCCCGAAAAACGTGACAAATCTTTGTTCGTGGTCTTCAAAACAGGAAATTCTATTACGGGAGGTCAAGCATATTATGAGCGAGATCATCGCGAAACAATCTTCGAAGCAGGTGGACCCCTCTCAGGATTCAACATATATATTAACGAAGGAATGCTATGTTTCGGTATGTGGAACAGGTTCGAACGGAAATATCTTGTTCTTCAGGGGCAGGATCCTTTCTATCCCTTGAGTCCTGATAATGTTTATCTGGCAAGTTTAGAATACAATTCCTCAACCATACCAGCTAGTTTTCGGGCAATTGTCAGTGGCTATATGCCCGGTAAAGCCCTGACAACGATAGCCTCACCACCAGTAGAATTCAGTGGATTATCTGTTGATGCCGGAAGTATTTCTGACGGAACCGGAATAGGTGGAGCCACCAGAACAAGTTTCCACGATTACAATATTGGCAGTACTTATTCAAATCATTTCGGAGGTCTGATGGGTGACATCATGCTCTATAATGATCTCTTCCATCCGACAGTTGACGCACAGCAGATTTATGACTTTTTGACCAGCAAATATGGTCTGTCCGGTTATATCCATCCAAAAGTATCTTACAATCAAACGGACTGGAAGGTCATCGAAGAAATAACACCTAACACAACTAATGGATTATCCGAAGTTTTTCCAAATCCTTTCTCGGACTATGCGATTTTAAGTTTTGATAATGAATCGGAGCAATCGGTGAAAATTGAACTGACCGATTTACTCGGTAACCATATTGCAGATATATTTGATGGCAGACTTAACACCGGCAAATATGAATTTAAAATCGACGGTTCAAATCTTACGACAGGAATTTATATCTACAAAATCATAAGTGATAAAATCACAACAGCCGGCAAGTTAATCTTGAATAAATAGATTGTAGTAATTGATTATTGTAAAGTAGTGGCAGGCTCAAAACCTGCCATTTTTTTTATCCTGTTCAAAAGATACTATTTTAGAATAGAAATAACAATCCATAATAAGAATATGTGAAACTGAAATAAATAAAAAAGAGTATCTATTATTTTTGAATAATTCACTAAAATATTGAAAGATTTGAAATAAAATTTATGTGAAATTTGTGTTGTTTAAAAAAAAACACATCAGTCAAATTCAAAAAAATGCAAAGAAATGTGTGATTAGAAGGAAAAGTAATAATTAGCATAATATAGTTAGGCAATACAACGGAAAGCCGCTATAGTTAACCTTATACAAGAATATTCCTATTATATATCCTTGTAAATCATCACAGGTTTATATCAGTATTTATACTGAGTTTTCTACGTAGTATTTGGTATATTGAAAAAATCAGTAGTATTTGGTATTGTGAGGTTTTTAGTTTAATGGTAATTTTGCGTTGTAATATTATGTTATTTCGTAACAAACTGGCCACTTGAAATGGAATAACTAAACCTTTTTAACAATTTATTTTTAGGAGTTTTTTTATGAAAAATTTATTAGCAATCGCAATGGTTTTGTTCCTTGGAACATACTTTGCACAGGCAGACAACTGTCATGCAACAAAGACTGGTACATTCACATTCCAGGTAGAAGAAGCAATTGGTTTATCAGGCAGTGTTGCAGATATTGATTTAGGAGCAATTTGCCCCTCATGTACCAAAACATTTAAAGACAAATGCTTTGAATGGACATTAACTGGCGGAAAAACTTGTGTTTTTGAAGCAGTCTTCACAAACCCAACAATACCTACAGGCATTACTGTTGATGATGATTGGTATGTAAATACTAATGCAGCATGGGATCCAATTCAATCTACAAATTTGTACAATATTTATGCGAATAGTCAATTTGCAGCATTCAAAATATGCGTAAACAGTATTTATGCTGATTGTAATGTCGCATCAGGTCCAAAAACATTAACTTATGGATTAGCTGTAAATTATACATGTACTACACAGCAAGGCGCTAACTAATCAATTATATAATTAATTGAATTATTGCAATGTAAATGCGATTGAAAGTTAAAGTTTTTTGAAACTTACTAAGTGAAGAATCATTGTTTATCTTGACACATCCTATCATGCTGAACATAAAGTGATTCATTCAATTGACTATTAACGAAAAATTAATTTTTTGAAGCAATATTTCAGTGAGGAATAAAATGAAAAATAAATTTAATTCAGTAGCAGTAATTCTGTTTTCTGTATTCCTTTTGGTCTTCTGGTGTGATAATTCTAATGCAGCAGTAAGAAATAATTGTAGCGACGCTAAAAATGGAAAATTTAACTTTTCTGTTGCACCAGCTATCGGCATTACAGTTACACATGACTGGACATTAGAACCAATTTGTCCTGGTTGTTTCAGAAAATGGAATTGTGAAGAAGGTTCATATTTCCTTGAGTTTATTATTTCTGGATCCACAGAATGTTGGTGGGATTGGTCTTCACCTGATAACGGAAAATCTAATCTGATTCAAATAGCTGGTGACAATCATGCAAAACTAGAAGGATGCTGGTATGAATTATCAGAATTACCTGTTAGTGAACCAAAAAATTGGGTACCGTTATTTGTTACTACAGCAGTCGGTCAGCCATTCTTACCAACAGCCGGTGGTATGGGTATTGGTGGTTTAAGGTATTATATCACTTATCAAAGTGCTGATTGTGATGCGTCTGGTACATATACATATACTGTAACAGTAAACGCAAATTATACATGTTCAGCTTTACAATAATGGTCGGATAGAAATAGAGTATTCTATTTCTTTTAACTACACAGTATTGTGTTCTTTGAACTGTCATTAATTTCAAAGTATAATTAAATATTTTTACGATTTTTTAATGACAAAAATTTACCACGAAGCTCCGGAGTAGAAGCTTTGGAGCTTCGAAGGTAAATTGCATTGTAAAACTTTTTTTGATAACTATTCATTAAATAATATAAATGAATAGCTATCTGAAAAAAAATTAATAAACCAAAAAGGTAAATATGAAAACAATATTTATATTTATATTAACAGTTGCACTTATACTAATTGAAGCAACAACATGTCAAAGCCAGAGCATTGCTAAAACTTTAAATTCACTATCGTCAGGCACTACAGGTAATCTGAGTTTATCGACACCATCCACTGTGAAATTGAATGATATTTGCCCTGGATGCCAGAAAAACTGGACAAGTGATAGTTATTGCCTACAATGGGAAGTATCAACAACGAAATCTTCACAAAATTTCAAAGTGGAGTTTGCTAATCCACCAAATGCTTCAGCATATAATTTAGACTGGGAATGGATGTACCAAGACGAAAATAATGGACAATGGAAAAGCTTTAATAATGCAAAATTCCCAACTAGCGCATACAATCATACAAATAATATATTTACTGTGTACTCATCGAGTTTCCAATGTATCGAAGTGATAAAATTTAGAGTTTGTATAAAAGGATTGCAGACTCAATGTACTCAAAATTCAGGTACAGTGAATTTAGGATTCAATGTACGTGTTAGGTGTGATTAATAATTTTAGAGAATAATTCAACTTAAAGAATTGATTTACAATCAGGAAGAAAATGAAAAATATCAAAATAATAATTTTATCATTTCTATTGCCATTTATTTTATGTGGTTTTGTTAATAGTGAAGGCACAGCGAAAACATCCAAAAAATCAATATCTAAAACCACTGCTCAAAATCACTATAAATCAGGAATGAAAAAAGGTGAATCAGGAAATTACTATGAAGCAATAGATGAATTTGATGAAGCAATCAGACTCAATCCAAAATACATTGATGCATTGGCTATGAGGGGACTTGCTAAATATTATCTTGGAGCTTATGATGATGCCATAGAGGACTATTCAACTCTTATAAAATTAAAGCCAGACTATACTGATGCTTATTTGCAAAGAGCCTTGGTTAAATATAATTTATATAAATACAGAGATGCTATAGAGGATTGTAATATTGCGATAAATATCAGACCATTATTGCCTGTTGCATACTATATAAGAGGTATTTCAAAGGATTATTTGAAAGATCTGAATGGATCATTAAAAGATTTGGATTCAGCAATTAGATTAAAGAAGAATTATTTGGATGCTATTTATAATCGAGGCTTGGTTAAACAGAAATTGTCTGATTATTCTGGAGCAATTACAGATTATAATGAAGCACTCAGGTTAAAACCAGATAATTCTGATGCGTATTACAACAGAGCAGTTACCAAACGACTGTTGAAAAAGTATCCTGACGCTTTGGCTGATCTGGATGAAGCAATTAAATATAATAAAGAGTTTACTGATGCCTACTTCGTAAGAGGATTGATAAAACAAGAGATACAGGACAACAGAGGTGCTTTGGATGATGTTAATTTTGTAATTTATAAAAAACCGGAATATGCAGAAGCATATTACACAAGAGGAATTATTATGCATAGTTTAGAGTATTTTTCAACTTCAATTGAGAATTTCGATAAAGCAATTAATCTTAAACCTGATTTCAGGGATGCATATTACAACAGAGGTATAGTTAAAATGGCTCACAATGAAATTGAAAGTGCCATTAAAGATTTTGATGAAACGATAAGAATGGATTCTACTCACACAGGAGCTTTGATGGAAAGAGGAGAAGCTAGATTTGAGAAGAAAGAGTATAAAGCTGCGTTAAACGATTTCCAAAAAGTGATCCATATTGATCAGAAGCATACAAATGCTCACTACAAAGCCGGTCATACATATTACAATCTTGGTGAGCTTGATGGAGCTTGTATGGAGTGGAAAATTGCAAGAGATTTGGGATTTGAAGATGGATTTAAAATGATTGAAACAAATTGCAAATAGTGTAATTAATTTTTTATTAATAAATTTAATAATAATGAGCAAAAAAGAATGAAAAAATTAATCATAATATTTCTATTATTGCCTGTTTTTGCGAATATTTCCAATTCGCAAGTTACAGTCTATCCGAGTTTAGTGTTTGTCGATCCTATTAGTCGTTCAGGATATATTCGCGTAGTTAATAACTCTGATGTACCAATGGAAATTGAGATAGTGTCAGCATTTAGCTATAAAAATGGTGATTCTGCAAATTCAATAAAAACCCAAATTGATAGTATTATGGAATCAAAACACTCTTTAGAAAAGTATCTTAAAATATTCCCGAAGAGATTAGTTGTGCAAGGGAAGAAAGATCAAATGGTGAGGTTTCTTGTAATGCATCCGCCCGACATTTTAGATGGGACTTATGTTTCTAATATAACCTTTATATCTCAACCCCTTCAGAAACAAATAGATACTACTGATACAAAGAATATAACAATGGGACTAATTCTAAAAACAGGAATAATTTCTATGGTTATTTACCAGAAAGGCAAACTCACTACATCACTTGATTTTAGTGATGTTAAAACAGAATTGGATACAGCAAACCTTAATCTGACATTTAATTTTGAGAAGGATGGAAATTCACCATATTGGGGTAAAGCTAAAATATCTATATTTGATATAAAAGGAATGGAAATAGATACATTAAGTGAACCTTTCGGTGTTTATTGTTCCACAAAAAAAACCTTTCATATGAAAAAAGATAAATTCAAGACAGGCAATTACAAAGCTGAGATAACAATAAATACAATCAGAGCTGATATACCAGAGGAAAGGACAATAAAGGTAGTTCCTATAACCAAAAGATTTGAGTTTACTTTACCTTAATTACAAATAAATTAGATAATATTAAAATGAAAAAGTCCATTTATAAAAAAATACAAATAATAGTAATACTAATTTTATCAGTATTCTATTATTCAAATGCTGAAACATTCACCTCTTTTTTTCCAAAGGGTGCTGATGAAGGTATTTTCTTATTAAAATATTCAAATGTGGTAAGAACTAGCCTAAACACAGTAGTTTATAAAGATAGTATTTATATCCCGCTCACAGCATTTTTCAGTGCTTTAGGAGTTGATTATCGTTTAGAAAATGGGAATAAAAGTATATCGGGATTTTTCATTAATACAGATTCTACATATCGAATAAGTTTTACTGAAGAAAAGGCAATTTATAATGAGAGGCATACTTCCTTTACAAAAGATCAATATTTCTTATCAGATATAGAAATTTATTTAAAACCAACATTAGTAACAGAAATTTTTGGAATAGATGTAAAAGCCTATTTTAATGATTTGGAAGTAAATGTTTTCTCAAAAATTGATTTGCCTGTTTTAGAGCAAGCAAAGAGAAATGATAATTACAATAATTCGGATTTTAAAACAAATAGATTTTATCATTTCGGACCTTTGCTTTATGATAGGAGCAGGAGTTATCTTAATGGGGCAATGATTGATTATAACATAAGCGCAACACAAACACTGAACCCAAGAAACAGATATTATAGTTATAGTTTTAATACAGGCATTGAAATACTAGGCGGTGATTTACAAGCTTCAACCAGTGGTGCTTATGATGAAAGGACTAAAGTCAATGTCAATCATTTGAATTATAGGTGGAGATATTATGTTGGGGATAATCCATATTTATCCCAAATAATTGCTGGTCAAATATCAAGTGGAGGTTTCTTCAGCAATAATCTTCCTTCAATATTAATGCAAGGTGTTCAGATATCAAATGATCCTGCAATGAAAACACCCTATTTTTCTACTATTGTAATAGAAGATAAAATTAATCCAGAATGGCAAGTAGAACTCTGGATCAATAATCAGTTATATGGACAGAAGCAATGTGATATGACCGGTTACTTCAGATTTGATCTACCTGTAAATTACGGTTATACAAATGTAGAATTAAGATATTATGGACCCAAAGGAGAAGTCATAAGTAAGAAAGATTTCCTCAATATTCCTACTGAATTTCTTAATTCTGGTGAAGTTAGATATGCAATATCTGGTGGTAAGCAAATTTACGATAATAATTTACTCACAACTGCAAGACTAACAACGGGTATAACAAGATTTCTAACAAATTCAATTTTAGCTACAAAAATAATTGGAAGTGACTCAGTATCCATTGTAAACCATTTGGCATTAAGAATTTACAGAGGATTTATGACTTCTGTTGATATTTCACCAAACAACTATTACAGAGCTACTTTATCATCGAATACTCAAGAATATGGTGGAGCAAATCTTATTTTTACAAAGTATGAAGGTGAGATAGCCAAATCAATTCAAAATCAGACTACTTTAACATTTGGAATTCCGAGATTTACATATCTACCATTCGGAACATCAGTTCAATTAATAAGAACACAAAAATCAATTAATAATGAGTATAATATTATTGCAAATGTTAATACTAGTTACAATTCAATTTATTTGAATGCCCTTTATCGATCTATTTATTTTGAAAACCATGGAAAACTCAACTCTTCCTTTCAAACAATTTTATTTGATATGAATTATACGCTTAATAGTTTCAAGAACATGTGGGAATTCCTTAATAATACTAGGTTAGGATTTTCAAGTCTATATGATATGACAGCTAAAAGGTTGTATAACTTAGAAGTATATATGAATAAATTGATAGGAAATTCAATTGAAGTAAGATTCGGTGTCAATTATAATTTTATATTTAAACAACCTACTGTGCTAGCTGGTGTTCTTCTTAATTTACCTTCTCTAAGATCCAACACGAGTGGAACTTTCGACCCTCAAAGGAGTTCAATAATGCAATCTGTACAATCTACACTTGCATTTGACTCATTTCAGAAAGAATTACTGCTTACTAATAGTGGGTTTCAAAGTAGTGTCGGAATGGGTGCAGTCACTGTGAGATTTTTCCTAGATGAAAATGAAGATGGAAAATATACTGATGGAGAAAATTTCTTACCAGATGTAGTTTTCAATATTCCTGGCATAGTAATTTCGCAAGGACAAGATAAAACCGAAAGCAGAGTACACAATCTAATGCCTTATGCTAAATATAATCTTGTCATTAATATGGAATCATTTAAAAATCCACTTTGGACTCCTATTGCTAATGAGTTCTCATTTATTGCAGATCCAAATACATACAAACCTATTGATGTGCCATGCTATTCTGCAGGTATTATCGAAGGTGGTGTGATGAGAGAATATGGAAAGGATAAACGTGGTCAGGCTGGCGTGAAAATTCAAATAATGAAGGTTGATAGCACCTGGAAGCAAGAAGTTTCAGTTTTTGCTGATGGTAACTTCTACTTTATGGGTGTACCTCCCGGAGATTATTACGCTACGGTTGACTCCACTCAAATGAGTATTTTAAACGTAAATTCTGAACCTAAATCATTGCCATTTACTGTAAGAAAAACTTCAAGTGGTGATATGGTTAGTAATATAAATTTCACTCTGAACAGCAACAGCCCTGGAGTTCAACCAGTGGAGAAGGACGAGTCTAAGAAAGTAATCGCCGCTTCAATAGTAAAACCTGAGGAATCTACAATAGATAAAGCAGGTAATTATTTAGAAAAGCTAATACCAAAGGATACCAATCAAATTGTTGACAGTAAGAATATACCTATTGAAGATAAAATTATTTCATCTAAGGAGATGGAGCCTAAGATAGATGGAAACATAAAGATGGAGAACTCATTTACTTTTAAAACCTCCAAAATGACTTATCTGACAGTGCCAATGCAAAAAGAATTAGATAAGATTGCAGATTATCTTCTAAAGAACTCTAATGCCAGACTTATGATTGATGGACATTCGGACAACTTCGGATCTCCAGCTGAAAACCTGGCTGTATCAAATACAAGAGCAAATGAAGTCGTTAATTATTTAATTCGTAAGGGAATTAAAAAGGACAGATTACTTTCTGCCGGACATGGTGCGTTAAAAGCTATAGCCGACAATTTAACTGATGCAGGAAGAGCAAAAAATAGAAGAGTAGAATTAAAAGTTATAGATAAAAAATAGTTTAGTAGTTTGTAAATACAATTTCTGGAGTTTTATAATGTTTAAAATAAAATCAATTTACCTTGCTGTGATATGTATATTCTCCATGTTTATCATTCAAGGTTGTACAGAAGATATAGTCCCACCTCCGGGGGAAGAAGCAAAGTTAATGACCATCGATGAGATTAAGACCACTAAAGGATTTACTTGGTTTCAGACTGGATATGATAAATATACCTTTGACACAAATCTTGTTAATGAAATAAAAAGCAAGTTGGTGAATACTGACAAAACATTCCTTGTATTTGTCAATCCATCTTGTGCTTGTACAGGAACACAGGAACATTTCCCGGCTGTTGTGAAAATACTGCGGAATGCCGGAATTGATGAACCAAAATTTAAAGTTTACACAATGCCATATCCTGATATGAAAAATCCATACACTAATATTTTTAAGATCAATTATTTGCCAGCATTTTTTATAATGAAAGATAATATTGCACTAAAATCTGTTTTTGATTCCTTATCCTTTTATCGTCAATCAGGATCAGATGTCACTATTGAAGAATCATTTCTTAAATGCCTTAAATAATTATTTTGTATGAAAAAGATTAGTTTTGCTTGTATTTTAACACTTATTTTGTTCTTTAGTTTTCAATTTGTGTATTCACAATGCGGTTGCCCGGGAAATTCCAGCTCATTCGGCACAATACCATTGAGTGAGTTATCGAATGTGAATTCTTTTATTGGTGACAACCTATTTGTTAGTTTGAATAATAGTTATGGTTTTGCCGATAAATATTATGTTAGAGATTCGCCAATTGGACCGGGTTTCATTAAAGATTATAAATCAAACTTTCTAAGCTTGAGAGTAGGGTATAAACCAATCAGTAAATTAATGGTTGAAACAGAAGTCGGTTATTTTGTTAAAAAGACTATGAATGATGACATCAATCTTGAGCAATCATCAAAAGGTTTTTCTGATCTATCTTTTTATGCAAGATATACATTCTTCAAAGATCCTGATCTTGGTTTGGATTTCTCGGGTGGCGTAGGTGTAAAAATTCCATTAACAACAGGATCTGTTTATGTTCCACAAAACATTCAGTCTTCAACAGGAGGATATGCTTCTATATTAAACCTTGTTGGAAAAAAGATATTCCCTGAAATTAATAGTGCTCTGATTTTGTCTCACAGAACAGACATCAATTTCACTAATAAATATGATTACAAATATGGCAACTCTTACAGAACATCCTTGATGTTTGTCAACAATGTGTTTGAAAATCTTGTGATTGGACTGGAATTCAGAAACGAAATCCGCCAAAAAGATTTTAATGTTGCCAAAAATGAAATTTTAGATGAATCCGGATATTCCAGCATAATTCTTTCTCCAATTGTTAGATATTCTATTGGTGACTTCGTTCTTAATACCTTCTTTGACATGCCAGCTTATCAGTATTATTATGGCGATAATGGACAACTTAGCTACAAGAACTCATTTGGATTCAGCTTGGCCTACTCCACCAGACTCGACTTTTAGAATACCCATTTTTGTTGGGATAAATCCCCAAATCCAATATTTTTACACAGCCTCTAAAGCTCGTGGCTATTGATTGATTTACAAAGAATGAAACACCCCTGACCCCGCCTCGAGGCAGGGGAGAATGCGAATATCGAATGATGAGTGTAGAAGGGAATGCAGAATTGTCCTCACCTTGATCCTCTCCAACAATTGGCGAGGGAGGGAGGAAGCCAGCAGGCCAGGTTCTATACTTGGGGAGATATAATCAGATGGAATTGATTCTTAATTCGTGGAATCCTAGGTTTAGTGTCTATATATTTCTTCTTTGAAATGTTCGGTTTTTAGAAGGTTTGCTGAATGATTGAATTCAAATCTTCTTTGTGGATTAAGAACAGCTTATTTTTTGATTTGAATTATTCCACTGTTAGGAGATAAAAAGTCTGAATAATGAACAAATACTTCAGGTGCACCCACAACGGGATTATCCTTTTCAAATTTTGTTTTAACAGATCTGTTTTCAACTAAAGCAAATGCAAAACATAAGGAGTAATAATTAGCTTCTAATTGACATTTTTTAAGCTTAAATTTTATGTTGTAATTGTCATATTCTTTGTACTTCAATTTGAAAATTGACGTTTTCAGAGCGAACTAAATAACTCTTCAAACAAAAAAAAATCCCCGATTATTTATAATAGTTGGGGGATTTTCTTAATGATTAATTTGGTTAGTAATTACTTCTTACGTCTATTCTGCAGTCTTGTTTTCACTCCTTCAACATAAGAGTACACAACTGGAACCAGAGCCAGAGTCAATATTGTAGAGCTTATTAAAGCACCAATAACTACTGCAGCAATTCCTCTTCTCATATCACTAGCACCACCTCTTGCGATCAGCAGTGGAATCATACCAAAAACCATTGTGAAGGTAGTCATAACGATTGGTCTCAATCTAGTTGCTCCTGCTTCAATCAAAGCATCTTTGACACCAAGACCTCTGCTTCGTAGAGTATTAGTGTAATCTACAAGTAAAATACCGTTTTTAGTAACCAATCCTAGCGACAGCATAATACCAATCATTGAGAACATATTCATCGAAAGATTAGCAAAGAATAGTCCCATCAAAGCTCCGAAAAGAGCTACAGGAATAGAGAACATGATAACAAACGGAGATAAGTATGATTCATAAAGGCTAACCATGATCATGAATACAAAGAAAACAGCGAAAGCAATTGCAATCAACATGTCTGTGAACATATTACCCATGTCTTCAGCCTGACCTGCAAATGATGCTGTTATTCCTTGTCCGAGTGATAGTTTGCTTATTTTTTCTTCAATTTCCTTTTGGATCTCACTCAGAGCTTTTGTTCCGTCAAGATTTGCAGTTAAAGTTATGACTCTTGATCTATCTTTTCTAAGAATCTGTGATGGACCTTTGCCATAATATATCTTAGCAACATCGGATAATTTAACAGTCTGGCCTAATCTGTTCATAATGTTAATATTAGCAACATCATTCGGATTATCTCTGTTAACCTTAGACATCATAATACGGATATCGTATTCAGTATCACCCTCTTTGTACTTACTTGTGTTGTCGCCTTCTAATGCATTTCTCAAAACAAGCCCTACTTCTCCTAGAGTGAGATTATAAGTTGCGCATTTATTTCTATCGATGATGACTTTTATTTCTGGCTGACCTTCTTCCCATGTTGACTTAATGTCGCGTGATCCGCGAGTATTTGATAGAATATTTAAAACTTTTTCTGATGCCGGGATAAGAGCATCTAGATCCAGACCTTTAACCTCAATCCAGACAGGAGTTTCTTCTGCGGTTCCCCATAGTCCGATCAGTGATGCAGTTGCCTTAACACCGGGGATACTGTGAGATTTGGCAAGGAAATCGTCGATGACGACAGTCGTACTTTTGCGTTTATCCTTAGGAATCAGCTTTATCTGTAGCTGACTGAAATAAGACTTATTGATATCGCCCCATGCACCTTCGTTTCTACCAACAATTGTGTAATATCTTTCTACATAGGGATTTGATTTAATCATATTTTCAAGCTGAATTGTCGCTTTATCTGTTTCCTCAATACTTGTACCCTGTGGCATTTCAATATTTAAGGCAAATTCACCTCTATCGATATTAGGCATGAATTCTGTTCCGATTATACCAAGCGGAACAAATGAAATACTAAGGAATAAAAGCCCAAAACTAATACCAACAATAGTCTTACGATGTCCCAATGCCCAAACAATAAGCTTTTTATATCCTTCGATGACTGATTGTTCAACCTGATTGAATCGATTAACAAATCTGCCCATCAAAGATTTTTTGGAATACTCAACAACTTTCGACCATCTTGAAGCCAGGAGAGGTGTAAGAGTAAATGAAACAAACAGTGAGAACAGAGTAGCGATAACAACTGTCAAGCCGAATTCCCTGAATATCTTGCCAACGATACCAGATAAGAATGCAATCGGAAGAAATACGACAACGTCAACCAAAGTAATGGCTATAGCAGCGAGACCTATTTCGTTTCTACCCTTAATAGCTGCTTCTTTTGGCTCTTCTCCCTTCTCCAAATGTCTGTGAATATTCTCGAGTACCACAATTGAGTCGTCAACCAGAATACCAATAACAAGAGTTAAAGCCATTAAGGTTATCAAGTTGATTGTAAAACCAAATAAATTGGCGAAAATAAATGTAGAAAGAATGGATGTTGGTATTGAAAGAATAACAATAAACGCATTCTTAACATTATGGAGAAAAATAAACAATACGAAAGCAACCATTATAATGGACAGGAGGAGATCGAACATAACATCATTTACAGATTCGCGTGTGAAGTTTGTCAAATCCTGTGATGTTGTAAATTTTAGATTTTTAGTCGAATATTCATTTTGAAGATTTTTAATTGTAGCATTGATCTTATCGCTTGTCTTGATAGCATTTGCATCTGAAGCCTTTTGGATAATAAGACCAATACCCTGTGTACTGTTTAGTCTGCTTAAAGTAAATTCTTCTTTGTAAGTATCATAGACATCTGCCACATCTCTTACGCGTACAGTTCCGGTAGGTGTTGAGAGCAATGTGGTATTTCTGATAGTTTCGAGATCCTTATATTTACCTTCAAGGCGGACAGTAAAATTCCTTTTTGATTCCTGAATTTTACCGGTTGGAAAATCAAGATTTTCGGCACCGATAATCTGTGTAACCATTTGAATCGAAAGATTATTGGCTTTAAGCTTATCGTTGTCGATTTCAACACGAATTTCTCTTTCTTTACCTCCGACAATCACAACACTGGCAACACCATCGATTTGTTCGATTTTGGTTTTGATTTTATCCTTGATGAACTGATAGAGAGCGACCTGTTCCATATCGGCAGTTATAGCGATGCGAAGAATAGGTAGGGAAGTCATATCGTATTTGATCACCTGAGGTTGTAGAATTTCCTTTGGCAAGAGAACCTTGATCTCATTTATTTTTCGTTCTACGTCATTCAATGCGACATTAGGATCCGTGGACATAGTAAATTCCACCATGGCGAATGACACGCTTTCATTTGAGAAAGTTCTTAAGGACTTCAAACCATTAACAGATGAAATAGCTTCCTCGATAGGTTTTGATATCTGCGTTTCTATTTCCTTTGGTCCTGCTCCCGGATAGACAACGGAAACAAATACGAACGGAAAGTTCATGTTAGGCAGTAAATCTACACCCATGATTGAATAGCTGTAAATACCCACAACAACCAGAGCTACAAATATCATTGTCATAAATGCCGGACGCTTTATCGCTACTTCGGTAATTTTCATTCTATTTCTCCTTAACTATCATACCATCGGTCAGACGCTCTTTGCCAAGAGTAATCACAAGTGCATCCTTGTCTAAACCTGAAACAATCTCAATTTTACCATTGCTCTTAATGCCTGTTTTTACGATCTTTTTGAGAGCTTTGCCATTATCGAAGACAAATGAAAAAGTGCTACCGTCATTATTTATAATAACTGCATCCTCGGGAGCTATAACGACATCTTTGTTAGATTCTGTCTGGATCAGGCAGCTGGCAAACATCCCCGATTTAAGTTCTGAGCTTACTTTGCCGTCGAGAATAACTTCTACAGGAAATGTACGCATACCTTCACCTGAGAAAAGACTAATAGTATTAACTGTCCCGGTAAACTCTTTGTCGGAAATGGCTTCAAGTTTGACAGTAACCCTTTTTCCAACCTCAATCTTTTGAATATCTCTTTCATTGACATTAATAACGATTTTAAATCTGGAAATATCAACAATCTGAGCAACTTTTACTCCAGGAGCTAACGTAGCACCCTGTTCGATGTCCTTAGTCGCAATGCTGCCACTGATTGTAGCTTTGATATATGTGTCATTAAGCATCTTTTCTGCTGTTTTCAATCCGGCTTCAGCTCCTTTGAGTTGCGCAAGAGCAGATTTTACGCCAAGCTGAGCCATTTCGAGATTATCCTGAGTGGCAACATTATCTTTGTGAAGGCGTTCGATTCTCTTTAAGTCGGCAACAGCTTTCTCGTGAGCAGTCTCGGCAGCCATGACACCTGCTTTTGCCTGTTCGACAGCAGCTTTCTGTGCACTATTCTCAACCTGAGCAAGACTTTGACCTGCAGTTACTCTCTGTCCAACTTTTATCATAAGTCTTTCGACAACACCTGCTGTTTGCGATATAACAGCGGCTTCATTGATTCCATGAACATTACCGTTATAAGTAAGTGTTCCACCGATTGTGCCAAGTTCACATCTGGCAACGCTGACGGTAAGAACCGGCTGGGTAACAGGTTTCTTGTCATTATTGTTTTTTGATACAATTTTGACAACGACAGCAGCTATCAGAACTATTACGATTGCCGATACTATAATTTTTGTTTTATTCATTTTAACACTCCAAATTGATTATCTTATTTAAATAAATTACCAATGCTTTTGTTCAGCTTCCATTTGGCTGTCAGCACATCGTAATAGGTCATGTATAAATTTTCCATAGTTAGCTTGAGGGTAGTTTCTGCGTCAAGCAGACTAATGAATGGATTCAAACCCTCTTCATAACGTTTTTTGTTCAGATCGTAATTCTCGTTTGCAGATAGATAGGATTTAACTGCTACGTCGTACTGGTCATACGAATTTTTGTAGTTGTAATAATTATTCTGGATTTCAAGGTTAATCAGTTGTTTCAGGCTTTCAGAGCTTTTCTGTAAGGAATTAATCTGCGCCTGCATTTCCTGACTCTTGGCAGAAGTTTCGAAACCTGAGAATAGATTCCACTTGAAGATACCTGAAACCATCCAATATCTGCTTTGATCGTCGAATTGATACTTTTCGCCTTGAATACCATAATCAGCAACCAATGTTAGCGATGGCAGATAATCGCTTACTGTAGCTTTTCTGAAAGAATTAACTGCGTTTATGCCTGATTCTAATTGACTTAGTTCAGGTCTGTTATTTAATGCAGTAACAGTAAGTGTTTCAGTATTGCCCTCAAATTCAAGTGATTTTCTGAATTCCGGCTTGATCATATCATTAATTGGTGAATTTTCGGATTTTATTTCACTTTGAGAATCCCTGTTTAATGTTTGGTTGAAGGCATGCTTAGTAAGATTAACCAAATTTTCTGCCGACATGATTTCCTGACGTGCACTTGACAGCTGAACCTCAGCGCGAAGAACATCCGTCTTGGGAGCTTTGCCCACTTCGAATAGCTTCGATGCAACTTTATGATTTTCGGCGATAAGTGTTGAAGCAAATTTCCTGATCTCCAAGAGTCTCTGTGCTTTGGAATATGCAAAATACTGTTCGATTATTTTTTCGGCAATATTAAGCTCCCTGGTTTTATAATCGAAATTCGCACTTTCGAGCTGACTGCTTTGTGCTTGGTGATTGAAGTAAACAGCAGCATTGAAAATAGGCTGAATCAGCTCAATTTTAGTATCCTGTTCTTCCAGACGGATGAAACTGATGTTTTCATTATTGAATCTCTGAGGAAGTCCTGCGATCTGATAAAGAGGATTCATCATGTCGCCAAGAGGAAACACAAATGATCTGCCACCGCCCGCTCGTGAATATCTGGAGTTTAGCTCGATTCTAGGCAGATAAAGCGACAAAGCCTGACTTTTCCTTGCTTCATAGGTGTTGACGTTCTCTTTTGCTCCCTGGAGTTCGAGATTCTGCCTTATACCGATTCTGATATAATCCCTAAGATAATCGTTCGAATCTTGCGCGGGCAGAACTCCCATGAAAACTAAAAACATTATAACAGTTACTTTTACCATCTTTTTTACCTCACTTTTTATTTTCTTATTGAATTTATAATTAATCCCCAAAGTTTAGATAGCATTCCTTCGAGGTTTAGATCCTCAAACTTATTCATATTTAATGCCTGAGATTTATCCCAGTAAATGACATCTTCAGGCGGGCAATGGAAAGTCTCCAGATGATCGAATATTTGGATAACTCCGTTGCTGGACGACCAAAGCATAATTGCAAATTCATGAGGATTGGTATCGGGCTTGAAGTATCCGCTTTCTACACCCAATTTAAGAAAATTAACAATCAGCATCATCAATTCGTCTGACTTCTCAATAACTGACATAGCCAGTTCGCCGGTTTTAAGTTCATCTTCAGTGTGATCATCCAAAAGATTCATCAGTTTGAAGTGAGCGGGATTCTGACGGTAAAACTTTAGATAAGCGTCACCAATTGCAATCATTTTTTTATCGATTGTATCGGCAGATTCAATTCCATCCTTCATCATTTTCAGAAGAGAATCCAGAGAGTAGAGAACAATTGTCTGAAATATTTCTTCTTTGTACTTAAAGTAAAGATAAACTGTACCACGACTAATTTCACATTCTTTAGCAATGTGGTCGATGGTAGTATTGCTAACTCCATACTTAAGGAACATTTTCTCACCGGCGGCAAGTATTTGCTGTCTGCGTTGTTCCTTCTCGCGTTCTTTTCGTTCAACTACACCCATAATATATCTTTTGTCATTTTATTATCAATAAGTTTAATAACTTAACATAATGTCAGCAAATAAACAAATAGATAATTTGCATAACATAATGTCAATAACGAAAAATTTTGAGGAAAGTTTCAAAATAAAAATTAATTTTTAATAATGAATATTGAAAATCGAACTTTTAAGGGAGGCTCAAATAATTAATAATTAAGAATTAATAATTGATAATTCTGAGCAAAATGCAGAAATTTAAATGGGTTCCAAAGCGGGAGCTTAGGAACTAGGGGGAAAGAATTGATATTTTAAGGTCAAGCAGGATGCTTGACCTACCGGAAGGAAAGCAAACAGCGACACCACCCCTGACCCCGCCTCGAGGCAGGGAAATACAGAATTGTCCTCACC
>CAYXFU010000051.1:0-22513 GCA_964464375.1 uncultured Hyphomicrobiales bacterium
CGGTCTGGATTCTTCACTACGCTCTAAAGGAAATCCAAAACTGACTTTTGAGACTGTCTCCCTTATTCAATAATGATTATCGATTAGCTAAGATAAATATCATTCAATTTGGTCTCGATATAATTCAGGAATGGCTGCTCGTTTAGCTCACTTCCTGTTATATTTTTAATTAATTCCTGTGGAGTAAGAAGACTTCCGTAACGATGAATCTTTTCTCCGAGCCAGTGCCTGATTGTACTGAGATTTCCTTTTGATATCACTTCACCCAAGTTCGGAATTTCTTTGTGCATTGTTTCCCAGATCATAGCTCCATACATCTTGCCGAGTGTATAAGTCGGGAAATAACCAAATCCGCCGTGCGACCAGTGAATATCCTGAAGAGCTCCCATCGTGTCATTAGGTGGATATATCCCAAGAAATTCTCTCATCTTCACATTCCAGTAGTCCGGTATATCCTTGACTTTCAGTTGAGCATTCATCAACATATTCTCGATTTCAAATCTTAGAATTATATGCAGATTGTAGGTCAGTTCATCGGCTTCGAGACGTATAAATGAAGGTCTCACAACATTGACAGCTTTGTAGATATCGGTTGGATAGATGTCGCTGAGCATTCCGGGATAGATTGACTGAAGGATAGGAAGACTCCACACAAAAAACTCACGCGAGCGGGTTATCATATTTTCCCAGAGCAGCGATTGGGATTCGTGCATCCCGAAGGAAGCACCATCGTTAGCAAATGTTCGGTAAAGTGAATAATCGATCCCCTGTTCATAGAGTCCATGCCCAAGCTCGTGAATGGAAGCATATATGCATGTACGTATATCCTTGTCATTGACTCGGGTAGTGATTCTTACATCTTTCGGGGAGAACGCGACTGTAAACGGATGAACCGATAGATCCATTCTACCGTAGTACATGTCGAAAGCCATTTTTTCGGCTACAATTTTTACGAATTTGATCTGCCCATCGGAATGGAACTTCTGCTTCAGAAAATCATCGGTAACCTTGTCTTTATATATATCTACTTTTTTAAATAAATCAAGTGTTTTCGTTTTGAGATGGTCAAACATAGGCTGAAGCTTCGCCACAGTCATGCCAGGTTCATACTGATCCAGAAGAGCATCATAGCGGTTGCCGGAGTAACCGAGATATTCTGCTTCCTGAATTTTGAGTTCCAGCAGACGCCCCAAATCTTTTTCGAAGTGATAGAACCTGCTCTCCTTCCTTGCATGCTTCCATGATTCGATAGCTATGGTCTTAGCATTTGAGAAGTCTTCTATGAATGATTGAGGTAGCTTAACGTCTCGATTGTATCGCCTCATGAATAATCGGAACATTGAAGTTTCGTTAGGGTCTCCATTTGGGATTCTGGTTGAGATTTTTTCTGCGATGTCGTGAGCTTCGGTGCTGGTCATGAATTGATGCTGAATGACTTCAAGAGCCGTAATCTGGTGCGATCTGGCTTCGACAGCCCCGGGAGGCATATAAGTTTCCTGATCCCAGCTCAGCATTGAACTCGCCGATTCGATGTCCCTGACCTTAGCCATAAGATCTAAGGTTCGCTTTAAAAGAGGGCTTTTTTCTGTATAGGTAAAGTATCTTTCCATAACGAAACAATCTATATTGAATAAAATTATTTTCGGCAGAAATGTCAGATCATATATTAGAAATACCTTGAGCGCAAGAAATGTTACAGACGATGTAAAAGTTTTTTAGTGGTTTTAATTTTCTTAAGGGAAAAAGAGAATATTGATAAAAATGATATTTGTAATGGAATAAAATCAACCATAGGGTTAACCCTATGGTTGATAAAAATTATCAACCTTTCATAACAATTACTTTTTATCTTTTGATTTTAGGTAGGGAATAATCAGTTATTTTCTTGTTTTTTCATCCAATTTTAAAATCTGCTTTGAAAAGTCAATAAATTGTATTAAATAGCATATCACAGATGTGCAAATGGGGGGTGACAATCGATACAAAGCGTCGATGTCATTAAATTTCACTAAGTCGTAAATATCATAAAAATAGCAGGAGTGCGCCTAAAGTCAGTTTTGGTGTACCTTGTTTCATTTTATTTTTGTATATTTGCTGTCTCATGCCTCATCTAATTTGATTCCGAATCAAAACATTAAAATATATATAAAGAAATCACTATGCTGAGAAGACAAATAGACATTAAGAAAGTGCTGGCACCCAGCGACAGCGTAGCAATAGCAGTGATTCTCATCGGATTGCTGATTGCAATTTTCCTCGACGAAATAGCAATCAGACTCATTGGTGTGTGCGTAGCAGTACTTGGTTCAGTTGCCCTGATGATGCTAATCTCCCAAAGATTGCGCGACATAGTCGATACCAGATTCACTCCTTCGCAGCCAATACCGCAGTATAAAGTTAAGATAATCAAGGATGGTGGTGCAAAGCGTCAGGTGTTCGAGGATTACGAAAAACTCTCAGTTGAGGGAGATGGAGCTGGAAGCAACAATGAAGATGACGGTTCACCACAAAAAACACAGGACGATATAAGAATAATAAGTAAAAAGCCCATATCTAAGTCTCAGAAGCCAAAAGAGTATGAAACAGCTCCCGGCGAAGGCTTCAAGGTTATAGATAAAAGACCGCGCGGTGAAAATGAACCTCCCGCTGTTCTCAAAACTGAAGTAAAGTTTGTTCCTGTACCTGAAATTATCCCTAAGATAGATTTGGATGAGTCCTATGAATTTGAGGATGAATCATCTGGTATCAGAATAATTGGAAAGCTTACAAAAGAATCCGGTGCGCAGGTTGTAAAGCCGTTTAAACTTGACGCCGAAGAAATTGTTGCGAAAGTAGAAATTCCAATTGTCCAACCAGAACCTGAAGTTAAGCCGGAATACACCAAGGGAACCCTGTTCGGTGAGGAAATAATACCACCGGGAATTGATAGCGTTGCAATCGAACCTGATGAAGACGAAACGGCTCCAATTCAGAGAAAAGAGTTGGTTATTGAGATTAAAAAGCCTCTTGAATCTGAAATTGATAAGGAGCTTCCACTTGTTGCTAAACAAGAAGCACAACGGGAATTCGTGCCTAAAGCTGAGGCACCACCTACACAAAAGGAGAATTTCACTACTAAGAAAATAGATGTGCCTCTCTCGGCAATAATTGAAACTGAGCAGGTACCCGGACAGGAGCCACGCAAGGAGTTTGAGTTTTTCCTCAATCGTGTTCTTAAGATTATCCGTTCCATAACTAACACTCGCACAGCCGCATTCTTGTTAGTCAATCTGGAGAAGCAGGAATTGATTCTTCAAGCATTTGAAACGGATGTTCCCGAAGCAATCACTTCCAAGCATAAGCTTCCCATCAGAAACGATGTTGTGAGCCAGATAGTTACTAATCTTAAACCTGAAATTTTATCAGAGATAAATCCTGCTGCAGAAACGGATCTAATACCCTATTATACACGTTCGGTCGGCACGGGATCATTCGTTGGAGTGCCTGTTTTTTATAACAAAACTGTAATTGGTATTCTTTGTGCCGATTCGACTTCACCCGATGCTTACGATGCTTTCATCGTCGGATTCCTCGGACAGTTCACCAAGTTGATAGGTACCCTTGTCAACACTTATACAGAGAAGTACGAACTACAGCAGGCATCCAGAACATTAGCGGCAATAAGTACATTCAGACAGTTTGCCTCAGATCGGGGACAATCGCTTGACGATATTTATACTTCTATTGTGGAAGCGTCAGGCAAAATCTTTGATTTTACGACTCTCGGAGTCTGCGGCTACAATCAAGAGACAGAAACTTGGAAAATATCTGCTATTGTTTCCAAAAATGATTCCGACAATCAACTAATCGGGAAAGAAATAAAATTGAAAAACACGTTTGTTGGTGAATGTGTTGCATCGGGCAAGACAGTGTTTCTTTCTCCTTTCACCGAATCTGGATTTATGTATCATCCAAAAGAAACACGCCACATCGGGGGTTTCTTTACATCGGTTCCCCTCAAGTCATTAAACAGTACTTATGGAGCATTGTTTGTTGTTGGAAAGAGTCAATCAAATATCACAAGTTATGATCTGAAAATACTCGAAATGCTTGGCGAACATGCCGGAACATTTATAGAACATTATGTGTATATGCAAATGCTACAGCACAGTTCAATGGTCGATACTGGTGGAGTTCTCAATCAGGGAGCTTTCTACAAACGATTAGAAGAAGAAATGATGCAGTCTCTTGATACCACAACTAATCTGACGATGTGCCTTTTGACAGTTGATCAGTCCGGTTCATTCGATCCGTCTAAGTTCCCCGATCGTGCGAACAACATCTATACTCATGTTATAAACCTGTTCCAGAGATATATTAAGTCTTACCATCCATTTGGTAAGGTTGCAGACAATACCTACGGTATAGTTCTGACGGGCATTACAGCCGGAGAAGCTCATCGCTGGGCTGAAAAAATCCGGGCTGATGTTGCAAAAACACCCATCGAGATTGAGAATAAGAGATACTATGTTACCGTTAGTATTGGTCTAGCTCAGGCTACAAAGCAGGATTCAATTAAATCCTTGATCAACAATACCCATACAGTTCTCCAGATGTCGATGGAGAAAACAAACAAAGTTACAGTATTTGAATAAGATTAAAATGAAAAGAACAGCAATAATCATGGCAGGCGGTTCAGGCGAGAGATTCTGGCCCCTTAGCCGCAAAACTAAGCCAAAACAATTATTAAATCTTGAAACAGATAAGACAATGCTGGAGCAGTCGATCGAGAGAATCTCCCCTCTTATAGCACCGCATGATATTTTTATCATCACAAGCGAGGTACTGCTCGATCCGATTAGAAATGCACTTCCTATGTTACCACCGGAAAATGTCTTTGCCGAACCCTACAAGCGAAATACCGCGCCTTGCCTGGCTTTAGCCGCTGCATTCATCAAGGCTAAATACTCTAACGAATTTAAACCGGAAGAAATCAGCATTGCAGTATTGACAGCTGATCAGTCAATCAGACCTGTTGATGGCTTCATTGCAACAGTTGATTCCGCTTTGAACTATGTGGAAAGTCAGAATGCTCTGGGAACAATTGGCATTCCACCCTCCAGACCTGAAACCGGTTATGGATACATCGAAGTATCTGAAAATTTCGATTCTTCTTCTAAGTCACCCGAAATCAAGCCGGTACTCAAGTTTCATGAAAAGCCGGAGCTGGAAAAAGCAAAAAGATACGCCGAGAGCGGTTCTTTCCTCTGGAACAGTGGTATGTTCTTCTGGAGATTAGACACATTCTGCGATAATCTTATTAAATGTCTTCCTGATGTAGGCAATCAAATTGAGACTATGACAGAAAGCCTGACATCGCAGACAAGTATAATTCACACAACCGCACTCAAGGCTGTAGATGCTATTTACTTGGCGTTTCCTGATATATCAATTGATTATGGGTTGATGGAGAAAGCGCCATCTGTTGTTGTTGCGCGTGCCCTTTTCGATTGGGACGACATCGGATCGTGGGACTCTCTGGATAGAATCAAACAGTCGGATGAAAATGGCAATATAATCCAGGGACAAAGTGCTCTGCATAATGTGAAGAACACAACAATTGTAAATCAATCATCCAATTCAAACATTATAGTTTCTGCAATAGGTTTAGAAGATTTCGTTATCGTTGTAACTGACGATGCAGTGCTGGTTACGCCTAAGTCACAGGTGCAGGACGTAAAGAAATGCGTTGAGCTAATCCGCTCAAATAATGGCGCTAAATGGTTATAGATAGATTTTAATTGAGAATTATCCATTGAGTAAACGCAAGGTGGACAATCTTATCCTCGATACAAAACGGCGTTTCAATTCATTTTGAGCAAAAATATAAATGAGTTGTGAATACATATTAGAAAACCACCGTGCAATGAGCGGTGGTTTTTTTAAAATAAGCGAATCTTTATTTTTCTTTAATAATTAGTGCAGTTATCCATCCTGCTATACCAAAGATAACTACGGAACCAAAGAACCAGCTCACAGCTAATGCACCAGGCATTGCAATCATTCCATAAGTTGCACCGCCCATTCCTGACCCAACTGTGAAGCCAAAACTTAAACCATACCAAACTCCGCGAAATGGTGATTTGTTACTGATGAGTTTGTAGTAGATATAGACAAAGCCTACTGACTGGAAGAAAGTTGCAATATACATTATCCACATGTACTTCATCATATCAGTCCGCCAAATTGCCTCTGATTCTTTATATAGACCTGATAGCAGAACTCCGTGAAAAATCATATTCATCAGCTCCAACGCTATGAACACAACAACTACAGCAATAACGTATTTCTTAAGCATAGAACTCCTCTCAATTAGTTAATAATTACAGTTTGGTTAATTATATCGAAAGCAAACTGTCTATGTCTCAGTAAGTGATATTTAAAAATGAAAATAGGTTTTCTAATTTTTATTCCTTAATCCATTCATAAACATACCAGTAATCAAGATTGTAATAAATACCACTAGTCATTGTTACAACAATTTTCATGTGCGAAGGAATGGAGTCTGTCGGTTCGGCTATCTTAAAAGAAATTGATTTTTCGCCATCCCTCATTGAAGCTGGACTCCAAGCTGTCGGACGTGTGTCATATCGTGTTGGGAACGAAATGCTTATCCCATTCAAGGCGTTACCCTTGGACTGATAAAATAACGAGTACATTTTACCGGCTTCAATTTTTTCGGGAAATTCTGACCATGTGCAATAAATTGAATCCTTCAATCCACTGGTAGGAGTATCTGTACGAGTTATTTTGTATTCAGATCCTGTGTATATATGTTTTGTTCCCTTAGCATCCGGAAAGTTTACTCCAACAGGTAAGTTATCAATATTAACGTAGTCGCCGGAAGCATCGTTTGGAGAAACCCACCATATTTCCTTAACCTTCAGCTTCCAGTATTTGGTAAGAGGAGTAGGGTTGGTTGTTTTATCCTCGCAGGCTGAGAGACCCACCAAGAGTATTAAAGAAAGAATAATGCAGAAATTCTTCTTATATGTTTTCATTATTTCCTCATGGAGTAAAATTTAAGAGGTAAATTTAATGAGATTAACTATAATAAACAAATTTGAGTTAATATCTAATTAACGCAATATTCAATTTAGATTAATATTTTTTTATTTACTATTTGGACATATCGTTTTTTTTTACTTATTTGCATTCACTAAATAATAAATAAATTACATTAAACTTAAAGCAACTGATTTTACTATAAATTTGTTATCAAGGGCATACTGTATTGTTTTACAATATATTTTTAACTTTTTTAACTAATAGGGGTTTTTCTATGAAAAAACTGCTGACAGGCATTCTTTTGGTTGTCGCTATGTGTGGCAATCTTCTATCTGGTGGCTTTCAGATTAACGATCAATCAGCACGTTCGGTTGGCATGGGTTTCTCAACCATAGCCAATATATCCGATCCATCATCAATCTTCTACAATCCAGCAGCGATGGTGGACATTCCATCAGATCTTGCTATCTCAGTCGGAGCATGCTACATCATGCCGGGTGCAAAGTTCACAGGAATCACTTCTTTGAATCAACAGAACACAACTTCTGTAGAATCTTGGAACTTTCTTATTCCCAATGTCTATGTTGCATGGAAAACACCAATAAAAGGTTTATCCTTAGGTGCCGGTGTTTTTGCACCGTTCGGTCTTGGTACACGTTGGCCCAGTCAGTGGGTTGGAAGATTCTCAGCTCTTGAGACTTATCTTCAGACATTAGAAATCAACCCCAATGTTGCTTATGGTTTTGATCTTGCTACAATGCCGGTTTCCATATCAGCCGGTTTCGGTTATATTTTGGGTAATGTAGAAATGAAGCAAGCCTTGTCAACTTTCAACCCTGAGCCAATTCTTAACCTTAAAGGTGATGGAACAGGAACTACATATAATTTCGGTTTGCATATCGAATTGATGAAGAATCTTAAACTTGGTGCATCATATCGGCACAATATTGAAATTGAATATTCTGGTGATGTTACTTATCAAAACACAACAGGTCTTGAAGCACTTTTTGTACCTACAACAGGTGGTACAAAAATAAAGTTTCCTAACGACCTGCGAGTTGGAGTTGCTTATGAACTTCTAAATGATTTGTGGATTGAGGCAGGAATGAACTTAGTAGGTTGGTCATCTTATGACACATTAGCGATTACATTTGATAAAATGCCCGGCAATCCGGCAACTAGCTATACAAAGTCAAGTCCAAGAAATTACAAGAATGCTATGATTTACCGAATCGCCGGTGAATACAAATCAACTGAGAACCTCACATTGAGATTGGGATGTTATTATGATCCTCTGGCAGTTGATATTGATAATATTGAACCGGTTCTTCCCGAAGGAAATCGTATCGGTTTTTCCTTTGGATTCGGATATAATCTGAATAAGAATTTCTCTGTTGACTTCGGTTATCTTGGAATCATGGGTTCTCAATCGGAAGTAAAAGCTAATCCAAACGGATTCAATGGTATATACAATACATGGGCAAATGTCCTTTCACTTTCAGTTAATGTTCACCTATAATCAAGAGAGAATAAAATGAAAAAATTACAAATATTACTTGTCGCTTCTTTGATATTCGCTCTCGTTGCCTGTGAACCGACAATTAACACACCTGTTGGAACGAAAAAGCTTGGCACATTAGGAGCAGACAATACTTCACTGGTTTATGTTGCTATCGGGACATCTATGTCCGCAGGTACACAGAGCTATGCATGTTTTGCAGAAGCTACCAAATATAGTTTCCCGAATTTATTTGCCGGTCAAATGGGTGTTTCTACATTTGTTCAGCCTGATTATGCCGAACCCGGACTTGGACTCAGATATATGCTCAGAGGGTTTACCTCGGCTGGATTACCTATATTGGATATGGTTCAATTAGCTGGCGGTGTTACAAATTCTAATTATGCAAAACCTTATAATAATTTAGGTATTTGGGGGGCAATCGCTTATGATTTGATTGATACATCAAACTTTGCCGCCAGAGGTGTAGCCAGAGAAAATCCTTATTATGTTCCCGTTCTTCGTAATCCTCAGTTAGGCGCATCAATGGTTGATCAGGCAATCTCTTTGGCTCCTAACCTGATTACTTTTGAAATGGGCGCAAATGATGTTCTCGGGTATGCAAAATCCGGTGGTGCTATTTCAACAACCATTGTGAATGGCGAACCAATCCCAACTCCCGTCGCTTCAATGGAACAGATATTCACTGGTGCATTGATGAAGTTGACAACAGCGTTACCGAACACAAAGATAATTCTATTTACGGTGCCAAATGTTCTGGGTGTACCTTTCTTCAAAACTGTTCCCTGGAATGCACTTTTGATTGATGGAGCAACAGCTACCAAACTAAACGCTGCTTATGGACAGCTTGGATTTACTTTTGCCGCAGGTGCTAATGGATTTGTTGCCGAATCACCAAAATCTCCCGGTAAATTGCGTCAGCTCACTGCAGAGGACTATTTACTTCTTTCAGTCCCACAGTCTGAATTAGCAAAAGGAATGGGGTCAATAAAACCTATTCCCAATCAATATGTACTGGATAAATTCGAAGCCACTATTGTCTCTCGGACAGTTACTGAATATAATTCTATGATCAGAGGTTTAACAGCAATTTCCAAAAATAATAATATTATTATTTTTGATTTAGATCAGATGTTAACCAATGTTATCAACAATGGCTATGCTGTTCCTGGTGGAACCACAATGACAAATAAATTCATATCAGGTGAAATGTTTAGTCTTGATGGATTTCACCCCACTTCGAGAGGTCAGGGAGCAATAGCTAATGAACTTATAAAGTTTATCAATCTTACATTTGGAGCTGATATTCCTTTGGTTAACTTACCGAGTTTACCTCCGAATTATGTTAATCCATAATAACACTTAGCGAAATGATAAAGAGCCTTGATGATAAATCAGGGCTTTTTTATTTCTTACACATATCATTCATCGGTAATTATTTTTTTCACATCATTTTTTTTAATATATTTGTTATGTAGAATCACACAAGCAAAGATTATCAGGAGCTATGAATGAAATATCTTCTAATTTGCCTCCTTTTCATTATCAATTTTTTGAATGCTCAGATTGATGACAAAATCATTCGTTTGGATAGTGATTCCAATTCCTCATTCAATAGTGATTTTAATCAGAAGTATCAGATATTTCCTCAGTTTACAAATCTATATCAGGGATTTCTTGTAAAGCCAGAAGAGCGTCAGGGTTATTATGCCTGGCTTCAGCTGAAGCAGGATGGATATCTGAAAGATACAATCATCTGGATTGATAAATCATCCGTTCAGTCAATCTTAAATAAAATTCCTGATGGTAAAAGACTACTTACAGATAGTACTAAGATAGACTATGTTCTGACCGGCAGAGCAAAAATGCTCTCATTCATGAATAAACGAAAAGAAATTGAAATCGACACCATTATATCTAAATCTAAAATATTAACTGATTCTATTACTATATTCAATGATGATTTTGCCTGGGATTACTCAAAATTTAACAGACTTATTAAGGATGAAGATTGGGAGATAGTTACTGATACTGCTAGTTTTAAAGATGTTGCATTAAAAGGAAGAATCAGAAATAATCTTGTTATTTCGAAAGACCTAAATCAAGATGTGATTGACATTAATAAAATCAGTTCGATTAAGCAAAAAGGAACAAATCTTTGGTTTTTGGGAACAATATTAGGAATTCCTGCAGGAGTTGTTGTAGGTGGTTTAGTTGGATTACTGCTTGTTGGGGATGATCATAGAGATTTTGCCGCGTTGGCGGGATTAGCCATAGGTGGAACAATTGGTGGTTTATCAGGAGGAATACTAGGCGGTATTTGGTTTGGCAGTTTTGAAACCGGTACTGATATCAGACTGACTTCTTCTGATCCCTATGACCGTTATTTTGAACTGGACAGAAAGACATTTTTTACTTTACCTGAATTGGAATCAGATGGAACCATCAAGGTAAATAAAATTTCAGATACTTTATCGCACAAATTGGCAAAGTCAGAAGAACAAAGCCTGGTTACTAATGAAATTAGGAGACAAAGTGAACTCGACAAACCACAATTCAGCCTTGGTGGAGGATTCTTCTATCCATTGAATTTTAATCTGAATCTGTTATTCTATTTTAATGACTATCTCGGCTTTAGTTATACCGGATTCCCTGTTCCATTCAAAGAAAATGACAACGAAGATTGTTCCCGGTATGGAATGTTTTACCGAATACATGCAAAGAAGAATTTCTTTGACAATGTGGGTATTCATTATAGTCAAAGAAGCCAATTCACCTATGATTATCGAACCTATGAAAAAATAAAATTTAAATTCAATGAAATTGGTATAGATTATGACGTTTCATTTTATGGAGTTTTTCTTCAGGTTGGTTTTAATTATGTGACATCAAACCTTTATAACTATACGATTAACTCAGTTTCGTTCAATTTGCAATTTGGATATAGATATACGTTTTGATAGTTATTTTCAAAGGGATCGATAAATATTACCAGGAGAAATATATGAAATATGTTCTTATTTGCTTGTTAATCTCAGTCAATTTGCTCAATGCACAGATTGATGATAAGTTCATTGTTTTAGACAAAGAATCAAATTACTCTTTTAGAGCTGATTTCAACCAAAAGTATCAGCTTTTTCCTCAGTTTAATAATCTTTACCAGGGATTCATAGTTAAACCTTTTGAGCGACAGGGGTATTATGCTTGGCTTCAACTAAAGCAGGATGGAGCTCTACGTGACACGATTGTCTGGTTGGAAACGAGCGACGTGAATTCTATTATTAGTCGTTTGCCTGAATCTCCAAAAAACCCTGAGTCTAACTTAATCTATAATGATATTATCAATAGAGCTAAGTTTCTTTCGGTTGAGCGGTCACGAGCAAATAGGTTGCCAACAAAGGAATATACTGAGACTTTCAATGGGGGCCTGGTAAGAGATACTACAATCAGATATAATGCAGATTATGCTGATGAAAAAGAATTGCGGCAGAGGAATCTGATGGATTCTCGCTGGTCTTTCACAACAGCTAAACTAAATTTAGAAAAATTTTCTATTGTTGGTAAGAGTGCCAATGAACTTATTTTACTTAAGGATGGCGATTACAAATCAATTAGAATAAATGAAATTCAAAATATAAAGTTCAAAGCACCAAGCCAGGCATTGTTGGGGGTTCTTGCCGGGATTCCAATCGGGGCGATGGTCGGTTATGGTGTAGGAACTATGATATTTAAAAGATCATCTAATTCTTATTTTGATTTTACAGATGTTGGTTATGTGATTTGTTCGATCGGAGGAGCTGCTTTATGCGGTACTGTTGGAGGGATAATTGCTAATATAATGTCAAAACGACCTGATATAGAGATTGAAGGTAAAACAGAATATGATAGATACTTTGATTTCGATAGAAAAACTTATTTTGCGATTCCCGAAATCAAGCTAGATTCTAGTGTAAAGGCAAAAATATTTGTTGAAGCTGACATTAATGGAGTGACTAAAGATCGAGAGTTCTCTTTAAAAGATTCACCAAAACTAAAAGGAAGACCGGTTGACACTACTATAGTCAGCTTTGGAGTAGGTTTAGCAGATCCTTTGCTACTCAATTTCCATATTCAGTTCTACCTTGATGAAAATCTAGGTGTTTTATATACAGGCTTACCTGTTGGCTTCTCACCTAACGATAACGAGGAATCTTCTAGAATAGGATTTTTCTATAGGATTTACCATAACTATAAGTTTAGGCATAATGTAGGTTTAAGTGTTGGCTTTGGGAAAACGAAAAACATTTATTACTTTTATCCGGATACATATACTCAATTCAGCAATTATACAGAAGTCGGTGCTTTCTATGAAATTTCATTTTATGGTTTTTTTGGAATGGGTGGATTATACTACAGATTTCAAGGCAGCAACTCGAATGGTCAGACATTGAATTATTCACCTATGAATCTGCAAATTGGTTATAGATTTACGATATGATAAGCGATTTCTGGTATAAACTGGGAGAGTTTATTCAAAAGTGTAAACCTGTGCCTTTAGAGGGCAACATTCCATTGTTGTGATTACAAAGTAAGTATTCCTCATACTTAAGATAAATTTCATTCTCCAATTATCTTAACGAGTACTCGCTTGCGTCGCATCCCATCGAACTCGCCATAAAATATCTGTTCCCATGGTCCAAGATCAAGTTTACCATCTGTTATTGCGACAGTTACTTCGCGTCCCATGATTTGTCTCTTCAAATGAGCATCGGCATTGTCCTCGTATCCGTTGTGCCTGTATTGATTATAAGGCTTTTCTGGTGCCAGTTTTTCGAGCCAGACCTCGAAGTCATTATGCAGTCCCATTTCGTCATCATTAATGAATACACTGGCAGTAATATGCATAGCATTTACAAGTACAATTCCTTCTATCACGCTACTTTCGGTGATACATCTCTCGACTTCATGAGTGATGTTGATGTATTCTCTTCTTCGTGAGGTTTGGAACCAAAGTTCTTTTCTGAATGATTTCATATTTGCACTTTTTAAAATAATATCTGTGTTTCTTCGATTTTCATAATATACAATTAATTTTTTAAAATCAAACAATGAAGTTTTCTCTACTAATAACTATATTTTTTTCTTTACTGAATAGTGGCTATTTACAGAGTTATTCTATAGTAAAGCAGGGCGGACAGTTTACATATTTCACATATAATACGCAGATCAAATCGGACACAATGCTTGCTACAATTGTAATTGATTCTATCCAACAGAAAGCATTAGCTGTAGAATATTTCAATTTCAGATCTCCCGAAACAAAGTACAATCCCAAAATATACGATCTATGTACAGTTATTGATGGTCCATCGTGGATTGGCAGAAAAGTTATTGCAGGGAAGGATACTAGCTTCATAATTTCAATCAGAAATGATTCATTGATATTCCTAACAAATGCTTCATTATACGATAGCTGGATATTATACAAATTCAAACACGATACCCTTATCGAGGCTGTTGTGTCCTCTATAGATTATCTGCCTGTTGTGGGTAATATTATGGATTCAGTTAAAACAATAACATTAACAGTAAAGAATAGTAAAAATTTTGGTATCAATCATCCGGCTAACAATCGTAAGTTCATGCTGTCTAAGAATTATGGCTTCATTACCGCATTTGATTGGAGATACTTTCCGGATTCATTAAACAAAGAATTAAAAATTTGTGGTATTCCCGATCCAAAGACCGGAATAAATCCAATCACGTTTCGCCAGGTGTTTGACTATGATATCGGAGATGAATTCCATTATTCTGAAGGGGATACAGATGAGTCGAGACATGGTTATATAATTGAGAATATTGTTAGGGTTACAGATAAGCAGGTTCTTGATACGAATACTCTGGAATATACGTATTCAAATTTTTCAAAGTATATTAATCTAAATGGCTCAAAGTCCGATACAACCTTTCGTTACAGGGAAGCTAGCGAAAGAATCAATGTTGGAGATTACCCTTTATTCGAACCGGAGGAATCATTAGTTGGCATGGTAAGCTATCCTGGAAATCCGCTTGTTGATTTTCTTGTCAAGATCAATAAATACGGAGGCAGGCAGGTTATAACAAATGAATTTCTTTACTACCTATCGCCGGATTCATGTTACAGACAACAAAATCATGAATATGTACGGATTTATCAATATATTGAAGGATGTGGAGCTTATTTTGTTGAGTACTGGGGTTTTGGTTATACATGGAAAACGCTACATTATTATAATAAAAGCGGAAAAACTTGGGGAAATCAGTTGGATGTGCCCACTTCAGTTGCCAATGATAACACTGAAAAAAAATATTTTTATTACGATCCGAACATGTCTCGTCTGATTATCAATTTACCTCATTCCGGTTTATTTAATCTAAGAATTTCAGATTTAAACGGAAGAGACATAGTTCCACCAATCTTTAATGAAATCAATAATATTGGAGAAAGAATTATTGATTTAAACAATCAATCGTTAAATCAGGGCATCTACTTTGCCATTCTAAGTTTCGAAGGAGAGATCATTCCTTTCAAGTTTGCAGTCTTCCATTGACCAACGATATAAATATTTACCAACAGATAATCAAAAGATTCCTAATCAATTTATTTTTTGTTAATTTTGCGTCTTAGGGGTTTAACAAATTGTTTTTTAGTAACAAAGACTGAAACTAATATAAATATGAAATACGCATTAGTAACCGGAGCATCGAGGGGAATTGGCAGGGCAGTAAGTTTGAAACTAGCTTCTGACGGTTTTTCCGTTCTGATTAATTATAAGTCAAATGATGCTGAAGCAGAAGAGACGCTTAGAATTATTAATGAAGCCGGAGGAAAAGCAACTCTGCTGAAGTTTGATGTATCTGATAAGACGCAGGTAACTGAAATCCTGGGCAAATGGCTTTTAGAGCATGAAGGGGACTACATAGACGTAGTTGTGAACAATGCCGGCATAAGAAAAGACAATCTTATGTTCTTCATGTCCGATGATGATTGGTCATCGGTAATTGATACAAATCTTAACAGTTTTTTCTATGTTACACGTCATTTGATTAAGGATATGGTAATGAATAAACACGGCAGAATCATTAATGTCGTCTCATTATCCGGTCTGAAAGGATTGCCGGGACAGGCTAATTATTCGGCATCCAAAGCAGGCGTTATCGGAGCTACTAAAGCTCTAGCACAGGAATTGGGCAAAAAGAATATTACGGTCAATGCTGTCGCACCAGGTTTTATAAAAACCGAAATGACAGACGGACTTAATGAAAAAGAACTTAAATCCATGATTCCGCTCAACAGGTTTGGAGAATCCGCAGAGGTCGCTGAGCTTGTTGGTTTTCTGGCATCTGATAAAGCATCATATATCACAGGCCAGGTGATTTCAATCAATGGCGGATTGTACAGTTAAAAAAATGAGATTTTTATGAGAAGAGTAGTAATAACAGGCATTGGAATTTATAGTTGTATCGGAACTAATCTGGAAGAAGTAAGAGAGTCACTCTATAATGGCAAATCCGGTATTTATCTTGAGACAGCTCGCAAAGAGATGGGTTTCCGGTCAGGTCTTACGGGTAGGGTTGAACGGCCCAATCTCAAAGGAAAGATAGACAGAAGAATGCGGGTTGGAATGGGAGAACCTGCCGAATTCGCTTATATGTCAACGATAGAAGCATTAAATATTGCAAATCTTGATCAGGATTATCTTGATAAAAGCGAAGTCGGGATACTTTTTGGTAATGATAGTGTTGCTCAGGCTACTATCGAAGGAATAGATAGAATTCGGGAGACCAAAGATACAACAATGCTCGGCTCCGGCTCGATATTTCAGTCGATGAATTCAACCGTTACTATGAATCTGTCTGTTATGTTCAAACTTAAAGGAATTAACTTCACTGTTAGTGGTGCATGCGCAAGTGGATCACATTCAATTGGTTTGGGTTATTTCCTGATAATGCATGGGTGGCAGGATACTATTATTTGCGGCGGAGCACAAGAGATTAATCCATTATCAATGGGTGCATTCGATGGGCTCAGTGCATTTTCTATCAGAGAAAATGAACCGGAAAAAGCCTCCAGACCTTTCGACAGGGACAGAGACGGTCTGGTCCCTAGTGGTGGAGCGGCAACAGTCATATTAGAAGATCTTGAATCGGCTCTGAAGCGTGGTGCTCCGATTCTAGGAGAAGTTATAGGTTATGGCTTTTCATCGAATGGCGAGCACATTTCTCAGCCAAATGTCGATGGTCCGAAGAGGGCAATTGTAATGGCAATGAAGCAGTCTCAACTCAAACAGAAAGAGGTTGATTATATAAATGCTCATGCAACATCAACTCCGATAGGAGACATGAACGAAGCAAAAGCAATTTACGAAGCTTTCAGCAAAGCCAGACCTTTCGTCAGCTCAACAAAAGCTATGACCGGACATGAATGCTGGATGGCTGGCGCAAGCGAGATAGTTTACTCGATGATTATGATGCAGAATTCATTCGTTGCTCCTAATATTAATTTCGAGAACCCCGATGAGGATTCTGCAAAATTGAATATAGCATCTAAAACAATAGATACTCAAATTAACTGCTTCCTTTCTAATTCATTTGGATTCGGCGGCACTAATTCGTCTTTGATAGTTCAAAAATATAAATAAATGGTATATAATGGAAAAAAGCGAAATAATACAAAAAGTGAATGAATTCCTCATTGATGAATTCGAAGTCGATGAGTCTAAAATAAGTCCAGATTCTAATCTGAAAACAGATTTAGGTATTGATAGTCTAGATTTTATCGATATTGCAATCATTGTAGAAAAAACATTCAAATTCAAGATTAAAGCTGAAGATTTGGTAAATGTCAGCACTCTCGATAATTTCTATGATTATATTCAGGCTAATTGTCAGTAAACCACTAATCTTCAATTAAGAAATGCCCAGATGGAAAGGTCAGAGTAGAGGGAATGTGCTTGGATACAGCATTTTCATATTTTTCCTCCGAACCTTCGGTCTGGGATTCGCTTATTTGTTTCTGGCTTTCGTTTCATTCTATTACTTTCTCTTTACCAACAAAGAGCATCCATTCTACTATTTCCGAATGATTCATAAATTCTCTTTTCTCAAAACCATAATTAGTATTTATCTCAATTACTTCACATTCGGTAAGACTATACTGGATAAAACGGCTATGCTTTCGGGGATATCTACCGATTTCACATATAATTTTGAGAATGAGGATTATATCCGAAATATGAAAGATGGCGGCATTCTTATCAGTGCTCACGTTGGTAACTGGGAGATTGCAGGTCAGCTGCTGAACAGAATCGAAACTAAGTTCAATATTCTCATGTTTGATGCTGAGCATCAGAGAATTAAGCAATTCTTCGATAAGACATTCACAGAGAAAAATTTCAATATAATTGTTATTAAGGATGATTTGTCGCATGTTTTCGAGATTAACCGCGCATTGAAAGCAAATGAGTTACTATGTATGCACGGAGATAGGTTTATTTCTGCAGATGATACTCTTGAAATTGATTTCCTTGGAGAAAAAGCACTTTTTCCGAAAGGACCATTCTATCTTGCCTCCAGATATAATGTTCCTGTTTCTTACGTGTTTGCGATGAAGGAAAGCTCAAAACATTATCATTTTTCTGCAACTCCACCTAAGTTTTATTACTCTGAATCGTCAAGAACAGAAATGAAATCTAACATCGAAAAAGCTATGAAAGATTACATTTTCGAATTAGAGAAAATTGTCAGAGAATATCCTCTGCAGTGGTTCAATTACTATAAGTTCTGGAATTAAACTTTGAAGAAGAAACTTTTATTTATATCGGCTAATAACTTCGCAGTGCCCTATCCGGTCTATCCTTTAGGGTTGTCATACCTTATGTCTTATCTGACTCCACGGCTGCCTGATTATGAAATTCAGATGTTCGACATAATGGCTTCCAATCTTGCTGAACTGGATGCAAAGCTTAAAGAGTTTCAACCGGATTATGTGGGAGTATCTCTCAGAAACATTGATAATGTCGATTCCATGAACTCAGAGTTCTTCATCAGCCACTATTCATCAATTATAGCACAGATTCGTAAAAGTGTAAATACAAAGTTAATTATAGGTGGTTCGGGATATTCAATCTATCCCGGATTGCTGTTCGATACATTCAAACCTGAGTTCGGGATTCATGGCGAAGGAGAGGAAAGTCTGCTTCAGCTTCTAAAAGCTTTGGATTCTGGGACAAAATACGAAGATATCGAAGGACTGGTTTATTTGGCTGATGGACAGATAAGAATCAATGCCAGAACAACTTTTCTCCGAGATCTTGAGCTGGAGCTAAGCGATGATCTGATCAGCTATTACTGGCATAACAGTGGAATGCTGAACATTCAGACAAAGAGAGGATGCCCATATAAGTGTATATACTGCACCTATCCGCTGATTGAAGGTAGAAAGGTAAGAACTCTTAACACAGAGAAAATAGTAAAATCATTAAAGTATCTCAGCGAGGAGAAGGGAATCGATTACTTCTTCTTCACTGATTCTGTGTTCAATCTTGACGATAAATATAATGAGAAGCTGGCTCACGAAATAATTAAATCAGGCATCAAAGTGAAGTGGGGGGCTTACTTTGCACCAAGAAAGCTCAGCGAAGAAATGCTGATACTTCTTAAAGAAGCCGGACTGGCTCATATCGAATTCGGGACGGAATCTCTTTCGGATACACAACTGAAGAATTATGGAAAAAGTTTCAAAATGAAGGATGTTTTCGAAGTTTCAGAGACTTGCAACAAACTTGATATCGACTTTGCACACTTCCTCATTCTTGGAGGATATGGCGAAACTAATGAAACGATCCGGGAAACATTCGAGAACAGCAGTAAGATTCATAGGACTGTCTATTTCCCGTTTGTTGGGATGAGAATTTATCCCGGTACACCGCTTCACAAGATTGCGATAGCCGAAAATGTTATTAGTGCAGATGACGAACTGATTTCGCCAAAATATTATATTTCGAATAATTTTGATGTTTCCTTATTGAAAGAACTGGCTCAAAAATCAGGCAAACGCTGGGTATTCCCCGATGAAGATTTATCGGTGATTATGCAGAAAATGAGAAATAAAAACAAAAAGGGACCACTCTGGGAGTACTTGTTGAAATGATAAATCCTCAAGATTTACAGATATGGAAGCTTATTCCGCAGCGTGAACCCATGATCATGATAGATTCGCTTGTGATGTGCACGGATACAATATGTGAAACATCATTCGAGATTTTGGAAACAAATATCTTCGTAAAAGATGGATTGTTCAGGGAACCCGGACTTATAGAAAACATTGCGCAAACTGCCGCCGCTAAGATAGGCTATAAAAGCCTTGTTGAGAATGTCACAACTCCTATTGGATTTATCGGCTCGGTGAATAATCTAAGGGTTTATTCACTCCCAAAGGTTAACACAATACTAAACACTAACGTTGAAGTTACCTATGCCATAATGGATGCTTCAATCATCAAAGGTACAATCCATTGCTCCGGCGAACTCATAGCTGAGTGTGAAATGAAGATATTTTTGCAGAAGAGCTAGAATTTTATAAACTTACCGACTCTATCCCCAATCCCGACGAAATACATCCCGGGAGCCAAACCGGAAACATCGATCTTGATTTTTTCCCCTCCTTTCCAAGGAGGGGTGTCACGAAGTGACGGGGTGGTCTGTATTTCTCCTAACACATTATATATTCACACATCGCATTGTAAGGGCGAACAGCCGTTCGCCCCTACGGAGATTTAATTTTCCAGAACGCTCCGATGGAGCTCTGTTTCGTTTTATTTTCCGTTTTCTACACACAGGTCGCTACTCCGTAGCTGAATACAAATTTATATCTTCGCAAATTTGCTTACTCTATCTCCATTCCTCACAAAATATATTCCAGGAACTAAACCGGAAATATCGATTCTGACTCCCTCTCCAGCAATTGGAGAGGGAAACCTAAAGCCCAGATGCAAGAATGATTATTATATTTTTCATACTTACCTCTATCCTTGCTTTATTACTTTATAAACACTAACTTTCGAGCCACATTTGTACCTAATAAAATAAATTCCTGTAGGATACTGAGAAAAATTGATCGTTATTGGATCATTGCCAGGAGGGATATTTGTTTCTTGGAATGGTAACTGTCCGCTTATATCATTAATTGTATAAGATTGTAAGAGAACTTCGCAATTTCTATCAACACTTATTATTGAAGTAGTTGGGTTGGGATATATTATTTTTTCTTCATGTAATGGTATTACATCAGTTCCAAGATTATTTCTCATACAACTAAAGTTGTTTTTTCCTCCACCAATAAAATATCTGTTAATTGGTGAGTATTTATTGTATCCCCAGAAAATTTTTCCACCGGTGATTGTATCCTTGTTTATTTGTTGCTCCCATAGATGAGTTTGAAGATTTAAAATTAATATTTTAGTCCCAGCAGTTTTTAAAGCCCTCATTTCATTATCAAAAATTCCAAATGGTCCATAACCAACTCTTTTAGTACCTACACCAAAGGTTGAGTCAATTATATTATTGTTTCCAAGGTTGTAAATGAATATTCCTTGATATACTTCGTTTCCTGCTGTTTGAGGGAAAATTCCAGAAAAATAAATATTCTCTGTATTATTTTCAGAAAATTGTATTTGATCAGGATTTCCCCAAGTAGCATTTGGATTTCCTTCACACAATTTAGAATTTCTTATTTTCTGTCTAGTATTTAAATCCCAAACCATAATATGTGATTCGCCTTCATTAATCGAGGCAAGATATTTTCCGTCCTTAGAGATAGCAATATATTTAATATGTCTATTAATATCACCAGAAAGTGTCAATTCTCCTACTTCCTGCATAGTTTCGTAGTTGTAGATCATGATTCTTGTTATATTTACGTATTTTCCTCCACTAATATAACCTCGTCGCTCTCTTAAAGCATATAAAATTGGTCTAACTGGATCAACAACAATTTGTTTGAAGACAATAGATGATACTTCATAAATCAAATCTGTTGTATCTATGCCATTTGGTATTGTATACTCTTTAATAAGATTATAATCAATCATATTTCTCATTTGAATTAATTTATCGTTACCGTTTGTAGTAATTAGTTTAGTGCTATCAGGTGTGAATTCTAGATTTGCTGCAAAAAATGGAAGAGCATTTATTAACTCACCAGTTTCAGTTCTTCTTATTTGAACACCTGAGTTGGTGGACATAATAAAGAAATCATTATCAGGCATAAACTCCATGTCATAAATAGAACCACTGCCTAATGATTTAGACCACAAAAATTGAATTTCTCCGGAAAATAAATTTGAGCTGGACATTAGTTCAATAAGGACAAGCAACGAGATAATTAGTATCTTTTTCATAAAATGAGCTTCATAAATGAATATATTTCTACAAATATAATACAAAGACATGAAAGAATCATAAATAATGTATTTTGCATCGAAGATGCTGAATTTATGAATTACCGTATTCTTTGTAAATCAATGAATAGCCACGAGCTTTAGCTCGTGGTGAAAGGAAAGAAATGGTTTTATTTGGGGATTTATCCCCACAAAAAGAGTAATTTCGACTAAAGTCAATGAAAATAATTAGAAATTTTACACGAGCTAAAGCTCGTGGCTATTGATTCCATAATATTTTAAAGAGAACTAATAAGCTCTCTCCGACAATCGGAGAGGGAGTTAAGTCACAAGTTCCCAAGCGGGAGCTTGGGAACCAGAAGCAACAATTAGAGAGGGCAAGTGCAGTTATGGTAGGACAAACATCCTTGTTTGTCCATGATTAAGAGGTCAAGCAGGATGCATGACCTACCAGAATTCGGAACCAAAGGGAATGCGACACCACCCCTGACCCCGCCTCGAGGCAGGGAAATACAGAATTGTCCTCACC
>CAYXFU010000052.1:0-22259 GCA_964464375.1 uncultured Hyphomicrobiales bacterium
GCAATCAAAAAGGTGAACGAATCACCGGAAATGGCTATGATCCGTGAGAACTGGGACACTGGAAGCAATACACCGGGCGAAGAAGAAGCTTATCTAAAATACATTGGCTTTGAGAAAGAGCGGAACACAAATCGTGCAGGTTCTCAAAATAATGGAGGATCAAATAATCCGGTTCCCCCAAAAATGATGACGATATCCGATCTGGAAATGGAGGCAATTTATGCTGAATTCGAGGGAGATAATGAAAAGTATCGGGATGATGAACTAGCAGCGAATCAAAAACTACTCGATGATAAACTAATTGCCGAAGAACAGTTCTTAGAAAATAAACTAAAAATCAATCAGGACTTTGAAACCAGAAAAAAGGAAGTTGCTGAATATATAGAAACGGTTGATGCTATTTCGACATCCGATACATCTAAATCTTCCGATTCTACCGATACAACTTCATCCGATCCGGAACCCGAAGTAACCGCCACGAAAAAGCCGGCAAAGGTTTTTGATGCAATGCACGAATTAATTACCGATAGAAGCCATGCTCTAAGAACAGCAACTACAAACCTGACAAAGAGTATCGGAGAAACTCTCGGTGGACTTTTTGAAGGCAATGAAGACAAGCTGAAAGAAGGCTCAAAGAAAATGCTAAAAACGCTTGCTGACCTAATCAAAAAAGTTGCGTCAGCAGCAATAACTAATATCATTATCGGACAGTTAGGCATCACCGGAGCAACCACAGGAATCGGTGCAATCTTCGGAGCCCCTGCAATCCTTGCTCTCGTTCAAGGTGTCGTGTCGGCTATTATTGATCCAATCGTTAACGGACTTACGATGCACACCGGGGGTAGGGCAGACGTTCCAACGGGTGTTGTCATCGGTGATAATCCGTATTCACCCGAATGGGTTCTGCGTGATTTCGATATACAAGCGATCATCGATACAGCCTTACAAAAAGCATTCCGTACTCCAGTGTCAGGAATGGATAAATCAACCGAACTCCAAAATGAATTAATCCAAACTCTCAAAACACAGGAAAAATATGCTCAGGCAGACAATTTCTTCAACACAGGCGAAGCACTATCATTAAATAATCCGAATTCTCAGAGCAAATTCCAAAATGCAATGAATATCGATAATAGCCAGATCATAAAAAATCTGGAGCAACTTAACGAACAATTCAGCAACTTTGAGGGAAGAATTCATGTAGTTGAATCTGAAATTGCCCAGGCAACAAACAATTTCAATAACAGAATAAATCGCAGATCCTATATTTAACAACTCATTTATTAGGTGGGATTGGTTTTGGTGGGATTTAGGTGGGATTGTATTTTCTAAAAATTATTATATTCCGTAGAACCGCATAAACACTAGAGCCAAATGGGGGACTCGAACCCCCGACCTACTCATTACGAATGAGTTGCTCTACCAGCTGAGCTAAGTTGGCAATATTATGTAAATTATTTTAATTGATGCAGTTAATGAGTGTCTGAAATTGATTATAATTCAAAGTAAATTCAATTCCACCAAAATCCCACCAATAAAATGAATTATTTAAATGTACGATCTGCGATTTATTCTGTTGTTGAAATTATTTGTTACTTGAGCAACTTCTTACTCAACTACATGAATCCAATCTTCAAAATTACTGAATTGTTCGTTAAGTTGTTCGAGATTTTTTATGATCTGGCTGTTGTCGATATTTCTTGAGTTTTGGAAATTGCAATGTTGATTTGGATTCTGGACTAAAAGAGTTTCTCCGTTATTGAAAAAGTAGTTTGCCTGCGAATATCTTTCCTGAGTTTTAATGATCTCGATTAATTCACTTTGGATACCATTTACTTCATCTGTTTCTGCAATCGTGGTTTTAAATGCCTTTTGCAAACCAATGTCGATTATTGCCTGGATATCAAAATCACGCAGAACCCATTCCGGTGAGTATGGATTGTCACCGATTACGACACCAGTAGGAACGTCTGCTCTTCTATCGGTTTTCATTACGAGTCAGTTTACGATTGGGTCAATAATGGCGGAGACGACACCCTGCACGAGAGCAAGAATTGCTGGGTCTCCCCAAATTATGGGACCAAGTCCTGTCGTTGCACCAGAGATACCCTGCTTACCGATTACGATGTTAGTTATTGCTGCTGAAGCAACTTTTTTGAGAAGTTTCTTTGAACCATCGGTAATGTAACACTGAAGTATAATGCTAAACTAGATGGTTTAGTTCAGATAAAGATGGTAGATATGATTGGAACACTTATGTCTGATACTATGGAACAGTATGTACCAGAGAAGGTACTTGGAACTTCAATCTGAATCTGAGCCAACTAAAGTCTTGTGTTTATCTTTGCATTGTAAGTTCGCATGGAAATGCCATAGTAGATAAGATTGTAATCATAAAATAAGGTAATAGTCACAAATAAGATTCATTAGAAATTAAAAATTGTTATGATTTGCGAATACAATAGGAAATTTGTTAAAATATAGTGGAATGTATTTCTATTCCAAGCGACAGTTAAGAATATTTGGAATCAATAATATAAATTACAAAAAAGTCCTTTTAAAGGTTATTAATAAATAAAATAAATTAAAATATCAAAGTTAACCTTAATCCAAAAACTAATATGTTTTCCTTTAAATCTACATTAGATGGAGAAACTAAATATTGAATATTTGGTTGAAATGCAATTGCTGGAGTAAAATTGAATTTATAAGTAAATTCATAGTTCTGCTCATACAAATCATAAAATTGAAGATTAGTTATTTTATCTAACCTATATAGGTAAGTATTGTGCGCAAATAGAAAACCAAAACCAAACCTATCTTCATCTCTTCCTGGAATTAATCCTTGATAAACATAGCCGGCACCAATAAAATAATCAAACTGATTTTCTATATCGTCAGCTACACCCATCCTCCCATAAATACTCAAGCCTTCTCCTGGAGCTTCATTCTCCTGATATATATCCAGCTCAAAAAGTCCATAAATACCATAATTGGTAACATTTGAAAATGGATGATTATATGAGTCAGTATAATACCATGAACCAACTTCAATCTTAGAATAGGGGAGATTGTCCTCTTTTTCGTCTTTAAGCTCAGGAGTAGATCTCCATCCATGTTCATTAACAATTTTAGTGGATATTAGCAATCCATCATTCTTGTTCAATATTATTTGGCTACCTTGAAAATTACTTGTATCACCAGAAATACCATCAAAAATCCCAACTTGAAAATAGTTATTTTTTAAGAAGGATAATCTGGCAACTAATCCAAGTGATGAAAATGGAAAAATCGATGGTCCGTTTCTTCCACTTTGTGCATAATCAACTCCAATTCCATGAGCTGGGTTTAAAAATAAAGAACCTACTTGTTTTACATCAAATAATGAATTCAAATCAAGTAGACCTAAGTATACTGATAGTTTGTTGTCAAAAAGATTCTGCTGAAGAAATAGTTCTAAAACTCTCCATGAATCACTAGTTTCTATATTAGAAATGCCCATTTTTGATCCAATCTTTTCCCCGGGATTTCCACCATAATTTGCTATAGAGTGGATATAAAATGAAGCTCCAGTCCAACCTAATGTCATTTCTAAATCGAGCAATAACATTAAATCAAGATTATCAAGATAATAGAATTTTTTTATTGAGTCCTTTTGTCCGGTATTCCAAACTTCACTTTTATAAACTGCATCAATAAAAATACCATTATCATTTAGCTTATTCCGAAATTCACCCCATTTCCCAGTCAATTTTTCTTGTTGCCAAAATGAATTTTCTGTCGATTCTGAAACATCATTAGACATTAGAGGAATCGAACAGAAGATCGGGCATATAAAGAATGCAATAAATATGATATATTCTAAGAAGCGAATCATTAATCTTTACTTTCCTTAGTTAAAAATCTTATAGTACCATCTTTACATCCAATTATTATGATGCTGGCGTCACTTACAATATCTACAGCCCAGACTTCAATATCTACATCAAATGATAATAAATCACTACCGGTTGTGATATCCCATAATTTTACTTTCTTATCATGACTTGAAGTTACTATTGTTCTATCGTCTTCCGATATAGAAATGTCCTGAATTAATCCATAATGAGCTTTTATGTTTTTTTCAAATTTGAAATCAGGAATAGACCATATTATAATTTCTCCATCTTGATTACCAGAAATTAGGTATTTATTATCAAATGAAAATAGTACAGTCAAAACTGGAAATTTCGAATCGATTAAAATCTTTACTTCCTTATTATTATTAAAATCAGTTGACCAAATTCTAACAGTTTTATCATCACTACATGAAGCAATATATTTTCCATCATAACTATAAGCTACATTATTGGTCTGTTCAGTATGGCCAATTAGTTTTTTTATTTCTCTACCACTTTCAATGTCCCACATTCGAACTATTTTATCAAATGAAGTGCTGGCAACATAAGAACTCTTATCATCCTGGCTAAAATACACTCCAATTACCTGATCAGACTGTCCTGTTAATTTCTTAATCTCTTTTCCTGTCTCAACATCCCAAATTCTAATAGTGTGATCGGCTGATGCACTTGCTAGTAATTTGTCATTCCCAGAAAATGATACATTGTAAACAGGACCTGAGTGACCCTTTAAAATTAATAATTCTTTACCGTCAGGAAGAGACCAGATTTTGATAGTACCATCTGCACTGCATGTAGCTACTTTAGTATCCATTTTATTTACAAAGACACCTTGAATTTCGTCATTCTGCCTACCAATAATTGACATAGCATATTTAAGTGGTTCCTTGCATAAAATAAAACCTGGCAAGCAAATAATCAAAATTATAAGCACAATATATAGTTGAATTTTTTTCATAATAATTTTTCCTAAGGTTATTTCAAATATTCCTGAATTCTTGCAATTTTGAATTTATTTTCAAATCTTTTAACTATAAAAAAGTAGTTGAAATTATCTTTTTCTATCAAGTGATTATAATCTATTGTCTGAATATATTCATCTTTACTAATGCTAAATTCTTTCCCCTTTGCTTTGGGAATGGGAGTAAGAATACTGTTTTTTATAGCTTCTTTAACATCGTCAGAAAAAATTAAATTATAGTTTTTTAACAAATCTGACTTGTCATTACACATTGGGAAATATCTTCCAATCAAGGGATAATTAATGGAGTTAGAAATTTTTTCTTTATAATTATTTATAAGTGCTATTTGGAATTCCTCCCAAAATAAATTTAATTCATCAAGTAATGTTGATTCTTCAATTGACATGTTCAATACTCTGAAATCAATCGGAGAAATTCCATCAAGATATAAATAATTATCAGTCAAATTTGTGCTATATCTAAGTTCAATAGTGCCTTCTGCTCTCATCATTGAATCGTTCGACGGTTTCTGTCTTGTTTCAACAAATAGATTCAGATAAACATTTTTATTCTTATTTGATCCAGCAGAACGTTTTTTTAAAATGACATATTTTAATGGTTGATCCTGATTAAAAAGCCAAATATGCTTGTTATTACTACTATTAACTTTCTTGCCATCAAGATCATTTTGAATATTGTTAATGGTGCCAGATGATAAAGAAAATCCAATGACAGATGCCGAAATTACAATAACTGCAAGCATAATAACAACAAATGCATTCTTTCGTGATCTCCAAATCTTCATTCTATTCCTTAAAGTTTATAATTTTCCTATTGTCAGATGAATTTATCGTCAATGATTAATTAAACTTTACTAAATATTATATTTTAAAAATTATTAATGAATTATCAAAATGTAATTTATTTCTCAGTCTATTAACTTTTAGCTTTCAATTTAATAAATTTTGTAGCCCAAAAATTCATAAAAAATAGGGCGATATCTCTTCGCCCTAATTAAATATTCTGCTATATATATGAAAGAATTAAAGTTTGCTTAATCTTCTTTCAACAAACTAGCTTTCAGAAAATCTCTGTTCATCCTCGAAATAAATCGTACCGAAATCTCTTTTGGACATGCGGCTTCACATTCATAGAAGTTTCTGCAGGTACCAAAACCTTCTGCATCCATTGTATTTACCATAGCTAACACTCTTTTTTTGCGTTCTGGTTGTCCCTGAGGCAACAGACCCAAATGAGATACCTTTGCCGCAACGAAAAGCATAGCGGCACTATTAGGGCATGAAGCAACACACGCACCGCAACCTATACATGAGGCAGCATCCATTGACAGATCAGCCTGTTTCTTGTCAACAGGAAGCGCATTTGCATCCTGAGGTTGATTAGTGTTGACGCTAATGAATCCACCTGACTGAATGATTCTGTCCAGAGATGTTCTGTCCACAACAAGATCCTTAATAACAGGAAAAGACTTTGCTCTGAATGGCTCGATATAAACAGTTTCGCCATCTTTGAATTTTCTCATGTGCAGCTGGCATGTTGTAGTTGCTTTCTCTGGACCATGAGGATTGCCATTGATAGTGAGTGAACAGCAACCGCATATACCTTCGCGGCAGTCGTGATCGAATGCAATAGGTTCTTTGGCAGACTTTAGCAGTTTTTCATTGAGAACATCTAGCATTTCTAGGAATGACATATCTTCCGAAACATAATCAAGATCATGCTGTTCAAAATATCCCTTGGAGTTGCCGTTCTTCTGTCTCCATACGTGTAGTTTCAGTTTCATTATTTATAACTCCTCACTGCTAATTTCACATCTTCAAATACTAGCGGTTCAACGTGTCGAATAGGTTTTGTACTTTCACCTTGATATTCCCATGCAGCAACGTGGCAGAATTTCTCGTCATCACGCATAGCTTCTCCATCTGGATACTGGTGCTCTTCGCGGAAGTGAGCTCCGCAAGATTCATCACGTTCGAGAGCATCCCAAACCAGCACTTCAGCAAATTCGAGAAAATCAGCTATTCGGAGAGCTTTCTCTAGAACAATGTTGTAATCCTCGTTAACTCCTGTAATTGTTAAGTTTTCCCAGAACTCACTACGAATTTGAGGAATAATATCGAGTGCCTTTTTCAAACGTTCTTCGTTACGTCCCATTCCGCATAAATCCCACATTGTCTTGCCAAGTTCACGATGGAATTCAGTTGGAGTCTTCTTCCCATTTATATTCAGCAGTTTATGTATTTTTTGATTGGCATCATTTTCTGCTTTCTTGAATTCAGGATGATCAGTAGTTACTTTCTCCAGCTTGTTTGTAGCAAGAAAGTGACCAATTGTATAAGGAATAACAAAGTATCCGTCACCAAGACCCTGCATCAATGCACTGGCACCAAGTCTATTAGCACCATGGTCGGAGAAGTTAGCTTCACCAATAACATGTAAACCAGGTATTGTACTCATAAGATTGTAATCAACCCACAAACCGCCCATTGTATAATGGGACGCAGGGTAAATCATCATAGGAGTTTCGTAAGGATTATCTCCTGTGATTCTTTCATACATCTCGAAAAGATTACCATAGCGTTCTTCTATTACTTTCTTGCCAAGTCGATTAATAGCATCTTTAAAGTCAAGGTAAACACCATATCCTGTTGAACTAATTCCTCTACCGTCATCACAAGCTTCTTTTGCAGCTCTGGATGAAATGTCACGAGGTGATAAATTTCCAAAACTTGGGTATTTTCTTTCAAGATAATAATCTCTTTCATCTTCTGGAATCTGACTGGGTGCTCGTTTGTCGTTCTGCTTCTTAGGAACCCAGATTCTGCCGTCATTTCTGAGTGATTCACTCATCAATGTCAATTTGGACTGATGATCGCCGCTAACAGGAATACATGTCGGATGTATCTGTGTGTAACAAGGATTGGCGAAAGCTGCTCCTTTTTTGTATGCTCTGTAAGTAGCTGTTACGTTGCATGCCTGTGCATTTGTCGAAAGATAAAATACATTTCCATATCCACCTGTAGCAAGAACAACTGCATCACCCCAATGTGATTCAATCTTTCCGGTAACCAGATCGCGTGTAATAATTCCTCTAGCATAACCATCTATTATAACTACATCAAGCATTTCCTTTCGTACATGCTGAACAACTGCTTTTTTACCGATTTGTCTTGATAGGGCAGAGTATGCTCCTAATAATAATTGCTGTCCTGTTTGACCCCGAGCGTAAAATGTACGGGAAACCTGTGCACCACCAAAAGATCTATTGTCAAGCAATCCACCATATTCCCGTGCAAAGGGAACTCCCTGAGCAACACACTGATCTATAATACTATTGCTAACCTGAGCAAGACGATAAACATTGGCTTCACGAGCACGAAAATCACCACCTTTAACTGTATCATAAAATAAACGCCAAACACTATCACCGTCATTTGTGTAGTTTTTAGCTGCATTTATGCCACCCTGAGCGGCGATACTATGTGCTCTGCGTGGACTGTCAGCATAAGTAAACGCTTCAACCTGATAACCCAGTTCAGCCATCGAAGCAGCTGCAGATGCTCCAGCTAGTCCTGTTCCTACAACTAAAATTTTATACTTTCTTTTATTTGCTGCATTTATTAGTTTCATATCAAAACGGTATTTATCCCATTTATCCTTGATTTGCCCTGAAGGTATTTTAGCATCTAAATTCATAAATTACCTCCAATTAGTTTAAATAAAACTGCAATAGGAATTGATATAAGGCAAATAACAATAATAAATGACAAAGCAACGCTCGATTTCTGAATTGTAGGAAAATACTTGGGATGATTCAAGCCTAGCGTCTGAAACATACTCTGAACTGCATGATTTAAATGAAATCCAACAATCGTAACTGCAATCATATACCCTAATGATATCAGTGGATTCTGAAAACCAAGAATTACCATTCTGTAAACGTCAGTTCTCTCATAATTAAACATGGTAGCAGCTGATGATAAATGAAGTCCATTCGGTAAATACATCTGATTGACAACATGCTCAGGATTTGTAATGTGCAGCGTTAAATGTGCGACATGATAAACCACAAATAGAAAAACAGCGATACCGGTCCAGAGCATTGTTCTGGATGTCAGCTTAGCTTTAAAATAATTTTTTACAGCATATTTCTCAGGTTTTGCTTCATTGCTTGAAACCTTAAGGACAATGGATGTCCAAACATGCAGAATTAGTGCTACGAGCAAAACGATACGAGCAATCCAGAGCACTGGTCCGAGACTATGTAGGAATTGCGAATAAGAATTTATCGCATCTTGTCCACCATAAATCAGTAAATTTCCTGCTGTATGAATAACAATGTATCCAACCAGCATTGCTCCGGTTACTGCCATCACGATTTTACTCAGGATCGATGATTGTAAGTAACTCAATATTCCCATAATACTTTAACTATAAATGAATAATAAACAGTTATTTATTTGTCGGTTGTAAAATGTTTAAAGCTTTATATTTTAAATTTTATGTAAAGATAAGCATTACAAATATATGGATTGGACTTGTATAATGCTATTTTTTTTCAAATTTTATTAAGACAAATCCCGTTAAATTGTTCGAGTAGATCAACTGAAATTGCCAAAAATCATGGTCTTGTTTTTCTAATGCAAAAAATGGAATTGAAACAAAATCTTTGTAATGGTTCAATGAATTCGGAATATTATCCGGATTTTTAAAATAATTCAACGACGCTATGTACCTATATCCTCTTTTGTATGCAAGGTCAAATAACTTTCCAGCATTTTTTGCTTTGAATGCTTCTTTATCCATACATAATCCAAATCCTGATAATCCCTGAAAACCTAGTCCATAAGTAACTATCCCGTCATCCATTTCTATGATTTTGGTAGATTTATCTATTTTTAATATTTCTTTTTTGATAGCATTCCTTTGTTTCCAGAAATTTTCATTGCTAGTTTCTGTTGTCAAATTTGTGAATGTATTCCAACATAAGGCGAACAATAACAAAATAGCTGAGTAAATACTTATATACTTAATTTTCAGAAACGATGAATACTTTGTAAAGATAAAAAAAGAAACGATAACATTACTGGTTACAATGTCAATATTGTAGTACCATTGTCCTTGATCCCAAAGGTTCGTAAAGAAAAGATGGTAACCTACTTTTAATATTGAAGCAATGCCTAAGGTTGTTAACAGATTCCTAATTGTATCAATTTTATTGAATAACCTTTTTACATTAAATCCTACGAAAAGACCTGAAACAATCAATACATATACAATAGGCAGAATTCTAGAATAAAGGTGTTCTCCCCAAAAATAGTTAAATGATCGTCCTAAAAATATACCACGGATTATGTGCTGAACATTATCAAATGAAAATCCTGACTTCTGCATTCCACTAACAGGCAGCATCATTCCGATTGTAAATATATTATAAACCAAATATCCTGAAACAATTAGAATTGGTATCCCAAGAAATTTTGTTAAAATTGTAATTTTGTTTGGTTTTGACGAGTTAAAAAATATGAATAGAAAAACTGGTATGACAATAAAAATTTCATCTAATCTGCTCATAACAAGCAATGATAGTAAAAGAGAGATTGAAAACAACTGAAAATTACTATATTCTTTATTGTCAGATAATCGAACCAATTGGTAGACAACTATTGAAAACAATAGTAATGAAAGGGATGTTTCCATACCATTCAATGTGGATATTATTGAATAGTGCTTACCCACTGCAAGTCCAAATAGTAAATAAAAATAACCTGGTAAAACAGTCACAAAAGATAAAAGTTTAGATTTTGTTAGCTTATATGTAGATAAATAAATAAATAAATTTGCAAATATTGTAAGAGCTAGACATAATATCAATATGATGAGTACCTGATCATTATGATTAGACGTAACACTAAACACTATTGTAACAATCATTTGCCAGAGAGGGTGGAATCCATTGGTCGGATTAATTCCATCGAAAGTAAAAATTCCGGTATGATTAAAATTTTCAGCAATAGTAAAATAGTAAAATGCATCGTTATAGAAAAGATTAATAATTTTATCAGGAAACCAAAAAACAACTATCAGTGGGATGATAGATGTTGTAAGTATTATTATTAAATATTGATAAATATGATCGTGATGAAATTTCACAAAGATTTCTTAATTTTTCTGAAAAAATATAGTAAAAATCATATATTTGTTAAAACAAATAAATTGATGTGAGTTAAATTACAAATTATAGATAATAATATTTAATTTTTTTTATGATAGTGGGGTAGAAATGGCATATAATCTTCTTCAAAAAAAATCCATGGATGTTTTGATGCATGAAGTAACCACCGAGAAAAGTCTGAAGAGAGTTCTTGGTCCCGGTGGATTAACAACATTAGGGATAGGTGCAATTATCGGGGCAGGTATCTTTGTTTTGACCGGGCAAGCAGCTGCTCAATATGCAGGACCTGCAATAGTAATATCATTTATTATTTCCGGTATGGCTTGTGCATTTGCAGGCTTGTGCTATGCTGAATTTGCATCTATGATACCGATCGCAGGAAGTGCTTACACATACTCTTATGCCACACTGGGCGAATTTTTTGCATGGATAATCGGATGGGATTTGATCCTAGAATATCTTTTTGCAGCATCTACTGTCTCGGTTGGATGGAGCGGATATGTTGTAAGCTTTTTAAAAGATTTTGGTATAAATATTCCAGCTTATCTTTCTTCTGCAACAGGTACTTTACTGGCGGATATTCCGGGTATGGGATGGAAGGAGATGACATCCCAATTATCGAGTGAACTTCTAACAAAAGGGATAAACATTCAAACTCTTCCACAAGTCACCGCATTAGTGAATTTGCCGGCAATGTTTATTGTTGCAATGATTACAATTTTACTGGTAATTGGAATAAAGGAATCTGCAGGATTTAACTCAGTAATGGTTGTTATCAAAGTCACCGTGATTATAGCCTTTATTGCAATCGGTTATATGTTTATTAATCAGGCTAACTGGACACCATTTATACCACCGAATACAGGTGAATGGGGGCACTTCGGCTGGAGTGGTATTCTCAGAGCGGCGGGTGTTATTTTCTTTGCCTACATTGGATTTGATGCTGTTTCGACTGCGGCTCAGGAGGCTAAGAATCCACAGAAAGATATGCCTATCGGAATATTAGGTTCTTTAACCATATCAACTATTCTATATATATTAGTAGCATTAGTTCTAACTGGAATCGTAAGCTATACTGCTTTGAACGTTTCCGATCCAGTAGCTGTCGGTGTTAATGCTATGGGTGAAAAACTTATCTGGCTTCGTCCGATTATAAAATTAGCAGCAATCGCTGGACTCAGCTCCGTTATACTTGTTATGTTGATGGGGCAACCGCGAATATTTTACTCAATGGCAAAAGATGGATTATTACCCGGCTTATTCTCCAAAGTACATCCAAAATTTCAGACACCATATTTCAGTACTATAATAACAGGAATTGTTGCAATGATTCTTGCAGGTATCCTCCCTATAAGCATTCTCGGCGAAATGGTTTCTATTGGAACTCTTCTTGCTTTCGCAATTGTTTGTATAAGCATAATCGTACTTAGGAAAACAAGTCCAGAACTCAAAAGACCGTTCCGTACACCACTTGTGCCATGGATCCCTGCATTGGGAGCCATCGTATGTCTTGCTCAGATGCTAGCATTACCTTGGGATACTTGGCTAAGACTAATTATATGGATGGCTATCGGATTTTTTATATATTTTACTTATGGTCGTTATCACTCAAAAATTGCAAAATTCACAAAGTAAATAACATAAATAGGCGGACAAAAATCCGCCTATTTGCTTTTAAAAATTATTAATTCAAAATTAGATTATCTTATCTAAAAAATGTATCTTTCTCTGAAATCTATTCATTGAAAGCAACATATTAGTAGTTCTATATTCAGGACCTTACTCAGATGATATGGTTAAATTGAATAATACTTAAATCTTAATTATTTTATTGCTTCCCCAATGCTCATTAATTCTAAATTTAATAAAATAAATACCTGTTGGGTAATCATTCAGATTTATAAAATGCTTACCCACTGAAAGTTTTTCCATTTTTATAATTAATTTACCTGCTATGTCAGTAATGTACATCTCATCGACATCACGAACAATTTCAATATTCAAATCTCCACTTGTAGGATTGGGATAGCATTTTGCCGATTCAATTATTTCCTTATAATCAGGTGATGATTCACTCAGATGTTTCTCATCCTGATTGAAAATATTATTGTTGTCTCCTGTCCTGGCGAACTGTTTCTCACCGCTGCATTCAGGAATAATAGTGAACTGATCGATTAATCTAAGAAACAAAGCATTCATTAGCTCAACATCATATTTGTCTGTAGTTGGTTCAATATGTTTGTCACCAACTCCGCTGTGGTCAGTAAGGAAAACGTAAGTACCGTTTGTTGCAAGTGCTACCGAACGGAGTATGTATTCAGTACTTTTGTCAACACCTGAACATGCAACAGGTATTATTCTGATTCCAGATAAAGCTGCTTTTGCAGTAATTTCCTGTAGTCTTTCCAACACGAGTGGATTAGTGTGTGGAGGAGCATCTAGTATCAGAAAAATGATTCGTGTAATTGCTTTTGGACTCCAGCTTATTTCGTTTATTGATGTCATAAGCGCCAGATCCACAGCTTCCGGGAAGTCACCCCCACCACCGGCTTGCTGATCGGCTATGAAGGAAGAAGTTATAGAAATATCTGAGTTTAGATCACTCTTTTTAACTGTATATTCATCCCAATCATCTCGATAGAAAACTGTTCCTAAGTTTATCTTTTTGTCTTTATGTTTTTCTTTTAACTTAGAGATTATGTCAGTGAGTTCAGCCTTGAGATAATTGATTTCATCACCCATTGAGCCTGTAGCATCAACTGTAAAAACAATATCAACATTATCCGGCATATCACAATAGTCTTCAATTCTGAGTATATTTACGCCTTCTTGGAATTTTTTCGCACTTTGTATTTGATATTTTTTATCTTTGTTAGTTACTTCAATTGAATATTTGTTGTCCGCTATTTGAGCCTCATTATAGATATTTGCCCAGAGTTCAGCTTTGCCTGTATTATCAGTTCTGCCTGACCAAACTTCCTCACCGTTGTCATTTAATAATCTTGCATTGCAGTCCACAACAGGCTTATTATCAAGTGTAACGAGTTGGACAGTATATCTTTCCTTAAGATTGAACATCCATTGAGTTTTGAATTCCTTAAGCTGATCTGCGGATATATCATTCCACATTTCCCATTTTCTGAAATCGTTCACTTCACCTGATGTGAGTGTCCCGGCATTAGCATTATTTTTAGCATATCCATCAGAGGTTGCAACTACACCACCGCTCAAACCCACAACAGATCTAACACTCTTTTTCATAACACGTAATGATTTCGGAGATGGAGCAGATTCACCTACGCCTTTAGTACTAGCTGGAGCAAGAGGTGATTCTCCGATTGCTTTTGAACTGGGATATTCACCTGATAGCTCATCTACATCACGAGATTCTTTTTTCATTTCAATTTTAGCTGAGCTTGATTTAATTTCCATCTCTTCAAGTTTTGAATCCTTTTCTGACTTAACAATCTCATTGTTGATCACTTGCTCTGACAATGTATTTGGTTCAATCTCAACATTTTTGAGATTATTTATTCCTTGCTCAACACTTAATTTCTCAATTTCATAATCAATTTTAAAAAAGTAAGTGAATGTGATTTTATATTCTCCAGGTTTAATATCTAAACGAAATGTACCAAACCTGTTAGTTATAACTGTATCGCTGTAGGTTTTTGATGAGGCAATTACCTGAACACCTGTTAATGGTTTCCCATTTAGTGTATTGACTACTTTACCAGTTATATACGTTGCATCTGTTGATGTTGCAGATTGAAACAAAATTGCCATAAGAATCATCAAACCGTAAAATTTCATATTTCCTCCATTTATGAAAAATGTGATGCCCGAATTTAATAATAAGACACATCAAAACAATAAAAAGTTACAACAAGTTATAAAGTATATACTTCACATCGATTATAGCGATGAATCAATTTTGCATTAAATACATTATTTAATGCTTAATTACGTTAATCCGCTTTTAATAAATGGAAAATCGAGATTAATGAGAAAAGAGAATTATCGCAATATTGCTATTATTGCACACGTTGACCACGGCAAAACCACGCTGGTTGATGCTATGCTTCGCCAAAGCGGTACCTACCGAGACAATCAGGTTATGGAAGATCGCGTTATGGATTCCATGGATTTGGAACGCGAGCGCGGCATTACCATCATGGCGAAAAACACATCCATATTTTTTAAAGATGTTAAAATCAATATTATGGATACTCCAGGGCATGCCGATTTCGGTGGTGAAGTTGAGCGTAGCCTTAACTTGGTCGATGGAGTTCTTCTTCTGGTTGATGCTAGCGAAGGTCCTCTTCCTCAAACACGTTTCGTTGTGAAAAAAGCCCTGGCAAAAGGGTTACCTGTTATACTTGTTATCAATAAGATTGATAGACCTGATGAGAGAATTAAGGAAGTAATCGCTGAGGTATATGATCTCTTCATTGATCTGGATGCAACCGATCAGCAAATCGAATTTAAAATTCTCTATACCAATGCCAAAGAAGGTATTGCTCATTATGAACTCGATGATGATTCTGAGAATTTACAACCACTATTCAATACAATATTATCCGAAATTCCCGGACCTGAAGCTGATGACAATGAAGTTCCACAGTTCCTGGTTACAAATCTAGATTATGATTCTTATGTTGGTCAGATTGCAATCGGAAGACTATCAAATGGAATAATGGAACTAAACAAGAACTATGCTTTAATTTCAGAAAATTCCACAACCAATAATGTCAAATTCTCTGCTCTGTTTAACTTTCAGGGCTTAAAACGTAAACTGGTTGATAGGGTAGAAGCAGGCGATATAATTGCAATTGCAGGTGTGGAGAATTTAGAAATTGGTGATACAATTACTTCAATAGATAATCCAAAGCCACTACCAAGAATAAGGGTAGATGAACCTACTCTCTCTATGATATTTTATGTTAACGATGGACCTTATGCAGGAAGAGAAGGAAAGTTTTTAACGACAAGACATTTGAAAGACAGACTAGAAAGAGAAACACTCCGTAATGTTGCTATCAAGATTAAATATCTATCAAGATCAGATGCATTCGAAGTTTGCGGTCGCGGCGAACTACAAATGGCTATTCTCATAGAAACTATGCGCCGTGAGGGTTACGAATTCGCTGTGTCAAAACCACAGGTAATCCTAAAAGAAATCAATGGTAAGCCAGCAGAGCCTGTTGAAAGAGTTTATATAGATGTTCCTGATGAGTTTATCGGAACCCTAACTTCAAAACTCTCTAATAGAAAAGGACTAATGGTTAATATTGTTAATCATGGTGGCGGTCGAGTTAATATGGAATTCATAATTCCTTCCAGAGGTTTAATTGGTTTCCGCAGTCAGTTCCTGACAGATACAAAAGGTTCCGGTGTTATGAACACAATATTCGATGGCTATGAACCTTGGTACGGTCCAATTCCTCAGAGAATTGCCGGTGCTATGGTTGCTGACAGAAATGGCAGAGTAACTGCCCATGCTAGTTTTGCAATGGAAGATCGTGGAGAACTTTTTGTTGAGCCAGGAACAGAAGTGTATATGGGTATGATTGTTGGCGAGAGAAACAAAACTATGGATCTAGATGTTAACATCACAAAAGAAAAGAAACTATCAAATATGCGTGCTTCAAATTCCGATGCAACCGTCGTTCTTCATCCACCTAGAAAGTTATCTCTCGATCAGTGTATCGAATTCATTGCCGAAGATGAACTTGTGGAAATAACACCGGAAAACATCAGACTCAGAAAAATGGAACTCGATCCACTTAAGAGAAAACGTTTAGCTAAATCAGAGTAGTTCCTTTTTTAATACTCCAGATTATTTTTTGAATTGGCAGGTAATAAACCTGCCAATTTTGTATTTGATACCTTACCACAAAAGTCAAGTATATGTGTTTATTCTGTTATCGGCAAATCCATTAATCTAAACCAAACATCAATTTATAAGAATAATTCAATAAACATCATTAGATTATAAATGAAAAGGACTGTTCTCAAGTTTAGAAATAAACTATTGAAACAGTCCAATTTAAAAAAAAGAATTTCTGGTTGTTACAAAAAAATTAGAAAGATCTACTGAATAATCCTTCAATAGCTCTTTTTCCATTTTCGTTTAGGTATCTAGTGCCTGTGCCGGCAAAGTGAATATTTGTTATTACTGGATCAGGATGTTCAACCCAATTAGTTCTATTCCATTTGTACCACAGATTCTTTTCCTGGTCAAACACAAATAGTGTTTTATTGCAAAGTTTTGCAAATTCTGCTCCCCAACCTGTTCCACCTTTAACTGTGTTATCTTCAAGAATTGTTCCAATAACAAAAATTTCCTGACTACTGTTAATTTGATACCATATAGTCTGAAGAACTTTTCTCAAAAAAGTAGTGTTGGGGTAGGTTCTATGCATCAAAGCTGAAACATAGGTAAGACTTACATCACCCTGCTTTAACTCTTCATGATTTAAGACTCTTATCCCACGTGTATGACCTGTTTCTTTGCCTTCAAAAGAAAAATTGACTTCATCAATTCCATATTTTTCTGCGAATTCACCAAAGCAAGTTTCTGCTCCTATAGCTCCACCACTGTATAAAATTACATCTGCACTATTCAATTAACACCTCAAAGAATATTTATAATATAAAAACTTGTATTTCGTAACATATAGTTAACTAGAAACGTATGTAATCAAAATTATTGCTTTATTTATTCTGTCCAAATTTTATATTTGTCAATTTAATCAAAAATGTGATAAATATAAGATTAGTTGATAATGATTCATTAGATAAAAAACCCACAATAAAATTTGATTGTGGGTCTCTAACTTTTAATAATTAGTTTTAAAACTACTATCATTTCATTTTAAGATGTAAATCTCTCTGTACACCATGACAAACAGGGCAATTCTTGATTCTAACAACTTTATCTGCACTTCCGGGATGCTGAAATTGTAAGGACTCACCAGTTATTTTCCCATTAGTAAAAGGTGTTTCCTGGGAGATTATAGAATGACAAATATTACAATCCTGAGATAATACTCTACCGTCGGAACTAACGTGTTTTCCGTCATGACATCTGAAGCAACCTTTGCTGTACATGTGTCCAAGATTATTAGGAAATTTCTTCCAACTAACATTCATATCAGGGAAATAACTACGGAGATAAATTTCATTTATTGATTTTACACTCATCTCGAGTTCGTCTTTCTTTTTGATAAGAATTTCTGGGTAGTTTAATTTATAGTAATTTGTAACATAAGACTTGATATCGTTAAGTGATGTTTCACGTGAAGTAACGTAATTTTCAAGAGTTTGCACTGCAAGAGTTTTAATATAAGGTAATGATTTATCTATATTGCCGTCTGCCATAAAGGAATTAACTTCAATGTTTGGGTTCTTGTATTGATGTGATGGACGATTATGACAATCGATACAGTCCATTTTACGCATATTATCACTATTAAAAAGTTCCTTCGGTACTTTTACACTAGGATCAGTATAAATAGTAATTTTTCCTGTCTTCTTGTTTCGTACCTGTATCCAGGGAATTTCATTGCGTTCTCTATCGGTATGAATATACGAAATATCATTCGAGATATTCATTGCCCAATGAATACCCGTATGATTTCCTGTTTCTAAACTACCACCACCAACCTTAAGCATCAATGAGATTTTAGAAGGAGAATTTTTCTCGTCTGAAGCAAAGAAGTTAAAATCGTATTTCTTTTCGGCATAAAAATGCTCAGGACGATGACATTGTTCGCATGTCTGACTGGCAGGACGCAAATTCTCAACTGGAGTAGGTATTGGTTTCGGAACAATATCCATTAAAGCAGCATATACCTGATAACTCCCGGATATTTTAGCTTTTACAAACCAGTCTGCACCAGATCCAATATGGCATGTTGCACATCCTACTCTCGAATGTGGAGATTTAGAATATGCAGTGTATTCGGGTAACATTATCTTATGACACATCGTCCCACAAAATTCATCTGACTCAGTGTATTCATAAGCTTTGAAACTACCAAAAACTGAAAAAGCAATAAGCACTAATGTTACAACTGCAGTAACTATTGTTGTTATCTGATGTTTTTTATTATTTAAATCAATTATAGGTAATTTCTTTGTGTAATCAGTACCCAATGCGGCACGTTTTCGATTTTCTATAAAGGCTCCAACAACTATTAAAATGATTCCAATTATCACAATAGCAGGTAAAATAATGAAAGTAATAATACCGATATAGGGTGAAGCATGCCCTGAATATAAAGCTAAAATTATAAAGAATATAATCGCCCCAAAACTTATAAATGAAATAAAAGTTCCGGCAATTGTAAGAGGATTATAAAAAATGATGGGGAATAGTCTTTTATTTTCATTGATTTTATGTCTTGCTGCCTCGTGTCTTAAATCGATTTCCTCTTCTTCTAGTTCTGCCAGATACCACCCTGACAAAATTGCCTTTGTTAATTCACCAACAGTTTTGCCGGTTGTTGCAAGGTAAATGTGTAATAGCGAAAAGCAAACAAGTATGAATCCACCAAAACTATGTAAAATAGCGACAGGAAGTATTCCACCTATTCCAAATACTCGATCCGGAGCCTTCTCCGGGAACAATAACATTACACCTGAAATTACAATCATTGGCATGAAAATGAACATTATGAGGAAGTATGAAATTCTCTGTAAGTAATTGAATTTTCTTTTTTCCGTAGGTACAAATGGGTTCTCTTTTTTCGCAAAAATACCAATTGTATAATACTGAAATTGAACAAGCAATTTTCTGGAAATTCCTTTAAAGCCAATGAGATATTGTTTATAGTTTTTAGTAGCTATAGTATAAATCAAATAGTAAATATATAACAGTGAGAGTAGCACGCCAGAGATGTTATGTGCATAAATCGAAAAATTCTTTGAGAAAATTAAACTACCTGTTGAAGAATACCTCAGACTAACTGCAGATAAAATCAGTATGATACACAACAAAGCGTTAAGCATGTGCCAAAATCTTAACCAAAAAGGATATAAAAATATTTTTTTCATTTTTTACCTCCTGCTCTTTTAAAGTACCATCTTAAAAAGCTATGAATAATTATTGAAACAATAATCAATCCGATAGCAATCAAACCTATTGCATCGAATAATAAATTGAATGTACTTCTTGTTAATCCACCATCATTGAATAAAGCTCCTGCTATATTACCCATCTCTCTTTTTGCTTTAGTCTTTTCATGCTTTGATAACCGGGTTAAAAGCCAAGTATCATTTTCGTGACATTCCATACAATTTTTTATAGCCTTTGATTGAGGTAATATATGATGTGGCATTCCTGATGCAGAATTTGCAGAATGGCACTCAACACACCTCACATCCTGCATATACAAATCTCTATTAGGCAAAAAATCATGGGCTTTTTCGAAAGTTTTTAAATGATTTCGCTTCTGAAAATCATCATCACTATGACAAACAGCACAATAAATCATCTTGTTTTTAATCAATATATCAGATTTCAAGAAGTTCTTCTTGAAATTTTCAGCATTGAATTCTGGAACTTTACTGGCATTATGCTCATTGTGGCAGGTCATACAAGAAGGAACATCTTTATTCCCCTTTGTTAATCCCATTCCATGAGCACTGGTCATAAACTCCTGGGTAATTGATAAATGGCATTTCCTACATAATTGAGGCGCATTGAATCTATTAATATTTGAACTTACTGAATCTGATTTCATTATATTATGGATACCATGGCAGTCAATACATGTTGCTGCTTCTTTACGTCCTCGATCATGTGCTTTACCATGATTACTATTCAGATAATCAACAGTCTTCATCGTTTTTGTTAGTCCATTCTTCTCATCCTTATGGCAAGATAAACATAATTGCAATTGTTTATCCCTAAGTTCTAATTCATCTTTAATCCAGTATTTTGTTATAGGTTTTGCATGACAAGAACTGCAGGTTGGAGCATTGGGATTGTTTTTTAAGAAAGCTTTATAATGTTCAGATTTTAAATGCTGTTGTTTTTGTTCTTTGTGGCAATTCCCACAGAATTCAATAGAATTCTTACTTCCCGGGAGAGAGAGTGTTTGTTTTGGTTTCGAAATATCATGTACACCATGACAACCTTTACAATTTAATAGCTCTTTTTTGGTACTAGGGTTAGAAACAGCCATTTGTGGGTGGAATGTATGCTTTTGAGAAACATCCTTATGACATGAACCACAATCAGGAGTTTGAATATTCTCTTTATGAGGAATATCATCAGGGTTGAAATTTTTGTGGCAGTCAACACAAACAAGTTTTCCGTGTACTGATGATCTAAAAGGAGCTTCCTTTACCCATAAGGAAATAGTCTTTCCTTTAAATACTTTCGATAAGTCTTTATCACTATGACAGGCAAGGCAATCATCAACGCTGGGCTTTGCAGAATGAGCATCCTCACCCAGACTAAAGAGAAGAAGGCATATTGAAAGAAAAAAGTATAATGATTTTTGCATATCTCTTTTCACAGAATTTATTATAAATAATTGAAATTTCTCAAGTGGATACTTCAATTTAATCAATTATTTTAAAAAAATATGCATAAAAAATTGCTTCTTAACTAGCTTTGACTAGTTAAACTTGATTTTAGAGAAGTATGAAACGGTTATAATTTTGAAGAAAAGATGAAATTAAATGTGGGTATCTACTTTATTATCAGACTATTATCTCTCCTTATGATTGGGATCCAAATCTCCTCTTCAGAAGAAGGATCTTCATTTTTATATTTTTCACCTATTATTTCAAAATGAGGTCTGTTATCCAAATTGTATTCTGAATTTGGTAACCATGTACCAAAAATATATTGGAATGTTGATGAAGCATTACTTGCAGCACCTAAATACAAAAATACTGCATAAAGTCCGCTTTTTAACGTGAAAGACTCCATTTCAGCTAGCACATTTGTAAAATCAGTTACTTCAATAGCAGCCCATTTTTCAAATTCTGCATTTGGGTTGAAATTATTAAAGAAAAATGGAGGGTAAATCTGCATCGAATAAAGTTCTGATCCGATTGTATTAACAATTTCATTCTTTCTTGGCATAAAACTATTCCATAATTCATTTGTCTTATTATTTGAATATGACATAATTAGTTCTCTCTGAAAAAGTCAATTTTCAAATTGAAGGAGAAAGGATCTGA
>CAYXFU010000053.1:0-22139 GCA_964464375.1 uncultured Hyphomicrobiales bacterium
ACATCTATCTGGTTTTATTAATACTTATGCTCTTTTTCAGAGGAGACTAATTAATTTCACAGTAAAAGTACTTCCTACATCGGGTGTACTTTTCACCGTAATATCTCCATTATAAAGACTAGCAATCTTCTTCACAGTAGAAAGCCCCAATCCACTTCCAAGAATATCTTTAGTCTTTTGATTTTTAATCCTGACAAAGTCTCTGAATAGTGCATGAATATCCTCTTCCGATAAACCTATTCCTGTATCACTGACAATTATCTGTAATTCATGATCAAAGCTCTTAATTGAAATATCTACATTTCCGTTATCCCTATTATACTTGACTGCGTTGGAGAATAGGTTGTTTAAAACAATTTCAATTTCTGACTTGTCAGCCATGATGTTTAGAAGTGAATCCATCACTATGCTAATTGTTATATTCCTTCGATCAGCATCAGGTTGTATAGACTCGATTGACGTTTTTACTAGTTCAGCTAAATTGATTTCTTGAAGATCACGTTGACGTTGACCTGACTCAATTTTTGTCATCTCAAGCAGATCTCCGATTAATTTTCGCATTTGATCTGTCCTGATTAGACATCTATCAACCATATTATCATATTTTTCAAGCTCATTTCCAATGGTTCTTTCCTTAATCATGTTCAGATAACCTTCAACTGCACCCAATGGAGACTTCAATTCATGACCAAGCACAGAAATAAACTGAAAACGTACCTGACGCTTTTCCTCTTGAAGCTTTTTTATTTCTCTTGAATGTATCAGATTACGTGCTGCCTTACTTATTGTTGATCTTAATTCGTTTGGTGTGAATGGTTTAGCTAGAAAGTCAAAAGCACCTGATTTTATAGCACTGACAGCAGTATCAAGAGATGCATAAGCTGTTACCATAATTGTGAGAATCTGCTCATCTTTATTGTCAAATTGTTCCAGCACATCAAGCCCGGTCATATCCGGAAGTTTATAATCTAAAAGCAGAATGTCAGGTTTGAATTCAGCAATTTGAGTTAGTGCCTGTTCACCATTTTCAGCTACAGCCATTTCAAATCTAATTTCTTCTTCGATGTCCTGCAACTTCATTTTATAATTTACTAATGCACGTTGAATACTTTTCCTCATTCCAGGTTCATCATCAACAACTAATACTTTTAAAGTCAACATATTCTAATCTAAATGTAAATGTGTATAAATTTCTTTTAATAACTGTTCATATCTAATTGGTTTATTCAAAATTGCATCTGCTTTGATCCATTGACGCTCTTCCTGTGTGCCGGCATAGAACTTAAAACCAAGCTCATGAGTGACTCCGGTAACAATAATAACAGGAATCTGAGGATTGAATTTCTTTACTTTGTATGCGAGTAAAAACCCTGCATCGAAATTATCAATCATAAGATCTGTTATCACCAGATCGGGATTGAAAATAGGCAGTAGTTTTTCTGCATCTTTCTCACTTTCCGAAACAGCAACATCAAAACCTGAATTCTTAAGATGAATTTCAATTTGATTTAGAAAATCAATATCATCATCAACTAATAAAATTTTTTTATTCACTTCAATACTTTCTCTTTTAGTTTTTATATTTTAAGAATCTAAATTCAAATTAATACTAATTTGTAGAGTTTTCTACAGGAAGAATAACTGTAAAAGTAGTTCCGGTTTGTCCTTTCTCCGGATCAGCATTTGATTTTACTTTTATTGTTCCCTTATGCATCTTGATAATCCCATAAGTAACAGCTAATCCTAATCCTGTACCTTTTCCAATCTGTTTAGTGGTGAAAAATGGTTGAAATATTTTATCAATAATTTGATCAGGAATTCCAACCCCTGAATCCTTAATAAGTATTTCGATGTTCATATTGTTCTTCCTTGTAACCACAATAAGTTTACCACCCGTTGCCATAGAATTAATTGCATTAGTAATAAGATTATTCATTATTTGTAATATCTGATCTCTGTCAATGTCTGCCGTCAGGTTTTTATGTTCATGTACTATTTCTACTGAAATATTTGTAGGAACTTGAGTAACCTTTAGACACTGATCAACCATGGCACAAATATTAACAGGTTGAAATACTACTTTATTTTTTCTTGCGAAATTTAGTAAATCTGATACTATTTTTTTACATCTCTCTGCTTCTTGTGCTATGATATTCAGATCGTCAAATGCTGTTGATTGCCTGTCGATATCTTCAAGAACTAAATTTGCATACATTAAAACCACGCCCAAAGGATTGTTAAGTTCATGAGCAATACCTGCAGCAAGTTGGCCCATTGATGCGAGTTTCTCTGATTGATTCAATGCTTCTCTTGTTTTTGCAAGCTGTTCGTTAGAAACTTCCAACTGTTTAACACTTTTATGTAGTCTTTCAATGCTAAATGGGAGGCACATTTCATCTTCTGCCAAACCTTCGATAATTGCAATTGCGTGCTCTCTGCAGGATTCGTATCCGCAGGAACCGCAATTTAGCTCATCCATTAATGTAACTTTGCCCATTCTGATGAGAACGCTTTTTATTTCCTCTGGATCTGGTAATGAAGTTCTTTGATCATTTGGAATAAATGTTCTCGATAAATTCAGTTTAGAAAACTTTTCAATATTGTCATTAAATACATCTCGATCAATCTCATTCATTCTATTTCTTACATATTTGCTTATCCTTGACCGTCTTCTGAAGACAGGTTCATCAGTAACCATTCCTGGACCCATTATGCAACCATTACAACAAAGAAGTTCAAGTAATTTTGTATTTAAATCACCACTTTCAAATTCCTTGATTGCGTCAATGAATTCGTACCTGCCGTCTGCAGTAACAATATCACCTTTCATAAGATCTTCAAATACTTCCACAGATTGCATCATTCCTCTACTCAAAGGAAATAGAGCACCCTTGCCTCCAATTGGTCCATCAAATGATAAAGATGGAACATCTTTAGAAACAATCTGTAATTCTTCAAATATCTGCTTCAATTCTTTAAAGGTAAGAACTTCATCGATCTCGCCGAAAACTTCCAAATCAGATGCTTCTGCTTTCTTTGCAATGCAAGGTCCGATAAAGACAATCTTAACATCCTTACCATTAATTTCCTTAATTACACGCGACATGGCAATCATTGGAGAAACTACCGTAGCCAGATTCTCTGTTAAATTTGGATGATAGCACTTCACATACTCAAAAACTGCCGGACAAGTAGTGGAAATGAGTCTTTTCCCATTAGAAGAATCTAGAAAGTTGTTCATCTCTCTGGCAACTAAATCAGCTCCAAAAGCAACTTCATAAACATGATCGAAACCTATTGCTTTCAACATTCCCACCATTTTTTCCGGAGTAATATCATAAAAATCAGCAGGGAAACTTGGTGCGATGCAAGCTACTACCATGGATTCAGTTTTCAGCAATTCTAATACTTCATTCCTTGAATTAAGGTATTGTTTAGCATCCTGACTGCATACTCTCACACAATTTCCACATCCGATACATCTACCGGGTACAACTTCAGCCTGACCTCCAGAAATTCTTATAGCCTTAGCCGGACATTCCCTGACACAGGTATAACACACCCTGCATCTTTCTTTGATTGTGGTAATTAACAGATTTGTTGATTTATTATACATTTTACTCATTTCAATTATTGTTAAATCAGCACTTTACGTTCAGAATAACTAGTATGCAATAATTTGTGACTTTTATGGCTCAAAGGATGTTCAAGATATTCATCATATAATTTTTTAATATAAGGATTATCATGTGATGCCCGAACAGGCTCACTTTTATCAATATTATACAGAGATTTCATTCTCGATTTGATTAGCTCAATATCTGTTTTTATTGGTTGTCCACCACCTGCTATACAACCGCCGGGGCAAGACATTACTTCAATGAAATGCAGATCATTTCTACCTTTTTTAATTTGCTCCAGTATTTTCCTTGCATTATTTAATCCGCTGACAACTGCTACACCTAAGGTAAGATCCCCTAACTGAACTTTAGTTTCTTTTATTCCATCAAGTCCACGTATTTCCAGAATCTGTGATTGCTCAAGTTCATAACCAGTGAGGAGGAAATTTGCAGTTCTAATTGCTGCTTCCATGACACCACCACTTACACCGAATAATTTACCGGCTGTACTTCTTTCGCCGAATGGGTTATCGGCTATACTTGGAGATAAAGAATTGGCTTCAATTCCACTTGTTTCGATCATCATAGCAAGTTCGCGAGTTGTTAAAACTGCATCTATGTCCGGCTTCCCGTTATTTGAGAGCTCTTGTCGTCCTGCTTCAAACTTTTTGGCAACACAAGGCATTACAGATACATTGTAAATATCATCAGGATCAATTCCTTCAATTTCTGCATAATAACTCTTGATCATAGCTCCCAGCATCATTTGTGGACTCTTGCAGGTAGATAGATTTGGTATAAATTCCGGATAGAATTGTTCCAGGAATTTCACCCATCCTGGTGAACAGCTGGTGAACATTGGCAATGTTCCACCAGTTTTAATTCTTTGAACCAGCTCTGATGCTTCTTCCATTATTGTTAAATCTGCTGAAAAGGATGTTTCGAAAACTCTGTCAAACCCAAGTGTCCTGAGAGCTGAAGTCATGATACCATTAACATCAGCCCCATTTTTGCAGTTTAAAGTCTCACCTAGTGTGACAGAAACAGCCGGAGCATGCTGAATTACAACATGTTTTTTGGGATCTCTTAGGGCTTCCTGGACTTCTTCTATGTATCTCTGCCCCCGTAAGGCAGCAGTTGGACAAACCATAATACATTGGCCACAGTTGATACAGCTCGAAATATTCAGTCCTTCATCAAAAGCTGTTCCTATTCTTGTCTTAGATCCTCTGCCAATAAAATCAATTGCCGATACTCCCTGAGTTTCCTCACAAACCCTGACACATCTGCCGCATAAAATACACTTAGATGGATCCCGAACTATCGAAGGACTTGACATATCCAAAAAATACTTATTTTTTTCTCCGGCAAATGTACGTTCAATCACACCATGTTGTTTTGCAAGTTTCTGCAGTTCGCAATTCTCATTTCTAACACAATACAGACAGTCATCAGGATGATTTGAAAGTAATAATTCTACAATGGTTTTTCTCGCTTTAACCACTCTAGCTGAGTGTGTTTTGATTTTCATTCCATCAGAAACCGGGAAAGCACAACTGGGTATCAGATCGTGCATACCCTCTACTTCAACAACACACATTCTGCATGCACCAGATGGAATTAATCCTTCCAGATGGCACAAAGTTGGAACTTTAATCCCAGCCCTTTTCAGAGTTGATAGTATAAACTCTCCTGGTTTTGCTTCAATCAAATTATTATTTACTTCTATATTAAACACTTTTAATTCTCCATTATCAATTTACAAAAATGGCTTTGGGTTTACATACATCCAGACACGCACCACATCCAATGCATTTATCCTGATTGATATAATGATGGTGCTTTAATTCTCCTAAAATTGCATCTGAAGGACAATTCTTCGAGCAAATTGTACAACCATTGCATTTAGTATTGTCAATTTGATAAATTAGCAGTTCTTTACATTTCTTTGCAGGACATCTCTTTTCATAGACATGAACATCATATTCATCGCTAAACCAACGAAGAGTACTTAAAACAGGGTTTGGTGCAGACTTTCCTAATCCACAGAGACTAGTGTCTTGTATCACTTCAGCTAAGCTCTTGAGATGTAATATAGAGTGAAATCTTTCTAGTTGAGAAATAGATTTCCCATTACTTGGTTTACTTGAGATTTTCTCCAATATTTCAAGCATTCTTCTCGTTCCTTCTCTACATGGGATACACTTTCCGCAGCTTTCTCTCTGGATAAAATCCATGAAAAACTTTGCTATATCGACCATACAGGTGTCTTCATCCATTACCACTAAACCACCAGATCCCATCATTGCCCCGACTGTTTTTAGTGATTCATAATCAACTTCGATATCTAATATTGATGTGTGAATACATCCACCGGAAGGTCCTCCGATCTGAACTGCTTTGAGTGACTTATTATTTGGAATACCTCCACCAATCGTATAAACAATATCATCGATACTTGTTCCCATAGATACTTCTACAAGACCAGTTATATTAATATTTCCTGATAAAGCAAATACCTTAGTACCTTTGCTTGTCTCAGTACCTATAGAATTAAACCATTTTGCCCCATTAAGAATGATTTTGGGTACATTAGCAAGTGTTTCTACATTATTGATAATTGTAGGTTTGCCAAATAATCCTTTCACTGCCGGAAATGGAGGTCTGGGCTTAGGCATACCCCTTCTACCCTCAATGCTGTTTATCAACGCTGTCTCTTCACCGCAAACAAATGCTCCTGCGCCCATCTTGATCACGATATCAAGGTTAAAACTACTATCAAGAATATTTGAACCAATTAAACCATATTCGATTGCTTTAGAAATAGCAATTTTTAAATTCTTAATAGCTAAAGGATACTCAGCTCTCAGATAAACATATGCTTTTGATGCACCTATTGCATAAGCAGCAATGGCTATACCTTCAATTAGTTTATATGGATCACCCTCTATCAATGCTCTATCCATGAATGCACCGGGATCTCCTTCGTCTGCATTGCAAATTAAATATTTCTGCTCTGCTGATGAAGATTGTGCCATGTGCCACTTCTTACCGGTAAGGAATCCACCACCACCTCTTCCCCGCAAGCCACTTTCAAGAATCTGATTACATACTTCAATTGGTGTATAGTCTCTAAGAGTCTTTGACAATGCCATGAATCCATTATTCGCAATATATTCATTTATATTCACTGGATTTATTCTTCCAATGTTTTCCAGTACCCATCTAGTCTGATTCTTGAAAAACGGGTGTTCACTTAGGAAAGGGAGTCCATCAAGTGATAAATTTGAATGATATTGCCCTAAAACATGCTCATTAGGAATATTTCCATTAAGCATACTATCAAGAAGCCTGTTTACTATATCTTCAGTTATCTTTTTGAATGAAATTCTTGATTTACCCGGCAATTGAATATCAACTAGCGGCTCTTCAGTACATATTCCAATACATCCAACTTCAACAATCCTGGCATCTACATCATTCTCAATTATATATTTTCTAATCGCTGTTATAGTTTTGCCGGCTCCAGCTCCTAATCCGCAAGTTCCTGAACCAACAAAAATCATTATGATTTCTGAATTTTCATTTTTTAATTGGGACATTTTCTTGGATTGTTCAGATTCACAATCAACAACATTGTGGCAAACCGGCTTTCCTGTTATACAATCTATAAAATGAAAACATGGATTATCCTTATTGTGCCAGCATTCATTACAACACTTTATAAATTTCAAATCAGACATTTCCTTTTTCCTTTACCCGTAATTGCTTTAGAATTAATTGAAGTTTTTTACTACTTACATCAGCATGAAACTCACCATTCACACTAATAACCGGAGCTAGTCCGCAAGCACCCAGACACGCAACAACTTCTATGCTGAACATGCCATCACGTGTAGTTTCTCCTGCTTTAATCTTCAATTCCCTCTGAAGCATATCAAGTACATTCGAAGATCCCTTAACATGACATGCAGTTCCTCTGCATATCTGAATATGATACTTTCCGGGTGGATTAAATCTAAACTGATTGTAGAAAGTAGCTACACCATAAATTTTACTTGCAGGTAGCTTCAAATGACTTCCGATTTCCATAATTGTTTCTCTTGAAACATAACCATGTAGTTCCTGGATCTCCTGTAATAGTGGGATCAAGTTTTCTCGTTTTGAGTCAGGATATTTGTTTAGAATTATTTCATTTTCACTACTCATGATTCTAAATTTCCTTTTCTTTTTTTGCAAAAAATGCTGCCTTTTCGACAGCAATCATCATATCTCTATTTTCAACATATATATCTGAGGGCAATCTGAGATTAGCAGTTGAATAATTTATTATTGATTTAACATCACAATCAATTAGTCTTTGAGCAATATTCTGTGCATCTGAGAATGGAATAGCAATAATTGAAATTGTAATCATATTCTTTTTAATTATTGATTCAAGATCGTCGATATTATAGCATCTAGTCCCACAGATTATACGATTTATTTTATTAGGATCTTTTTCGAAAATGGTATTGATAGCAATAAAGGGATGTCGCCCATAGCAATAATCCAGAATTGATTTTCCAAGGTTTCCGAGTCCTATCAGGGCAACATTTTGCATCCTGTCCGGATAAAGAAATTTCTCGATGTAAAGAAGGAGATCATTAACATTATACCCAGATACAGTTGAACCTTCATATCCAACTAGCATGAGATCTCTTCGGATTTGCGCCGGGTTTAGTGAGGCTTGTTCTGCTAAATTATGTGAAAAAATATTCCTGACACTTTCTGACTGGAATTCCTTCAGCAATTTCTTGTAAAGAATGAGACGATATACTTCTTTTTCAGAGGTGCTTTTCATTATAAATCACAAAGCAAAACAAAATATTTATAAAGTTGTTACTTTTTTCACAACAAAAATAATCAATTTATTGTTCATCTCCAAACAAAAAATTATATATCTAACATTGTTCACCCGATACTGAACTTATAGTTGATAGAGAAAAAAATACTGATCCTCAAAATACTTCTTGATCTTTGATTAATTGGATCTGCCTACGGAGGAAATGAAGTAGTCATTCTGACAGCCGTGCCAGTTGGAGCCGGAGAGCTTTTCGAACTTCTTTAATGAGAGGAATTTGACGATCTCGACGGTTTGCAGATGGGACGCTATGTGTCGATCTGCAAAATTAGATGGATGTGGTTTGTGGATATACCGATTTGCTCGAGGACGGGAGAATGGCATTGGAATGGATGCCGATAGATTGGGGAAATTATTCAAACCCGGCGAAAAGGTAAAACGCCCTGGCACCGAGAAAGAGCTTAGCACAGGATTAGGACTTTTGCTTTGCAAAGAGTTTATCGTTAAGCATGGTGGTAAGATCTGGGCTGAGAGCGAAGTCGATAAAGGCACAACATTTCATTTTACGTTGCCGAAACAGGTCCCAACCCCACTGAGCTAAACCCACAGAATATCCGGCCGTACTGAAGGTCTTATTTCCTTGTCATTCCTGCGATCAAGCAGTAAAAGCCAAGCTAATGCAGGAATCTTTTATTAGAAAGAAAATCAAAGATTGCCGTATTCGAGACTGTGTGAAAACTACGATCACGTCATTCTGAGGGAGCGAAGCGACCGTGAGAATCCAGTATTAATGCGGACTGGATTCCTCACTACGTTCGGAATGACCTCTAAATCTGACTTTTCACACAGTCTCATTCACGGGAATGACAGAATTATACAGTGTATTGAGAGAATGGGATATTTTCCTAATGCATAATCCGGGTTTATCTCATAAATTCTCCCCATTACAGTAATTCTATTCTGTGTAACTCAGCATTGAGAGTTATGTTATTGGCGTTGCTAATGAGAAGGATAAATTTTTTAGGATAAAAAAGAAATATTTGTTATTTTGTTCTTTTTTTGAGTAATTTAGGTGGATATATGAAGAAAAGGTATTCTATTTCGGCAGCACTTTTATTGTTCTTAGGGGTATTCTGCTTTTCTTTTGCTGATGTCCCCAAAACAATATCCTATCAGGGTGTATTATTGGAAAATAATAAAAATCCTAAACCTGATGCTACTTATAATTTTGTATTTAAGCTCTATGATACCAAGGATGTCGGAACCGGCAACCAACAAGGAAACTATGTACAGAATAGCGCTGTAAAGGTTGAAAATGGCGTTTTCTCTGTTTTGCTTGATTTCACATCTTTTCCAAATTTAAGCTTTGATAATCCCATTTGGCTTGATGTAACAGTAAATGGAGAGCAATTATCACAAAGAGTAAGTTTGGCTAGCTCTGCTTACTCTTTGGGAATTCCAGACAACTCTGTCACAACATCAAAAATCAGAGATGCCGCTGTAACAAGTCAGAAGATTCAGGACAACTCAATATCTACAGCTAAACTACTGGATGGTGCTGTTACTAATTCAAAACTGCAGGATAATTCTGTAACAACTTCAAAAATAGTGGACAATAGTGTAAACTCTTTTAAATTAGATGATTACATTTCTATAAATCAATTATACGTTAAAAGATTTGATAATGATACTTTAAATTTTGGGTATTTTGGCAATATTGTAGATTTAGGTAGCGGTAACTCATTAGGTGGTGGTCTGTTTATTTTTGGACCAAATGGTGCCAAACAAGCCAGTATTACGAGTGGGAACGCAATTGCCGGTATGTCAGGCGATGGTTCAGTCTGGGGGAAAACAAAGAATTTCGTTGATGTTGATCCCACTGATCCTACAAGAAAAATTAGATATACAAGTATTGAAGGTCCAGAAGCCGCTATGTATGTTCGCGGTAAGGCTAAACTCATCAATGGTCGTGGGATTATTCAGTTACCAGATCATTTTACTGCCTTAGCACTTGAATCATCAATAACAGTTACATTAACACCCAGATCTTTTGAATCAAAAGGATTAGCAATTGGAAATATTAGTTCAACAAATATCGAAGTTGGTGAATTATTTAAAGGCAGTGGAAATTATGAATTTGATTATTTAGTTTATGCTGTCCGCAAAGGATATGAAAATTATAAAGTATATATCTATCCCGAAGATATGAAAGCAGTTATGTACAAGAATGGCGATCAACTAAATCCGGTTATCAAAAAGTAGGTCAACTAATTTTTTTTCTGACCAATTAAACGGGAAATTTCATGAAAAATAATAAATATTTTTTCTTATTTGTTTTGATAGTTGGGCAAGTTTTCAATTTGTATGCCCAAGAATCATCATCAATAAACTATAACTTAAAATCCAGTTTCAGTAATAATTTTACATCTGTTCAATCATCATCTGGAACAAGTTTAGTTAATTCTGTCGGAGAGAACTTTTCTCTTTCCATTGCCAAATCAAATAACTTTCAGTTATTGAGCGGAATCATACCAATAAGACTGATGCCTGTGGCGACAATTTACAATACGCTTTTTAAGGATACATCGCGTAAATTCCTGCAATTACCAATAGCTTTACCAAGTCAGTGTCAGGGCAGTGAAACATTTTTAATCGCCAAAGGCGGTGGTGGTTATATTTTTAGTGGCTCAGATAGCTTATCAGGTTATATCTGGAACACTGGTGCTACGGTAAACAATGTGAAGGTTTATCCTCTGGGTGATTCTGTGATCAAGGTACAAGCCCAATGGGGAAATTTATCAAAAGATTATTCATTTTTAAGTCTGCCTGATTCAGTTATTCTGAGTACTATTAAATTGAAAGCTAATTTTAAATTGAAAGACTTATCGAAGAATCCTGAGAGTGAGATAATCGGGAATTCAAGTATTGATTTGATACTTGAAAGTGATTCAAATCTTGCTGTTTGCAATCCCGATGAAATTCAATATACTTTGAAATTCAACAGAACATTGTTTAAGCCAATCAGTAATCCATCAGATTATACAGTATTAAACGATAGCATATCCGGAAATTTCAGATATTATAGAATAAAAAAATTACTGACTGATGTTGTTTTTGCTTCTGGAATGAATCTTGCATCAATCAAAGGTACAATCTTGTTAGGTAATTCTGAAATTGATTCGACTATGTTTGTAACCAAGGATGTTCTACCGCAATTACAGAATTACACAAAATTCTATTCCGATGGTGGAAAAACCTTTAATGTAGAATGGTTCAAAAATGGAAGCCCTTATTTTGTTGATACAAAAGTTAAATCAGGAACGATTAAACTGGATTCGCTTTGTGTAACAAAAAATGGCAAAAGGCTTTTGGATTGGCCTCCACCTATTCAAACTTATTTGAAGATTATATCAATTAGTCCAAATCCTACTGATTTAATGGCAAGGATTGAATTTGAAACAAATAGCAAAAGTGAAATTAAATTATCGATCTTTTCAATAAGTGGTGATCTGGTTGAGAGTAAGGTTCTCCAAGCAGATGCTCAATTGCAATTTGCTGATCTCGAGCCGAACGAGGTTGCTAATTTGACTGCCTCAGTTAATTTTCAGCATCTTAACGATGGAGTTTATTTCGTAATGTTATCATCGAATGGCTCAAATGCATCTAAATATCTGATAATTTCACATTAAAGGACAGGTATGAAATGAAAATTATGATAAAAAATAAAGCATCTATTTTACTGCTATTGGTTTTATTGTTACCGATACTATTCCTAAATAGTCAAGGTATTTATGCTCAGGAAAATCAATTGCTCAGAAGTTCAAAGAAGATAGGAATATTTGGGAATTTTCTTTTGAACAGCCATACAGGCAATTTTATAAATATTCCGGATGTCCAGTCATGTTGCAAGAAATATGATGATGCAACTAATGGAGGTTTCTCTATTGGAGCATTGTTTGAGCTTCCAACAAGTAATTTTATGGGATTTCAAGCCAGGTTAGGTTATGCCGCACTAGGTGCTACACTTACTAAACAAGATTTTATTGGCTATGCACTTGATGCCAATGACAACATTGTACCTGCTAATTCAGCATTCACACTCAAATTACCGATCGGTTCAATATTCATTGAACCCGGTATTTACATTACTCCATTTGATTTTCCATTGAGATTCAATATCAATCTTGATGCAAATTATTTGTTTAGTATAAATTACGATCAGAGTGAAGAGCTGATTGCGGCAAAGGATATTCATTTTGTGAATGGTACAACACCAACAATGATTAACGGATCAGGAACACTAAGCAAGTCAGCATCGATACTTATTGGAGCATCTGCCGGTGTTTCATACGATATTAACCTTTCAAGAAATTTTATTCTTGCTCCTGAGGTTTCGTACCAATATAATTTTACTCCCGTTATGTCTGATATTGACTGGAAAGTCAATTCTTTCCGTGCAGGTATTGCTCTAAAGTACGCTTTTATTCCTGAAATCGTTCCGGTTCTTGAACCGAAGGTTAAAGAAGAGCAACAACAACTGCAAGTGAATACTACAGCTTATGGAGTAAGTAATGAATCAGAAATCAAACCTGTACTTCAATTCACTGTGGAAGAGTTTCAGTCTAATCAAATTAAACCACTCATAACATATATTTTCTTTGATGAGAATTCAGCGACGATTCCTGGACGGTATAACCTGTTGAAAAAGGAACAAACCGGAAGTTTCAATGAAAAAGCAATTTGTAAAAATGATATTCTGGATATTTACTATGATGTTCTTAATGTCATCGGGAAAAGGATGCAACAATATCCAGATGCAAAAATTAAAGTTGAAGGATGTAATTCTGGTACTGGAGCTGAAAAGAACAATACATCAATATCATTAAAACGGGCTGAGATCATCAGAGATTATATCACAAATGTTTGGGGCATCGATGGCAACAGGATTTCTGTAGAAGAACGCAATCTACCTCTCGATCCATCAAACTCAAATGAAGCTGATGGTATTGTTGAAAATCGCAGAGCCGAAATAACATCTGATGTGTTTGAAATTATGGCTCCCATAGTTGTTGATGATACTTTAAGAAAAGTAGATCCACCTTCTGTTAGATTTATTAACTATGTTAATAGTCAGGCTGGAGTTGCAAGCTGGAATCTGACAGCATTTCAAAAGGGCAATCTTTTGAAACATTTCAGCGGAATCGATAGTGTTCCTCAGAATATTGACTGGAACTTCAGCTATGATCAAAAGTCAGCACCCAAAATGTCTGCACCTGTTGATTATCAATTAACAGTTAAAGATAATTCAGGCCAGAATATGCAGTCACCAATGAAATCTCTTCCTGTTAATTATATTTCAATTCAGAAAAAGAAATTGGAGCGTAGGGGCGATAAAACAATCGATAGATATGCCCTTATGAACTTTGGATTTGATGCATCAAAAATCAGTAAATATAACAGTATTGTCATTTCAAGAATTAAAGAACATGTAAAACCCAATTCAACAGTAGTAATAATCGGCCATTCTGATAGAATCGGAAATGCAGATTACAATCTTAAGCTATCAAAGCAAAGAGCGAAAACTGTTGCTGATGCATTTGCTCCATTTGCTGTTTCCTATGACGGTTATGGTGTTAAAAATCCAATGACCACAAATGATCTGCCTGAAGGACGGTTCTTTAACAGATCAGTTGAAATTATCGTTGAAACTCCTATTGAAGAATAGCATTTAATCTCTCCCTGGTTAGGTCAAAAAACCTGATGTGTGGTTGTAAGATTCGTTTCATTCTAGGAATTATTCAATAAAATATTTAACATTTAAACCATTTATGGCTTTTTTCGTCAAAACATATAATATCATTGTGTTAACTTAAAATAATGCAAGAGATAATTTTTAAACTAAAATTGAGGGTATCTTATGAAAAAGATTACTTACTTTATCTTCCTGTTTATCATCACGGCTATGTTGATTCTTACGAGCTGTAAACAGAATTCAACAAATCCCGCAGAAGAAAATATTCAGTCCTCTGAAGATAATGCTCTCGTGGATTCTGAGTTCTCGACAATATACTCTTATGTAGATTCTCAGCATGAAGCTATTATAAGTGGTGCATTCCATAAAACTGATGGAAACGGTATTCAAGAAGTAACTGTTGAGAGATCTGCCTTATTACCTGAATGTGCTGTTGTTACTTGGGACTCATTGATAAAAAAGTTAACTATTGATTTTGGTACTACTAATTGCAAATGTGCCGATGATCTTTGGAGAAAGGGTAAGATTTTCATTCAGTTCAAAGGGAAATATCCTGAAGTAAATTCCGGTTGGACAACCACTTTAGAGAATTACTATGTTCAGGATATGAGCGTTAGCGGAACTAAAACAATAACTTTTCTGGCTTTATTCAAGGTGAACATTGAAGTTAAAAATGCTAGCCTCGTTACTCCAACAGGTACCATTAAATGGAATGCCAACAGAACAATAGAAAAACTCTGGGGACAGTTAACACCAAAGAACACATGGGATGATGTTTATAGTATTACAGGCAGTGCAGATGGCGTTAATCGACAGGGAACAGCTTTCACTGTTACGATTGACCAACCTTTGAAAAAAGCTGTGATTTGCCAGAAAAAGGATTTTCTTTCCGGCATAATTACTATTATTAACGATAAAGGTAACACACTTTCGGTTGACTACAATGCTAATGGTGATGAAGCTTGCAATAAACTAGCAAAAGTTACAGTTAATGGGCAATCAAAGATTATTGTGTTGAGATAATTCGGATTTGCTGTTTTTGATTATTGGGAGCCTCTGTGAAATTCGGAGGCTTTTTTTGTAAGAATATATTTTCCTTCTAACAAATTAATTTTCAAACATTTGGACTTAATCTTAATTATACTAATAGTTCTTCTTGCGTCTATCATCAGATCCGCCTTTGGTTTTGGGGATGCCCTTATTGCAATGCCATTGCTGGCTTTTTTTATTAGCATTAAAACAGCGGCACCATTAGTTGCGATGATTGGCTTAACTATTTCAATAATTATTTTGGCAAAGAACTGGAAGAAAGCCTACACTAAAGGTTTATGGGTACTTATATTATTTTGTTTTCTGGGAGTTCCTATAGGTGTTTTTGCATTGAAATATCTTGATGAAAGAATTGTTAAGCTTATCCTATCAATAATTATCATCACATTCAGTGCATATAATCTTTTTAAACCCAAACTATTGCTCCTCAAAAACAACAACTTAATCTGGGTATTCGGAATATTATCCGGTTTTTTGGGTGGAGCTTATAATACAAATGGACCACCTGTCATCATTTATGGTAGAATGAAGGGTTGGGAACCTGTAAATTTCAGAGCTATACTTCAGACCGTCTTTCTGCCTACAAATATAATGATTATAGCAACTCAAGGTTTGGGAGGATTTTGGAGCAGAGATGTTCTATCCTATTATCTCATGTCATTACCAGTTATTATTTTCGGAACAATGGCAGGGAGCTTTATTTTTAAAAGAATTGACAGTCAAAAATATATTTTTGGTATTGATTTATTATTAATTCTTGTAGGATTATTACTTTTTATTACTACAATTATTAAATTTTGATTTTTTTGCTCAGCTTTTACCACACCAGATATTATTGATTATATTGTTTAATAAAGGCTAAATTCCTTTCGGCACTGGGCTTGAACTTTAATTGCAAGACAGACATAATCTCTTCTGGCTTTTTTCCAATTGAAGCCAAATAAACGGCACCGCTTTGCCTAAGTGCAAGGGGTGTGAAATTTATTTTTTCAGTTTCATTGATATTACTTTGCTCAATTCTTTGTTTTAACATCTCCCTTAAACCACGAATAGTAATGGGTTTGTTAGCACTTCTATTGCTGTGGCTAGCAAATAGAGGTGAATCCTTGCCAGGTGCATCTTTGTCTCTCTCGAATAAATATTCATTTATCGACATTCCAATATGTTCAGGTAATATCAGTTTGCATTCTTCATTATTACGATTAAAAACGATTATGAATTTTTTTCTAAATATCTTGAAATTACTGCATTTCATTGAAGCAAGATCTGATTCAGCAAGTCCTGTGCAAGAGATCAAACCAATAACGGCTATATCGCGTAATCCCGGAATTTGCTTCCTGCTTATATTATCGATTATTGATTTTATCTGTTTTGACGTAAGAAAACTTGTTTTCCCCGTTTTTCTGTTCAATTTTTGTTTTATATCTTTTGCTGGATTTGTGCTGATTATAGATTTATTTTTTAAATAATTAAAAAATCTTCTTAGTGCTGTTAAGTATGTATGAATAGAATAGTCCTGCATTCTCTTACGGATTTGAAGATAATTTTTATAACGTATTACATCCTCAGTTTCAAAGTAAAATTCTTTATCAACGTCATAAAAGAATAGGAATTCATTCAAAGCTTTCTGATATGTTTTGATCGTTTGAAAGCTTTTGTCTGAATATGTAGTTAGAAATTCTTCTGATAACAGCTTCAATTCAGATGTTGAAAGCTTATCAGATTTATTGCTTAATTTCATTTATGTAGATTAATATTTTTAAAACAATAATATAAGAAAATGTCCCAAAAGAACAAAGAACAACAGATCGTCGAATTGAAAATAGAATCAATTGGTTTGGAAGGAATAGCGGTAGCTCGTCTAGATAACTTAGTATATTTTCTAAAAAAAGCTGTGCCTGGTGATATGGTTCTTGCTGAAGTACAACGAAAGCGCAGGAATCATGCAGAAGCTAAAGTAATTGAAGTGTTAGAATCATCACCTAACCGTGTTGAAGCTAAATGCTCTCATTTTGTTTCATGTGGCGGATGTTCCTGGCAAAATCTTCAATATGAGCAACAACTTTATTGGAAGAGACAACACGTGAAAGATGCTTTCGAGAGAATCGGTAAAGTTGAATATAGGTCAATAGCCGAAACACTACCGGCTCCAAAACCGTTCAACTATCGCAATAAGATGGAGTTTTCATTCGGAGCCTCCCGCTGGCTTGAGGTTCATGAAATTAGTTCTGAATCAGAAATCGAAAATAAGAATTTCGCTCTAGGACTTCATATCTCGGGCAGATATGATAAAATTCTTGAAATTAAGGAATGTCATATTCAGCAGGAAATAGGTAATTTACTTCTGACTCTTGTACGCGATAAAGCTCTCGAGCTTGGAGTTTCGGCTTATCATCTCAAGGAACATCATGGTTTCCTTAAAAATCTGATCATCCGTTTTGCAGAAGCTTATAATGAGTATATGATTATTTCGCTCAGCACATCCCCTACTAATGAAGCCGAGCAAGAATTTCTCGATTGGTTTACAGATATCTTACCAGATCTTCTGGGTGTTAATGCTTCAATGTTAATTGCAATAAATGATACAGTTTCACCTGTTGCTCAAGGCACAATTGTAAAGGTAACCGGAAAGGATTATCTAACTGAGAATATACTTGGAATTGATTTCAGGATTTCCCCGTTTTCATTTTTCCAAACAAATTCGAGTCAGTTAAATAATTTTGTTTCAAAGATTTTAGATATGGCAGAATTATCTGAATCTCAAACTGTATGGGATCTTTACTGCGGAGCAGGAACAATTTCCTTGCCTGCATCCAAAAGAGTAAAGAAAGTCATAGGTATTGAGTTATCTGAGTCGTCAATTAAAAACGCAAAAGAGAATGCAGAATTGAACAATATTTCAAATGTGGATTTTTATTGCGAAGATTTACACAAGAAATACATTCCGGAATTACTCAATTCTCTTGAAAAACCCGATGTTATAATTATTGATCCACCAAGAGCCGGAATGCATGCTGATTTAGTAAATACACTTCTTGAGCTTGAAATTCCGAAAATTACCTATGTGAGTTGTAATCCGGCTACCCAGGCAAGAGACTGTGCTTTACTTTCAGTAAAATATGATGTAACTGAACTTCAACCTGTCGACATGTTCCCTCAAACATACCATGTTGAAAATATTGCAAATTTAGTTCTTAGAGAGAAGTAAAATGGATACGTTAATGAATCACAAAGATATTAACAAGATTTCTCTGAACATCAACGAGATCTTTTATTCAATACAGGGAGAAGGAACACAGGCAGGATTAGCCTGTATATTTGTTCGTTTGCAGGGATGCGAACTTCGTTGCTCATGGTGTGACACTCCCTATGCTTTAGAAATTAAATCTGAGCAAATGAGAATGAATGGCAAAGAAATTGCTGATAAGATTATGGAATACAATTGCAGATTAATCCTGTTTACAGGTGGAGAACCTTTAAATCAACCCGACGTGTTGCCTTTGATGAATTATTTTCTTGAAAATAATTATTCCGTAACACTCGAAACGAACGGTCACAAGGATATTAGTAACGTCAATCCTGACGTTAAGAGAATTCTCGATTTGAAATGTCCAGGTTCTAATATGTCAGATTATAATAATTATGATAATTTTAAATTTCTGACAAAATTCGATGAAGTTAAATGTGTTATTGCCAACAGAGAAGATTATTTGTTTGCAAAGAGCATTATCGAAAAGTACAGTTTAGATGAGAAAGCAGGATCGGTTATTCTTTCCCCTGCATTCGGAAAAATCGAATTGATTGAAATAGCTGAATGGATGCTGCAAGACAGTCTTCCTGCAAGACTTCAGATGCAGTTACATAAATTTATATGGAGTCCGGACACCAGAGGTGTTTAAATTTATTTTTTATGTGAATTATGAGTATCAACAAGATCATAGGGCAAGATAGCATCATTAAACATTCTAAGAATGTTGTTAGTAATCTGATCAGCAAAAAAGGATCGATAACCGCTATCAGTGGTGAAACAGGCATGGGTAAGTCCATTCTTCTTAATGCCCTGTATCAGGAAAATGAAACGAAACCACAGTTCAAAACTGTTCTGGTTGAAAATCAGGCTCCAATCGGAAATTTCAAAATCAGCAACATCCAGCCCCTGCTCCCATTCAACAGGGCAATTCAACTTATTATGGCTAAAGAAACTGGTTCTGCCAGCAAAAGACTTGCTGTTAGTGTCGGTTTAACTGCTCTTGCCTCTTTGCCGCTGATTGGTGATGTATTCTATTTTGTCAAAGAAACATCAAAGGATGTTCGACAATATAGAGGTGAAGTCATTCAGGAAGTCAGTGAAACAGTTGCTGATTATTTCAATTCACTCTATTCTTTATCCCAGAAGTCTCCCCTACTCATATTCTTTGATAACATGCATTGGGCTGACAAACAATCTGTGGAATTATTGAATTATCTGAATGATAAGATAGCTGATCTCCCTATTGCTGTTGTTTTCACTTATCAGAAATCAATCGTTGAAGCTAATCCATCTCAATTTCTGATTTATCTCACTGAACAAAATGAACTTGGGAAACTTCAGACTTTTGAGCTTGAAAGCTTCTCCCTATCTGATATTAGAGAGATTTGTAAAGAAACATTGCATCCTTACACTCCTAATACCCAATTCGAAGAATGGCTTATGTCCAAGAGTTACGGTGTGCCTGGTATTATTGCTGAATATCTCAAACATTTTGCCAAAAATTCGCCTTTCAATCCCAGCGGTCAATTGAAGGATAATTTCGAAAATTCTGCCGTTTTTCCCGAAAGCTTCAATATGGCTTTCTCGCAGTCTATAGGTGACTTGTCTGAGGATGAACGTAATCTCCTCGCTCTTTGCTCTGCGGAAGGAAGAGAGTTTACGGCTTTGATTATTTCACATCTGCTCAATACTGACGTGCTGACCACCATTAAGAGATTAAGATCCTTACAGAATAAATCCGGTATTATAAAAAGTCAGGGTGCGCATCACAGGTATGCTCAGACTACGACCATATATGAATTCTCTCAGGCGTTTTATCATACTTATTTCGCCGGGACTTTAGAATATGAAGAAAAAGTCTCCATCCATGCCCAAATTGCAAAATTTCTCAAAACAAAAATGGATGAGTCTGACGACATCGAGAAAAAAGGCGAAATCGCTCCGTATATTGCCGCTCATAGTCTCGAATCCGGCGATGAAGACACCGCCAAAAAAATGCTCCTGATCTCGGCTCAGGCGGCGAACGTTACCGGTGGTACCGATGCTGTGGAAGAAGCGTATGCATTGTATCAGTCGCTTACCTCCAAATCAAAAGAGGATGCTCTTACTCCCGATAAAATTATTTTCGACAATCTGCTCGAGCAAAGCTACCTTAACATCACGTCCGATCAAATTAATAAGGACGCCGGTGCTACTAACGATAATGACAATCTCCCAATAGATTTTAATTACATTCGCAGATCTATCGTCGATGAATATCACAAAGGTAATCTCGACAGAGCCTCCGATATTGCCCTGACTTACGTCAATACCCATAAATCGCATCTCCAGCCTTCTGAGCAGGCTCAAATGCTTACAATCGCCGCAAAGTGCTTTCTCGAGAACAACGACCTTCACGAAGCTGAAAAGTACTGCCATGAAGCTCTGGAACTTATCAAAAATTACAAGGAACCAATTCCCGAATCTTTCGCTCTCAATATCTCGGCTATTATTAAAGCTGAAAAAGGCGATCTCGACGGGGCTTACTTCACGCTCCAGGCAGCGGCTCGCAAGTCCGTTAATCTTCCGGCTGAAATCCGCCTGCTTACTATTTCTAACATTGCTCTTCTTCTAAAAAAGTGGGACGATAAAAAATCCGACAAATACCTGTCCGCCGTCCGCAAAATCAGCAAACATCTAAGCTTCGATGAATTTGCACAAGAAGTTTTGAGGAATTAATAATTAATAATTAATAATTAAAAATTCAATCTCGTCCGTGTTATTCCGAACGCATGCAGGAATCTCTTCCGTGTCATTCCGAGCGTAGAGAGGTGCCGGAGACCAGCGAAGCTAATCTATGTATTCGCTTTTTGCCTTGTCATTCCGAGCGTAGAGAGGAATCTGGATTCTCACGGTCGCTCCGCTCCCTCAGAATGACAGCATCTCACTTCGGTGTTCGATATTCGATGTTCATTATTCGATGTTCATTATTCGATGTTCATTATTCGATGTTCATTATTCGATGTTTGTATTCCCCTGTCCCCAGTCCCCTGTCCCCAGTCCCCTGTCCCTACTGCGTAATTACTCTTAATTCTACGCGCCTGTTCTTCTTCCGCCCCGCTTCCGTGGCGTTGTCCGCCAACGGCTGCAGCGAGCCCTTGCCCGACGCGAACAACCGGCTCTTGGCGATTCCCTTGCGCACCATGTAGCTCAGCACTTCGTTGGCTCGCTGCTCGGAGACCTTCGTGTGCTCGTCCAATGTGCCGAACACGTCCGTATGCCCCTCTATGAACAGCTTCGAGCCTGTGTTTGCCAGCATGAACGCCGCTATCTTGTCCAGCTCCCTCTGCATGGGCGGCGTCAGGTAAGTTACCCGCGGTCCGGAGTACGCAAACGTTTGCGACATCTTCAGCGGTGCCGGCGGTTTGGGTGCTTCGGGAGTCAGCTTGGGTGCAGTTGTGTCCGCACTTGGGGCAATAACCGTACCCAATAAGTCCTTATTTGCCCCTGTTCCGCTCGTGTCGGCAACCGTAAGTGCTTGATTTGTATCAGCAAGTGGTACCAGGTGACCCCCCACGCTGTCCCGTCCGTCGTAACCCTTTGGCTGGCTTGGGGTTAGCTTCGACGCCCCGTCCTTCTTCCTGG
>CAYXFU010000054.1:0-5094 GCA_964464375.1 uncultured Hyphomicrobiales bacterium
TATCTCATACCGGGTAAGGATCAAAAAATATTCATTATAGAAACAGCTTAAAAAATGTCCATTATGCCAACTTGTTCGACATTCTTTACTAATTTCTCGACAATATTGTCGTTTCGGAATTAATTCTGCAAGAGAGAAAAACACTTAACATATTGTAAATAAAGCACATACGAAGTTGGCACGAATAATGAATATCATAAGTTGGCGCCGATATTCTAAGTAATTTTTAATTGTATTTTGAAAGGATTTTTTATGAAAAAGTACATTGGATTCTTTACAGTTGTTTTGCTTGCAGCTACTTTGTTGGTAAGTGAAGCATTTGCACAGCCACCCGGAAAAGGTAAAATGGGCGGAACAAAAGGCTCAAGATTCGTCGATGCAAACAATGATGGTGTATGCGACAATAACACGACAGGTCAGCCATGTGGAGGACTAGGAAACAAAGGCTTGACCAGACCAAATTTTGTTGATGCAAATGGTGATGGTGTTTGCGATAATAATACAACAGGTAAGACCGGTGCAGGAATGCGCAATCGTGGTCAGAACAAACCAAACTTTGTTGACGCTAATGGCGATGGAGTTTGTGACAACAATCCAACAGGTATACCAGGTACAGGTTTAGGCAATCGTGGTAAAACACGTCCAAACTTTATTGATGCTGACGGCGATGGTGTATGCGATCGTTATATAAAACCATAATCTTGATTTATAAGTCAATAGGGGGTAAATACTAACCCCCATTGATTTTTTTTATAATATAGGATGGACATTAAAATGAAAAGAAGAATAATCACTCTGGTTGTGTTTGCAGGTATGCTATTAAATTTTAATAATTCATCTGCTACATGGAAGAATACAATAGGATTATCTAACTATTATGATGAAAATCCTTATCATTATAATTCGGCAGTTCCTCTTAATTTTAGCAGTACAACAATCAACTCAGAGTATGTATCTGACAGTTCTGGCTTGAGCTTAGGTTATTCTGGAGCATACTCACTGGTTCCTCAACTATCCAATACACAATTGACTGATAATTCGCTTAATCTGACAATTCCATACTACTATGGTGATTTCAATAATTTTTCAGTTTCAGCTTCCTATGGTTTGAAGTACAATAGCGGTGATTATGGTATTTATAATAACAATCAGTTTGGTGTTACATCCTTGATTAATCAATATATATCCGAAACTTCAATTCTAAGGGCAGGTTACAAAGGAACATATAAAAATTATTATAATAATACTGATTTCTCATTTACAGAACACATGCTTTTTGTTGGCTATAAAACTTATTTTGAAACATTCACGAGCATTAATGCTGAACTAGATTATGGATACAAGAACCTTTCAAATAATCTCATCAACTTAGGTGGCATTGGCAAGGGAAAAAGTAGTTCTGATAATTCTCAAAGTCTGGGACAGATTGTTGCTAATATTAAAATTGGGCAATCACTGGCAGAAAAGACAGGACTAAGCTTGTTATATTCCCAGAGTTGGAATACAAGTTTGTCATATACTTCAATGATGAATACAAATCCTGACTTGATATTCGAAAAGGAAATATATGATGATCCATACAGTTTCGAAAGTAGAGATTTAAGCATTACATTGACACAATACTTACCTTGGAATTTGAAGATACAGGGATACGGATTCTATTCAAATAAAAACTATGAGTATAGCTTTGACTTTTCAAATGATCCGTCACTCGAAAAAAGGAAAGATATTAGCAAAGGTTTAGGAATAAATATTGAAATGAGTTTTAATGATACTATTCTGATATTCAAAAACAGTAAATTGATACTCAATTATATGTATCTATCTAACGGATCTAACAGTGATGTATTCAATTACCGATCAAATGCTGTTAATATTGGTGTTAAATTAGGTATTTAAAGAAGGTAATTTATACTAAACTAAACTGCCAGATACAATAATAATCCTCATTGTTAATTTTTGGTGGACAAGACATGCACTTAGTTTTAATTCTGGAGTCAATTGTTTGAGCGAAAAGTGAATATTCGACTATTCCAACTGAATCACACGGAAAATCTTTCATTCCTTTCTTTCTTCTAGCCTCTTGTACACGACAAGTTTTAACAAAATAAAGAAGGTTTCTATCGTCCTGAATTTCTATTTTATCTTCATTGATCGTAGAATATAGCCTAAAATTCAATGATTTAGCTAGACCTTCAATGCCAGAATTATCGCACAATTCGAGAAAATCAATTAATCTCTTAGCTTCAACAACAGTAAATTTTCTCCATGATTCCCTGTCAATGTCAATTGCTTCCTGCATCCCATGTTTTTCTTCAATGGAAAGAAACCAGCAACCATCATGAGCAAGCCAGTTCTTAGCATAAATTTGTAGTAATTTAAGTAGTTCTTCCTTGTTTAAATCATGGATAGATTGAGCTGTTTTCATGTTGGTAATAAAAAAATGTTACTTTTTTACTTTATAATTTTATTTCTTTTCTTCCAGCCAAGCCCCAAACCTTTACATCTATTATCATTGATACCATCGCCATCTTTATCAATAAACTTATCCTTCATTCGGCACATTCCATTTCTTTTTCCCCACTGTTTGCCTCTGCATGAATCATCATTTTTCCGACATGAATCATTAGAGATTGCCAAAGACTGCGATGAATCAGATGATAGCTTTCCTACATCTGATTTTTTTGATGAATTTTTGCTTTTCTTAGCTGTCTGTGCATCAATAGAGATGACCATTGCTAATAATAAGCCAAATACGATAATTATCTTTTTCATAGTGGTTCGAACCCTAAATTTTATATTTTGTCATTTTGTATCTTAGTGTTCTTTCAGAAATATTAAGCAATTCTGCAGCTTTTACCTGGTTGCCGGCAGTTTGCTTGAGAGCCTTGCCGATCATAGATTTTTCCAATTGTTCAACACAAAGATTCATATCACCTAATTCAATATTGGTATTGTTCTTACCATTTAATTCGAAATATTCTGGTTCAGAGATTGAATTAGGCAAGTCATTAAGAGATAAAACAGTATTACGTGTTAAAACGACAGCTCTTTGAATAATGTTCTCCAATTCTCTAACATTGCCCGGATAATCATACTTCATAAGTGCATTATGAGATTCCTTGGAAATTGTTTTAACAATCTTCCCATTTTGAGATGAATACTTTTCTAGAAAATGATTAATAAGTGGCGGAATATCAATTTTTCTGCTTCTTAACGATGGAATTTGAATCTGTACAACATTGAATCTATAATAAAGATCCTCTCTGAATTCATTATTTCTTATCATTTCTTCGAGGTTTCTATTGGTAGCAGTAACAATTCTTACATCGAGATTTAAGGTTTTGTTGCCGCCCAATCTTTCAATCTGACCGAACTGGATAGCTCTTAATAGCTTAACCTGAACAGCTGGAGGAATATCACCAACTTCATCGATAAATAATGTTCCTTTATCGGCTAATTCAAATTTTCCTATTCTCTGTTTTTCGGCACCTGTGAAAGCTCCTCGTTCATGACCGAATAATTCACTTTCGAACAGAGTATCAGGCATAGCTGCACAATTCACCGTTACGAATGGCTTGTCCTTTCTATCGCTAGTAAAGTGAATAGCTTTTGCTATAAGCTCCTTACCAGTTCCGCTCTCGCCTCTGATAAGGACTGTTGCCTTAGAATCTGCAACCCTTCCGGCTAAATTAATAATCGATTCCATTTCTCCGCTACTGGAAATTATAGAATCAAAAGAGAACTTTTCTACAAGCTGCTCTCTTAATTGTTTATTCTCTGATTTTAAATTCGAAAGTTCTTTAACTTTTTCGATTGTAAACAGAAGTTCTTCTAGTTCAATTGGCTTCAGCAGGTAATCAAATGCACCCAGCTTCATTAAATTAACTGCATCTTCAATTGTACCAAATGCAGTCATAATAACTACCGGAATAAGAGGATTCGATGATTTGACTTCTTTTAGAACATCAAGTCCGGTCTTACCTTTAAGCTTGAAATCAGTAATAACCAAGTCGATTAGATTTTCCTTAAAAAGATGTTTTGCTTGATCAAAAGACGAAGCAGGATATACTGTATATCCTTTCTTCTGAAGAAACCCCTTTATTGGCTCTCTCTGAGATTCTTCGTCGTCAACCAGTAAAATAGAAAAGTTCATTTTATCGCTAGAATTTATTTTCAATGTAAACGCTTTAACAAAAATAGCAAAAATTTAGAAGAAACGATTATCTATAAAAAATATAACAGCCAGAGATTGAATCCGGCTGTTTGAGAAAGCATGAATAATTAAGTTTCAAGTTTACTTGATGACAACCAGTTGTTTTGTTTCAACCTTACCACCAACATAAACACTATAGAAATAATTGCCAGGATTTAAACCTGCAACATTTAAATCAACATCATGATCGCCAATAGATAAATTACCTTCAAAAATGTCTTTAACTTTGTTACCTAATTTATCAGATAATATAATTTTGACAATATCGGCTGATTTAAGATTGAAAGATATTTTTGTTGTGCCATTAACAGGGTTTGGAACATTTTGATTTAAAGTAAAAGATGAAACTGTGTTAGTAGCGTTATTTTGGTTCATTCTACAGCCATTTCCGCAATTTCCTTTACCTTTTCCTTGACCCTTACCCATACCTTTGCCAGTTCCATCGCAAGAACCTAGACCTGTGCAATTATCGCATTTGCCATCGGTATTAGCATCAATGAAATTATCACATTTGCCGTCGCCATTGGCGTCAATAAACTTACCACAGTTATGTTTGCCTTGACCTTTACCCGATCCATCGCAAGTGCCAGTGCCTGAGCAGTTATCGCATTTTCCGTCAGCATTAGCATCAACGAAATTGTCACATTTACCATCTCCATTGGCATCTACAAATTTAGTACAGCTATTTTTACAATTACCATGACCCTTTCCATTTTGTGCGTTTGTTATAGTCGTGAGAACAAAAATTGAAACTATTGCTATTATCAAACTTAATGTGAAATATTTTTTCATGAGATCCTCCAATTATTTATAATATATTTTTTCTACAATTATATATTATTCAACTTACGTGCCAATATATTAACATATTGATAAAT
>CAYXFU010000054.1:5104-20442 GCA_964464375.1 uncultured Hyphomicrobiales bacterium
CACAGAGAAATATTCGACATATTTGTCGACAAATGGTTGAATTATGTCGAAACAGCAAATCTAAATAGGTAAATTAATGAGTACATTTGTTCCTTGATTAACATTACTTTCTATGCTAATCTGACCATTGTGTTCACTAATAATTTGATGGACTATACTCAAGCCCAGACCGTTACCTGTGGCTTTGGTGGTAAAGTAAAGATTGAATATTTTTGAAAGAATATCATTGGGAATACCAGCTCCAGTATCAGCTATCATTATCCGAAGACTGTTTGCTGTCCTGTGAGTTGAAACTGTTATATGACCACCATTGTCAATTGACTCTATGGAATTTCTTAAAAGATTGATCAGTACTTGTTTGAATTTTTCTACATCAATTGGAATGTCAAGAGATTTCTCAAATTCTCTATTTATGATAATATTTTGTTGCCTGGCTTCTGATTCAATTATCAATATACTATCTTCAATCAGAGTATTGATATTAAATAGCTCTTTATGAAGTTTTGCCGGTCTAGCATATTCCAGAAACTGTTTAATAATATTATTCACTCTATTAACTTCTGACCTAACTATTGAGATTAATTTCATGTATTCATCTTTATCACTGATCGGTTCGAATTCTTTTTGAATTCTTTGTGCAATTACATTGATTGAGTTTAAAGGATTACGAATTTCGTGAGCCACACCTGCTGCGAGTTCACCCATTGCAAATAATTTATCTCTTCTTTCCAATTGAATTTGCAAGTTCTTCTTTTCGGTTAGGTCTTTTATAATAGCAATAGCCAGGTCAACATTGTTTTCATCATCAAAAATAAAAGATGTGTTAATCTCTATTATCTTTCTGATATTTTGGGGATCAATGTAGTCAATTTCGATATCAGAATAAGATATTTTTTTCAATCTTGATTTATTCAAAAGCAAGATATCATCTTTAAATACGTGGCTGTAATTTTTTTGAATTGTAACTTCCGTTTGAATCCCTAAAATTTTACTGGCTGATTGATTGAAATAGAGAATTTGATTATTTCTATCGACTGCGACTACCCCATCAATCATATTTTCAAGAACGAGATCTGTATATGATTTAATTATGTTGTGATCTTTTTTTAGAGACTGAAAACCTCGTCTGGTTAACATCAGAGCATATAAAACTGAAAAAAGAGTGAATATTCCAATTCCAATGAGTATTACTCTTCTCATGGAACGCTGTTGAATAGCCATTACATTTTCCAATGAAAGTGCTACTCTATTTAGTATTTTGCTACCATCAGAAGATTGAAAGACTTTAACTGCTTCGAATACTTTTGATCCTTTGAAATCAATAATTCTTGTCTTAGTTTCATTTGTCTTTATGGCATTTTTTAGGAATTCATCAGAATCTATAGAAGCAACTTCATTGACTCCCTTTGAAGCTGACAGAATACCATCTTCATCCTGCAAAATTAAATATATTATGTCAGGATTATCAGCTATTTCTTGTATCTGATTCCCTATTCCTACTTTTTTTCGGAACCTCAGAACTTTTTCAGCATTTAAACCAACAAGAACTGCTGTTCCGATTTGTGCACCTGGACGGGCTATCATGTACATTTGTTCATCATTGATCGGGTTCTGATTAATGCCTAGTTCTATGAGTGATGTTTCATTCAAAAATATGGGATTCAACTCTAAGAGAAAATCTTCGGGCAGTCTTTTTGAATAATCAGAAGAATTTGAAGTAAGTGTAACTTGACCGGTTTTATCAAGAATTGAAAAATGATCAATTTCGAAATCTTTGAGAAATTTTGAAATCTCTTGCTGAGCTGACTTTTTGTTAAATTGAAGATGAGCCATCAGAGCACCAACAGCATCAAGCTTGTTTACGATTTGAGATTCTATTTCATCGTTGCTCACCAATGCGTTTTCGAAACTTAAGGTTAAAGCATCGCTTAAATTTACCGCTTCATTAGTTAATGATGATAGAAGTTCTTTTCTGCTTTCGTAGTACTCAATTACAACAAATGTAAAAACAAGCAAAGCAATTATTATTGTACCACCAATTATACTCTTAATATTTCTACTTAAAAACATTTTGATAGTGCGTTAAATGAAAAAAAAAAAGAATTAACAATACCATTTCTATTCGAAATTTTGATATTCTCATCTAGATTTTGGAAACACTTCCAACACTAAGTTAGTAATTTTTAGAAGAAATGCTGATAATATATTATTAAATGTCGAAATAAAATATTAATTTAGCCTATAATCAATTTACAGATTAAATAAATTAGAGATTAAATTGATTATAGAATAAATTGATTAGAGATTAATATATATTAAATATTCATTTTGAGCAAAAATGACAAAAGACCAAACACACATAAAAGCAGAAAAACTCGCTCAATTAACTTTTCTTCTCGCACGAGCTTGTGAAGAAAAGGAACAGTATTTTACGAAATTATATGATTTAACAAATGCTGAGTTCAGGTGTATGCGTTTCTTGAACTGTGATTGTTTCTTTTCCGTAAAAGATCTAGCACAATTAATGGGACTTACCTCAGGAAGAATTACACAGATAATTACCTCACTTGAAAAAAAATCTCTTATTGTCAGAGAAATTGATCAAAGCGATAGAAGAAATATTAAAATTAGAATGACCGAAATGGCAATACCATTCATTAAGACTGTTATAGACACTCATGTTGAACTTCATGAAAAAGTACTATCAAATATAAAAGAAGAGACACATGAGTCAGTTCTATATGCAATGGAAGAGTTGTTGAAATCACTCACAACATGGTCAAAGCAAAAGCCTTAATATAAATATATGGGATACTTATGAAAAAATATTATTTGTTAACAGCATCAATTCTTATTTCGATTTTTTTTATTACCGGTTGTAAAGAGGATACAACATCAAACCCAACAACCGGTGTGGCTTCCTGCGAAGGATGCCATACTAACTACACAAATCTGAAAGCAGTATTTTCTCCTGACACTTCAGGTGGCGGATCGAGTTGTGGGGGTGAAACACCTCATTATGAGCCATTTGACAGAGTTTTCCTCGGAGGAGACGGTTGGAAAGAATTCAAAAGTACTAAACATTACACAATCGGATGTGTAGGATGTCATAATGGAGACGGTAAAACTGATGATAAGAACAAAGCACATTCAGGAGAATTTGTAGCTCATCCTTCAAAGTCAATTGCTGATGTTAAATGCAAAAGCTGTCATGAGAAAGAAGTAGCAGGACACACAAACAGTATTCATCAGATGGGTTGGGGTCAGAAGAGAAAAGTATGCATTAGAATGGGATTAAAGGATGCAACAGAATTCGATAAGCTACCGAAGAGTGTCAAGGATGGTTATGAGTATAATTGTGCAAAATGTCATGCTTCATCTTGCGGAGATTGCCATGTAACCAGACCCAAAGCTCAGGGTGGAGGTCTTATGAATGGTCATAAATTTCAGGGTAAACCTGATATGATCAATACTTGTGTTGGATGTCATACTTCCAGGGGTGGACATGCTTATTTAGGTGTAGCAAGCGGCACACTACCTGATGTCCATCTTACAAAAGCAAAATTTACTTGCACTAACTGCCATTCAAAAGAAGAAGTACATGGTACCGGCAAGTTTGTAGAGCAAAGGTATAAATATGAAAAATTACCAAAATGCACTGACTGCCATGCAGGTTTAGAAACCAAGAACGCTTATCACTCAAATCATTACAATACTTTCAGCTGTAACACATGCCATTCGCAATCATACAACAATTGTGGTAGCTGTCATATTAACGGTGAAGGTGCCAGACTGGTTTCCTATCAGGATTTCAAGATTGGTATCAATCCTATTCCTGATGCTAAGCCAGGTTTCAAATTTGCTTTGCTAAGACATACACTAATGGCACCAGACAGCTGGACATTATACGGGATACCACAATTAAGCAATTTTAACGCATTACCTGTTTATAATTATACAACACCTCATAATATTCTTAGATGGACTTCAAGAACGCAGGTAGAAGCAGGAAAGAAATGTTCTGATAATTGCCATATTGTGAAAGAAGGAGACATTTACAGAAATAAGCAATTATATATGTTCGAAAGTGATTTTAAATTTGATTGGGAAAAAACATCCTCAATGAGTGTTGTTGTTGACGGTAAGTTGCCATCATCGTGGATGAAATAGATTTCTCTTTTTTTAATTTTAAAACAAAGCAGAGATTGATTCTCTGATATCAATATTTAATTATTTTTTTAATTTAGTTTGGAGCACATTTATGATTAACACATTCAAAAAATTCAGCAGTATTAATGCATTATTAGCAATGATACTATTTCTCGTTATAACCGGTTGTTCAGATAATACTACTGATCCACCCAAAGTTGACGAGAGCGATCTATTGATTCAATACCTAGAGAGTGCCGCAGGTGGAGATTACATCAATGTTATCGGCAACAACTTAGCACCGGCTACTGAAGTAAAACAAAATGTTACGGCAGATCCAACAAAATACTTCGCAATGGACATCAGAGATACAGCAACATTTGCCAAAGGACACATTGCCGGAGCAGTAAATGTACAATTTAAGGATATTCTTAATTATTTTAAAACAAATGACATGACCAAATATACTAAAGTTTATATGGTATGTTATTCAGGTCAATCAGCTGCTTATGCTACTGGATTATTAAGACTTGCAGGTTATTCGAATGTATTTAGTATGAAATTTGGAATGGCTTCTTGGCATGCTGATTTTTCAGCTACATGGAAAAATGGAATCGGCAATGGTGGCCAATCAATGATGAGCCAGGTAGCAACAGATAAACCAGCCTTAGGTTCTCTTCCAACATTATCAACAAGCAAAACAACCGGAAAAGAAATTCTTGACGCAAGAGTAGCTCAGCTCTTCATTGATGGGTTCCCTTCAATTAAGCAAGATGTTTTATTGGGTGGCTTATCAAACTACTTTGTGATGGCTTATTGGACTTTAGCAGATTATAATGATCCAGGTCATCTCGAGGGAGCAGCATGCTATGTTCCTAAAGCAGACTTAAAAATTTCTACATTTTTGAAATCAATACCAACAAACAAAACTATTGCAATATATTGCTATACCGGACATACAGCCGCTTATGCTACTGCATTCCTTAAGGTTATGGGATATGATGTTAAATCAATCTCCTTTGGTGGCAATGCATTATTCTATGACAAGATGGTAGCTAAAGGCAAATCAGCCTGGAAAGACACAGAATGTCTGAACTATGAAATTGTAAAGTAGTTTTATACATTTTAATTAAATCTAAAGAGGCTGTTATAAAAAATTTCAGCCTCTTTTAATATTAAAAATACTCATTGATAATGACATTTACAAAGTTCTGAATTTGTTCATCAGAAAATCCTTTACTCTTAGCTGATTCTTCTAATGTCCCCCATACAGGTTCCCCGCAAACTAAACATTTAATTCCTTTATACATTTGATATCCAATCGAATCTGGATAATTTTCAATTATTTCTGATCTTCACACGATTCTGATCACAGAACAAAGAGAGAATTTTTGTTAAAAAAAAATTACAATGTAGTAAATTTAGGTAAAAAGTTTCAAAAGTTTGAAAAATATTTTACTGCTCTTCCAGATACTTTTTAATTTTGTGGATCTGCCGACGGAGGAAATGAAGTAGCCGTTCTGCCAGCTGGGACAGGCGGAGCCTGAGAGCTTTTTCTCAAGAATGACAATTTATCAAATGTAGTTTGGTATTAAACAAAAAGAGCTAAAATCAATTTTCAAAGATTTCAGCTCCTTTACAACAATTATTTTTCACTTACTGTTGTTTCTATCAATAACTCGGATAATGCTTTATGATACTCCTTTTCTGTTTCCAAAATCGAATCAATTATTTCGTAGTACATCGTATTATCAATATAAAACTGAGTTAATGAGATATGACCGAGTTCATAGGACTTTTTGTTAAGCTCAAGCTGACTGAAATCAGCAAGGCTTCTTTGTTCATCCAATGTTGCTTTTAACTGAACTGACTTATCGTATATCATTTTCTTTTCGATATAAAATTTTGAGTTATACGATTGAATTTTCAAGTCCACTAAATTTAACTCACTTTCTGCTTTCGGTACTTTATTTGTATTCTCGAAGAGAGGTAGAGACATTTGCAAGCGTACACCTTTATAAGCCAAAGCTGTTTCGGTTTCCTGACGATAGCCGACATCAAAGTTAGGCAGCCAACCCGATTTAGCAAGACTTAGTTTTTTACCGAATAATTTCTTCTCTTCTTCGAATGACTTATTGTTATAATCAGCTTCTTTCAACATATTGAATAGAGAATCATAATTTGAGCCAATGTCCAGTATCCAATAATCAACTGAGTTTAATTGAAGCTGTTCTCCACCGTTAATGTTTACTAATTCTGATAAAGTAGAACTCATTTCTATTTTTGCCATATTCAGTTTTGACTTGGCTATAGATAGATTTGACTTAGCTTTATTAAGTTCCAAAACTCCGACATCACCTTTGTCAAATTTAGTCTGAACGGTTATGAGCATGTTTTCAGCTAATTCAAATCGCTTTGAAAATTCATCAACTTTCTTATTTGAGTAGATGTATTCAATCAATAGATTTTGAGCGGATTTAAGAATATTCTTCTCAAATTCTTTTAAATGATATTGGTTAACCGAACTTTGCAGTGAGGATATATCGGATTTAAGAAAATATAATGTCGGGAAGTCAAATGTTTGCGAAATTATCAACTCTTGTTTGTTTCCGGTAGAAATTCCTGAACCAGAAAGATAGGAATACTCAACTCTCGGATTGAGAGGCAAATTGTTAGTTCTGCTGTCAATATTTATGCTGTTCAAATACTCTTTGTAAGCCTTAATCTCTTTATTGTTAGAGTTTATTTGCTTCAGCACAACCTTGTAAGACTGTGCATTTAAGATGTTAAAACTCATAATAAAGAATAAAATAAATTTTATCATAGATTTTCCTTGTGTCAGATGTTAATAATAATTTAAAACCTCTTATCTCGATTTTCTTTCAAGTAAAATCTCGCCTATTCTTAAACGGCTTAATTTTTTTACAATTATACTAAAAGATTCATTCTCAATATAATATCCTGGGTGAATTTTTATATCCTTATTTTTTAAAATCCAATCGCTTATAGAAATATTATTATCATCTAAGTTGATGATGCAAGCTCTGTTCAAATCATCAATTTTTACTCCACCCCCGATTATAAATCTATTTTCACTTATCTTGTTAATGTAAGTAGGCAGAATATCATATTCATCTTCAATCTCGCCAACAACTTCTTCAATAATATCCTCCAATGTTAGCAAGCCTTTGATGTTGTTATTGCTATCCTTTACTATTGCCATGTGTTGATTTTTTAGTGATATTTTTTTAAAAATACTTGGTAACTTTTCATCTTCATATATTGTTAGGACAGGTCTTGCAATGCTTCTCAAATCAACAGTATTTTGATTAATATTTAAAGCACTTACAATATCCTTGAAGTTAATATACCCTTGTACATCATTTATGTTAGTAGAACTCAATAGTGGAAACCTGGTATGATTATGAATTAAAGCTTCATTAAGAGCATCCTCTAATGATCTTTCAGGAGTCAGATATTTTATGCTATTAAAATTTATCATAATATCTTTTGCTTTGACACTTGATAAATTTATTGTCTTTGAAATAATGCTTTCCTGTTCTTTTGTAAAAATACTGTCAGCAAAAGCAATTTTCGACAGTATAGAAATTTCGTTGATAATATCAAATTTATTATGTGAGTTATTTTTGCCAATGAACGGTAAGTTCATATACTCAATAAATTTAACAACTGGAGTAAATACTTTAATGAGGATTAGTAGTGGCTTCGATATAAAATTTGCGATAAACTTGTTGTATTTTACACCTAAGGTTTTTGGCAGTATTTCTGTCCATTGTATCATAACGAATGAAAATGCAAAAGAATAAATTACAATCCATTTGGGACCAAATAACTCATCAAATTGTGCACCTGATAGAGATGCACCAAATGTGTGAGCAATAGTATTAATTATTAAAATGACTGCTATTGGTTTCTGTATGTTTCCCTTTAATCGCTTCCATATCATAGCATTTTTGGGATTTTTTAATGACATTGATGCAACATCGCTATAAGACAAGCTTAATATACATGCTTCAACTAATGAACACAGAAATGAAACACTCAACGAAATAAAAATTGTCAGTAGTAATTCTATCATTATTTCCTCCTGTTCTTCACAATGTAAAACACAATAGGTAAAACCACGAGATTAAGAAAAGTTGAACTTATAAGACCACCGAGAATTACTTCCGCCATCGGACTTTGAATTTCGTTACCGGGTTTATCACCTGCAAAAACTAAAGGGACAAGGGCTAATGCTGCAGTCAAAGCAGTCATAAGAACAGGGTTTAATCTATCTATTGAACCATTTATTACAGAATCCTTAATGCTCATACCTTCTTCAATCAGACGATTATATCTTGATACCATCAATATTCCATTTCTAGTAGCAATTCCAAATAAAGTTATAAAACCAATTAGGGAAGGAATACTTAAAATTCCTGAAGAAGCCCATACAATTGCAATGCCACCCATCAAAGCAAGCGGTAGATTTATAAGTATAATTCCAGCTGTAATATAATTCTTGAATTCAATATAAAGTATGAAGAAAATGATTAACAATGATATTATAGAAACTATAAGTATAATTCTCGAAGCTTTTTCTTCGCTTTCAAACTGACCGCCATACTCTAAATAATAGTTTTCTGGTAGTTTAATGCTTTTTGATACAGTATTCTTAATGTCAGTTACAACACTTCGAATATCTCTTCCTGCAACATTGGCTGAGATAACAATTTTTCGTTTAACATTTTCTCTGTTAATTACATTTGCTCCCTTACCGGATTTTATATCCGCAACTTGAGAAAGTAAAACCTTTTCACCATTCCAAGTATCAATAGTAGCATTTGAAATAGCATCAAGATTGTTCCTATATTCATCTTTCATTCTGAGAACAATATCAAAGGATCTCTCATTATCAAATACATTCCCAACAATCTGACCTGCAAATGCTGTATTAATAAAACCATTAAACCTATTCATTGATATTCCAAGTCTTGAGAGCATTTCTCTGTTTGGCTTAATGTGTATCTGAGGAACAGTAACAATTTGTTCTACACTAAGGTCAGTTACACCATTGATTGATGATATGTTTCCCTTAATTTCATTAGCAAAATTGTACATTTTTTCAAGATTAGTTCCGAACAGTTTAATGGCTATACTTGTTTTAGCTCCGGAAATAATATGGTCAATTTTATGACTAATCGGTTGACCTAGATTAAAAACAATGCCTGTTATCGATGATAATTTTTGTCTTACTTCTATCAAGAACTCATCTCTGGTGCGATGTTTAAGCACAAACGGCGTTTCAATTTCAGAGATACTCGAACCAAAAGAATGTTCGGAAAGTTCAGCCCTGCCCGTCCTTCTAGCTGTTGAAACAACCTCAGGGATAGAAAGGAGTGCTTCTTCAGCTTGATTTCCAATTTTAATTGATTCTTCAAGAGAAATGCCAGGTGTTGAAGCAACTACTATTGTAAGTGACCCTTCGTTAAATGTAGGCAGAAAGTTTCGACCAAGATATTGAGTAGAAACAAGAGAAATTAAAAGTAATAGACTTACTGTAATTAAAATCTTCTTTTTGTGATTGAAAGATACGGTTAATATTGTCTTATAAATTTTCTTTAAGAAACCGATAAATTTATTGTCACCCTCTCTTTTACCTAATAATTTTTCATTTGTTATAAGATAACTGCACAATACAGGTGTAATAGTAATTGATACTATCAGTGAAGCAAAAAGCGAAATGATAAAAGCTATCCCCAGAGGCTGTAGCATTTTACCTTCTACTCCGCTTAAAAAGAAAAGTGGAAGGAATGCCACAATTATTATAACGGTGGCATTTATAATTGAAGCTCTAATTTCCTTAGAACCTTCAAAAATAACTTTAGTGGTATTTTCTCTATCAGCTTTAGGTTTATAGTAGTTCTCTTTTAGTCTTTTAAAAACATTTTCAACATCAATTATTGCATCATCAACTAATGAACCGATTGCAATAGCCATTCCTCCCAAGCTCATTGTATTAATGTTTAATCCAAGTAATTTCATTACGATTATAGTTGTCAAAAGAGAAAGTGGTATTGCAACTAATGAAATTACAGTTGTTCTGAAACTCATCAAAAATATAAACAAAATAATAATAACAAAAACAGAACCTTCGAGCAACGCATTTTCAATATTTGAAATTGATGTTTTAATAAAATTTGCCTGATGAAAAGGTTCGGTTTTGAAATCAACATTTCCAGGAAGTGATTTTTTCAATTCCTGCAAAGTATTTATTATTTTATTCGTAAGGTCATTTGTACCGACGCCGGGTTGCTTAGTCACTGTAAAATTTAATGCCGGTTTTGTTTTATAAGAAGCATCATTGATTTTTTGTGCAGGAGCTATTTTTACATCAGCCACATCATTTATCCTGACAGGATAACCATCATTCATTTTAATTGTGCTTTTTCCAAATTCTTCCGGTATTGTGGTTCTCGTCATGCCACGAATTATATATTCATTACCATACTGATTAAAGAATCCCCCATTTGAATTTTCGTTTATCTTCTTGCACGCTTCTGTAAGTTCTTCTAATGTAACTCCGAAGTTTTTCATCTTCTGCAGATCTGCCTGAATTTGGAATTGCTTTTCATCACCACCCATAACGGTAACTTGAGCTACACCACCAAGCGAAAGTAATCGTGGCATAACATTCCAGTCAGCTTGTGTTCTTAATTCCATCAAGCTCAGAGAATCTGAAGTCATAGCAAAGATTATTATTTCACCTAAAAGAGAAGTCTGAGGTGCAAGAATTGGGGCTGAAACTCCTTCAGGTAAATTGCCTGCAATTTGTGATAGCTTTTCTGTAACAGTCTGACGTGCTTTAAACACATCCGTTCCCCAATCAAATTCAACCCAAACAATAGAAAATCCCATTGTAGAATTTGAGCGGACACGACGGACTGAAGGCGAACCGTTAACGGCAGTTTCAATTTGAAATGTAACCATTTTCTCAACTTCTTCTGGTGCCATTCCTTTTGCATCAGTCATAACAACTACTGTTGGTGCACTCAAGTCCGGGAATATATCTACTTCCATGTCTTTGGCAACAAACATCCCAACCACCATGATAAGAACTCCGGCGATGAGAACAACTATTCTATTGCTCAAAGAAAAATTTAATATTTTGTTCAGCATATTTTTATCCTTTTAATGAGCATGTGATTGTGATGGTAATTCTGATGATTTGGAAGCAAGCATCACTCTGTATGCTCCTTTGGTGACAATCACCTCTCCATTCTTAAGACCGGAGCCAATTAGATAATTGAATCCATCAAACCCGTTGATTGAAACTTCTCTTTTCTCAAACAACTCCCCATTTTTCTGAACAAAAACAAAGAAATTCCCTTGGTCTTCCCACAAGGCTTCGTTTGGTGCTGTTATTGAATTTGATATATTTGAACCAAACAAATAAAGTGAAATGTAAGAATTTGGTAATAAATTTATCTTGTTATCGATTTGAAGAAACAAAGTTACAAAGCCAGAAGAACCGGAACTTATCGGACTGCCAGAAACTTTGCCGTTTAATTCTTTCATCTTGATTGTATTATTATCAATTATTAAATTGGCATCAGTGATGTTGCTAAGTTTTGAAAATTCTTTTGTTGGTAAATCAATTTGAATCATCAGCTTATTATTGTTGGATATAACAGCAAGTGTTGTTCCGGCTTCAACAAACTGTCCCTGATTTACTAAGAGCCTTTTTAAATAACCTCCTTTGGAAGCTTTAATCGTTATATTTTTGCCTTCCGAAGATTGAGAATAATTTTTGAAAATGGCTTCTGCATTCTCGAATGAAGATTTTGCATCTAAATATTCTCTCTCTGGGGTTATCTTTAACTTATAAAGTTCGGATACTCTTTCATACTCCTTTTTGGCTCTGTCGAAATTAGACTTTGCCTGGACGTATTTCAATTCCATATTATCTTCTCTTAAACTACCGGGTTTAATAGAAAACATTTTACTTCCTGACGATACTTTTTTGCCAGGAGTGAGAGAATTGTCAAGAAATCCTACAACACCTGAAGTATTGGCAGTAATTAACATCTCATCTGAAGGATTATTGATTATTTTTCCGGTTGCTTTCACAATTACAGAAAAATTGCTTTGGATGACATGCATTAAAGCAAAATCAATTTTCCAAGATTCTTCCTTGAGGAAAGTAATTCCCTTTTCAGAAGGTTTTGTTTCCTTATTTGCATCATCAATTGATGAAAAGCATTTCTGACTTGGTATTTTGATTGTATCTCTAATATTACCATCAGTATAAATAAATGCTATTTCAACATTTCCTGTTGTTTTCGGAGTAAATGAAGTAATAAAGATACCTGTTCTGGCAATGGAATCAACTGACAGAGTTTCGTTGATAGATCCGCTTAAAACGATTTTAAGAGAACCATTTGTAACTGGTTTGAAGTCTACTAGCTTGGTAAAGTGAACAGTAAATGTACATTCTTTGCCTTGAATAAAAGGTGACACTTCGGCAAACAATTCATGTTGAGCTGAAAAGACTGTAAAACGTACATTTTCTATTTCACCACCGCCATGACCAGCATGAGCGGCTTCTCCGGTAGAATGGTCGTGAGATTCAAATTTTGTTTTTGAACATGCTATCAAAAAAAGCACGATCAGAGCTAAACTAATATATTTAGTCATAATTATTCCTAATCTGTATGGTAAAAAATTATTTGAGGATTGAAAGATTAGGAAACTGAAGGAGGAGATCTAAGACACAGAGATAATCCAGTGAATGCTTGATAAGTATTTTTGCTATTGATTGAAAAAATCTCTTTTAAATCAAATACATTTGGTTGAAAACAATAAAATTTTTCTGAAGATTCAGCGAAATCTGAAATATGGATTGAAGATTGAGTATTTCTTAAAAGTACATTATCGTGAGCATGCTCGATATGACAATGTTGGAATGGAAGTCCATTCGATTCAGACTCAGAATGGTCGCATTCAGCAAGACTATCGTGAAAATGTTCGGTAACCTGATGATGAGAAATGCGGAAGAAATCCTGCTCATGATGTTCATGTATTTGAAAATCATGTGCAAAATTCAGCCCATAAGCCAAAATAATTATGATTATATTTAATTTCTTTCTCATCAGATGCAAAAATATATAGATTTGATCATTCTACAAAATTAATACATTAAGTTGATATATTGAAAATGTGACTATTCATCTTTTTTTACTGTTCCTCCAGATACTTCATCACTGTCAATTTAGTTGATCTGCCTACGGAGGAATCGAAGTAGCCGTTCTGCCATCCGTGCCAGTCGGAGCCGGAGAGCTTCTATTTTTGTGAATTCAGAGAGCTGTTTGAATAGAAAGGTTGCCAGGGGGTAGCCATCATTACTGTTCCGCCAAGTTCTCATTTACTATGGATTTTGTGTGTTTTAATGCGTATTTCAATAAAGCTTTTTAATGAATTTTTAAGGAAATTTTCAGCAGACAAAGTTGAGTTTATGCTACATTTTTTTATTGATTCAGTAAATATTTCCAAATCGGCTTTATTGAAATATTGGTATCATGGTAAATAATATCATATTCATCATCCTTTGTAAGAACTATCAAATCATCTATACCCAGTTCACGATGAGCACATAAAAGAGCTGAGAACTCTCTTTCTTTGGTGGCATCATTGCTTATATCAATTGAAACCTGGATAGCAGTCAAGAGTTGAGTCCCTTTTTTTAGTATAAAATCAACTTCTTTGTCAGATGAGGACTTCCAATAATATATTTCTTCGTTTCTTCTTATTAATTCGAGAAACACGATATTTTCGTATAACCTGCCTTCATTCCTGGAAGTAACAAAACTAACCGAATTAGCAAGTGCGATATCAATACAGTAATTCTTCTTTGAGTTATAGATTTGCTGTTTTAGAGAATTTGAAAAAAGACCAAGCTGAAAGAATAAATAACTTTCTGAGAAATAACCGATATACTGTTTAATGCTTGTCAGACTTTTTATATTCAGAACAGTTTTCAGTTTCTGGTAGCTTTGGTTGGTCGCAATTTCGGATGAAAGAATCAGAGCAAGCTCCCTTACTTCCTTATTATTTTTGATGCCATGCCGAACAATAATATCACGGTATAAAATATCTTTGAAGTATTGTTCCAGCAGGGATAAATCCTCATTTTTGACTATCTCAGGGAACCCTCCGTAGATGTAAAAATTATTAAGTTCCCTTTTTATCTCACTCACCTTATCCCTATCAAAAAAATCATCCTGATTATAACTGATATTTCTATAGTTAAGGTATTCACTAAAAGAAAAGGGAAAATTTATTATTTGACGATTTCTCCCTGTCAGGTAGGTAGAATATTCAGAGCTAAGCATAGATGAATTTGAGCCAGTAACAAATATCTTAACATTTTCGAATTCATAAAGCCTATTAACCCATTTTTCCCACATTTTAACATTTTGAATCTCGTCAAGAAAGAAGTATTTTTTCCCGATTGGTCCATTCAATTCAAGATAAGCGTTAAGTAAGTTGTCAAAATCTTCTACGGTAAAACTAATCAGCCTGTCATCGTCAAAATTAATATAAAGTAAGTTGCCTTCCGGCACACCGGTTGAAAGCAAATTTTTCGCAATAAGTTTCATCAAAGATGACTTTCCGCTACGTCTGACACCCGTAATAACAATTACTTCCTTGGAGTCAACTACCAAATTGCTTTTAGATAAAACATCTCTGCTAATTAAATCATCGGATCTAAGCAGTCCTTTTTTATGCTCAATAATAATCTCTTTTAACTTACTTATTTGCATACTCTTACGCATCTTTAATTTTTATATGACATTCAGGATGCAATATAGTAAATTAAACAATACATTCCAAATGTAATATATATTTTTTACTGCTCATCAAGATACTTTTTGATCTTTGATTTAGTGGATCTGCCGACGGAGGAAATGAAGTAGCCGTTTTGCCAGCCGTGCCAGTCGGAGCCGGAGAGCTTTTTGAATTTCTTGGATGAGATGGATTTGATGATCTCGACGGTTTTGCAGATGGGACGCTTTGTGCTGACCTGCCGGGACAGCTGGTCGTGCAGAAAATAAGTTATGTATTTAAGAGCAATGGAATTAGAACAATATGGCATTAGAATTATTTCTTTTTTTTATGATTAGGAA
>CAYXFU010000055.1:0-19961 GCA_964464375.1 uncultured Hyphomicrobiales bacterium
GATTTGAGTATTCGCAGTTTTGGCGACAGTATGTTTGGATCATCAAGTCCGGTTGTTGGTATCCATTTGAACGATTTATACGGTGTTGAACCTTCTTCTGCCGTTCCGGTCAGTGTGATTGTGTATCCGGGACAGATTGTCGTATCCATTCCTGCCGATACTTTCACATTGGGCTGGACATAGACCATTATTGAATCACGTACCATACAGCCAGCACTATCGGTGATTGTATAATAGTACATTGTAGATATATCGGGTGTGGCAATGGGATTGGATGTATCCGGCTTATTCAGATTCTTTGCTGGTGACCATTTGTATTTGTATGGGAGTAAGCCTCCGGTTACATTTGGTTTTAGGATTGTTGAATTACCTTTGCATATAGTGAGATTTGGGACTGCTGATAAATTCATTTGTGGAGCTACAATTACTAGAACTGTGTCGTATCCTGTACAGCCGAGAGCATCGGTTACCTTCAGATAAAACTCAGTATTTGATTTCAATGGCATAGTTCTGGGTTTTGCTATGTTTGCTTCGTAGAGGAATTGTGACGGTGTCCATTCGTATTGATAAGGAATTGTGCCGGATGTAGCACTATCGCCAATATTTGCGTAAGAATCGAAACAAATGGCAGTGTCTTTGCCAGCTCTGGCTATAGGTTGTTTGACAGTGGCATTTAACTGAATATACTTTATCTTACCGCATGTATCTGAGAATGAGAATAATCTCGATACTTTTCCTATATTGGGTAAGCCTGTGAATCTAACCTTTACTTCTCCAAGACCGTTCAATGGCAGGTAAAATGATTTATCTGCATTCAAGCCTGTTACTTCAAATGGAGAGGTAACATCAGTAAACACGACAGTTGTAGGGACTGAAGATGCATTTTTTATTATGAAGTTCGTATCAATCGTGCCTCCCGGACACGTCACCATGTTCATCTTGATTGTATCTGCCGTTGTTGCTTCAAAGACTACTTTTACTATGTCTTTAACTCCAGATAATGCAATTGAGTAAGGATTAGGATACCCTGTATGATTAAGTGTCAGTGTGGCTGTTTTATTTCCTGCTGTCAGTGTTGAGAATATCACCTGAAACCTGACCGAATCTCCGGGAAGTACATTCACAGGGAAAGTCTCAGGCTCGACAACCCTGAAATCTCCGGCATTGGCTCCTGTAATGCTTTTGCTTGTTATATCAAAATCACAAAAGCTAGTGTTGTGTACATAGAATGTGTCCAGATGGTTGACGAGGCAAAGTAGTGAGTCGAATTTATTGCTTGTTATTGTCTTTAGCTGGGGCCAGTCTATGGGTGGAATGATTTTGGTTATGAAAATGTCTTTATTTCCATTATGGCTTGTGTCATAAGATCCGGCAGTTACCGGAAAATTTGATGATCTAGTTTCACCTGAAATATACATTGAACCAGAAGCATCAATTTGAATTGCATAGCCATTATCAGCTTGCGTACCTCCTAAAAAAAAAGAATAATCTAAATTTGAACCTGAAGCATTTAGTTTAGTAACAAAACACTCAAAATCTCCTTGATTTTTACATCCATTAGTTGTTGGAAAATTAGATGATTTTGTTCCACCTGTTAAAGTAATATAGCCATTTCTATCTGAAGAAAAATCCTGTATATTATCATAATCAGACCCGCCAAGATATGTGGAATATAATAAAGAAGAGAGATCAGAACTTAATTTTGAAAAAAAACCATCATTCACACCACCACCAAATGATCGCTGATATGCTCCGGAAGTTGTTGGATAACCATCTGTATAAACTGAACCAATAATCATTACATTCGCATTATCATCAAACTTAATTCTCGTTGGGTTGCTATTACCAACGGATGTTGTACATCCTATAAAAGTTGAACTTATGATAGTTGATAGATCAGAATTAAATTTGGTAATAAAACCTGTTTGACCTGCAATTCTTGAAGTTTGGTAAACACCAGATGTAGTTGGGAAATTTATAGAACTTGTAAAACCAGTAATATAAACATTACCTGAGCTTTCGAGTAAAATGTCACTGACTCCATCTGACAAAGCACCTCCAATATATGTTGAATACAATAAAAAAGTGCCCGTAGAATTAAGTTTAGCAACAAATCCTTCTGTATCGCTGGAAGGTGCTTGTTGGTAAGCACCTGATGTTACCGGAAAATTTGACGAATTGGTCTTACCACCTACATAAGTATTACCATAACCATCTATTGAAATAGATGAAACATATTCAGGGGAAGAACCGCCTATATAAGTTGAATATATCAAACTAGAACCATTTGAATTGAATTTCGTTATAAATCCATCTGCAACTCCACCCAAATTTGGCTGGTAGCAATTATTAGTAACTGGAAAATCTGAGGATGGAGTAATCCCTGCTACAAATATAGTTCCATTCTCTCCAACTCTCAAATCATTACTTTCTTCAGTATATGCAGTTGATGTTGAAGATCCTCCAAAATAGGTTGAAAAAATAATTGTGGTACCGGTTGCATTCAATTCCGTCAAAATACAGTCAGATATTCCAGCGAGACTTGTTTGATAAGCACCAGTTTGAATGGGATAATCCGATGAATTTGTTTTTCCTGTAAATATTGAATTTCCTGAATTATCAATTTGCATTGAATGCATATTTTCATTCTCATAGCCACCAATAAATGTAGAGAAGACTATTGGATCAATTATAAGTGGAAAAGATTTATCATACTCTTCTGTGATAAAACTAATAGTACATTTTTCTTCTAAATGGAATTTACATGAAATTTTTACTTTAATATTACCTATTACTTGATAAGCAAAAATTTCACAATGTGATATATTACCGATATTTGTTTTTAATACTAAATCACCTTTTTCGTTAATATAAATTCCTTCCTGTCCTGTGAATTTCATTTTAATTTGGGATATATCAGCTCCGGGATTAACAATAAAATCATACCTTAAATATGTACCTAGTTGCTTTATATCGGATTTGGAATCAAAATAATATCTTATATCAATTCCATTGTATGCATCTTTTAGGATTACTTCTTTATACAAAGGCACAAAAGAAGCCCATTTTGAAGAATCATTACCAATAAAATAGTTGTAATAAGTTTCCTGCTTTTCTATATTTTCTGTTTTAATATTGTTCGATATGCCTTCATACTCGAGTTTTACAACATGACCTTTTTTCGTTTGAAAAGTGTCTATCTCCAAATTATATCTTCTTCTCAATTCATCTTTAAATATTCGGCGGTCTATTTTTCTGAATTCTTTTAAATCTACGGGTGTATTATCTTTGATTTTGTAATAATCATAAACAACACCAGTCTTAGTTATCCAGGCAATCATACCATTTATCTTGGAAAGAAATTTAACTTCAGGTTTCCACTGTCCTTTGTTTTCAATCAAGACATGAGGTGATAAGCTTTGATTATTATCTTGACAGAAAACTTGAGAGTTTACAATAATAATAATAAATATTATTCCTACTAGTTTAAACAATATTTCACCTTTTCAGATATTTTATTCAGTTTTTATAAACTTATATAAATTACAGTATTTCTCTGTAGAAAGCAAAGCAAAATATATTCCAATATTTAGATGATTAAAATCAGTATAAAAATCAGAAAATGTACCATCATTAGCGTCATTTGCTATTTTGGAAAGATCTTCAACTTCAAATCCAAGTAAATTATAAATTTTAAATTCAAATTTTTCTTTATCAATAGTAGATAAACCATATATTCGAAATCTAATTTTATTTTTGCATGGATTTGGGGAAGAAATAATATAAATAAATTGATTTACTTTTTTTTCAATTTTAATTTTTAAACTATCTGATTGGTTAGCTGTCTCTTGACTATAGCAAATTCCTTCGGCAATGAATGTCAATAAACATATATATAATATCAAATTACAAAATAAAATACAGGTATTTTTCATTGATCACTCCTATCTCTTAAAAAAAAATACCCTGCCATCAAAAATAATTATCTTTGATGGCAGTTCAGTTTAAGGATTACAAACTGGAGCATATCCATCTTCAGTACAGCCGTTATATGTATTAGTAGATGAAACAAAAGTTATTTGTCTGATTCCTCCATTACAGCATACTGAATATGTGGCAGAGCATAAACCATAGTTAGTTAGTTCCGACGGTACACCATCATTATAGCATTTAGAAAAATACTCAACAATATATACATTCGGCGGTGGTGGTGGTGGTGGATTCATTGTGCATGGTGGACATGTTGGCCAATCAAGATTATCAGGATTATTCTGAATAATATATGTGCCAAATGCCCTCATTAAAACAACATATGCACTACCTGTATAAGGAAAGCAACCGGAACCGCCACTTGCAATATTTATTACAGGATCCATCCATAAATGAACAGTGTTCCCATCTCTCGTCCAGCAATAGCATACGTCGTACACACATGTACCTATAGTTATTTGAACTGATCCAGCAGCATAATAACCAGTTGGACAATTATCTTGTGAACAATCAATTGCAAACAAGTAAATTGACGAAATACAGAAAACTACGAAGAAAAATATAAAATTTTTCATAATCAAAATTCCTTAAAAATGAATAATCAATTAATTGTAAAATAAGTTATTAATTGCTTAGTCATTACCAGTGAAGTCTCGACTTCAGGCAATGATTAATTGCTCGACCGGATTGGCAACCTATAAAATTACAATCCGGTTATTTTTTGCTCCTCGCTGTTTTTGAATTTTTAATTTAATCAATGTTAACCCCTTCAAAAGTGAGTAATCCGATTATTGTCAGGAATGAATTAAAGTTTTAAAATTTAATTTATTCTATTTTCATATTGTTTAATGATATTAATTATGAATGTGTAGTTAGTTAGTTCTTTTAAATAACTTTCAAGTCGAAATGCTGTATTTACTTCCCAATAGATGCCCAAAAAATGATCTATATCTAAAAGAACTATTTTTATTTTTTCTTCGAATGGCTGTTGTTAAATTAATAAAGATATTTTAGAAATCCTAGTGATCTTTAAAAATTGTTACAATTAGCTAGCTAATATTAGGATGGACATGAATTTAATCCATATGATTTTTTGATTGATTATTATTTTTTTTGTGTTCAACACCAAGACCTTATCATTTACTCTACCCAATCAGCCAAGCAATTACGAAATTATTAGGCAGAAGCCGATATCGGGAGCGTTTAGTGAAATTGCTGTAATTGTGAGCGAATCGATTAAATGTAACTTTGATGAGGGCGGACGATATGGTGGTGGCAAAGCTGGAGGCGGAACTGAAAAGTGGGAGCCACCGAAAAGAGTGAAGCGATACGGAGGCAAGACGTTGGTGGATACGGGAAGATTGAGAAACTCAATCGGCGTGATTGTGTCGAATGTACAGAATGGGATATCTGTGAAGATGGAAGCCGGGGTTGAATACGGAGCGATACACCAGAGCGGTGGAAGGAGAACGCCACGCAGGCCTTTCCTCGTTATCCAGGATGAGGATATCGAGAAGATTGGAGAGGCTATCGAGAATGAGAAGAGGAAATAGATTTGATGTGGACGTGTTTGCCCGACGCACCGAGAAGGACGAGGTACTCAAGCAGTTTGAAGTCTTTGGCTTCTGCCGGAAGATCATCGTAGGTTGGATCTTTATGGAAAACTGATTCTAGCATAATTATAATTTTACAAACTTACTGACTTTATCTCCTATCCTTACTAAATAGATACCAGTCGGAAATGATGAGATATCAATTTTTGAAAATTCTGATGTTTGGAAAATGGTTTCTCCAAGTATATTGATTATTGAGATCTTCTCATAATTTGGGTTTAGGACTTCAATGAAATCAAATGCCGGATTGGGTTTTATAGTTATTTTGTCGTTTGGATCTGGTTTTTCTTCTACTGATACGAATTTATCTCTGGAGCGGTAGAGACCGCCAGTTGCACCAAAAACGTAGATATGACCATCGGGGCTGACACCAATTGGACCGAATTCTTTATGTTTTAATCCTGTTGTATCCATTCTCTGCCACGTCTCACCATTGTCGCAGGAGCGGTATATGCCCCATCCTTGTGTTGCACCTCCGATGCCAATCCAGCAACCAAGAGAATCAACAGCTATACCTATGGATTCAGGATATCCTGTTTTTTCATAATTTATGGCATACCATGTTCTTCCGTTGTCAGTTGTCTTATAACCACCTCCAAATGAATGTTCGTTATTAAAACCTGCTTCCCAGAAAGCTGTCTTTGTTTTACTATTGAATACAACTCTACCCCCACGTTGAGTTATAGTTGGGTCAATAAATCCGAATGTTTCAGTTTGTAACTTATTCCAGGTAGCTCCGTCATCTGTCGATCGCCAGATGCCTGCCATTGTATCACCTGGATTTTCCCATGCAAAAGTGAATAGGTCTCCCTCATCATTTATTCCAATTTTATCGATATTTGATGGGGATGCATTCCAAGTATTACCATTATCAGTGGACACACCACCAATAAATAAAACATCTCTTTTATTAATTAAAATAGCCGGAGGACCTTGATTATTATATAAAGATTCCCAATTTTTTCCTCCATCGGTTGAACGGAATATACCCTTTTCTGTACCTCCTGTACTTTGATCTCCAACAAATATAACACCTTTGCTATTAACAGCTACAGGACCGGTGTCATAGGCTTTTAAATCCAAATAATTAAAATTTTTTCCTTTATCAATTGATTTGAATACTCCGCAGCAGGACATAACTATCGTATCTTTATTAAATGTGAAGTCATAGGGTGACATACCTGTATAGCCATTGTTTTTTTCTTGCCAAATATTAAAATTATCACTAGCTCTATAAGAACCCAAATGAAACGGAAAACAAAAAGAATAATCATTTATTATTTTATCAACTTGCATTGTTAAATTTCTAATATTGATATCAGAAAATGATGCTGATTGGGTCCAGTTTATCCCACCGTCTATTGAAAATCGAATTCCTTTCTCATATATGGCTGCTATAATTTTTTTTCTATCTGAAGAGATTGAAAATGAATTAACCGATTCACCCTTTAACCACTTTGATGACCAAGTGTCACCATAATCTGATGTATAATAAATACCATCTCTCTCTGTTGATATAAAATATTCATTTTCAGATATCAGTACTAATCCGTATATTTTATTGTTTTTAAAATCTTTTCGTTTCCATGTTTTACCTGTGTCAGCAGAAATACTGAAAAAGGAGTTCTTCCTATCTGAAGTTTCACCTGTTGCTATCAATAAATTCTTATGAGGTAAAAAATTATTATAGGCCCAAACATCACCTTTATAATCTAATTCAGTACAAAATATCCAATTAATTCCACCATCAGAAGTATAAAATACTTGATCATTGGAGGTGCCATTAAATAACACGGTATATATCCTATTACTATCTAGAACAAATTTATAAGGAGGGTATTTTCTGTCCCAATTACCTGTAATATCAATCCAATTTTTACCAAAATCTGTGGTTTTATAAATCCCATAAGATTGAATACCATTTAAGTCATCAGAACCTCTTGTAAAAATAAGTTCTCCGAACTTAATAATACCAACTCTGTTCTTATCTAAAAACCAATTCCAATTATCACCTTGATCTAACGAATAAAATATACCACCACTACCAGAAGAAAAGATTATACTATCTTTATCGAATCTGTCAAATAAATAAATCATACCTCTTTGTGGGTTCATGGAAACCAATTCCCAAAAAGGTTCATCAGCTTTACTTCTTAAAGAAAAAACCAGAAAAAAAAAGAAAATCAACCGTAAGGTTAACCTTACGGTTGATTGATTAATTATTTTTTTCGAAAATATCATTTTACTAACTGCATTTTTTTGGAGAACTGCCTGCCATCCGTTGTTAGCAAAGATAAATAAACTCCAGATGCAAGCCCTTCGTTGAAATAAGTATAAATATAGTTTCCGGGTTTTAACCTCTGATTTACTATCACCTTAATCGTCTGACCCAAATTATCGTGAATTCCTAATCTTACATCAGCTTCCTTATTAAGACGGAATTTAATGACTGTTTCGTTTATAAACGGATTAGGAGCATTTTGCTCAAGCTCTGCAAGCGGCTTTTCTTCGATATTGGAATAATTATCTTTGTCATCACTATCCTGAATCGATGCTTTGGGAGCCGGGGGCGGAGCTCCTTCACTATAACTTGTTTTCGTTATATCATAATCAACTCTGCGGTGGTATTCTGACATTAGTGAATCATATACAGAGCCATAAGTAGTATCAGCCTGAATCGCCTCTAAATTCATTATTCTCCATCTTGCTATTGTCGTATCGGATGAATTTGACGAATTGAATATGATATCATAATAAGAATCCAGAGCGTCATTCAACAATCCTTTTTTTTCATAAGCTTCACCTAGAGAAAGCATTAAATTCGTCAAATCACAGTTATTCATATTATATACAGGATCATTTGCTTTATTGAGAATACATGTAATAACAGTATTCATTTTCTCATTTGTAGAATCACCCAATGAAGCTAATTGCATCAGATCGAAAAGTCTTAATTTATAACATTCACAAGACAGAATCCCATTGCAAAAATCATTAAGGTAGGCATAAAAATCATTATCAAGAGCTGTATCAGGATTCTGCACAAAGGGATAATTTCCTGAATTGCGTACATAAAAATCACATGGTTGCATAATTGGAACGATTTCCTCACATCTTGCTTCAGAAGTCGGATTGTCGCATCCAAGAATTCTATCCTGTGATGTCGATAAATTGTTTTGAGGTGATATAATTGTTATATTTTCATAATTATTGAGATTATATCTTATGGAATTATTTGGGCTTGGTCTCCATTCATTTACGTCTGGAACAACATTGATGTTGGGCCAGTTTGAATTATAATTCTTATCATCGTAGTACAAATGGCTAGGAGCAAAGTCACTCATTTTATTAAATCCGCATTGAATTTTCAACGGCTTTCGTCCATCAAAATAATCTGTATTATTATTACTGCCATAACTCTTAAAAAAAACATCAGTTCGTTTTTCATTATAATATTTATTTTGACCTGGATCTGTGAATGGATTGTTATAAGTACGTAAGGGATTATTATAAGAATTTTCTTCAATTAAAGGTAAAGTTATAAACTCATTTCTCCCCATATTATATATATTCAATTTTGAAGCATCAGTGAAGTCACCCCTTAAAAAAGCTCTGCTGTTATTCATGAAAATACCGTTATAGTAATCATCAAATAAATTACCACGATAGTTCTGACCAGCTAATACTCCAATTAATTCTGTTGACTTATTTGATTGATGGAATTTATTATCGAAAGTACCCCAGAATTTAGAGGAAGATAATGAATGTGCTGTATTTACCCTGAAAGTTGAATTTTGGCACATTTTAACGCTTGAGTTCTGGTCGTCATTTGCTTTTCTACAATATCCAAAATTAGAATTGGTTATAGTCACTCTACCGCAATTGGCTGTTGAGATTCCGCTATTCAAGCCCCAGAAGTGATTATTGTCAATATTATTCATTTGGAGGAAAGTGGGATTGGGAGGCAACTGATTCAAGTTTGAATTGTCTATAGTAACATTGTTTATTTTATCAGCTTTCAAGCCAATAAAATGATTTTTAAAATTGGGAATATTTGAAGTATTATCAGAAGTCAACCATTGCATATTTATCATCTGGTTATCTTTAAAAGTACAATTAATTAAAGATAAGCTAGAATACCCTTCATCTCCAGCTTGACCAGTATATGAAAAAAAATACTCACGATAAACATCTAACAATACACTAGGCTTATCCTGGTAAAGATCAAGATTATTTGTCTCAGCATTTTTTAGTAAATCACCATCAATTGAGAAAGCGCATTTTTCTACAGGATACTTAATTCCGTTGATTAATTTCAATGTAACATTTTCAAATTTTACATTTTTTGCATAAAATGATGGTGCTTGGGGGGGAGGCGGATATAGAGGTCCATAATTAGCACCACCTTCATATCCCTGAAATTGAATATTTGCGAGAACAAATGTATTAATGCCTGAGTTACTACATGAAAATTTATTCTCACCTTTTAATCCTTTTATAGTCACCATAGGTTCTAAAACACTGCCAATTTTATTCCCAATTTTAAAATTATGAATAAAACTATTTGAAATACCTAAACCAATGTCCTGATTCGAAGTAACAAATGTAACCGTCGAACCAGGTTTAAATTCTACATTAGTAAAGTCTGTCGTTGTGATTGGACCAGTAACAAAGTTGGCACTATTGTTTACAGTAAGACTTCCGGTCTTTAATGAAACAATTGGATTGGGAAACGCTGGTGTAACAGTATAGCTACCCTGAATATCAATTCCACCAATAATTGCAATTTCTTTTACTTTCGAATTCGGATCATCTTTCACTTGAGGAATTACAACAGATGCTCCTGGCATAAGTGTAATTTTACCACTTCTAATTATTGTTGTTTGTCCAATAACATATTTATATGGTAATATCCAAACACCTAATTTATTTATATCAGTATTGAAAAATAGTTCTTGTTCTGTACCAGAATGTCCTTTTATGGTAATATTATCTATCCAAGCAAGAGTATTGTCTTCACATTCTATTTGTCCACCGGGCTCAACTTCAATTGGGATATCTATCGTAACAGCGGCACCAGAAAGGATTTTTAGAGTCCCTCCATCTTGAATATGAATTTTCAGATTTTCATCAGCAGTGGTTTCTTTTATTATCTTTGAGTTATATGCCATTTCTAAAGTAGAACCTGATGTAATTTCGATGCCCTTTGTACCATACAAATGAAGTTCACCTCCAGGTTGAAGAACTAAAATATTATTTGTCCCATCCCCGAAACCAATTTCACTATTATTGTAAACATTGACTTTTCCATATATTTCAGAAGCGAGTGCAGATGAAGAGTTTATTTTTAACTTAGTATAATCATACCATTCATCGGGGCTCGAATTTGGAATTTTACTACATACCATTTCTAAATCATCAGTTTTGATATTTCCTTCAAGCTGAATATCCCTCAAATAGCCTGTAATTAATATTTTACCGTCACCTTCAGTATAAATTCTATTTCCAGAACTTACTATGTAATCTGGAGTTTCGTCAAGTGTTTTAGTGCTACCATTAAAATTGTAATATTTTTCATTAGGTTGTCTCAAAATACCATCAATAGCCGCGACGAAATTATTTGGAACTAGAATTGAAGCTCCATCCTTTAATATTGTCTCACCCCAATTATTTTTCCAAGGTTCTTCTGTATTACCCGGGAAATGACGACCTCCCCATTCATAAACAGAAAATATCTGGTTAGCAGTAGGATCTCGATTAATATTGGGAATATTACTTGATTTTTTATAAATATCATCATGATTGTTGTATCCAAAATCATTTATCCAAAAATCTTCTTTGCAATTACTCCCAAAATGAATATAATATTTGTTGTCGAGGGGATGACATTGATTTGTAGCTAAAGTTTCAGCTGTCGAATATAAATAATCAGCTTTTTTAGGAATGGAATGTATCACACATCGAAAGGCATTGGCTTTGCCATAAAGAGCCTGACGCGACCAATATCTATCTAATTCATCAACTAGTATATTTCTTCCAACATCAATCTGCCTAGAATATTGATAAGATTCTTCAAAATTTTTATTATAATCTTTAGGAATTATTTTTGTAGCTGTGAAAGTTACAATATTATATGCCATCTGAGGAAGTAGATGTTTATTATTTGTCAATAAAGTTGCAGGAAGGATATTTAAAGTATTGCATGTAGACATCATTAATGCCACAATAGCAGCAACCTGAGAAATGGCAGTTGATTGACCAGGATGATATTGATAGTCTCCATTATTTCCTAAGACGACCACTGGAAGAGGAGCAAGAATATCTCTTTCACAATTTACATTTTTTCTATAATGAGCATTTACATATTCCCATTTATGGTTACTTGCTGTAATTACATAAGGATTAAATGTACAATATTCAATTTCTTGATTATTTTGGTAAATATTCGATTGTTTACCAGATGTAACAATACGCGGATCCCACTTAACACAGTCTCCAGCTTCTTCCACCTCCTGAAATACTCCTTCTACAGATATTCGTGAAGGTTGATCTCTGTAACTTGATATTAAGTTATCTAACCATCTAATCTCTAAATCACTCTGTAGTCCAATTACTGGTATGCCATTTCTTAAAGCATTATTATAATCCAAAGGTTCCCGAAATGAATAAAATAACATTGACGGTTTATTTACTGGAGTAGATGAAGGATAGATATCAAAGTTTTCAGCATTATCTTCACGACCAGATAAAATAATCATTGAATTTGGAGCAATTCCAACTATACCCTTATTATTTAATTTGGAGACTGTTTGACTACAAATATTTAATCCATGACCATCTTTTAAAAGTTTACCAAATATTGGATTACCAAAAATACCTTCGTTCCAAGAATACTTATTATTATTTTTTTCTAAGTTACAAAGTATATTTCCTGAACTAGTATAATCAACAGCGATATTAAAGAAGGTACCTTCTAATATAGAAACCTTTTGATATAAATCACCTGGAAAATTTGATGTCTGATTCTCTTGAAAAAGACCAGAACCAATTCCATGCTTTGGTTCAAATGAATCATATTGATCTTTAGAGATCGGCTCAGCAAATCCGAGGAAGCTATCATCTTGAACATTAATAACTATACTACTTGAGCCTTTAGTAATTTCCCATGCCATAGGTACCTTCAATGAGAAATGATTATATAAATTTGATAGAGGGTGATACTCAATGTAAGAATTACTAATCTTGCTTTTAATGCCATCAATATCAAAAGCACCGTAATCGAAGTCTTTAAATTGAACTGGAAAAGACTGAGATTGAACATAAGAAATTTGAATTATATGGATCAGGAATAGAACTAACCAAAACATACACTTTTTCATGATAAACCTACTTGCATTTATTAAACAAAGTTTGGAAGCATAGTAATTTTTAAAATGAACATTATTTTAAATAAAACTACGAAAAAATAAAATAAAGTACAATACCAAATACAACGGATATTTTAAGTATATTATGTATGATTATAAATCTATTTTTATTGATTTTCCAAATATTTCTTGATTTTTGATTTCGTGGATCTGCCGACTGATGAAATGAAATAGCCATTCTGCCAGCCGTGCCAGTCGGAGCCGGAGAGCTTTTTGAATTTCTTTGATGAGATGGATTTGATGATCTCGACGGTTTTGCAGATGGGACGCTTCGTGTCGATCTGCAAAAGGAGATGGACGTGGTTGGTGGAGATTCCGATTTGCTCGAGCAAAGCACCGGAGGAGGCGACTGCCTCTCCCATGATTACGCTGTTGAAATTAAAATCCCGACGGTATTTTGTGACCAGGACTAAATGAAGGGATATGTCTGAAACTGAGTGTGCCATTTTTATCATTTTTATTTCTCCGAAATAAAACAGTTTGTAAAGTTTGTAAAGTTATAAAGTTGAAAGTGCTTCGGAGATTTCATCAATATTTTTGTTTGTGATGTGTGCTTCTGCTTCGTCATAAACTTCTTCGTAGTATTTTTTGATGTATTCGAGAATGAACTGATTTTCTTCGGCTTCCTGCTCTGAAATTTCTTTCTTCCTCCTGCTTAGTGCTTTGTCTGTCCTCACTTTTGAAATTTTAAATATTTCTTTGTTAATTTCTTCATCCCATTTATTGATTTGTTCTTCATCTGCAAGATTGCTTAGTTCCTTAATCCAAAAATCAGAATTAATATCAAGATAGCCTTCTTTGCATAGAGTTAATATGCCGAAATTTGAATCATTGCTTACACTGCTTTCGCATCGAACAAAGGCAAGATTTTCTTTTTTGTAAAATACTAAATCGATTTGCCCTTTTGGCTGTCCCTGTGCTGATGCTACTTTTAACAAATACTCAGGATTAAAAGTAACTTTGAAGGTTTCATCTTCAAAAGTATTATATAGATTTAGTCTCCGATATAACCATTCAATTATTGGAGGAAATATTTCATCAATTAATGGCTTTACTAAATCATCGCAGGATGCGAGGATCTGTTTTTGATTGTACTCGTTTTTACTCTCCCAGATGTCAATTCTTTTGTATGCACTTTTGGATTTCCAGAATTGATTGACGATTTCGATTGGAATGATGCCTTCGAATGTTGGCTCCTTTGCAAAATCTTCCTGGATTCTTCCGACTGCCATAATGAATGAATCAGTTGCGAAACAGAATCTATCTTTGATGTATAGGTGAAGCATTGCCGGACGGAATTCATCTTTACTGGATGCTAAATGTGTTTTGTCTCTGAGGACAATTTGATTTATGAGTGTTCCGTATGTCATGTGATTTTTACTCCGTAAAAATTAGTTTGTAAAGTTATAAAGTTGAAAGTATAAAGTCAGCTACCACCCCGACCTGCGGTCACCCCTCCTTGAAAAGGAGGGGAAAAAGAAATCAGTCCCTTGTTTTGTTTTTGAAATATTCGATAACTTCTGACTTGTTGAAATGGATTTTTCTGCCCATTTTGATATATGGTATTTCACCGTCTTTGATGCGTTGCCAGAGCCATGTTGAAGATTTATTGAAGGTCTGCAAGAATTCTGTTCTTGTAATCAATTCGTCTTCGGGTGGCTTGTTGATGATTAGTTGCTTGATTTCATTTATAGCTTTGTCGATTGATTCAAATCTTTTGATGATCGGCTCTATATCAAGGTTTAGACTGGTATTCATTTTACTTCTGCCTTTCTTGATTTGAGGATTTTGCGGTCTCTTGCGTTCTGGATTAGTGCCTGATCGCAGAGGTCAACGTCGAAATGATAGCCGGATTTGAACGGATAGACTACTTTCATATCGTAGCCGATGACATCGCATAATGGGGCAAAATAGCTGTCTAAAAGCTCGCTGGCGGTTGCAAGTTTGTCCTCGAATAGAATATGTACGAAATGAGTTTTGAGGGATTCTGTGCCTTCTACCTCGTCGATTTCGGGTAGTTTGTAAACTGCTTTAATAATCTTTTTCATTTTCTTTTCTCCGAAAATAGTTTGTAAAGTTTGTAAAGTTTTTAAAGTTATAAAGTAGAAGCCGAAGCAGTTGATTTAGAGCTTCGCTCCGGCTTCTGATTTTTTAGTTGATTTCGAATAATACTTTTTTTAGAGTTTCTCTGCTGGTGCTGTCCATTTGTGCGATTGCGTATTCGATGCCCCTTTCGAATCGGTTTCTCCATGTCCAGAAGTAATCATCGGGACTGTTGAAATTGATGTTTCGGTCAAATCTTTCGATGTAAAATCTTATGATTGTTCTGTCTGAAATTGAAGAAGTTAAATTGTTGTCAGGATCTACAGGTTTACTCATGAATTTTCTCCGAAAATAGTTTATAAAGTATAAAGTTAAAAGTTGGAAGTAGAAGCCGAAGCAGTTGATTTAGAGCTTTGCTCAGGATCTGATTTGAAGTTCTGCAAATATGCGGTTGCGTCGTCGATTCTTCCGCTCATGATGTAAATTTGGAATAATGCAAGATTGAAGCCTGCTGGTGAATTTTTCTGGATGAACATCAGGGCTGCATCTGCGAAGTTTTGGATTAGCTGTTTTTCTGATAATTTCTTCATCGTGATTTCTCCTGGTAATTAAAAAAAGATACTCTGATAAATGATATAAATGTTTCATAATCTAAGAAGCTTGGGAAGTTGCTTTTTATAATCTCCCAATTTTTCGCTTCATCTCTTTTGAGTTTGCTTCTGCTGTCGTGTTGCCACTGGAGCCCATAACCTAAATATCGATTTAAATCAATTCCGACATTCTTGAGAATTGAATAACTGATTGTATCGCCTTTCTTGTCCATGATCTTCCCTTCAGGGCAGGACCTGACTTTGATCCTGCCCGATATTGATTGAAAATTAGTTTTGTCTGTAAATGTAAAAAGTGTAGTCGCCTTCTTCGGTTTCGATTGTGATTTCGTCTTCGTTGCCATCGTAGCGGTTGAGACTGTGTCCCCTGCCATCCATTTTTGCATCTCTGATCCAGGCTTCATCATCGAAATAAAATCGCATTGATTTCGGCAACTCTGGATAAATACATTCTTCGAGATAGTTCTGGAGATCTGCTTCCCAGAGTTCGTCGGCTTCTTCATCGGTAACGACTAAAAATTCACGGCTTCCGATTTCGAATAAATTTTCATCATAAGAACTGACTTGAATTGTGTCTGCGTCTTCTTCGAGATGCTGTGCGAGTGCTAAAATTTTAAATTCTTCCATTTTGTAAACCTTTCAATTTTTGTATATTTTGGACTAATGCCCGTTAATTTTTCTAATTTTAAAAATCCCCTTCAGAGTTTTTTTTTGCCCTTGTTCCAGGTCTGAGACAAGGGAGCGGCACGCTGAACAAAAAAAACCATTACCAAGCCGGAGGGGACGAAGTGAGAGAACCGGAGAAATCATAGTCAAAACCACGAAGCCCGATTCTGCGATTTAATTGAGAATCAGTCGGAACAAATAATTCAACGACACGAGAAGACACGAAATCGACTATATTCTCAAAACATAATCCGATTAAATCATCAGCAGAATCAAACTTTGTATCGAATAAAAAAGATGATCCGAAGATGTCGCCTTCTGAATCCATAACTTCAACCACTGCAATCATTTTCATAAAATCCCCTTAAATTATTTTTGTCCCAAAAAAAATATTCAAACCAAAAAAACCGAAAAAAAGAATAAAAAAAGAAAAAAAACCCCACAAGGAACGTCGGGTGTTATTTTTCTTTTTCTTTTTTTTCGAGACATTTGATAGTGGAATGAGAAGGAGGATTTCAAATTTAATGACAAATTTTTTTCCTGTATTTAAAAGAAAATTGGCGTTAAAATTTGCCCTTTGAATGGAACGGAGGTAATTGGTTAATTAAGAATTAATAATTAATAATTGATAATTGAAGGGCATATTTGCTTAAAACCCCACAATGCCTTTGGCTAGTTTAAAGTTGAAAGTAGAAAGTTTATAAAGTGAAACGCAAAATAATAATTGATTAAATACTTAGCATCGAATTGAAATCAAATTACAGTGCCAGTTTGTTGAAGCCCTGCGAAACTGGAACGGAATTGATTCAATCGTTGCTAATTCAGTTGAAAGTAGAAAGTTATAAAGTTTGTAAAGTATTTAGGCAAAAGTGTTAAGGAAAAAAGCAGCAAGGACAAGCAAATTACAGTGCCATTTTGTTGAAGCGAAGCGAAAATGGAACGGAATTGCTGGACTTGATGCTTTTATTCAGTAGAAAGTCGAAAGTGTAAAGTTTAAAGTTAGAGCTGCGTCAGCAGACAAAGAATCAGCTAATGCTGTTTGGAAAAAAAAAACGACCTGCCGGGACAGCTGGTCGTGCGATAATGTATGTTATGTATTTGAGAGCAATTGAATTGGAAGGAAGTGGAAATAGAATTGCTCTTGGTTTTAATTGTCTTTTATGGAACGGACAGAAAAGCCATTAACCTTATTGTTATAGTAGCCATTATTGTACCTGTAGATACCGGCGTAATTGTAGTACAGTGTCCTGCTCCATGCGTAGGATGCATAATTCTCAGTTGAAGACCACCAATAGCCATAAATACCAAAAGTGGTGAAAGCACCAAAGTAGTTACGGTAGCCGCCCGGGAGAGAGGAAAAACCAGTTTCGTTTGTAGCTCCAGTATTTGGGCTAGTCCAGTGAGATGTACCTGATTCTTTTAACTTCCCACCAGCAACGTTCTCCCCAACAAGATAAGTGGTTAGAGTTGTCCATTCTGCATCTGTTGGAACATGCCATCCAGTTGGAGCTAAACCACGCGGATCATTCACTGCATACCAGTTGTATAGTTTGCCATAGATTGCACCAATTGCAGGATCATTATTGTAATAACACCATGCACCGGTTGTTAAATGATTCCATATAGCCGAATCTTGTACTTCAGGAATAGGATCGCCATTGCGATAGTGGTCAACATCAAGATTTCTGTTCATCCAGACTTGAGTACCAATAGTAACAGTTCCGCTATTGCTATTATTAGGATCAGTTGGATTATCTTTTTTGCAACTTATGCAGATTGAAATTATGACTAAGATAAGAAGTGCTTTTTTCATGATATTGCCTTAAAAAGCATTGATAATTGTATTATTCGATGCAAATATAATGACTTTATTTGTAAAAAGAAAAAAAATAAATACACTCTGCTGTTTCAGCTGAGTGAGCAATAATTTCCTTTTGCATTTGCAGGTGTGTGAGCTTGCGAACAGTACTGCATCTTCCTTTGTATTAACACAAATGGGAAACTTGTTTCTCTTTTGTGACCATTAATGAGAAGGCGATATGATTAAACAACAGCACGAGCGGAAGAGGACGGGCAAGTGAAGGGCAACAGGGCTGTGCCTTTTGTTTTTTTGCCTTTACAGCCCTGCGCCCGAACGATAGACCCGACCACTGAAGCGACTGCAAAATAATAAGCGAACGAACGACGGTCGCCTCGCCGACGAAGGAGCGACATGTATCCCGAGAAAACCCTGCGTCGCCACGTCGGAGGGTTTTCGAGGGAACGAAAAAAGAAAAGGATACGGGAAACCACAGAACCCTTGTCGGAAATTCCGACGAACCACGGACAGCTTAAATAATCCGCGTCTTCGCACCGCTATTTAAGGCGCCCCACGACGGTCTCGACGCTTCGGCGAGCCGACGGGGAAAAAGGCGACCGTAGAGCTGTGAGGGAAGCCAAAACCGAGCCTCGAGGTTTTTGGTTTCCCGACGAAAAAAGAAAAAAAAAGAAACTGAACAACTGCGAAGCAGAAAAACAAAGCTTTGCACCGCTACCTATGTATACTCTGATTGCAGGTGTGTGAGCTTGCGAACAGTACTGCATCTTATTGTATTCAACACGAATGGGAAACTTGTTTCTCTTTTTGTGATATATTCGATAGTAGAAGCGAAAGATGACGGGCAAGGGAAGGGCAACAGGGCTGTGCCTTTCGTCTTTTGTCTGTTCCAGCCCTGCGCCCGAACGATAGACCCGACCACTGAAGCGACTGCGAAATAATAAGCTCTCGAACGGCAGGCTACCAACGGAGAGAGCGACATGTATTTCGGAGAGAACAACCAGCGAGCATGGAGCGGTTGATCTCGGAGACGCACAAAAAAAACTAATTAGATGGTAGGTAAGACAGGTAAGTCTTACTTATCTTACTTCGGTCAATTCTTCAGCAATAGTAAGCCGAGCAAAGCACGACCAACCCTGAAGGGAGCCACGACCGGAGCTGGAGGGCTGCGAGATGCGTTGGCTTGGAAAAATTAACTATCGTTCGGGCATAATTGCATTTAAAAAGAAACGGCGAAGCTGAGGAACGAACGAGCCGACAAACAAACCCGATGACCGAAAGAGGGCGTACACGCACAGAGAGACGAGGACAATAATGCTAGTTCTGCGAGAGGAGATGCCTTTTTCCTACGACAGAAGCAGTTCTTAATGTTATCTGAATGTGGCGAGCAACGAACGAAGTGAGTACCGGACGAAGGACGTAGGACGGCTGACGTTTACGGCAGAGCGAGCCACATTCCTGTATTTGGTTTTAGGTTTTTCTGAGGGAGGTTTGTGGGTGGGGCTAAATATATACGTTAAAGTCGGGGCGTGTGTATTCACCTGTGCGCACATTTTTGTATTCAGTATCTCTGCACAGGAAGCCACGCCACGACTACACACCGAAATGCTTGTTTTGTATTTGCTTACGACGTCGTGTATTTGCTTAGCGAGCTGTATTTTTTGAAAGAATGAAGGGTGGGTTATAATATCTGTGCTTCACGCCACTTTCCTGATTGCATTGATTTGCCGGCACAACAACGATGTGAGCTTGCGAACACCATATTCCATCTTACTCATCTTACCTCGATCTTACTTCC
>CAYXFU010000056.1:0-19890 GCA_964464375.1 uncultured Hyphomicrobiales bacterium
TATTTCTGTATTCCAGCTCTGAAAGAGCTGAATTTAAATAACCGTGGGTCCTAACCCACGGATTTTAACCTCAAAAAAGACTTATCAGCCCTGAAGGGGCTGAACTTCCTTCGGCAATGTTAAATAAAACGTACTTCCCTTTCCAACTTCACTTTCAACCCAAATCCTACCGCCCTGCCTCTCGACAAATTCTTTACACAGAAGAAGTCCCAATCCTGTGCTGGGTTCTCCTTCTGTTCCGGGTCGTGAAGATTTCTTGTCAATTTTAAATAATTTATCAAGTAATTCTGGATTCATTCCCAAGCCATTATCTTTAACATAGACGCATACATCTGCTGACTGAGAACCAACGGATGAATTCATTGTTCCTAACTCAATCCTGCCTCCTCGAGGAGTAAACTTGATGGCATTCGACATTAAATTTCGTATTACAGTGTTGAGCATCGGTAAATCAGAGAAAACACTTACATTTTCAGGAATATTACTGACTAACTCAATATCTTTCAGCTTTGCAACTTCGGATTCAATGCCAACATTTTGTTTAATAAGTTTTGATAAAACACATACCTCCGGATTGAATTCAGTAACACCTCTCTGCATCCGCGACCATTCGAGCAAGTTCTCCAATAGCTTATATAAGTTATTGGCTGACGCCATCATGCTTTGAGAAAAATTCTGCATTTCTGCCATTGTCAGATCCTGGAGTTCTTCTGCCATAATCTTGGTCAAACCAAGAAATCCACTAAATGGTGATTTGAGATCATGTGCAATAATCGAAAAGAATTTGTCTTTCTCTGCATTTGTTTTCTCCAAACTATCCTTTGTTTCCGATAACTCTTCAATAATGATATTTGTTTCGAATAGATTTTCTTCAATCCTCTCATTGGAAATTATTAATTGCTCAAGCAAAGCGGCTTGCTCCTTTTCTGCTATCCTTTTCTCCAGGATATGGTTTTTCATAGGTTTATAAACCAAAATATGGAGTACCGGAGAAATTATCAATATTAATAGAAATGAATCCAATAACAGTTCAAACAACAAATTAGTTATGTTCAGGAAATGAAACATAGCCATGATTAGAGCTTCCGCAACAATTATCGCACAACTTAAGATCAAAATTATACGGGTATTTGACAGAGAAGGAAATTTTCCTCTTAAATCTTCTGAGATTTCGAATTCTTCTTTAGCTTTTTTCATATCAGAAATAAAAATTAAGTAAAAAAATTTATCAATATTTTTTTATCGGCAATTTTAATAAATACTTTATATATTATAAAGAGAAATGCGAAAAAATCAAGGAATTAACATGATATACAATGGATTGTATATTTGAGAATAAATGATTAGATAGTTGTGGAATATGAAAAGTGGAATAATCGAATTAGATCAAGATTAATTTTTTATATAAATATAATTTTAATGCTCATGCAAGTTTCTGATTTAGCATTTTGTTATCAACTCAAACTAAAATTTATATCTTAATAATTATCCTGATTTTGTTATTAATTTTTAATAAATATACTCCAGGTTGGAGAGCTGTTAAGTCAATTCTAAATCCATCATCACTTTCAGTTAGGGTTGGACCAGTGTAAACGATCTCCCCAAGAAGATTGAAGACACGAATGTGGTATTGTAAATCAACCGTAGGGTTAACCCTACGGTTGAAATGTGCTATTTCTATAAATTCTTCAGCCGGATTTGGATAAACAATCAGATTATCTTCTTCTGATTCATCGACAGATGATGCAGTTTTCGCTATAATTTCACGGATGGCTTTCATTTTGAAGTTTCTGTCCGGCTTTGTGTAATCATCGGTTATTCCCCAGCATCCATATCGGTTATATGCAGAATTAAGAGTGAAATACATGGCAAGTCCGCCACCAATATTCTTCCAGCCTTCCAGGTAGTTTAGTTTAACAACATCCTGCATTTTCTCAGTTCTATTAGCAAGTATTTGATTCCCTAGATTTGTGGTAGATCCTCCAGCAGGAAGTGAAGGACCGCCTTCGTAAGAAGTACAACCACCGATAAATCCCCATTGATTTGCTTTGCTAATGTGGTTCAATCTGTAAGTAGCCACTTGATTATTGCTAATTTGCGAATTGATATCTTCCATCATTCCATCATTAATTGTTGATGGATCTGTTGAAGAGGCTTTGGTTGATCCAAAGTATAGAGCAGGACTGGTAGCGTAGATAAAGTCCTTTGGCTCGCCAAAAATAGATTTGATATAATTCAGATGATTGTCACTTCTTCCCTGATAAGAATGCTGGCTTGCCAATATTATCCTAATTTTTTGGTTTATCTCATTAGCACCAAATGCCTTTGTGAACCATTTGGATAGTTCCACTGTTCGGCGGGCATAGTTCTGATCGAAAGTTATTTTGTAATAATCTGCTTCTGCTTTGTTGTATGGACCATGAGTTGCCTGAGTGGGACTCCAGACTTCGTTGCTGTTTTCGACGTAGATATTAATCTCCGGATTTAGTCTGTATTTCAAAAAGTTAGCGAGATTAGCAACATAATCGGAATCGGCTGACATATAGATATTTATCCAGATATCCTTGTTTAATAAATTAGCTAATTCCGTAACGTATTCCCAGCACCAGCCGTCTGATTTGCCTTTCATGTTACTCATCGATCGTTGTGAAGCATCGTATGGGGTTTTTCGATTGTTCCAGGTTTTTTTAGCTGGAAAAGTTGGTTCTCCATCCCAAATATTTTGTACATTGTAGAATCGATAACATGCAAAATCAGCTGATTTACATAGATTTATATATTCATCGGTGAAGATTTTATTAGTTGATAGCGGGTATCCAGGACGATTCACTTTCAGTTCGGTTATGCCTGATCTCATTGTATCATTCACGGTTCTTCTTGTATTAGCAAATTTAAGGAAGACAAGTCCATGATTTGGCTGAGGATAACCGCTAATTACAACATCAAAGAAAGTAGTGTTTTTTCCCGGATCCCAGATCTGATTTTCTATTGCAACACTCGTTCCGGAGGCACTTAATTGAGCTGTTCCTCTGAACGATGCCTGATATCTGCCGGAATAATCAATTCTATACTGCTCAGGATCATCTATAGTTCCATTCCATTCAGTTGCAGGTCTGCCATCCAGCAAAACGAGATCAAAATCACTAACTGCCCAGCCCAGAGAATCAAATCCAACTGCACCGCTGTACCTGTTAGTATGATTGATAATATTGACAAAAGCACCGTTATCGTCGAGGTTAACACCGAGTGCAAACTTACCGGCTGAGTAAGAGAAAGATGAAAGAAGGCAAATATTCAATAGAATCAGTATTATTTTTTTCATATCGTATCCTGTTATACAAAGAATAACTCAAAATAATATATTTGTGAAGGGACGGTATAAGCCCAATTATCATTGTTTGACCAAGAGATTTTTCTAGGGCAATAAATGTAAAACGATGTGAATTCGTTATATGATTCAGATAAAATTTGCATTTAAAATTCCTGAGGTTCATTATGTTCAGAATCATTATATTTCTCATGTTTACTATAGTGCTCTCTCTACCAACAGAAGCACAATTTTTCAAGAAGTTGCAAAAAGAAGCAGAGAAAGTTGTAAAAAGCAATACCGGAGTTTCGGGTTTTACAGCAGATGAAGCCGCAAAGGCTATCAAGGAAGCATTGGTTAACGGAACATCCAAGGGAACTGATATATTATCCCAAGTTGATGGATTCTACAATAATCCTTCCGTTAAGATACCATTTCCGGCTGAAGCTAAGAAAGTAGAATCAACTCTACGTAAAATCGGAATGGGCAAACAGGTTGATCAAACTGTGCTATCATTGAACAGAGCCGCAGAAGATGCTTCAAAATCTGCCAAAGATATATTCGTAAGTGCAATCCAGGGAATGTCAATCAGCGATGCGGTTAACATTGTTAAAGGCGACACTACAGCCGCAACTAAATATCTCAAAGGAAAAACAACACAATCATTAACAAATGCTTTCTCACCTATAATAAAAGCTTCATTGGACAAAGTAGATGCAACCAAATACTGGAGGGATATAATGAATCTTTACAACAAAGTCCCATTAGTAGAAAAAGTTAATCCGGACCTCAACCAATATGTTACTCAGAAAGCTATGGATGCTTTATTCCTGATGATTTCCCGAGAGGAAGCTCTTATTCGCAAAGATCCGATAGCCAGAACAACTGAACTGTTGAAGAAAGTATTCGGAAAATAATTTCCATTTAATTAGGATAATTCCTCAATTTTTTAAAATAGTAGCCGAAATCACTATGTTAGAGTGTCAATATACTAAAAGAATTTTTTTTTGTATTGATATTCTTTTATTATGTTATGATAGAATGAAAATATAAACTGGCAAAACACTATGAATAAATCAGAATCAGAGGTAATTTCTGAGCATACCTCATTGATTGAGCCAATTATAAAGGATAGCAAGCAATCCTACAGAACCATTATTCAGACTGCCATGGATGGATTCTGGATTACTGATAGTCATGGTAAAATTCTGGAAGTAAACGACACTTACTGCCAAATGAGCGGGTATAGCGAGCAGGAACTTCTCACCATGAACATTTCTGATTTTGATGCCAATGAGAATATGGATGAAACTATTTCCCGCATCCAAAAGATCATGAAAAATGGTTCAGATAGATTTGAAACCCGCCACCGACGTAAAGACACAAGTATTTTCGATGTCGAGGTAAGCGCACAGTATCAGGATTCAGACGGGGGGGTTTGTGTTGCTTTCTTGAGGGATATAACAAGTAAAAAGAAAGGCGAAATTGAATTACAAGAAAGTAATGACAAATTCTCTATCCTTGCTTCAAACATAAATGCTTTTATTGCTATTGTTAATGCTGAAACCCTAAAATATGAATATATCAATGAAGCTTACGAAAAACATTTTAATTTACCGAAAGACCAAATCATTGGCACCCACGTAAAGGATGTTATCAGCGAAGAAAATTATCAATTTGCATTACCATTCATCAACGAAGCTAAATCAGGTAAATCAGTTTCATACGAAAATTCATTTGAATTCGTTACAGGGAAACATTGGTTAGAAGTTAATTACTCTCCTGTTATAGATGGGAATGGCAATGTAGTAAAAATTGTGATATTGAATTACGATATTACTTCACGTAAATTGAATGAAGAAGCACTTAGATTTAGCGAAGATCGCTGGCGTAAAATTGTAGAAAATGAACCTGAGTGTGTAAAAATTCTGGATTGCAACGGAATTCTACTTGAGATGAATCCCGCCGGTTTGGCTATGATTCAGGCAAAATCTGATCAAGTTATAGGCAAGAAGGCTGTTGGACTTGTTGCAGATGAGGATAAAGCAGCTTTCAATGAGATGATAGAAGCAGTGTTCCAAGGAGAAACCCGCCACCTGATTTTTGATATGATAGGATTAGAAGGTCGAAGGCTAACTCTCGAGACAACAAGTGTTCCTCTGAGGGATTCCGATGGAACTGGCAGTGTAAAGATTCTTATTGGTGTTACAAGAGACATAACAGAACGAAAATTAGCTGAACAAGCCCTAAAAGACAGCGAACAGAAATACAGAACAGTAATTGAGAACATCCACGAAGCATTAATCATGGAGGACATTGATGGGAATCTGGTTTATGCCAACAATAAATTCTATGATATGTTTGGACTTCCCAATGATAAGAAGGATTTGAATCTTAAAGATTATACCTCTTCAAATAGTTGTCAAAAGATATTGGACAGACACAACAGAAGAATGGCTGGAGAACAGGTTGAACAGGAGTTTTTATATGAAGGCGTTAGAGCTGATGGGGAAAATATCTGGCTTGAAGCCAGAGTCAGCCCACTATATGAGAATGGAAAAATAGTAGGGACACTATCATTTGAACAGAATGTAACAGAAAGAAAAAAAGCTGAAGAACTATTAAAACATAATGAGGAAAAATACAGAACACTATTCGAGGCTAATATCGATGGTATTTCAATTTTCTTTGCAAACCCAGATAATTCACTCAGCAACTTCGTTGAAGTGAACGATGCAGCGGCGAATATGCTTGGCTACACAAGAAGAGAATTCCTGCAACTATCACCCATCGATCTCGAGGATATTGTCGATCAGAAAATAATACTTGATAGACAAATGAAGCTTATGAAAAAGGGATTCATTAACTTCGTAACAGAATTGAATCACAAGGATGGCTCTAAAAGAACTGTTGATATGACTACGAATGCAATCAGATTCGATAATCGATTCGCTCTGATGAATATCGTGAGGGATATTACTGAGAAAAAGAAGGCTGAAGAAATTTTAGTTCAATATTCCAAACAACTGAAAGAAGCTATGGAACTCGGAAGGTTGTCTTGGTGGGAATTAGATTGTATCTCGAATATAGTGACTTTTGATATGAGTACAATTATTTCCTTCGATATTGAAATAAATGGAACAACTCTTTTTACGGATTTTTTAGCACTTGTTCACCCTGACGATCGCGAACCAATGATACAAACTATGTCCCGCCATATGTTAGGGGAAACTGACTATTTCAAATTTGAATACAGAATTAATACAAGTTACGGAGATTATAAATGGTTATATGATGTTGCACGAGTAACAAAACGGGATGATAGTGGCAATCCTCTCACTATTGCCGGTATGGTTATGGATATCTCCGAACGAAAACGATTCGAGCAGGATATAATCGAAGCAAGGGACAAAGCAGAGCAGAATGATAAGCTTAAAACTTCATTCCTGCAGAATATATCACATGAAATTAGGACGCCGCTCAATGGCATACTTGGATTCTCTGCCTTGCTCAAAGAATCTGACGATATTGACCCGGAAGAAAGAAATGAATACATTGATATCATAATATCTTCTTCTATTAGACTTCTTGGAATTATCGACGATGTTTTGGAAATGTCCCGCCTCTCGAGTGGTATTATCAAATGTCATAACACCGAGTTCAGCATTGATGAAATTATCAAGTATTTTAGCCAGGTTTATTCAAGTAAAATCCAGTATAAAAATCTTAAATTCATAATCACAGCAACACCCGAAAGCAAGACCCAAACAATCCTTATGGATAAGGATAAGTTATTTCAGATTCTAACAAATCTTTTCAATAATGCTATCAAATTTACCAGTCATGGCGAAATAGAATTTGCAATTTCAATGAAAAATAGTAATTTAGTACTTGCTGTCAGGGACACTGGTATAGGTATCATCGAAGAATACATCGGCAATATCTTTGATCGATTCTGGCAATATGAAGCATTTTCGAGAACAACCTATGGCGGTACTGGTCTTGGGTTGTCAATATCAAAGGAATTAGCCAATACTATTGATGTCGAAATTGGTGTAAATTCTCAATATGGTTCTGGATCCACATTTTCTATAATTATACCTGGAAAGTACATTATGAACAACCCGGATGATAAACCTGTAAACGAAACTTCGGAGAAGAGTACTATTGATTTATCAGATAAGTCAATATTAGTAGTCGAAGATGAAGTAACGAATTATATCTACCTCGAAAAGCTTTTGGATCGAGAAAAGGCTGAAATATTCTGGGTTGAAAATGGACTGGATGCTGTTGAAATTGCAAAACGAATGGACTTTGATCTTATACTGATGGACATCAAACTCCCAATAATGGACGGAATCGAAGCCACTCGTCAGATTAAACAATTCAAGCCCAACATGGTAATTGTTGCCCAAACAGCATACACAACTCCTGAGGATAGAACCAGAGCATTGAAAGCAGGATGCGATGACTTCATCTCCAAGCCAATGAGAAAAGATGATCTTTATAAGATTCTGAAATCAGCGTTGAAGCAGTAAATATCACTCGGAATAAAAAATGAACTCCTATCTTTTTAGTTGGAGCCCATTTTACTTCAAATTATCCTCAATCTTATTTTTTTGCAGGTGGTAGGATAACTTCGTCAATAACATGAACAATGCCATTGGAAGCCACTACTGTACCAATAATCTTTGCTTTGTCTATAAATGTAGCACCATCCTTTTTAGTTATTGTTGCATTCGTTCCATCAACCATACCGAGTATCTGACCATCTCTCAGCATTGATTCCTTATACCCGGCAAGTGCCACATGATGCTGAAGAATATCAGTCAGCTTACCTTTATTTTCTGGTTTGAGAAGTTCGTCAACTGTGCCCTTTGGGAGTTTATCAAAAGCAGAGTTAATGGGAGCAAATACTGTAAATGGTCCGGCATTCGATAGAGCATCTACCAGTTCTGCAGCTTTAACAGCCACTACTAATGTAGTATGATCCTTAGATCCAACGGCAATTTTCACAATATTTTTTTGGGAATTGTCATCTTTAACTCCAGATTGTCCAGCTAGTGGTTTTGTAGCTTTCTCTCCATTTGTGTCAGCATTTTCTTTGCTGTCGCAGGAAATAAATAAAATTGTCGAAAAGACAAGTATCCCGATGAATTTGTAATTTGTCATGAAATTACCTTTCAATAAAGTAAAAAAAATAGTGAAATCTAATTGATTGAAATTCAAACTGCAAGATAAAATAAAATACAATAATAAAAAAGATATTTTTGTCCGATTATAAAATAATTAATCAAAATTGGGTGAATTTATTGGATATTTAATTTATATTGAACTTTAGAAAGCCTGTTCCCAAGATACCTATTGGGAATAATATTTGATTCCAAAAGCAGGAGTTTTAGAACGAGAGAACAATAGAAAATGGTCAATCAAGGATGATTGACCTACCTAATTCACGTAGGACAAGCATCCTTGCTTGTCTGCATTTTGATCCCTCTCGAAAATAATATGATTTAGGAATGACACGGCACGACGTGTCCCTACAAAGAAAGAATAAATTCCCCACTAATTCCCAAGATACCTATTGGGAATAATATTTGATTCCAAAAGCAGGAGTTTTAGAACGAGAGAACAATAGAAAATGGTCAATCAAGGATGATTGACCTACCTAATTCACGTAGGACAAGCATCCTTGCTTGTCTGCATTTTGATCCCTCTCGAAAATAATATGATTTAGGAATGACACGGCACGACGTGTCCCTACAAAGAAAGAATAAATTCCCCACTAATTCCCAAGATACCTATTGGGAATAATATTTGATTCCAAAAGCAGGAGTTTTGGACTTAGAAGAAGTTTTTAATTAAACAAAAGTAAGTATAGAAATAATTGTTTCTCAGATTACTACCGAAATGCTCTTTGGGCTATTGTCGCCAGCAATTGAAGAATAAGAATAATCATGTGGGACGTGGTTGAGAGTAAGATCGTCAATTACAAAATTTTGCTTAACCAGGTGCTCTCTTATCAGGTTTATGTTTCGGTTCAGGAAGAGTTTCATCACTTCGGCTTCTGTCTGAATAATAGTCCCTGGCTGATTAGCCAGTGGCTTATCCTGAGTAACAAGGTCAACAATGTCAGTGTCAGTATTTATCTGAAATTTCAGTATGTATTTGTTGTCCTTGGTCTTGCCTTTTCGTGTAATAATTATCTGAGCAAACCTGAAATTACCGGCATGAAGCACAGGGATGAAAAATATTAGCGAAGAATTGTTTTGCTGAGCAAACGCATTATATATGTTCTGCCCTTCAATAGCTTTAATGAGATTAACGACAGCATTCATAATGGTATTAAAAGATTGAGGATTAAAAGCATTCTTATTAATAGCAGAGATCTGCTTTAATATCCAGAATACTGTTGGCTCATTTTTATTTACAGTATCTATAGTAAAAAACTGAATCAAATCTGCAAACGCTGTGCTGGGATTGCGCATCTTAGTGAAAAGCTGATTGAGCAATGCCAGTATTTTTGGTGGGAACTGATCTATATTTCTGTAAATTATTTCGAAATTATTTAATATATTTTTCTCGCCAATGAAAAATGGCTTCAGCTTAAAGTAGAGATCAGTCTTAAGCGGAATAAGAGCATCTTTCATCATGTGGAGAGTCTTATAGATATTTATTACAGTTTCCTGCTTGTGTTCCTCTTCCGGTAGGCTTATGTAAGACTTAAAGAACAACAGCATCTCATCGCGCGTGATTAAGGTTCTTTTGTTCTTAATATATTCAAAGAAATTCATATAGAAAGGATGATCGGGCAGGTCGAGTATCCTAACCAGCTCTTCAGTTGTGTTTTCTTTAGATTTTACTCGCGTACCGACTGCATAGATGCGGAGAACAAGTCCTGGATCGATTTCCATTACCCGGAAGAATAGAGCATCGCCCTTCTTAAGCTTTCCCATCAGAGTAGCTGTCAATGTTCCGATCGGTAGCTTAACGAGAACTTCTTTATCGGAATAAACTTCTACGATGGAGCCCTGGACTATTTCACCGACTCTCAGACTAATAAATTTAGATTCACGGTGTTCATGTCCGCCGGTCTGGCTTTTGAAGTAGTTCACAGAGGACTCAGGAGAGTTTGTGCTACCTTCAGAAATACCCAAAATGCTGTTTGCCGGCTTATCCATTTTTGTAAAAACTAAATATAAATTAAATCTATTCTATTCCTAAATACATTAAAAATAATAATCGTGCAACTACAAAACTTATTTTCTAAATTGTAGGGATTTTGAAAATATATATTTGCAAAATTAATATTTCACTAGCTACAAATTATAGAAAAGAATTTTTAAAAACAATCCGTAGTACTTGGTATTTTTTAGCAAAAAAGGGGGTAAAATGAAAATAATTGAAGAAAATGAGGATTTAATTTTAGATGTAATTCAAAATTGCGTTAATAGTATTAAAGAAAAAATTCTCGATGAAAATTACTTTTCTTCGAAGGAATTTACAGAAATAATTCGAAATATGATCTCTCTTTCGAAAAATAAGAATCAGATAAACGAATCCCTTCAATCAAAGAGTGTAAATAATGAATTTATCGAGATGCTGAAAGAGAAAATAAATACTGAAATTGATGGTAATCCTGCACTATTCGAGGAATTTAGCCGTTTGCTGGCAAGAATATCGATTGCTGGCAAAAATTAAAAGTATTAGATATTTATAACAAAATATTGAAGCAAGTAAAAATTGCGTTAATCCCAAATTATTCAATAGAAACAAACTGAAATTTTTGTAATTCCGCTCTTAGCTTGTCATTCCTGCGAATGCAGGAATCTTTTTTAACAAAGTAAAATAATAAATTCCCATATTCGAGACTGTGTGAAAACTATCGAATTTGTCATTCTGAGGGAGCGCAGCGACCGTGAGAATCCAGTATTAATGCGAACTAGATTCCTCACTTCGTTCGGAATGACCTCTAAATGAGCATTTTCATACAGTCTCATTCGCAGGAAAGACACTAGAATAAGATATTCAGTGCAACTGGTTATTCTTGGGGTTTAGCTCCGTCGGGTTGTGAGCTATTTCTGTAAGGTAAAATAGAATGTTGTGCCTTTGTCGACTTCGCTCTCCGCCCAGATCTTACCGCCATGCTTAACGATAAACTCTTTGCAAAGCAAAAGTCCTAAACCTGTGCTAAGCTCTTTCTCGGTGCCTGGGCGTTTTACCTTTTCGCCGGGTTTGAATAATTTCCCTAATCTATCGGCATCCATTCCAATGCCATTGTCCTTGACGTAGAAGCAATCCGCGGATATCTCCGCATCGGCAGTTGGTTTTACCATTCCTAACTCAATTTCTCCGCCGCGGCGTGTAAATTTAATAGCATTTAAAACTAAGTTTCTTAAAATCGTATTCATCATCTGATAATCTGCAATTATTTCAATTTCCTCCGGTATGCTAATATTCAACTCAATATCCTTTTGCTTTGCCATTTCAAGCTCAATTATTAAATCTTGTCTGATAATCGATAAGAAATTATGTGGTTTAGGATCAAAATTTGATAAACCTCCCTGCACGAGTGACCAGGAAAGAAGATTTTCAAGAAGTTTGAATGAATTTGTAGCTGAGTTAAACATTGCTTGAATACTTAATTTTATATCTTTCATTTCCATACCGTCCAGATGGTCTGTCATCATGCCCGTAAGGCTGACGAATCCTCCGAAAGGTGAGCGTAAGTCGTGAGCTAACAGTGAAAAGAACTTATCCTTTTCGGCATTAATCTGTGCCAATATTAGCTTGGCTTCTGTAAGTTCTTCAATAACGACACTCTTTTGTAATGAATTCACTTCAATGATTTCATTAGCTTGATTTAATGAATCTATCAATCTGTTCTGTTCTTCTTCAGCTGCTTCCTTAGCAAGGATATGTGCAATCATCGGCTTGTGGAGATAATGATACAATATCGGGATTATAATTACTAACATTACCGATGAGTCTAGCAGCATAACTGCCCAAGTATCGGTTATGTTTAAAAGATGAACTAGCAACATCTCCAATAACTCTGTGATAAAGATACTTAAACCAAAAATCAAAATTATTTGCCAGGGAGGAGTTCTTTTGAATGATTTAATTTTTTTCTCAAGATAAATACTTTTTTCATAAGCAGCATCTGCTTCTGCTTTTGCCAGTTTCCTTTCGGAGATATCGCGAACAATACCAACCGAATGCCATTTCTCGTTAATTCTTACTGATGACAATGAAAGTTCAACTTCGATTTCCAGTCCACTTTTAGTAATTGCACTCACCTCAATTGTTTTTCCAATAGCAGCACCCTTACCTGTTTTTTGGAATTCAGGGAAGGCAGCATGATGAGCAGGATGAAACCGTTGGGGCACTATCAGATCGTGTAGATTTTTTTTTGTAGCTTCTGTCGATGTATATCCAAATATTTTTTCGGCTGCCGGATTCCAAAAAGAAATTATACCAAGGTCATCCATCATAAGAATAGCATCCTTTACAGATTCAGTTATTGTACTCATCCTAACTTCAGTCTCACGCAATGCCATTTCTGTAAGATTGCGTTCAGCTATATCATTTTGATAGGCAATTTTCAATTCCTGCAACTCTGCTAAAAGTTCTTCTTTTGAGCTTTCTATATTATTCATTATATCCTTTCAAGTTTATATCTTTCCTAATTTTCTATTTCTTTCACTTTTGGCAACGTAATATAGAATGTACTGCCCTTTCCTTCTTCGCTCTCAGCCCAAATTTTACCCTTGTGCTGGTCAATAAATTCTTTGCAGACCAAAAGTCCTAAACCTGTGCTAAGTTCTTTTTCGGTGCCCGGGCGCTTTACGACTTGATCAATTTGGAATAATTTCTCCAATATGTCCTCACTCATGCCTATACCGTTATCCTTTACGTAGATGCAGTGATGCTGAAGCATACTAACATAGCCAACCTCTACTTTTCCTCCTCTGGGAGTAAACTTAATAGCATTTGCTATCAGATTCCTTAGCACGGTGTTAATCATATGCATATCGGCAACAATTTCTATGTCATCCGGTATATTATAAATCAGCTCGATATCCTTTGCTATGGCAGATGCGCTTTCGGCCATAAGACCTTCACTAATTACTGACGAAAGCTTGCATCGCTTTGGTTTGAATTGTATTAATCCCCGCTGCAATTGCGACCATTCGAGTAAATTCTCCAGAAGTTTGTATAAGTTAGTTGCAGAATGAAATATAGTTTTGGTGTAATCTTCCAAGTCCGACATTTTCAAATGTTGCATGTTCTCAGCCATACCCTGGGCTAAGTTGATGAACCCAGCCATCGGTGATCGCAAGTCATGAGCAATTATCGAGAAGAATTTATCCTTGGAAGCATTAAGATTAGCTAATTCGATATTTTTTTGTTTGATCAATTGCTCGGCTTCTTTGAGGTCGGTTATGTCGATTATGCTAAGCAAGCAATCCTCATTGTTGCCCGCTCTGATACCTTCTATCAAGACATTTTTAGCAGATTGACTGTCGGACCTGATAATAAATTCTCCTGAAGACTTGCCTGCATTCTTTAGCAATCTATCGAAGTATTCCACGAAAGCAATTCGTTGTTTAGGAAGAACATACATGTTAAAATTTTGGTTGACCAAATCTAACCTGTTTTTGTCCAGCATTTTCGTAGCTTTAATGTTCAACCTTTTGATAAGACAATTAGCAGAAAGTGTAATATATGCTGTAGGAGCAAAATCATATAGTTCAAAATACTCATCTCTGGCTTTTACTGCATCTTCCCGGGTATTTAGCAGCTCTTGATTCTGCATATCCAATTCGATCTGATGAACTTCAAGCTCATAAATCAGCTTGAGATTATCAGCAGGAAGTCTGTTTGCATGGGAGTGTACGAGTTTTGCTAGAACTTCTTCAGCTTTTTCGCGTAAGGCTTTACCTTCTAATTGATTGTCCTGTTTCATAAAAATTTCTCCGGTTATTTTCTTATGGGCAGATGCCCGAGATTATTCAAATCCGCCACTTACTTTCGCTTAGTATTCCATCCGGAATATCATTTTATTGATTGAGAACCTTTATCCTTGCTTAGCTGACTAATGTTTAGCTTCCATTAAAGCTTCATTCGCTTTTGTTAATTCCATTTCAAGTTTCTTAGCCGCAGTAACATCATTAAATGTAATTACAAGCCCATCGATACGATCGTCATAAGTGCGATAGGGCATAATCCGGACATTGTACCACCGATTATCATCAGTTGTTATTGAAGTTTCGATAGTTGAAAGAGATTTGAGAACCTGCCTTGCATCGCTGTCAATTTCCGGATACTTCAAATCGCTGACCAGGTCGGTAAAGGGCCTGCCAACGTCAGATGATCTTAACTTGAACAACTTGGTTACAGCATCAGTGAATCTGCGGATGCACAGCTCCTTATCGAGGAAGAGAGTGGCAATCTCAGTAGAGTTCAGCAGGTTTTTCATGTCATTGTTAGCCTGTACAAAATCATTAATCTTGAACTGCAGTTCGATATTAACTGTTTGGAGTTCTTCATTAAGGCTCTGCATTTCTTCTTTTGAAGTTGTAAGCTCTTCATTTGTCGATTGTAACTCTTCATTTGTGGATTGCAGCTCTTCGTTGGTCGATTTCAATTCTTCCTGCGATGTCTGCATTTCCTCGCGGGTGCTTTGCAGATCCTCATTGCTGCGTTGCAGATCCTCTTTGCTGCTGTGCAGCTCAATCTCCAATTCCTTCTGCATATCAGATGTTATCTGTTTGCTTGTTTTAATTTTCCCAGTTTCGGTCTTTTCCACTTTAAGCACATCAAAAAACACAACCATTATCAACCCTTTGACGGCAGTGGGATTCTCGATGCGCTGCACAATAAGATCAAAAAATTGTGTCCCGCCATTGAAACCTACTTTGATATTGCTTATTTTAATGGTGTCATAGCTCTGCATAGCCTTGCGGAAAGCACCCGGCAAAACCTGACGCAAACCATCACGAGCCATGGCATGAATGTTCCAGTTAGCCTTGCCTGCAACGGGTTCGAGGTATTTTCCGGTTCGCCCTGTGATGTAGAGTATATCGCCATCGTTATTGACCAAAACACTTGGAGGAGCAAACTGCTGTAATAATATTTGGTCTGCCATTGTCTGAATGTTATCAACCGCTATTGGTTTGGTTGTTTTATCAGCACCTGCTGATTTAGATCTGTGGAATGCACTCGGAAAATCAATGAGTCCGGGTAACATAGAAACTGAAGTACGTTGAAAAATTTTCAGTTTTGAATTAATCTCTTTAAGCCCATCATTCTGGTGACCGAGAGTTTCAGCAGTGCCCAGCACCAATATCCCTCCCGGGTTAAGGCTGTAATTGAAAAGAGTAATCAATTTTTTCTGAAGCTCAGCTTCCATGTATATCAATAGATTGCGGCAAGTTAAAATGTCGAGTTTTGTAAATGGGGGATCTTTGGTAACGTTGTGAGGAGCAAATACAATCATTTCGCGGATTGCAGTGTTTACACGGTAAAAGTCCCCATCGATAGTAAAATATCTGCTTAACCTATCCGGCATTATGACTGCAGCGATGTTTTTAGAAAAAATGCCTTTCCGGGCAATTTCAATGGCATCAACGTCGAGATCGGTAGCGAATATCTGTAAAGTTATATTCTTGTACTTTTTAATTTTGTCCATTGCTTCCTGAAAAATAATAGCAAGTGAATAGACTTCTTCACCTGTTGAACATCCAGCTACCCATGCACGCATAACGTATCCATTGGGCAGGTTCTCAATCAATTCGGGAAGAGAGTTATCCTTGAGCATTTCCCAGACAGCAGGATCGCGGAAAAAGCTAGTGACGCCAATCAGCAGTTCTTTAAAAAGTATCTCAACCTCTATGGGATTCTCCTGAAGGAATCGCACATAGTTTTGAATCTTTTCTATCTGGTGAATACCTTTTCGTCTTTCGACGCGACGGAATAATGCGTTCTTCTTGTACAAAGAAAAGTCATGACCTGATTGCTCGCGAAGAAGTATAATGATTTTCTCGAGATTACTTTTGTATTTGCTGTCGATTACAGGTTCTGAGCCGAGGGCAGGAGAGTATTGTAGTAAATTTATAAGCGTAGATGGCAATTCGACTGCCGATGCAACAATATCGACAACCACAGATTCAATGGCACTGCGGGGCATACCATCGAATTTTGCAGTGGACGGCTCCTGAACAAGAACATAACCGTTCTTCTCTTTAATAGCTTTAAGTCCCAAGCTGCCATCAGAACCCATACCGGAAAGTATGATGCCGATGCTTTTCTCCTCCCTGTCTTCGGCTAATGAGCGGAAGAATATATCGATGGGCAGGCGCAGACCGCGTGTTTCCACAGGATCGAACAGATGGAGAGTTCCATTGAGCAACGATAAGCTTTTATTGGGTGGTATCACATAAACACAGTTTGGTTTGACCGGAATGCCGTCGGTTGCCTGCTGCACCTTCATGTTGGTAATTCTCTGCAATAACTCGGGCATAATGCCCACATAATGTGGGTCCAGATGCTGAATTACAACGATTGCCATACCGTTGTTTTCGGGCAAATTTCCAAAAAATTGCTCCAAAGCTTCAAGTCCGCCGGCTGAAGCACCAATGCCTACAATCGGGAAATCTTTAGTTTTAGTCGCATCAGAGTTAAGAATTATAGATGTTTGCAATAACTGATCTTGAATAGATTTGATTTGATCTGTTTTCTTTGTTGATTTCATGGGTATTCATATCTCTAAAGTTTTTCAAATATTAATTTCATTGTGCTAAAAATAACTCTTTATAATTGAATAAAAAAAGATATTCTCTACATGAAATTTTTATCGGGAAAAATGAGGAGAAAATATATACGTAATGTATTAATTAACAATGGGATGGGTATTATTTTTAAAAAAAATGAAAGCAAGTGATAATTATAACCGCCAAATTGAAACCGAAATTAATCTTCTGCCCTTGCAGAAATTATTTATGTGAAAGTGTAAAATAGAATGCACTACCCTTTCCTTCTTCGCTCTCAGCACAGATTTTACCCTTGTGCTGCTCAATAAATTCTTTGCAGACCAAAAGCCCTAAACCTGTACTAAGTTCTTTTTCGGTGCCCGTGCGTTTTACGACTTGATTAATTTGGAATAGTAGAATAGTTAGTTTCAAAAAAAAAGAGGAGCAGGATCTAAAGTCCTACTCCTCTATAATAAGATAAGCTACTGCGTTGCCTTGCGTGTGGCTAAGAGAAACATGAGTCTTGTACTTGCCCCATTTCTCGAGCAATCCTCCTTCGAGTACTATCACGGGTTTGCCGTTTTCTTCGTTTCGGATTCCGACCTCTCGGAACTTGAATCCATCGGTCAACCCGGTGCCGATAGCTTTGCTGAATGACTCTTTCGTAGCGAAACGAGCCGCATAATGCAAATATTTATTATCCTTGAACATTTCGCAGTATTCCTGCTCCAGTTCTGTGAAAATTCTGTTCAGGAAACGGTGTTCGTACTTCTCGATTGCATCTTTTATTCTCGAAACTTCGATTATGTCAGTACCAATCCCGATTATCATAAACTATCCACAATTTATCTGATTTTTATATTAATTAAAAGGAATTCCTAAGTTAACACCCATATAGTCACCTGAATAACCACCTAGTGATGTGATGGGAATCATGACTCTAATTATTGGTTCGACAACAAATCCACTAAATACCCATTTGTATGCAGCTTCTGCCCCAATCGAGAAATACAATTTATTCCCATAACCTGCATACGTGTCCAAAAAGCTGTAATCAGAAGACCAGCTATAATAACCGATTGTTGCTCTAGGTCCAAAACTGAAGCCTTTCAAGGGAGATTGTTTTTTATCCTTTTCGAGATACCAGTCAAAAATATACCATCTGTAAGAAGCACCTGCTCCGAATCCTGACCATCCCCACCATCCTCTATCATAAAATGCGTGAATAGATAATGAGTTCTGAGGATCTGTCTGCATTTCATATGTAACGTAAATAGGTCCGAATAATAATGCAACCGGATCAATTGTAAGTGCGCCTGAAACCTTCTCGCCTGCGGCTTTTAGGCTAGGTGTTAGCAAAAGTGCAAAGAAAAATGCAATCAATATTGTACGTAACTTCATAAAACCTCCGAGTAATAATTGATAAAACTGCAATTAGACTGATTAATATTGAGCAAATATAATACAGATTTTTGTCAATGCAAAGTAAATTTTGCTCAAATTTGTGATTACATCAAATTATTCAAAAAAATTAAAATCTTAATTGCCAAAATTGAATCCGATGTAACTCACTTCGCATTTGTATCACATCCTTATTATCATTAATTATGCAAAACAAAATTCAGATTGCTTATCGTACTTTACAGCTTTATAAGCTTCCCGACTATATCGCCCACCCTCACAAAATACATCCCCGGAGCCAAGCCGGAAACATCGATTCTAACTTTTTCCCCTCCTTTCCAAGGAGGGGTGTCACGAAGTGACGGGGTGGTCTGTATTTCTCCTAGCACATTATAAATCTTAACATCACTTTGTAAGGGCGAACGGCCGTTCGCCCCTACGGATATTTCTATGAAATCGGAGGCGGGATTGGGGAAAATTGAGAGATCAAGATTTGATGAACTCATTTCATCAACATCCGATAGAAGGGAAGATAATTTTCTTCGGAAGAAACCATCGCCCCATGAACCAACAAATATATAATCATTATTATGATTTATAGCTCTTACATCAGAAAACCACCCTCCTGAAACATCATACCATCTTTTTAATAAATTATCTGTAGAATACAAACCCCAACTAGTTCCAGCAAAATAATTTTTATTTATTATTTCCACTTCCCATACAAAATTATAGTAGTCAATCCCATTATTCGATTCATTCCAATTATTGCCATAATCTATTGAAAAGAAGATACCACGTTGACCACGTGCCACAACTAAAATATTATCACATGCTTCAATTTCCATATTCCATTGATCCAAATATTGAAAACCATTATACTTAGAATGCCAAGTTTCACCCAAATCGGAAGAATAGGAAATACCACCGAGATAAGTAGCTGCATATATGTCATTACCACTTATTGCTAAGGAAAGAACTGTATCGCAAGTTAAACCATTTCTTTTTGAAATCCATGTATCCCCAAAATCTGTCGAAGTAAAAATACCTTTTCCTAAGGTCCCAATAAATAATTTATTTTTAAGTAATACTATTGATCGTATTCTTAATTCAGTTAATCCTTCATTCTTCTTCTTCCAATTTATTCCGTTATCAAATGAGAAAAAAATACCATTATCAGTTCCTGCAATTATAGCATTATTTACTATAACTAAGCTCCAAATATATTCATCAAAATTATCATTTGTAATTTTCCATGTGTTTCCGATATCTGACGAATAATAAACTCCACTAATAGTTCCGGCAAAAACAGTATCTCCTTTTAGGGCAATCGAATGTATCCATCTTTCGTCCAACCCGTTATTACACTCTTCCCGGGACAGGTGAAAAATTTGGGGAGAAGAGTTATATTTGCATAAAAAAAGAGAT
>CAYXFU010000057.1:0-4093 GCA_964464375.1 uncultured Hyphomicrobiales bacterium
TGATTATTTCAATGAAACGGTTTTAAAAGGAAATATATTATTAATATATTTTTTAGGTATTTAAAAGTTTGATATTGCTGAAGGCTTCTCAAAATAATTTGTATCATTCATAATTATTTTTATAATTTCAGATGGATCAAAATTTACTTTCTTATAATTTGAAAATATTTTTTGTTGATCTTTAAGAATATAAGTGGGACCCATGTCATACTGTTTAAAAATAAAGCCATAATTATCTACTGTAATGTATCTTGATACAGTATTATCTTTAGATACTTCAAAATTACTTACCAAATAATCTTTCCCATTTGTTGTAATTTGTTTTTGAACAACAATAGTAATCATTATACCCCTTTTTTGATCATTCACAGTTTTGAAATTATTTATTTGATTAGCTAATTTATTAACAATTAATGAATCAACAAAATCATACTCTTTTCCGTTAGTCATTTTTGATATTTTATTTACAATAACATTGTCAGACAGATATGAGGTATCTTTTACAATTTCTTTTCCAGGTAATGGATAAATAAAGTTTTTATAGGTATATTTATACCAATTATCTACAATAATTATTTCCCTTGTAGAATTTTTACATCCTGCATTTAGTAAAAAAATAATGATCCATAAAACAATAATTACCTTTTTCATTTTGTTTAATCCTCAATTTCATCATCAAATTTTCTTTTTATCCATGAACTACCTATGTGAGACCTTGTAGCTTCCCAGCTATAGGGTAAGTCAGAAATTTCCAATATAGTCGGATCAATTTTTATTATTTCACTCAGAGCGACTAACTTAATATCTTCATTTTTAACTTCATCTTCTGGTCCTGAAAATTGCCAATAACCATCTTCAAAATGATAAACAAATAAAATAGGTGAATTCTCAGATATGACAAATCTAGTTGTAAATACTGCTGTATTTAAGGCATCACTAAATATTTTCATAAATTTATCTTTCAGAAAATTTGACTCCTAAATTCTAATACTAAGACACACGAAGCGATTAAAAAGTTACAAAAGTTAGGAAAATATTTCCCATGTCTTATTTATTAATCGGAGTGGGAGGATGAAAGGCGACAACCACCCCGTCTCGACTGCGTCGAGCCACCCCGCCTTGGAAAGGCGGGGAAAGAATACATGGATCCCCAATCAGGTTGGGAATGACAATACAAATACATGGATTCCTTGCTACACTCCCAATGACACAGCAAGACTATGACTTAATCAGAGCCGGAGAGATGCGTTTGATTATTGTTGGAACGGCTTCTAATATTCGTTCTTCCTTTTTGAAGATGTCGCGAGCTTGATTTGCTTTGTCGTAGAGCTTGGTTTCGACATCGATGATATAGCCATTGATGAGGAAACGTTCTGCCTGCAGATTGAAATTGCCTGAGACAACTTTTTGTACTTTAAGCAGTTTCACAGCTTTCCACATGTCAGTCTGATACTGAGGATTGTTCGGATCGAGATTCAAATCGGCTAAAATGATTTCTACAGAATCGAGTGGAACAAGCTGAAAATTCTTTCCATCTGGATCAAACTGCTGGAGAGCCTTAAACAAAGAGTCCTGAAGTTTATAAGAATAGATATTGAGTTTGATATTGCCGTCCATGTTCGCAAAAGGAAGGACAACAATTCTAGTCTGAGAAATAGCAAGAGAACTAATACAAACAACTAATGCGAGAGTTAATAACAACTTTTTCATAAAACTAACCATTGTAATTTCTGTAACATTTGATTAGTGAAAATTAAGCTTAAAGACAATAAATTGCAAATTTTGAATTGAATATTTTGAAAATTAATTTGAATTAAAATTCCTGCAAATTATCTTTCACGAATTGACGTGAGATTTCGAGTGCGTCAATAACTCGTGGTTCCATAGCTATAGCGGCATCCCAGTCATGAGAACGGGCATATCCCATAAGTTCGATACCGAAGGCAGCAATATGAGGCAAACCAAACTGGAAGCATGAACCTTTGATAGTATGCCCAAAGCGGTATAAGTCATCTTCATTCTTCTCTTCGGCTAATTGAATCATCTTTGATTTTATATCTTTAATCCATGTCGCAATAAATTCAGGCAGAAGTTCCAATACGAAAGGGTCATCAGGAAGTTCCATGGTTTTCCTTAAAAAAATATTTAAAAAAATAGGAGAAGGTTATAAGCCGAATTCTGTCTGCGGCTATTGAAGCCGGAGGCAATTATTTATCTAGGAGTAATGTCGCCATCACCCTCAAGCAGCCCACCCGAATGCCATTGTCAAACAAACCGGACGAACAGCCCGTTTCCTATCCGAAGATAAGAATGCACTCATACTTGGCTTTGCTCCGTGTAGGGTTTACCTGTCCGCCGGATCACTCCGGTCGCCGGTGGGCTCTTACCCCGCCGTTTCACCCTTACCTCCTGGGCAGAGATGCTATAACATTCAACATTTAAATTATCGACAAAAAATAAGATAACTTAATGAAGTCTGTCAAAAAAGGCATCTCCCGGATCGGCGGTCTATTCTCTGTTGCACTTTTCCGTCAATTAGCACGGGAAAAAGCCCCAAGCCAACTGCCTTCGTGTTACGAAGTACACTGTTCTGTGGAGTTCGGACTTTCCTCATCGGAACTTGCATCCCGATGCAATTGCCAGCCTTCCCCTTTATATAAAAGAACGAATTTGTATTATAGCTTTAATACCTTAGGATCGATTTGAATATCGTCAGGTGGATAAAGTATTCTTCCGCATTGCTCGCAGTAATAAATTGTTTTAAGGTTATTGCGGATTTCAACGATTTTCTGCGGTGGAACCTGACTGAAGCAACCGGTACAACTGTTTCTTTTAATGGCGACAACAGCATCATCGTGATATCTGCGAATACGATTGTATTCGAGAACACTGTCTGGCACAAGCTTTTTAACAACATCGGTACGAACTTTGAGAATCTTCTTTACGTCAGCATTTTGATCACTGGATATTGCGGCGAATTCTGCTTCTGATTCTTGTAACTCTTTAGTAGCTGATTCTAACTCTACTTTTTGAGATTCCAACATTCCTCTTAAATTCTCTTCCTTTATTCCGCTACTTCTCATCTCGTCAGATATTCTAGTGAATTCCAATCTGATATGCTCAATCTCTTTAGTAATAGCATCAAATTCCTTGTTATTTCTAACGCTGAACTGTTGTTTAGCTAACTTTTCTTCTTTGTCCTTTAATTCCACTAAAGTAATTTTTGCATCTTTCACAAATTTACCATTACTTGAGATAATCGCCTCAGTCTCAGTAACGATTGAGGTCAGTTTTGCAACTTTAGCCTGTAATTCTTCGACCTTAGCAGGTAAGTCCCCATACTCTTCTTTTAGCTCGTCGTGTTGCAGATCAAGATATGACAGCGAAGCAAGATAATTTAATTGGTAATCCATATTCTTTTAGCTACCCTTCAATATTTATAAGAAATTCTTTTTGTTCGTTGATATAAGTCCCATCATCCGGGAAATACATTACAGGATTGGTGTGAACCTTTGACAACTGAATAGAATCAGTATCTTCATCACGAATCCCTTGTTTTAAAATCTTCATAAGACCATCAGCCACAAACTGTTCCATTTCATAATGTCCCGGATCGATCAGAGCCATTCTACCATTCATTTTGTGAAAATGGTGGTAGGATATATCAGCGGTGATAAATGCATCAGCACCTGCAGAATAAGCTTCATCGATAAATGAACTGCCACTTCCGCAAACCATCGCTATATTTTTAATTTTTTCAGACTGCCCAGCGGAAAAGCGAATTGGAGAATTACAAGCCGATTTAACTCTTTTTAGCAGTTCATCAATAGTTATCTCATCTTGAAGCCTGAATATAAGACCCATTCCATGTCCAATAAATTCATCATCCGGCACTAAAAATTCCCCTTCGGGCAGATTCAATCTGTCAGCAAACAGACGGTTAGAGCCTTGAGCATAAGCATCAAAGTTTGTATGAACAGAAATTAAAGTGATTCTTTTCTCGATCAAATGAGTTATCAGACTACCTACTCTGTCAGCGTTATTGATTGAAGTTATCGGGTGAAAAATAAGCGGGTGAAAAGTAATAATACAA
>CAYXFU010000057.1:4103-18923 GCA_964464375.1 uncultured Hyphomicrobiales bacterium
ATCGCAATGATTAACACTTGCTTCAGTGATTACCTCGGAGTTTAATTCCATCGTGATCAACACTTTGCGAACTTCGTCGTTTCCTGCTTGAACCTGTAGTCCTATCCTATCGCCATCCATTGCAGTCTTCCGAGGAAAAAAATTATCTATTACTTCCAACAGTCTGCTTATTTTCATGATTTAAAGGCTTTTTTTTGTAAACCTTTTTGCCCTTTTTAAAAATAGTTATTCTTAGGAGTTTAAAAATACGAAAAATGTCTATTATTAGCAATAAATCATTGTTTAAAACCAATTTCTGAGAATAAATATTATTTTTTATCGAGAAGAATAAAATTATTGTTCGGATTATTGCGTTTATATGTTTTGATTGTATAACCTATATTTTTAACGAAATGAGATTTGGAAAATCGATTCTGATAATTATTCTTGGGTTCATTTATTTATCGCCTGCACAGGAAAAAGGTGAACCAATTCCGGAATTTAAACCTGATTCAACTTATGTGTTTCTTTCTCCCAGACCATTGGTTAGCATTGCTCCGGCATTACGATTCTATGAGAACGGCTGGGGTTTGAATATGCTTCTTTCCAATTTCGGTTATGCTTTGGGTATGTTCTATCAAAGGAATTTATCTCAGGATTTTTTACTTTTTGTAAGTCTTTACATAACAGGAGCCCGAAAATCAGATGAGTTTGATGTGTATAACTCTAATACAGGTAACTATGAAATACAAGATAAAATTAACAGGTTATACCTGTTTCCATTAATGTTTGGAGCACAGTATGCACCATTTTCTAAATCACTTGGTGAATCATTTAAACCTTATGCTGAGGTCGGTATTGGACCATCATTTATAGTTTCCACACCATACGACAGGGAGTTTTTCAACGCTTTCAAATATTCTTCAGGATACATACGATTTGGCGGATTTATTGGGATAGGCTCTAATCTTAGCTCAAAGGGACAATCAATTCTTGGATTGAACATTCGTTATTATTTTATTCCATTTGGAGGAAGTGGCCTTGAGAGCATTATAGATCAACCTATGACTGACTTTGGAGGTTTGTTTATTTCATTAAATATAGGTACAAGATTTTAATCTGATGATTCTGTAGTCTCTTCCGGAACATTGATATGTAGAGAAAATGTTACAGTTGTTCCAACACCTTCTGTGCTTTTAATGTTAAAATCTCCGTCGTGTAGCTCAATCAATCTCTTAGCTATTATAAGTCCTAACCCTAATCCCTGTTGCTCAAAGAAAGTACGTTCAAATTGAGTAAGAGCAGCGATTCTAGAAATTTGATCGTTTGCCATTCCTCTGCCATTATCTGTTATTCTAAAAAAGACTTTATTAGAATCAATCCAAGAGCTAACTGTTACTTTTGTTTCTGGACCGGAGAATCTGAAGGCATTATCTAGCAATTCATCAATAATTTTAAAGAAACTGTCCACTGATATCTGGATTGTAACATCCTGTGCATTGTCATCGATAACAAGATCCTGAGGTCTGTTGTGTCTGACCGACTTCATCGTTGAGACATCAATAAATAAAGCGGCTGGTTCATCAGCCAATGAGTTCCTAAGTTGTTTTCTCTTAATCGGATTGGCAGCAAAAGCTTCAATTCTGACGTAAATAAGGAAGTTCTCTGTAATTTTTAATAACCGGTTAGCAGACTGAATAATGTCTTCGGAAAGCTCTTTGATTTCATCTGATACAATTGTGTCATAGGTACTGTTCATGTATTTTGCTGAACCGATAACCTCATTGAGAACCGTTCTGAATTCATGAGGAAGAGCAGATGTGACACTTCTGCCAACTTCATCAACTTTCTCGTTAATCTTTTTTTCGATACGCTTATGTTTATTCCATTGTGCATTTATGGCGGCGATTAGCTCATCACGGCTGTAAGGTTTAACCAGAAAATCATCGGCTCCTCGTTCCATTGCCGCTCGCATATTAGATTTTTCTGTAAAAGCGGTTAGAAATATAAATGGTGTAGTTTCGGTTTCTTCAGTAGATCTTATTTTATCCAAAACTCCGTAGCCATCTAGTTTAGGCATTGATATATCGCAAAGAATCATATCCGGTTTTGAAGCAAAAGCTAGTTCCAATCCCTTAATGCCATCTTCTGCAGTTAATACCTGATATCCTTCAAATTTCAGTAGAGTAGATGTACTATCTAAAATAAAATCGGCATCATCGACAATTAGTATTTTTTTTCCTACGTTTTCCATATTATTCCTTTTTACATAGTGATTATCGGAAAAACAAAAAATTTATTGAGTACAAATGTAAAATTTCTTTATTATTATTCAAAAAGTGCACTTTTAATATAACCCAAAGGAATGAGGTTGAAAAGTTTGTTAGGTAATTGTTGATAACTTAGATCCTCTATTATTCATTTTTGTAACCCATTTTAAAAACTGGAAAGAATATGGCAAAATCAACAGGTTCTGATAAAAATTATAATTATAAGCCAAAAGCTAATACATCATCGAATTACAGTGATAATGTTGGAGCCAGGATACCTCCACACTCCATCGATGCCGAGATATCAGTACTTGGTGCGATGATGTTGGACAAATCAGCTGTTTCCAAAGTCATGGAGATTATCGAACCAGATAGCTTCTACAATGACAATCATAAGGAAATCTTTAAGGCAATCCTTGATCTTTCGGATCGTGGTGTACCGGCTGACTTAATATCTTTACAAGAAGAACTAACACGCAGGCAAAAGCTCGAGGAAGTGGGAGGTACTTTCTATCTTTTGGATATAAATAAGCAAACCCCAACATCGGCGAATATTGAGTTTCATGCAAGACTTATTCAGGAAAAATATATTAAGCGATCTTTAATTTCAACTGCTACAAATATTATCGAGAGATCTTACGATGACTCAACTGATGCTCTTGATGAAGTGGATATCGCAGAATCAGATATTTTCAAAATTGCAGAGAAGAGATTTTCAAGTTCATTTGTTGACATTAAAACTTTATCTCATCAGGCACTTGATGTGATAGCGAAACTGGTTGAACGAGACAAGACAGGGTTGACCGGAGTTCCAACAGGATACACCGACCTCGATAAATTCACAGGTGGTTTCCAGAATTCTGATTTGATAATTATTGCTGCCAGACCATCTATGGGAAAAACCGCTCTGGCTCTTTCAATCGCACGCAATGTTGCTGTTGAATTCAAACTTCCTGTTGCATTTTTCTCAATAGAGATGAAGGATATTCAGTTAGTATTGAGATTATTCAGTGCTGAATCTCAGATTGATGCACACAAAATAAGAACCGGTTACATTACTCATGATGATATGACAAAGATGGTGCACAAGATAAACCGTTTGGCAGATTCTCCATTGTACATCGATGATAGTCCATCTTTAAGTATTGCTGACTTTAGGGCAAAATGCCGCAGATTGAAAACAGAGCATAATATTAAAATGGTAATCATTGATTATCTTCAGCTTATAAGTTCACCAAAAGCAGACAGTCGCGAACGTGAAATATCAATGATTTCAAGTTCATTAAAGCAGATTGCTAAAGAACTTGACATCCCAATCGTCGCTTTATCTCAGCTTAACCGATCTGTTGAGTCCCGTCCTGACAAAAAGCCAATGCTTTCAGACCTTAGAGAATCCGGTTCTATCGAACAGGATGCTGATGTTGTCCTATTTATTCATCGTCCGGAATTCTATGGGATAAAAACTTATCCTGACACAAATACTCCTACAGAAAATACTGCAGAAGTTATCATAGGAAAGCAAAGAAACGGGCCAACTGATACTGTCAGGCTTGTTTATATGAAGCAATTCGCACGGTTCGAGAATGGTGATTTTGGACACATTGACGGACCACCTGATTCCCATTCATACCAAGATGAACCTGATGATCCCTTTTAAGATTTTGTTAGAAAAAATATAACTATAAAACAGAACTATTGAATTAGCGTCAATCTGTGTTGGTAATTTTCGCGAATTCAAAATATGAACTATAAATATATCTTACTCATAGCCTTTGTTGCTTTCTTGATATCGGATATAGCTTTATCACAGAAACAATCAGAAAAGATGAAGCTCGCTCAATCATTCGAAAAGGGTGGCGATCTGAAAAATGCCGAAAGGCTTTTCCGGGAATTATACGATGCTAATCCATCATCAGAAGAATACTTTAATGGTATTGTCAGATGCAATAAGCAGATGAACCAGTTTCAGGAGATTATCCCACTAGTAGAAAAGCACATTAAAACCCACAGGACAACTGCATATCATTCATTACTGGGAGAACTTTACTGGCGAACTGGCAAACCAAGTGAAGCAAATGATGAATGGCAAAAAGCACTGGATATTGATCCGGTAAATGTGAAAGCTTACGAAGATGTAGCATTATCTCAGGCTAATCTTAGACTCTGGCCTAAAGCTATAGCAACTTATCAGTCAGGGAGAAAAAACACACATAATAACCAGATTTTTTCTAATGAACTAAGTCAGCTTTATTCCGTTACAGGTGATTTTAAGAATGGAATAACTGAGGTAATGAATATCTATGCTTTGACAAAGAACATCCAATACGTGCAGGGAAGAATTGCCGCATTGAACCAATCCAAAGAGGCTGAAAATTATATTTTTATTATTCTTGATGAGAATGCTAAATCAGGTGAGATTGATCATTTAAGGCTCCTTGCATGGTATCTCACAACTATGGGTAAATTAGAAGAGGCATTACAAAAAACTAAAACAATAGATGCGGCAATCAAGTCAAGAGGAAATGAAGTTTATAGTTTCGCTGTAACGATGCAAAGAGATGGGAAATATGAAGTTGCTATCAAAGCTTTTGAATATGTAATCGATATGGGCAAAGAAAGTCAATTTACTGTTAATGCACTTTATGGTCTTACGCGATCTCTTGAACTTTCTCAAATTGATAATAATATATTATCTCAGCAAGCCATGGAATCGATAATTTCACGTTATAGGAAGATAATTCAGGATTATCCTAAATCTACATTGGCTGAAGATTCGAGAATGAGGATTGCAACTTTATATTACAATAAGCAGAGTTATGGAAGTGCATTGGAAGAATTGAACCAGATTTTATCTTCAAAGAATTATTCCAGAACTATTGCCACTGCGAATAACCTTACAGCAAGAATTTATCTCGAAACAGATGATCTGAACAAATCCTCAGATTATTATATGCGTGTTATTAAATTGTACAAAAATTTGAGTGAAGAAGATTACTTGAATGCTCTTTATGGGCTTGCCGATATTGAATACTACAAAGGCAACATGGACTCTGCTATTGCTCTGTTTACTGAAATAACTATCAAAACAAGCTCGGATAATGCCAACGATGCGCTTGATAGAATAAGTAATATTGAGCAATTCAAGAAATACAACAAAGCATTTGATCTTTTCGTTAAAGCTGAGCTCAAGAATGAGCAGAGAAAATACCCTGAAGCTGTACAACTTTACATTGAGTCGGCTGATGCCGGGGCTAATACTGAATTAAGTGAGAAAGCTTTTATAATTGCTTCTGAACTTGAAGCTAAAATGAACCATACAGACAAAGCCAGGGAATTACTTTTGAAAATATTGGCACAGAATCCTGAAACATATAATGGGGATTACATATTATACAATTTGGGTCAGTTCTACAATATAGAAGGCAACAAAACAGAAGCATTGAATAAATTCAATGAACTTTTGGCTAAATATCCAAGATCGATTTACCTTAATCAAGCTAGGGAATTAATCCGTCAAATCCGACCTAAAGTGAATTAAGGAACATCCTTCATTCTGTTCCCAGTAAATGATTAATTAATGCTAGTCCCGTGGTTACTGCTGTTTCAGCTCTTAATCTTCTTGCTCCAAGAGTCCAGGTTGTAAGGTTTTTCCATGAAGACATTTCATTAATCTCCTCTTCAGAAAATCCACCTTCAGGACCGACAATCATAAGTACTGAATGGCACTTAGTCTCAAAAGCCGGTTTTGTACCTGATTCATCAAGCAAAATTACATTTGAAAAACCTTCTGCTATTTTTCTTAATGATTTCAGATTCACAGGTTCAAAAATTTCCGGGAGGTAGGAACGTTTGCATTGCTTCATAGCAGATATTGACTTGGACATGAGCCTGGCTGTGTTTGTTTTGCTCTTTTGAGTGTATCTTGATTGAAGTGGATAGACAGAATTTATGCCAAGTTCTACCGCTTTCTCAACAGCAAATTCCATTCTATCTTTATTATCAAGAATTCCTACAGCAAGAAATGAAATATATTCATTCTCATTTGTTGTTGACGACTCTTCGATAATGTTAAATGAAGCAGAATTTTTATCGATAAACCTAAGTTCTGCGATAACGGAAAGTCCCATTCCATTGGTAATAATCATGCGTTCATTGATATTTATTCTCAGGGCTCTGATATGCTTAAATTCATCATCTATTACAACACAATCGGATGAGGAACTGTTAATTATCGGCACATAAATCGATTCCATTTTATACCTTTAAAAAATGAATACTTTAATTTTATCGAAAAAATATTTAGTTTGCAATATAATTAATTAATTTGTTATCCTTTATATCTTAAAAATTATGAGTGAACAAAGAGAAACACTGTACAACAAAGTTCGGGCAAAGGATATTTCTTTTGATAAAGACATATCCAAACCGGATTTTGTTAAATCCAAAAAGGTAAAAATCTTTATTTTTATCACCACACTTTTTCTTTGCTCAATTTTTTTTACGTTTCATTTATCGGATGAGACCAGCTCTACGCATTTATTTTCTGCCAAATCCGGTGATAAGTGGACTAAACAGACAATAACAGCACAATTTTCATTTCCAATTTATAAGGACAATAACAAATATCAACAGGAAGTGAATGATGCGAAGGACAACTCTTTTCTAGTATTTTTGCCCTACCCTGCGGCTTCGGACAATGCAATAAGATTTCTGGATACATTAGAAGTACTTGCTACTGTCTCTCAGGAGAGAGCAGACGCAATTATAACTGATATATTCACTCCTTCACTTGCCAAAAGAATAATCCAGAAAAAGCCGGAAGATCGAACGAAATTCTTTAGAACAATCAGCAAGGATCTTTACAGATTCTATAAATATATTTACAAGGAGTTTATTGTTGATACTACTTTGATTGCTATCAAGCAGGATGTCATCATAGTTAGTGTTTCACCAACTGAGGAACAGATTGTACCCAAAAGATTACTGGTGACATCGAAAGTATTCTTTTCTAAAGCGAGAAAAGAAATCCTAACCGATTTATCCGAAGATCAGCGTATGGCTGCAGGAGAGATTATAGCTAAAAACTTCAAACCCAATATTAACTATTCGGCAAAACTGACAGATGAAGCAAGAATTTTTGAAGTTAAGTCAGTAGCAAGAACAAATGGGTTTGTCCGAGCAGGTGAAGTGATAATATCAAAAGGTGAAATTGTTGACGAAGAAACAACACAAAAAATTCAATCATATAATTTATTCAAATTCAAGGGTGGTCAGAACACTTATAATTTTTGGCTAATTTTGGGAAATATTTTTCATGCGGCTGTTATATATTCTATATTAATCCTCTATTTGTTCATAATCAGAAAGCGAATTTTTGAAGATAATGTTCAGATAATAATTTTAAGCGCATCAGTTGTAATTGTTTCATTACTTGCCTGGCTCTCAATTGAAGTTAAAAGCACATTGCCTATCGAATACTTTATTATCTTACCCGGAGTATCGATGCTGGTGGCTATTGCTTTTGATTCCAGAACAGCATTCTATCTGACGGTTACAATGTCGTTAATGCTAGCAGGTATCCGTGGTAATGATTACGACACCGGCACTGCTATGATGTTTTCTGGAATTCTTGCATCATATTCAGTACGTGATATACAGAGCCGAACACAGATGTTTAAATCGATTTCTTACATTTTCATTGGCTTTTTGGCGTCAATAATTGCATTCAGTCTTGAGCGATCGCTAGACTGGGATCTGACGATACAGAAATTATTAGTTGCTTTGCTTAATTCTGCAATATCACCATTGACTACTTTTGGTTTACTATTCCTTTTGGAGAGATTTACAAATATTACTACTGATCTTAAACTAGAAGAGTATGATAAAGTTAATCATCCATTATTGGTTAAACTAAGCGAAATAGCTCCAGGATCATATCAGCATTCACTCTCTATGTCTGTTATGGCAGAAAAATGTGCAACTGCAATCAATGCCAGTCAGATATTAGCCAAAGTTGGTGCATTATACCATGATATCGGAAAAATCACTAAGCCAGAATATTTTGTTGAGAACCAGATTGAGATCGGCAACAAACATGACATGCTGACGCCAAAACGTTCCGCAGATGCTATAAAATCTCATATTGTTGAAGGAGTAAAACTTGCTAAAGAATACAAACTTCCTCAGCGAATAATTGATTTTATTCCGATGCATCACGGTACATTTTTAATTAAACATTTCTATGCTAAAGCTATTGAGGAGTTGGGAGAATCCGCAGTTCACGAAGAGGATTACAGGTATCCCGGACCAAAGCCCAACTCGAAAGAGACAGCAATTGTAATGATTTGCGATTCTGCTGAAGCTATTTCAAGGGTATCGGGAAAATCACGTGAAGACATAGAAAAAATGCTAAACACGACAATTCAGAGCAGATTTACTGATGGTCAATTCGATGAATGTGATCTAACTTTGAATGATTTACATATTATCAAAGAAGCTTGTGTAAAGCATTTGTATGGTTCATCGCATCAGCGAATAGATTATAAAGAAATAAAAGAATCAGCACCGGTAGTGTCAAATGAATAAAGCCAATGGCATAGCAAAGAAAATGTCATTTGAACTTAAATCCTTCATTCATTTTATAGCACTCGAGAAAGGTCTGTCAGAAAATACCTTGCAGTCCTATTCGCATGATTTGATGTCGTATGCTCAATTCCTGATTACAGAGGGCATTAATTCTTTCACAACATCCTCAGTTGGACTTATATCCCGATTTCTGATGCTTTTACAGGAAATGGGTATATCAGCAAACAGCAGAAGCCGTTATCTGTCAGCAATAAGAGGGCTCCACAAGTATTTACTCGCTAATGGAGACACAGAGATTGATCCCAGTGAATCAATCGAAATGCCAAAATCCGGCAGAAAGTTGCCGGATACTTTATCAGTAGGTGATATAAATAAAATTCTTGAAAACATCGACATTACTTCTCCAGCCGGAATTCGTGACAGAGCAATGATTGAGACTCTATACGCTTGTGGATTGCGGGTAAGTGAATTGATAAATATGAAAATAAGAGATATACTTTTTGATGCAGAGATTATAAGAGTTTTCGGGAAAGGTTCAAAGGAGCGAATAGTTCCTATCGGGAGATCAGCTCTTGAATTTATTAATATCTACAATGTTCAGGTACGGCATTTATTCCTAAAAACGGGTAAGTCCTCCGATTCATTATTTCTCAATCAGCGAGGTTCTAAACTCTCGAGGATGGGTGTCTGGAAAATAATTGCCAAGTATGTTACTTTTGCTGGGATTGAATCTGAAGTACATCCTCATACATTTCGTCATTCGTTCGCAACGCATTTACTTGAAGGTGGAGCAGATCTTCGTGCAGTCCAGGAAATGCTAGGGCATGCTGATATAGCAACAACACAGATTTATACTCATATTGACAGAGATTTTCTTAAAGAAGTTCACAAAACATTCCATCCGAGAGGATAGATTGATATTTGATTATTTCCGGAATCGCTTAGGAATGAGCTTCTCCCCTAGTTCAGATTTAAATATATTATAGCTTTCGTTATTTACTCTCAATAATATTAAAATCCCGACAAATCCAATGACTATATTACCAAGCCACATGCTCAAAAAAGGTGAAAGAATTCCCCTATCGGCAAGCTTTTCGCCCCCTATCAGAAAAATCCAGTAAATAAGATAGAATAGAAGTGAAATACCCGAACTAATGCCAAAATTGCCACCCTTAGTAATTATGCCAAGTGGACAACCAACCAGGATGAAAAGGAAACATGCGAATGGAATTGCATATTTCTTGTATATTTCAACTTTGAATTGCTTGATTCTGATTTGGTAATCATTTATCTGATTGGCATCTGTAAAGATTGATGCTCTGAGAAATAACATTCTGCTTTGTGCTTCTTTAAGACCTTGTGTCCAGTTTACTCTTGAATTTTGTCCATTTTGTTTGATAGTGGCACCGTTCTTTTGTTTACCCATCAAATAATCAAAATGTTCTGATATAGTATTATTTGTTTTTTTATATAAAGTATCGACATTCTTCTGAATTTCATCAACTGATTTCTGCATCTCTCCTATACTTAATTCTCTATCGCCTCTTGAAATCATTCCCTCATTGGATCTTTCGAATGCAAAACCACTTGCATTGATCCAAATCTGATAATTTTCGAAAGTAATTTTTCTAAAATCATTAGCAACATTGGGTATGATCTGGTGTATTTCACCATGCTTTAGGTTGACAATTAGCTTGGAATAATCTTCAGAAAAATCAATTGTTCCGGAATCAGCACTAGCTATATTCATCCTCTGTCCACGAGTATTATCATATATGGTTACCCCTTTGAGTAAACCAGACAATGAATCCAACGAACGTGACAGGATAGTAAATCCTTCAATATCAGTAGAAAACTGCCCTGCTTCAATGGAAAAAGTAGGTTTCTTTCGGGTAACATCATTCAAAAGTACTTTTGCTTTATGATTGGAATTAGGTAAAATTGTATCATTAAACCAGTAGAGAAAACCGGTAGCAAAAATCCCGGCAATTAGAACAGGCATCATCATTTTTACCAAACTAACGCCACCTGCTTTGATAATAGTGATTTCATGTGAAGCTGAAAGCGATCCAAATGCAAATATAGTTGCAAACAAAATCCCAATTGGTACAGCCAGAACGACCATCCATGAAAGATTATAGCCAATAAGCTGCATTATTACCCAATAGCTTAATCCTTTACCTAAGAACTTATTCAGATAATTTGTTAGGAATTGGAATAGAAATAAAAAAACAATAGTTGTAGAACCAAAGATAAATGGTGCTAGATGTGTTTTTAAGATATATCTGCTAATAATGCTCATTGAGAGATAATAATATTTAAAAATTTACAGCAACAAAATTACATAAATTTCAATTAATCGGAGATAAAAAGCTTCTGATTATCATTTTTTTATGCAACTGATTAGAAATTTTCTTAAATTTTGCTAATATTTTTTTAGCAAAATGAATTTTTTATCTTCAGAATATATTCGATGCTAAAAACGTTTGTTTAATCTCATTATTAAAGAAATGAAAATTAATTAATGAACTCTTACTCAAAACTTAATAATTCACTAAATGAATCAGGGACAATGCTATGTGTCGGTCTTGATACTGATTTAGCTAAGTTACCGAATGGTATCCCCTGCAATCTAGACGGGATGCTCGAATTCAACAGAATCATTATTGATGCCACTCAGGATCTGACTGCCGCTTATAAGATTAATTATGCGTTTTATGAGCAATACGGACATGAAGGCTTCCGCGTCATTGAACAAACAATGAAGTTAATCCCATCAACAAAATTCATTATAGCTGATGCGAAACGCGGCGATATAGGCAATACATCAAAATCTTATGCAAAAGCCTGCTTCGAAGCTCTTAATTCTGATGCAATAACTGTTAACCCATATATGGGTTCGGATTCAGTTAAGCCATTTCTTGAGTATTCTGATAAAATGGTTTTTCTGTTGGCATTAACATCGAATCCTGGATCAAATGATTTTCAGCGGCTTACATTAAATGATGAGTTTGTTTATCAAAGGGTAATCAAAGTATCCTCACAATGGGCAGATTACAGAAACCTGGGATATGTTATCGGGGCAACACATCCGGAAGAATTGAAAGAAATCCGGCAGTCAATTCCATCAAATCCACTTCTAATACCGGGAGTGGGTACTCAGGGCGGAGATATAGATGGTGTAATATCAGCAAATAATGGTGGAGTTGCTTTAATCAATGTTTCAAGAGATATTATCTATGCCGGCAAAGATAGTAATTTTGCAGACCATGTAAGAATAAAAACAGAGTTTTATAAATCAAAATTAATATGGGAATAATGGATAGTCAAATATTGCAGAGTATGAATGAAAAGCAACTCCAGGAATATGTTCATATCATATTATCTGATCCGGCAACCATCAGAACAACATCTGAAGGCAATCGATTGCAAATACTTTCTCCTGGTCAGCTGAACCCTTTTGAAGGACCTGATCTGAAGGACATAGCAATACTTCTTGGCGGATCGGTAATACTTGGCGATGCTGAATTTCATATCAATGCTTCAGACTGGGATGCACATCGACATTCAGTGGATGAAAGATACAGGAATGTAATTCTTCATATTGTGATCAATAATAATAAGGAATTAAAACAGATCACTTTTAATACACTTGTGATATCAGCTGAGGAAATCGAATCAGTAATAAAAAGCAGCGTTACACCGGATGAATCAACTGACACAGCATCTTTAGAATATATTCAGCATTATGCACTGATTCGTCTACTCAGGAAATCTGCTTATGCTCAGGAACAAATCAACAGTCACGGTTATCGGAAAGCAGTGCATCTGACAATAGCCGAATTTCTGGAAAAGTATAATCAACGAAGGAAAAGACCCGTCTATTCACTTGAGAATCTCGATGATCTAATGAAAAATCTTGATACTTCGAATATTATTTCTTTCCTAAATGATTTGGAAAATTCAGAAACTACAGCACTTCATGATAAGCTATTTTCTTTAATGAAAGCAAAGATTTTTAACGAGGGACCACATCTTCGCAGGGAAATAATTCTCAATTGCATTTTACCCCTTGCAATTTGCATTGCTTCGGAAGAATCAAGAATTAGTCTTTTCTTATGGTATTGGTCCACTCCTGCTTTGAATAAATATGGGCTTCTAAGCCGGAAATTTAGTAATATTCCACAAAATTTTCTTTGGGAACAGCAAGGAATGCTTGAATTTATTAAGGAGCACGGGCGAAAAATAAACGTTATCAAAGAAGCACTTCATAGCTATGGGTTTGCTGAAATCCTATCATTTTATAGATTGGGAAATCCACCATTCAATAAGAATGATTATGAAGTGGATAACTAATGTTTTATTCCAAATTTCTTTTTTATATTTTAGTAAGTAAACTTTTGTGAATTTATAACATACTTGAATAGTAATTAATACGTCTATAATTATGTTCGATATTAAAATTTTTAATGACAGCGCAACTAAATTTCTTCCAAAGCAGAAATTAGCTGAAGCAGTCGGTAGAGTTCTTAAGGACAAGAAGATAAAAAAGGCTTCTGTTAATGTTATTTTGGTAGTTGACGATATTATCAAAAGTATGAATAGTCAATTTCTGAAACATGACTATACAACCGATGTTATAAGTTTTAATATTGAAGATGAGCCGGTTCTATTGGGTGAAATATATATCAGCGTTGACACAGCAAGAAGACAGGCAGAGGAATTTAAAGTATCATTGACTAATGAACTGAAGAGATTAGCGATACACGGAACATTACATTTAATTGGATATGAGGACGACACTATTAAACAAAAGGAAGAAATGAATAACCTTGAAAATAAATATATAGGTTAGTGACCATGTACGAAAGAATTATAGAAATAATTGTTTTTGTGATGACCGAATTGAATCAGAACAAAAAAATAACTGAGATAGACATTCAGACACTTTCAGACTTGGGTTATACGAGAGCAGAAATTTCTACAGCATTCAGTTGGCTAGCCGATAGAATCGAATTGGCTGATCAGCTGATTTCTGCATTTGCACCATCAAGTTCAAAATCATTTCGCATCTTCAACGAAAATGAGAAAGATTTATTTACCAAGGAGGCTTTTGGTGAGATTCTGAATTTAAATGCTATCGGACTACTGTCCAATCAACATATAGAACAGATAATTGAACGAGCTCTATTGCTTGGATTAAATAAAGTTGATTCAGTACAACTCAAGAACTTCATAGCTCTGAACATATTTCAAATCCAAAACACGCAGATTAATGGTAGCAGGATAATGCTTCTAGGCAACGATACAGTGAATTAACAAAATGGTCCCGTAGTTCAGCAGGATAGAACACCAGTTTCCTAAACTGGGTGTCGGAGGTTCGAGTCCCCCCGGGATCACTTTTCACTTCTTTAACTTTTTGATTAATAAGAATTTACAAGTATTGATATTGCCTGGAAGATCTAATAAAAATCAGAAGTAGGAACTAGTTAATGAAGCAATAAGCAAGTCGCTAAAATTAAGAAAGCCAAACGGTAGTCTTATTTTTTCCACTCTGACCATAGAAGTCAATATGCAAGTCTCGAGGTGAGTTTATTGCTGAGAAATAATTAAATAACGCAGAGCATGAGCAACAAGGGTAACACTTATGACATGAAATTACAGAGACATATTTTCATTCATTGAAAACAGAAAGATCGGAAGTAGAATTAGCATTATTTGATTACATTGAAGTTCTTTATAACAGACAAAGATTACATTCAAGTTTAGATTATTTAACTCCTGTGGAGTATGAAAATCAATTTTTTAATCACAAATAATCCCTCTTCATTCTATGTTCAGAATTGGGTGAATATCAATTTTACATAATGCTTGATATTTTCAATGAAATCAAGAGAAGAAATTTCATTTTAAATTTCAAAATAAATTTAAATAATTAGTTCTCTCTGAAAAAGTCAATTTTCAAATTGAAGGAGAAAGGATCTGA
>CAYXFU010000058.1:0-7672 GCA_964464375.1 uncultured Hyphomicrobiales bacterium
AATTATTTGAAATTATTTCAAAATTTTTCTAGGTGTCCCAATGCTGAAAACAGGACAAGTTGCTTATTCAATTCGAGTTTTCGATGGTTAGGAAAGTTTATTTATTTTATTTAATCTTGTTTCGGTTGAAAGTTTAGTGTTTCATAATCACCACTTATTTATTGCTACTGGGTAATACCAATAATCCGCAAACGAACAATCCTGTCAAAAAATAATTTTGAAAATGTTAACTTTATAGTTAACTTTGTTAAATGAAATTTGTAGAAAGAAAAATCATATTTCATGGAAGTCACTTTATAAACTTCTATCTTGAACAAACAATAAAAGTTCAGGAGAAGATTGAATTTGTTTTTAGTATTATCAAAAAGGTTGATAGAGTCTCGGATAAATTTCTCAGTCCAATCAAAAGCTCTGATGGGCTTTTTGAAATCAGAGTAGAATACAGTTCCAATATTTATAGGATTTTCTGCTGCTTTGATGAGGGAAATATTGTAGTATTATTCAATGGTTTTCAGAAAAAGTCACAGAAAACCCCATTGAAGGAAATCGAGAAAGGTCTCAAATTAAAAAAAGAGTATTTTGAACTTAAGAAGACTCAAGAAAATGAAAAAAGAATCAATAAAAAACGCTAAAACGTTCGACGAACTTTTGAATATCAAATATGGCAAAATCGGTTCTTCAGAACGAGATCAGTATGAAGCCAGAGCTAACTATTTTGTCATCTCCGAAATGTTGAAAGAAGCCAGAAAAGAAGCGCACATCACACAAGAACAGTTAGCAGCCAAAATCGGAACAAAGAAAAGCTACATATCCAGACTTGAAAACGGAAAAGTTGATATTCAATTATCAACTTTGTTTAAAATATTTGAAACAGGACTTGGCAGAAAGATTAGCCTGACAATTTTGTAAGATCAAAGCTTTAAATTTTATCCATAGTTTTGAAACAAAGTATATTTGTAACATTCCCGTGCATGAGACTGTGTGAAAATTACGATTATGTCATTCAGAAGGAGCATAGCGACTGAAGAATCCAGGCTGTTTTACACAATAATACAAATACATGGATTCTTCACTTCGTTCAGAATGACGATATCTAATTTTCGCTACTTTTAAGATAGCCTTTTTATAGAATTGAAAAATGTTGCTGTTTACGGTCTTGTACCAAGCCTAACGTTGACATTAATACCATATTCCTGGAATTGCTTAACCAGGACTGCCAGTTGAGTTATTGTCGAATCCATCTTGGCACTCAGATTAGGATCGTAGATAAGACGAGAGAGTGTACCTCTACCGGTTATAATTTCATTAGTAATGTTCTTTGCATCAGCCAGAATTGAATTGATTGATGTTAGGCTTGTATCGGCTTTTACAATTGTCTTCTTGGCTTCATTCAGTGTCTGAGTAAGACTAGTTAGGAGAGTATCAAGGCGTGGCTCATATTTTTTGTAGTCCTTACCAAGACTTTCAGTTAATATTCTAACATTTTTAAGAGTAATATTAATATTTTCTTTGTTTATTGCAAGCATTGATTTGGCATCGGCAAGCATAATGTCAGCATTAGTTGCAATATTATTAAGCTTTTCTCCAAGCTTTTTATCAACAAGAAGTTCATTGAATTTAGCCATGAGTGTGTCCATACGATGAACGAGAATAACAGCATCAGTACTTAGATCGCCTACAAAAGCAACCAAATCGCCAATATCAGCAGAATTTTTTCCGGGGATTTCCTTTTCAAAATCAAACTTCTTACCACTTCTTCCAGGGCTTAGTTCAATTTTCTTACCGCCGGTAATCTCAAGTATAGATATTTTTGCTGATGCATCATCAAATAAATCATCAGAAAAGTCAATTGTACCTTCAATATATACAGAACCGGCATCATTTTTCACAATATTCACAATACCACGATGTACACCGTTGACTACGATGGGGTTAGAAACTTGAAGACCCCCTGAGCGATCGAACCTAAACTTTACAGTTCTTTGATTTATCGAAACACTGCAACCTCTCGCAAGGGAAATACCAATAATAAGGATTAGAAGGGCGGCTAAAGTAACCAACCCTACTTTAATTTCAGTTCTTCTTTGATTTACCATGATTTATGTCTTCCATTCAGAAAAAAAGCCCATAGTTGTGGGCTTTGATTAATATCTAGGATATAATCGATTAACTGCTTCAAATATTTTATTGATGATGTTCTCGAAGCCATTTAAAAAAAACTAAGTCAATTCGTCAAAAGTAGGTGGTTGACCAATATGATAATCAAACGTTGTATCCCCGGAAAATTCCTTGAAATCAATTTCATCTTCGGGCTTGTCCTTGCGCCCTTCAAGAATCAGCATATTCTCGGCTAATACCTCAACAATATGTTTTCTGCCACCGATTTTGTCGTCGAGGGTTCTAGTCTGAATCTTACCTTCGAGATAAATCCTTGAACCCTTTTTGACAAGTTTATGAATCACCTCAGCCAGACCGCGCCATGCCACCACAGAATGCCAGTCTGTATGCTCCATAAGATTGCCATCCCGATCCTTCCAGGATTCGGAAGTAGCAAGCCTAAAAGAAGTAACAGGAATACCGCTTGGTGTGAATTTTAATTCGGGATCTCTTCCTACATTCCCGATAAGCATCACTTTATTAAGTGTTCTTGACATATTAACCTCTCTTCTTGTCTAAACTTATCTATCATTAAATGCTGACCTGACTTTATATCTCAAAGAGAAAACTACAATAAAAAGCAAGATTCTATCTATATTATAATTAAATTATGAAAAAGAACCGATTAATAAAAGAAAAAAATGATATCTCACAAAAATTTGTGAAATCTCATTTTTTTTTGGAATAAACTCGCAAAAGGATTTAAACGAATATTTTTTATTCTCCTAATGAACCTTTAGGCATTGCATTTGAAATATTAACAGCTGTAGCTGCCATAACTTCGGGACTATTATAATATCCCTGCTGAGCCTGTGCCTGAACAGCCTGAAGCTTTTTGCCTTCTTCGGAGAGCTGAAGAGAGTCTTTTCTCAGAACCTGAGAGCTTTGATCCAGAGATTTAACATTCTCTGTCTGCTTCTGCTGATCTTGTGTCTCTTGAATTTTAACATTACTGTCAACTTTGATTGAACTTACTGAGTTCATATCTACCCCCATTGTGTATATATTTTAAGATTTTTTTGCTTATTCAGTAATCTAATCTTTGACCCCAATAATTTAATTTGAGAATCAAATTTGATCAAATTCTTCTTTTCTTTATCTTTAATCGAGCCAACGAATTCATTAATTTTCATTCTCTGCTCACTTATAGTATCGGCAGAATCATAGATAGACTTTAGCTCTTCAAGATAACCCTCTCTAACTTCGAGAGTTATGGCTAACTGATCAATATCATTTTCAGTTAGATTTTCATTTTTATCAAAAATAGACCCGATAAAATCGGTGGCTATCTCAATTTCCTGTAGAATATTATTAATTTCTTCATACAACTGCATTTGTTAACTGACCTGCATCAAGTCTCTGAGCGACAATTTTAGCAATTTTCAACGCAACTTCCGGTGGATACTGCTGAACTACTTCTTTTGTTTCCTGATTTACAACCTTGATAATGAGTTTTTTAGTTTCTTCATCAAGTGAGAATTCGAAATAAGTATTTGAAGCACCTATTATCTCCTGAAGTTTCTTAGATAATTGCGAATAATCAACAATTTTAGCTTCAGCTAAGACCGAATTACTTTTAGGACTTTCGGTTCCTTGCCCAGAATACTTATCGGCAGTATTGGTTAGAACTTTAGTCGTAATATTCGGTTTATTTTCTTCTTTTTGTACTTTGTCCTTAAATTTTATATTTTCTACAGATGCCGTAACGAGAGTAGAAATACCCTGCATTGGATTTACCATGGCACCCTCCTTGTTTCAACGATGTTGAAAAGAACTTCCTAGTCTCCTGATTTAATTTCTTCCTGAAATCCTAAAAATAATAATATCAAAATTTTATCGTTAACCTGTTGTTAAATATGCCGATAAACTCGTGTATTGTCCTTGTGCTTTCATGTAAGACGAAAGCATTGATTCGTATTGTTTTCTATATGCTTGTGCCTGCGATTCGATTGATGCGTTCAGTTTGTCTATTCTTTTTCCGGCATAATCAATCTGAGAATTCAAAGATGTGGTCTTAGATTTGATAATACCCGTATCGCCGGTAAGCCTGGTTACCATCCCATTAATTTTTTGTGCAAAACCATCGGTACCGGTAAATAAATTTGCTACTTTATTGGGATCAGCTTTGAGCAGATCTGTTAGTTTTGTGCTGTCAGAAATTGATAAAGTCCCATCTGTACCTGCTTTGATACCGACTTCTGATAAAAATTTCGGATCTCCCAAAGTAACAGAAGTAATCTCCTGAGATGACAAGGAACGAAGTGTGCTATACAGCGAATTAATTGCCGGATCATTTCGGGATAAATTAGTATTACTCTTAACGTATTTCAATGTTTCATTGTAAGCAGTCAGAATTGGATTTATCAAACTCGTTACTGCTGACGTATCGATGCCTGTAGTTAATGTCAAAGACTGTTCAGCAACATCCTGCGGCTTTAGCAAGTTTAAAGTTACACCTGTGATAACGTCACTAATGGAATTTGTTCCACGCGTGATTTCAATACCATTGATTTCAGCTTTAGCATTCAGATTATCGACAGCTGATGTTTTATAATATGCCTGAGCATTGCCTGATACAGTCTGAGTTCTATTTGTAGCACTTGAATCAACATTGTCAAATCCAAGAGCATTCAGGACTCCGCTCGAATTATCATTAAAAGTAACTTTATTGTCAGATCCGGTTTTAGAAGACGTCATCGTCAATCTACCGGTTGTAGCTGTATCTTTAATATAAGATGCAGTAACATTAATATCTGTAACACCATTAATAGCTTTTGCTATAGCTTGCATAGCCTGCTCATTAGTTGCGCCGGCGGCAATAGTAACTTTTACATCCTTACTGTTTACTTTGAATGTCATGTCGGTGCCGGTTGGACTGAATAAATCAGAACTACCAATGGCTAATTGCTTACCAACAAGAATGTCGTTATTTGCCAACTGGTTGACTTTAAGAGTATTAATGCCAATAGTGGCAGTCCCGTCAGCTGTAACAGTTGCTACTGCTGTATTTGAAGACGTAACACTTTTAGCTTTGAAACTACTTTGAGCAGTAGAAGCAGAAAATTTGTCAATCTGTGAGATAAGAGAATCTATTCTACTTTTTAATCCTGTATAAAATGACCGGTTACTTTCAAGAGTAGATTTCCTTTTGGACAACGTATCGACCGAAGGCTTTTTACTCAGCTTGAAAGCATCAACCAACGCTTGGCTCGAAGACGTAGAAGCCGCCGTGCCAGTTGCTGTCGATAGAACCGATCCAAATAAATCTGCCATTTTATATCAAATAAATATTAATAATCAACCTTCAAGTTTAAAAGCTTGTGCCCAAGAATCTCTAAGTTCTCTGATAATATATTCTGCATTATCATACTTTTTCTGGAAAATACATCTCTGGCAAAACTCGTATAATCTGTAAAGTCTGGTTGCCTGCTCTTCGTAGTCAAAATTCAGTGCACTCATTAATTCTATCAGCACTCTGTTCATCTTAACGAAGTCTTTTTTCTTATTACTCACAAGGAAAAGGTCATACATTTTAAGAATGAGTTTTTCCTTGCTCCATAAGAGAACTTCCTGTTCAAAATAAGCCGGTATCAATCCCTCTTTATTTCCACCGTATGCCCTGCCTGCAGCCATTTGCTTTGCAGCAATAGAAGACATATTCTTCCTTTCAAAATTCAATGATACAACGAAGAAATGGCAGGGAAATTATTGTTCCCCGCCCTTCTCTTCTGTCAAACTGATTTTTCAATAAGCCAATCAGTTATTTACCACCATCAGCATTATTATCTAAGTAATTGCAAGAATGCTGAAGGATTCTGATTAGCCTGTGCTAAAGATACTAAAGATGCTTGCTGCAAAAATTGTGCCCGAACTAAATCCATCTGTTCCTGAGCTACGTCAGCATCCTGAATTCTGGAAATTGCAGCGTTGTAGTTTGTTATCTGTGATCTGAGCAAGTCTTCCTGTGAACCAACTCTAGCTTGAAGACCACCGACATAGGATGCCACTTTGTTTACGTTATTCAGCGCAGTAGCTAAACTGGTTAATGTCGCGCTAATATTATCTGTTGAGAAGATACCTAAGGTGGAATCAGAAACTGCATCCAAAGATCTAAGATTCAGACCGGAAACTCCTGCAAAGTTAGCTTGACCACTTCCTGTTGTTGCATTAAGGTCAAATCCTCCAGCGTTGGTAACGTTGAATTGAGTGGTATTATTTGTAGCTAGGTTAATGTCCAAAGTAAGTAATGAATTAGCTGCAGTATAACCCACAACCCATGATCCTGTATAAGCACCACCAATTAACTGCTTACCACCGAAAACTGTTGAATCTGTTACGAGCTGAATCTGCTCGCCAAGTCTGAATGCTGCTTTAGCCAAAGCAACCTTTTCATCAGTTCCAAGAGCACCTGATGATGCCTGAGCTGCAGCGTCTTTGATCTGTGTTAACAGACCAGCGATGTTGTCATAAGCATCCTGAACAACACTTGTGATGTTTGTGGCTTCACCGGCGGCTTTTAATGCTGTATTCAAAGCTCCGTTACGTGATGAAAGTGATCTTGCTGTTACATAGCCGGCGACATCATCAGCAGCTGTATTTATACGCTTGCCTGTTGATAATCTTAACTGTTTTGTGGCTATTTGTTGAGTTGCACTAAATAATGCATTGTATGCATTTTCAGCTGGCGTGTTGGTGCGAATTCGTCCACCGTTAGAAATTGATGTTGGCATAAAATAAACCTCCGTGTGTGATTAATCTGGGCGTCCTGCCAACTAAATTTAATCCTCTTGAAACAATTTTCGGATGTAGAAACAGAAACTTTAGCTTTTTTTTAAAATATTTTTTAATATTTTCTTACATTATCAGCTAAGTCGTTGATTTTTAATAAAAAATAATTTTATTTTATTTTTTTCAAATTAACTAATTATCCACTAATAAACAGAACATTTTTGAACATATTTATTATTTGACTAATTTTAACCACCATTTTATTTAAATTTAAGGAAAACTATGTCAGACATTCCAAATATTGATTGGGCTTCTGAGCTTCCATCTGCTATAACGATCACGGACAAAGATGGAATTATTGTCTATATGAATAATAAATCAGTCGAAACCTTTGCAAATGATGGTGGAAGAGGCTTAATTGGGCAAAATCTGTTAGATTGTCACAATGAAAATTCTAATCATATTATTAAAAATATTACCGATTCGAAACAGCCAAATGTTTATACCATCGAAAAGAAGGGCATCAAAAAGCTGATTTATCAATCTCCATACTTTAATGATGGGGTGTTTGCAGGACTTGTTGAGATTTCTATTGTCTTGCCCGACGATATGCCCCACTTCAACAGAGATAAATAGTGTCGTCTCTCAGAACCAAGTGAAGAGTCTAGTTGAATATAATTATCGAATAACGAACACTGAACTCTAAATATCGAAGTGAAATACAATCAAGAGATTGTCTTTCCTGCTCATGCAGGAATTTATTCTATCTGTAGGGTCACGGCATGCC
>CAYXFU010000058.1:7772-18053 GCA_964464375.1 uncultured Hyphomicrobiales bacterium
GTGACCTTCCTGAATTATATTTTATTTTGCAGACAATCAAATAGGCGGACAAGCAGGGATGCTTGTCCTACGATGTATTGGGTAGGTCAATCATCCTTGTTTGACCAAATATTCTTCTAATTCCAAAGCTCCTGCTTTGGAAAATTAATTATTATTCCCAAGAAGGATCTTGGGAACTAGTTGAACTATCTAATGTATTCTATCTTTGTAGGGTCACGGCATGCCGTGACCTTCCTGAATTATATTTTATTTTGCAGACAATCAAATAGGCGGACAAGCAAGGATGCTTGTCCTACGAGTAGGTCTAACATCCTTGTTTGACCCTATTTAATCATTTTATTCTACTTGCCAGAACCTAATTCAATTTTCATTTTGAAATATACCAGAATAATATAATGTTTCTTTTTCTTTTTTTTATTAACTTTGATGTTCGTTTAATTATCGTTTATGGAATAATAATATGATTAAAATGTTAAGAACACTCATAATCCTTTGCCTAATTAATATAGCAACGTTGAATGCTCAGGATGCTTCGTCTATTGGCTCCATCTCCGGTAGCTTCCAGATGGATGCCCAGAGCTACAGCAAAGACTCACTTATCGGTGCTGATGATATTCCTCAAAAAATTCTATCGAATGCTTATTTGTTCCTAAACTACAGACTCCAGGGATTTACTGCCAATTTGAGATATGAATCATACAATGATCCTATTCTTGGATTCGATCCAAGGTTGAAAGGCTCCGGATTTGCGTACAGATCTTTCAACTATGCTAACGATTTCATAGATGTTACGGCTGGTAATTTCTACGAACAGTTCGGCAGTGGGATGATTTTCCGTTCTTATGAAGAACGTCAGCTTGGGTTCGACAATGCTATGGATGGTGCCCGCGTTAAAGTCAAACCGGGCGATGGAGTAGAAGTAACAGCTTTAGTCGGCAAGATGCGTTCATTCTGGGTGTCGAGCACAGGCATTGTTCGTGGTGGTGATTTGAATTTGAGTATTAATGAGATGTTCAAAACATTGATGCCGGAGGATCTTAATCTGTCATTAGGTGGATCTGTTGTCAGCCGCTATCAGTCTGACAATTCTTCATTCCTCAAATTACCAGAAAATGTGTTTGCATATTCAACCAGACTGAATCTCACGGGAACAACTTTTGCCTTCTCCGGTGAGTATGGCTATAAATATAATGATCCAAATGCTTCGAATAAAAATAGCTATAACCCGGGTTCCGGACTATATCTGACAGCATCCTACTATCCTGAAGGCTTAGGAATCACAATTAATGCGCACAGACTTGACAATATGGACTTCCGGGCTGACCGCGAGGCTAAAGGAAGCAATCTAAATATTAACTTTCTGCCACCGCTATCCAAACAGCAAGCTTACAGGCTGATGTCAATGTATCCCTTTGCTACTCAATTGAATGGAGAAATAGGCTATCAGGCGGAAGTTACATATAAAATTCCCAAAAGCTTTTTCAATGATAATTACGGAATGGATCTGGGTTTCAACTTCTCTCATATTTCATCGCTCGACTCAACAAAAATAGATGAATTTACTTATGAGTCTCCATTCTTTAAGTTCGGGAAAAGATTGTATTATCAGGAACTGAATTTTGACTTAAAAAAGAAATGGAATAAAACCCTTCAGACTAATTTCACTTTTATGAATCAGACCTATGATCGTGATGTCATGGAGAATGAAGGTGCTCCGAAGTATGGCAAAGTGAATGCTACTGCTTTATGTCTGGAAGTTTATTACAAATTCACTTCTACAAAGCAGTTAAGAATGGAATTCCAGACTATATTCACAAAGCAGGATTCTGTGCTTGCTGAAGGTGATCTCAAAGAAGGTGATTGGCTATTTGTTCTCGCTGAATACTCAGTATCGCCTCATTGGTTCATATCTTTAATGGACGAATATAATTTTAAGAATCCAAATCCTGAGTACCAGATTCATTATTTATCCGGTCAGGTCAGTTATTCAGTCGGAACAACCCAAATCGCATTCGGATACGGCAAGCAGAGAAGCGGTCTTCTTTGCGTCGGTGGTGTATGCAGACCTGTTCCTGCTTCAAATGGATTCAGACTGAATGTAATAACTTCATTTTAATTGCGTTAATAAAATATATAATAGAAAGATAAAACCATGAAAAATAAATTCCTTAAATCGCTTCTCAGTATAGCCTTACTTGCTCTGGCAGTTACATCCTGTGATATTATTGAAGCCCCCTATACAGAGAAGAATGTCCCGATAGATACAACTAAGACTTCCCGTAGAATAATCATAGAAGAGTACACAGGTTTCCGTTGCGGTAACTGCCCGGCTGCTTCTGCATTGGCTAAACAGCTCCATGAAACTTATGGAGACAAAATTATTCTCCTTAGCATTCACGCAGGACCTTATGCCCAGCCAAAGGGAACTCACAAATATGATTTCCGCACGCCTGAAGCCACCGAAATGGACAAATTCTTCGGATGCTCCAATGCTGGCAATCCCAATGGATTGATAAGCCGTTACGGTTATTCAACTAATCATATTCTTCGCGACGGAGCTTGGGAAGGTGCCGTTACAAGTCTTCTTAAGATAAAACCAAAAATGACTGTTGACCTCACTAACGAATTTGATTCTACAACCCAGGAAATTACGGCAACAGTAAAAATTAAATATCTGGAAGCAGGCTCCACCAATGACAACTTGTGCCTTTATATGATCGAAGACAGCGTTGTTCAGTATCAACTCGATGACCGCCAGCCCAATCCCGAAGTAGAAGACTATGTTCATGATCATGTATTCAGAACTGCTTTAACAGGTACCTGGGGCGAACAGCTAAGTGCTACTGCACCCACAGCCCTGCAGACAATCGAAAGGACAGTGAAATATATTATTCCTGCAGGTAAGGATTGGAGACTCAGCAAACTAAAGATTATAGCTTTCGTACACGACAACAACGCAACTTATGAAATATGGCAGGCAGACGTTAAACCGGTGGTTCAGTAGAAAGTAGAAAGTTAAAAGTATAAAGTATGTTATTATGATGAAAAATCATAAATGCCAGATTTGTGGGGGGAATTTTGAACCCGGCTTTACAACTATCAGTAAAGATACCGATACCAATCTAATTGTTTTTCGTAAGGTACCGGCATTAATCTGTTCAAATTGCGGTGCAGAATAATTGAAGATGAATTTCTGACTAAAATTGAAAGGAAATTATCTAAACGAAAAGATGAGTCTGAACAGATTGAGATCCTTGCATACTCTTGAAGTTAAAAGTTTGTAAAGTTCATAAAGTTTGTAAAGTTATAAAGTGATAAATTATGAAAAAAGCACTTATCGTCATTAGCATCATTTTTTGCTCTGCTTATCTCTATTCAGCAGAGCCTCTGGTCAGATTCTATCTTCAGGATGGAAGCTCGAAGCAGTTTAATATCAGCGATATTGACAGCTTGAATGTAATTGATAAAAAGAACAACTATGTAATGCGAATCCATTTTCAGGACACGCTGGTTGCCTATTATCCAACAGAAATAATCGGAAGTATCAAATTTGAAAAAGATAGCGCAACAAGGGACATACTTAATGTATATATCTTTTCATATCCCAAAAGCTATATAATGAGTTCAATCGATAGTGTCGTATTTATTATTGATAAATATCAACCCCTAACAATTGGCTCTCAGGTCTGGATGCTCAAAAACCTCAATGTAGATCATTTCAGGAATGGAGACTCATTTCCGGAAGTAAGAGATTCGATCGAGTGGATAAATCTTAAAACCGGGGCTTGGTGTTTCTTCAAGAATGATCCAGCAATGGGTGCAATATATGGTAAACTATATAATTGGTATGCTGTCAATGATCCTCGAGGATTAACTCCGGAAGATTGGCATGTACCGAGTTATACTGAATGGGAAGAATTAAGTGAATTTTTAGGTGGGGAAAGCGTTGCTGGTGGTAAGCTAAAAGAAACCGGAACATCTCACTGGCTTAACCCAAACGAAGGTGCAACAAATAATAGTGGCTTTTCCGCTCTCCCAGGCGGTCACCGCAACTACGATGGTATATCCCTCGGTATTGGTGCCAGCGTTAATTGGTGGTCTTCTACGGAGTACGGTAAGGCAAACGCGTGGGGCAGAAGCTTGTACTATAGTTACTCCATCTCATTCCCGAACAGTTTTAGTATGGTAAATGGCTTTTCTGTTCGTTGCGTCAAGGATTGAGAGTCTTAATTGTTTGTAAAGTTAGAAAGTTTAAAGTAAATTAGATTTTTCAAGCACTTTAATTTCGAAAAAACATGCAAAATTTAGACATTTATCACCTTTTGTTAGATGAATCTAGCGATCCGATTTTTAGTTTTTATCCGGATGGAACTTATAGGTATGTTAATAATGCTTTTGCCGGACCCTTCGGCAAAACCCCTAAGGATATCATAGGCAAAAAGATCTGGGATATTTTCCCTCAGGACGAAGCAGATAAACGCTTCGCAGTTGTCAAGAAAGTTTTTGGAACCGGTGAAGAAGTTTCGTTCGAAGTTCGCGTTCCTCAACCTGCTTTGGATAAATATTATCTTACAACTGTCAAACCGATCAAAAATGATGCAGGCGAAGTCATTACAATTATATGTATTTCCAAAGAAATAACTGAGCGAAGACGTATTGAAGAAGAACTAAAGCATAAAAATGAAGAATTAAGTGCCCTCAATGCCACAAAGGATAAATTCTTTATGATTGTTGCGCATGATCTGAAGAATCCTCTGGGTAATTTCAGAGACATTACCCGTTTGATGCGTGATTCGTACAGCGAATTCACAAATACCGAGAAGCGTCATTTTCTGGATCTGATGGTCAGATCTGCAAATAATCTCTATTCTTTCTTCGAAACTCTTCTGCTATGGTCAAACTCTCAAAGGGGAATAATTCCTTTCTATCCTGTTGTTATTCCAATTAAAACAATGGTGGACGATGTTTTCAAAAGCTTAGCTTCGCAGTCAGATGCTAAGAAACTGAGCTTAATAAACATTATTCCCGACAGCATTTTTATTACTGCCGATCCAAATATGATCAATACAATCCTCAAGAATTTAATATCTAATTCTATAAAATTCACTAGGGATGAAGGTCAGATCTCTGTTAATATATCAGAGGCAGAAGATATTATAACTTTTTCAGTTGCCGATACTGGCGTAGGAATTAAGAAAGAAATACACGATAAACTTTTTAAAATAGAATCAAACGTTACTACACCGGGCACAAACAAGGAAAAAGGAATGGGATTGGGCTTAGTGATATGTAAAGAGTTTGTTAAAAAGCATGAAGGTGAAATCTGGTTCGAAACCAAGACCGGCAAAGGGACTACGTTCTTCTTTACAATTAAAAACCAAAAGAATGGTTAATACTTTTAATACTTAGTTGCAATCCAATCATTTCTGGGCAACAGAATTCTATTTTCTGGATTCCCAACTTCGTGTGTATTGAGCCTAATAAAGTATTACCAAGACTTGAAAAAACGTTCTGATTTTTCATTTGTGATTAATTGATAAAAACACTAAAACGACTCCTAATTTGTTACTATTAAATCCTGATTGTTTAAACCAAATTATATCTAAGATTATGAGTAAATTAATATCAATTCTATCGAAAGAAGATATTCTTCTCGAATACCGCGACAATCCCATTGGGCAATTGCTGGAGTTTCATAATCTTAACAAACCGCTGGAAGGTTATAAATCTGCCAAACTGCTCATTGGTATGTGCATGGACAATCGAAAACATCTGCATGTGCCGGATAACTTTGCTTTTATAATTCGCACCGGTGGTGCCAATCTCAGATACAGCGAGTTTAAAGTATCCTATGCGATATCAGTCGGTGGGGTCCGTCATATCGCTCTGATTGGACATAACCACTGCGGGATGGTTAATCTTATAGCACGTAAAGATCAGTTCATCAATGGAATGGTTGAGGCGACCGGATGGGACAGGGATCAGGCTGAAGATCACTTTCTGCATTTTGCTCCAATGTTCGAAATCGGCAATGAAACAGATTTCATACTGAGTGAAACTAAGCGTCTGCGGCTGCGTTATCCAAAGATTATAATTGCACCAATGCACTATAAAGTTGAAGACAATAAGTTATATTTAATTGATGAAAATTGATAATTTAAATAATTTTAAGGAATAGAATGCTTTTATTACGATCTTTATTTCTCTTAATATTCTTATTTTCCAGCATCATTGCTAATGCGCAAACTGATTCCCTAAAATCGGAAATTGAGAAATATCTTCTTACCAAGAAGGCAGAAGTCGGTATTGCAGCAATGTCCCTCGAGACGGGTGAATCTATAACAATCGGCAATGAGAAGCACTATCCCATGCAGAGTGTATATAAGTTCCATCTGGCTCTTGCTGTGCTTGATCAGGTTGATAAAGGCAAATTCACTCTCGATCAGAAAATCAAGATTTCGAAGAAGGATCTGAAACCCAAGACTTGGAGCCCCTTAAGAGATAAATATCCCAAAGGAAAAGTGGAGCTTACAATTGCCGAAATACTGAACTTTACAATCTCGCAAAGCGACAACAACGGATGCGATATTCTGTTCAAGCTGATCGGCGGACCAAAAGTTGTGCAAGATTATATCCAGGATCTTGGATTTAAGGATGTATCAATCCAAGCGACAGAAGCCGAAATGCACAAATCCGATAAAGCTCAGTTTACTAACTGGACAACACCCAAAACAACGGTTAAGCTTCTCGAAAAGTTTTATCTTAAGAACATACTCTCAAAGTCAAGCTTTGATTTTCTCCTGCAGGCAATGATTAATACTACGACCGGACCAGACAGAATCAAAGGTCAGTTACCGGACAGCACAATAGTAGCACACAAAACAGGTTCATCAGGTGCTGACAGAAAAGGAATAACCGCAGCCTGCAACGACATAGGGATCGTTACTTTACCCAATGGCTGGCACTTCGCGATAGCTGTTTTTGTTTCTAATTCAAAAGAAGATGACGATGCAAACGCAAGAATCATCGCAGATATAGCAAAAATGTGCTGGGATTATTATAAAAAGTAGGCTTTATTCTTGTAGTTGGAGAGATATATAATCCCGGATTATTGAGTAGAAACGGATTAAGATGTTGAAATCCCTCTCCCATGCTGTCATTCCTGCGCATGAGACTTTGTGAAAACAACGATCATGTCATTCTGAGGGAGCGAAGCGACCGTGAGAATCCAGTATTCATGCGGACTAGATCCCTCACTACGTTCGGAATGACCTCTAAATCAGACTTTTCACTGGTTCCGAAGCTCCCGCTTTGGAACCTTTCTCAATTCTGTTCCCAAGAAGGATATTGGGGAACTATTACGATTTTTGTTTAGTTATTCCAGATGAGATTCAGGGACAAGCCTGGATTGAAACAAAGATTAAATTTTTTCACTTATTTATAGCAACTTGGTATTAAACGGTTGATTTTCATTAAGCCTTATTTTTTAATTTGAGTCTGAAGCTCTCGAAGAAGGAATAGTCCAGCCACCATTTCTGATTCAGATTTCTCCAGTTATCTACTGCATAAATACAAACTAAAGAAGAAATTACGCCGATAATTGAACCGAAATATATGTCAACCAGAAAGTGCTGAAGAAGATATATACGCGAAATGGCTACAGATAAAGCAATTAAGAAGAATGCTACTTTTGCATATTGGTTCTTTGTGTAATGCGATAATATAAGAAAAGCAGAAAATGCCGTTGCTGTGTGACCGGATGGAAAGCTGTGCGCGGTCAGAATATCGATCCCCGGAACAAAATATATAGTTGATAATGCTCCAAAAATTACTTTTGGTCTGGGAGTGTCAAAGATTCGTTTCAATACCTGAGACAATATTCCCGAAGAGATGTAAGCAAAACCCAGCACGATAGAAAGTCTTGGCAGGAATGCTATGAAAATAACTGAAATTAGTATAACAAAGATACCATCTCCAATCCAAGTTGCATACCTGAAATAATAATCCAGGAAATTAGTATGGTTGCCATTCAGCCATAACGAAAAGCTGGCTTTGCTGTATAGTGACAGATAAATTCCGCCTGCAATCAGAAAAAGCAGATAAGGAATTATAAATAAATAATTATTACGGATAGCCTTTTTTGTTGAATTGAAGAAATTCATATAATCAAAAATTCTTTTTTTTTTGAAAAAGTTCTGCTTCGGGTTCTCCTTCATTATATCCATACGGCTCTTCAGCATATTTGAATACTGCAACCGGCTGTCAAGATTGCCGAGAATGCGATAAGCCTCGGTAATTTCCTGAAAACGCAGAAGAATAATCTCGTCACCCGGATAACGATCAGGATGGAAAAGCTTTGTAAGCTTCAGATATGCTTGCTTTATTTCGGCAGCAGAGGCTTTACTTTCAACTCCAAGAACTTTGTAATAATCGGTTTTAGCCATTTTTAAAATTGTAAATAAGGGAATACAAAACCAAACAATCTCAAATTTAAGGAATTTACTTTATTATTCATAAAGTATAGAAGAAAATATGGGTTAATTTAATTTCAAATCATTGTAACTTTTTGCCATTCTTTCATGTCATTGTATTATATTTGTATAAATATATCCAATAATGGAAGCACATATTATGAAAAAGATACTTATTATCATTGTATTGTTAGTATTATCAATGCCTGCGACTGCGACTGAGCCGGATACTTTATGGACTCAGCATTTTATGCCCGATAGAGAAATTACCAAAATGTTTTTTTCTCATGATGACTCATTAATAGTTGTCATACCTAACCAAGCTTATGGTATTGGGAATGACACAACCAAGGTCAATCCTGTTGTAATCAATACTTTTACCGGACAAGTGATTAGAGAATTAGTAGGGCTTAATTCACCCGTAATAAACACTGCATCCTTATCCAATAATGATATATTTATCGCTGATGGAACTCTGTTGGGAGATAAAAGCATGACAGACTTAAATATAAAAATCTGGAACATAAGAACAGGTCGACTGTTAGATTCCCTTACAAAGTATAACTTTCCAGAATATACAGAAAATTTTTTAAATTTTGAAATCAAGAATTTTAAGTTTACACCTGATGGAACTAAATTATTAGCATTAGTCGGTGAACGACCTGAATGGGATGGTAAAATTAAATTAGATGATGTATATTTTATTAATACATCAAATTGGGAAACAATTAGAAAAGATACTACTGATCATTGGTTTGCACTTGATTTTTTGGAAATATCTCCGGATGGTAGATATTATGCAGGATTATCATTCGATTATACACCCTTAAATTCAAGTTGGGGGTTTGATGTAAGAGAAATTAATTCAGATACCTCTGTTCATTTTTTTAAAAGTACAGGTTACAAAAAATTTGAGGACTCTAGATCGCTAGAAGATGTTGTATTTTTTATTTTTTCTCCTGATTCGTCAAAATTATTATTTAGACTTGACAGAGATTCCATTTATAATCTATCGACATTTTCATTTTATAAAAGGTTATATTTTTTTAATACGTATACAATGCAATTTATGAATAATTCAAACTATCTGATCGGAGATTATCCCCACATATGTTTTTATAATATTACTTCAGATTCTATTGAATATAGCTACAATAATTATAAAGCAAATGAATATTGTGTTTCAAACAGTGGTAGGTATATTTTGGGTTATGCTACTACATACGATTCATTATACCTGTTTTACACAATACTTGATATCACATCAGTAGACAGAGGTTTTGAAGATTCACCAACTTTACTTTATCCGAATCCATCAGAGGATTTCATAGAAATATCAGACATCAACCCCATGCTTAAGCATGGGGTTGAATACTCAGACATAAAAATATTCAATATCTTCGGTAAAACCGTATTGTCCGTAGAGGTTCAAAATTTTGAACCCCTACGAATAGATGTCTCAGGCTTGGCACCAGGTATGTATTTTGTTAGGATTGGGGATAGAGTGAGCAAGTTTATAAAGTTATAACTTAGCATTGGAACTCCCTCTCCATGAATGGAGAGGGTCGGGGTGAGGTTGATCCTTGTGTTTAGGATGTTTGGTGTTTGTATGAAACAAAATATAGGTAAAAATTATGAAATTGAAATTTGTATTTATTATTTTTTTACTAGCCTTTATAACGTCAGTGATGACACAAGCACTGAAAGCTACTGAGATCGATACTCTTTGGATTAGAAATATGTCATTTGTTGGTGTTGATGCTATTTTAAAAACTATGCTTTCCTCTGATGACTCTCTTATTTTTGTTGG
>CAYXFU010000059.1:0-16543 GCA_964464375.1 uncultured Hyphomicrobiales bacterium
GTAGCAATACGGAGAAAAACTACGTAGTATTTGGTATATTGAAAAAATCAGTAGTATTTGGTATTTCAATTGGTTTTGATATTGTCTAATTTTGTAATAATAAGAAAAGTAAATTATTTATTAGATAGTTGCGGAGAGATTTTATGTTTAACATTTTCAATTTTAAGAGCAGAGCAATCATTACGTTGTTGCTATTTGTTTGTGCATTCCAGCTTTCAAGAGCTGAGTTTCATTTTGATGGAGCTGATCTAGGCGGATCAGGTTTCATGAATGGTAACTGTCCCTTTTCACAGCCTTTTATAGGATATCATTTTCCTGATGAACCATTTAATTTCAATTGCGATAATTACGGAAAATATAATGGATTTAATGCTAATCCTAATATTTCAGGGTGCATTAATCCCAATGGTCCGGTTGATAAAATTGTTATAACCGCTGTTACTAATGCTTCATTTCCAAATAGTTTGTACACAGGCACAGATGGACCAATAACCGGTATTAGTCAGAAAACTTGGGCTGGTGATCCAAAACCGGTTTGGTCACAACAAGCTGACTATACTTCTCAGGAAGTAACTTTTAGTCGTGATGGTAGCGGATTTAATAGTGCAAATTATACTCAGGAATTATATTTTACAATTAGGTTTGCATTAAATAATTCAAATCGTGCTTTTTTATATTTCGATTCATTCTATAATGGTGTCTGGAAAGAAAGATATGTAATTAAATGGACAGGTATTTGGGTGATTTTTCCTGTTAACAAATGTGAACCATTGCCTCAACCATTAGCAGAATGGAATTTTGACGAATGTATCAAAGATCTATACCTTCAAAACATAGCATTTGACGACATTGCTACGATCGAATATCCACCAGCTGATGGAACAATTATTGGTGGAGTTCGTGCACCTGGTGTAAGAGGAAATGGTTTAAAGTTTTTTCATGATGACTATGTAGAAATAGGAACACCAGCTAAATTAGATTTTAGAAATGAAAGCATGTCAATTTCAACTTGGGTTTATGCAACTAATCTAGGTGATCAGGATATGCAAATCTTATCAAAAGGTTATGATGGGAATACAACACAATATGAAGTAAAAACATTAAAAAGAAGTGACGGACATCACTTATCTTTCAGATGTTTTCAAAATGGACCGGGTGATGAGGGTTCTGGTGTCTATTCCGATAAAGTAATTAAAGCTGGTTACTGGTATCATGTAGTAGGTACTTACTCAAAGAATAAAACTGGTGACCTTACCCGTGGAATGTGGAAGATTTATATAAATGGTGAATTAGATAAATCAAATGTGAATCCTGGACCAATTCATACAGATCAATCTGTTTTAATAGGTGCTGTTAAGAATCAGACTACAAGCGTTGTTCAACACTGGTGGGATGGATTTATTGATGAAGTGAAAATATATGAGGGTGCTATAACTGATGAAGATGTCCTAAATATTTGGGAAGATGAAAGACCCAGTGTATCTGAAGGGAATATCTGTGCCCAATCTAGTCTTGAAATAGGGACACCAGTACTTTGGTATGATGGAACAGATTTGAATGGTAATGGTACACCGAATTACTTAGAATCACCACCGATTGCAAGTGGGACTGATCTAAGTTTATGGATAGATAAAACAGCAATACAAGAAAATGCAAACATCGTTGGAAATAGAATACCAAGGTATTTTAATAATGTAGCTAGTGGAAGACCTGGTGTAACTTTCTATACAGATTATGCAAGTAATCATTATGGATATTCTGACATTTTAGTCGGACAAGATAATGCGGGTGAATACCTAACAACTCAGAACACAAATGAATGGACATTTGGTCAACAGACAGATAAAAATCTATTAGTTCTCTTTAAGACCGGAACAAGCATCAATTCTTCAACACCTTATCCCGGAGATCCGAAGCCCTACTATTCTGACGGACGTCAAACAATTGCTGAATTTGGTGGACCACTGTCAGGATTTAATATTTATCTTTCGCAAGGTTATTTATGTTTTGGAATGTGGAACAGAGTTGAAAGAATGCATACACAATTGGTAGCACCAAACCTTTATCCTCTTGTTAGAGAACGGTTGTATCTTGCTCATATTGAATTCTTGAAGGAACAAAAGAATTTTGTTGTTCATTTTAGTGATGGTACAACAACTTGGGTAAGTGACCCAATAGATTTTTCTGGTCTTACGAAAGAAGCTTCAATAGAAAATTTTGCAATTGGTGGAGCCTCCAGAACAAGCTATCATGATTACAATACTGGAGAAACTTATTCCGATCATTTCGATGGTTCTATCATGCAAGTTTTACTTTACAATAAGGATATATCAGAAACAGCACAAAGTATATATAATTTCTTTACCGAAAATTATGGTGGCGACTATCAATTTATTTATCCAGATAGTCCTATAAACAAAATTGGAATCGCTCAAGATCCAAAAGATTGGGTAAACTACTTTAGCAATGAACCGATAAGCCAAGATAATAGTGTTTTTGCTTATCCAAATCCAGCAGATAGCAAATCAACTATAGTAGTTAATTTCACTTCTGAACAAAATATCAGAATTGAATTAGTGGATAATTTAGGTAATATAGTTTCATCAATTTATTCAGGTCATGTTGCATCCGGTATGCACAGCTTTAATGTAGATTGCACAGGTCTTTCAACAGGATTCTATACATACAGAGTTTCCGGTGATGGATTTGTACAGACCGGCAAATTGATAATTAATAAATAAAATTTCGTATCGGATAATAAATGCTCATCCGGCTCATAAAATGGGTTTCCCCAAAAAGGAGACCCATTTTTTAAATTAAGCCAAATTTAATACTTGTTCCCAAGCGGGAGCTTAGGAACAAGATCCCAAAAAAAGGAGACCCATTTTTTAAATTTAGCATCACTTGCTAATGAATTCAGAATTGATAATTGATAATTAAAAATGAGTGGTCAAGCAGGATGCATGACCTACCGGAAGAGAGAATACAAATATCGAACATCGAATGATGAATGTAGAAGGGAATGGAAGAAATGGTCAAGCAGGATGCGTGACCTACCGAGGGAGAGGGAATGCGACACCACCCCTGACCCCGCCTCGAGGCAGGGAAATGCAGAATTGTCCTCACCCTGACCCTCTCCAACAATTTGAGAGGGAGTTAGGAATGGTCAAGCAGGATGCATGACCTACCAGAAGAGGGAGTTAGGAATGAGGTACCAGAAGAAATTCTAGTGGAGATAGGGTAGGCTCGTTTGAAATTCAAAATTGTAATAATCTTTTGTAATTCGTAATTTGTAATTGGTATTCAAAATAAATGGAAATAGGTATGAAAAAGATATTATTGTTGTTGTTGGTTTGTTTCCTTAATAGCTCTTTTGCTGATTGTGCGATATGGCAGAAAACAGGGACACTTCCCGATGGTGTTGTAGAATCAATTGTAATTAGCTCGAAGACGGGTACTGTTTTTACCGGAATTTATGGTGAAGGTCTATACAAATCTACAAATGGTGGGCAGGACTGGATCAAAGCAGGTACCGGACTTCCCGATAATCTTATAAAATCGATAATTGTCCAGAGCGATGGTTCTATTCTTGCCGGATTTAACGGTAAAGGGATTTATATTTCTAAAGATGATGGGAACACATTTGCAGAATCCAATACAGGGCTAACAAATAAAAATATACTGAATATTTATTTGTCATCCGATGGAAAAGTATATGCCGGATCGTGGTTCTATGGGCTGGTTCATCAATCTACCGATAATGGCAAAACATGGACAGATTACGGAGCAAAGGGATCTGATATTCACTCTGTGCTAGTCAGCAAGGCTAATTCAGTATTCGGCGGTTCAGAATATAATGGTCTTTACAAAACTGTTGATAATGGCAAAACGTGGAAGACAGTCGGATTCTATACTTATACTATTTATAGCCTTGTTAATGCTACCAATGGCGATATCTATGCAGGAGCTTCTAATGGCGTTTCTGTATCGAACGATGACGGTGCTAAATGGACTAAAATGAATAATGGTCTTCCCATTGCTGTTGCCAGACAACTCCAATTTTCGCAACAAGGTTCGCTGTTTACCGCAACCCCATCCGGGGTTTTCAAATATTCTTCCAAAACATCAAAATGGAAGGACTTTAACGATGGGCTTGACACAACTAATCTGAATGCATTCTGCTTCGGGCTCGATAATAACAACTACCTCTATGTAGGAACTTCTGCAGGCATTTACAAAACGACTAATACAGCAGATGCAAAACAGATGACAATTGCTGTCAAACCTCTAACTATTCCAGTGCTCGAATGGAACGAAAGCTTTACATTTAATATAACGATGATGGACGAAGACAGTATAGCAGTTGCAAATGCAAATGTAACGGTGAACGACAGTCTGCTCGGTAAAGAAGTGAAATTGGTAACCGATGCCAAAGGCGAAATCCAATATACATTCAAAGTACCCGAAGAAACATTGAACGGAACTTATTCTTTTGTTTTCAATGGAGATAAAACAGGATATTACAAAACCAATACAGTTGTCAAAAACGTTGGCGTTGATCACATCAATTCAGTCTTTGAAACCGCAGAATCAGGCATTATTGCAGTTTATCCTCAACCGGCAACAGATTATCTGAAAATTGATTTAAAACAAATGATGACTAATAGTATAGAAGAGATATCACTATATGATGTGAATTCAGTAAAGGTTCTGAGTTTGGATATGGCAAATTTGGGCGAAGGAACATTTCTGGACATCAGATCACTTCCATCGGGACAGTATTTATTAATAATGAAGCTTAACAATAAAATTATAGCAAAATCTGTAACAATAATCAAATAGGTATTAATTTGTTGTAAATCATTTATTAGGGGCGGGAAAATTTATCCCGCCTTTTTTTGTGTTTGCAATGTGAGATTGTCTGAACTGTGATTCTCATGATTTATGTGATTATGCTTTTTTGATAGTAGGACAATTCTGATCTTTATCGGATTATTGAAAAAATTTCAAAACAACTTCAAATGATTCTGGTTTAATGTGAATTATTCCTGAGAATGGATGCTCTAAGGCGTCAATAAGAATAAGTACCAATCCTATTATACCGGACAGACAAAAAACCATTACTGCGTGCGCCAACACCTTTTTTGTCCCGAATAAATATGAAAAACCAATTGTTATCACAGCACCAAAAATAAGAACAAACCACATATAACCCGGTACACCATAATCAACACATAATAACCTCATTCTGCGGCTTTCCTGCAATTTTTCTAGTGACTCAACAGTTTTTGAAAACCAGAATTTATCATTTTCATTTTTAGTTACATATCCATAAAATAAATTCCAAAATTTAGTATAAACTTCTCTATTTTCATTACTTAACTTCAGATTAGCCATAGCTGGAAATTCATTATGAATCATAGTTGCTGCATATTCTTTAACAAGTGATTGAACATTGCTTTGAACCACTGAGTCCTGAATTCCAAAACTATTTCTATAAATACCGGCAACATTGGTTGCTTCATATTCAATTTTTTCATTTGCTGAATTGTATTGTTCCCACACTACAAGAACAACAAATGCCATTAGAACAGCATATACAACACCAACAACTGCATAAATAAATCCGGCTACTTCATGATGACTCTCTAATGTTGAAATTGATATAGACCGTCTTACTAATGCTAAACCAAGCAATGAAATTATTATGATACCAAATAAGATTACAATTGATAAAACGATATCACCCATAATTACTCCTATCTAATTATTAATAAAACAATAGTAAAACTACAAAATCGAGGTGAGATTATTTGTTTTTCCAACTGATACCAATAAAGAGTCGGCTAACAATAAATTATGTTAGCCGAACTGCTTGAATCGTCATTTACTCAACAATTAATTCTTCTGCAAACTCATCTCTTAATAATACTTCTTTAACCTGGTCTGAAGCGCCTTTAATTATTACATCTTCATCAATATTCATTTTTTGTTTTGCAAAAATTAATGCTCTTGCTCCTTCAGTAGAAAGCAACTTTAGATTCGAAACATCAATTGTTAGTGAATCACATTGTAACACTTTCTGTAATTCTTGTCTGAGTGGAATAATACCTCTGGAATCCAGCTCACCATTTAATGTCAGATATCCTTTCCCATCTACTATATCAGTCTTGGCAGAAAAATGTTCTAATCCTGCCGTGGGAGCTATTGTAACCTTGACCTTCATTCTTGTGTCTGATGCCGGTAGTTTAACTGTGAGATTATCAGCGTCGAAATCTGAATATTGTTCGCCGTTTATTGTTACACTTTCGATTTTAATACTTCCTTTAGGTAATAGATCGGGAGCTACATTTAAAATGCTATCCTTGAATCCGTTAGGTACCGGGCTGAAATAAAAATCCATCGGTTGCTTAGTAATCAATAAATTTGAATAAGTTGAGGCTAGATAACATAATTCAAATGAGTGATAGCCACTCATTGAATGTGAACCTTTGTTCCTTTCTGTACCCAGAAGAAATGGAAGCCCATTAGCCATAACATTGAAATAAACTGCACCGGAATCATGATCTAAGAACCATGCATTATAGAAAGCTATTGATTCTCTTGCTTGTTTTAAATATTGTGGATCCTTAAGAATACCATACATAATCAAATAAGCAAGTATTCCTTGTTCTTGCTGCCACCAGGCTTTTCTATCATGCCAATTATAACGAGGAACAGTTTCACCTTCAGCAAGTTCTCTATCGACTACATCATACCATCCACCTCTTTGAGAGTCTCCACCATGCAAAGGCATTAATTCAGATATTTTCTTCGCAAATTCTACATATTTAGGATCCTGATTAATACTCCACATTCTCATAAGGTTCCAGGCAATCTTCAAATTATGACCAACAACACCTTTATTCTGCTGCCAACCGTGATGGTGGTCATGAGACCAATCTTCTAAGAATTTCTCATTTACGAACACACTGTTATCATAATCCTGAAAGTGTTCTGTTATAGTGTCAGCAGTATCAATAAGCATATCTTTATGATTATCATCATTAGAAGCAATCACTAAATTGATAAGATACGCAGGAGCATGATCTCCAACTGAGTTCCAATTCTTTCTGGCACGATTACCACCCAAAGAATCACTTCGTGGATCGAATGTAACAGGATCAAGGTGAGAAAAATAACCTCCTAATTTATGATCCCGAAAATATCTGTCAAACAAATTCAAAGTGTGATCAATGTCTGCACGTATCAATGGATCTCCTGTCAATCTATAGGTCTGAGTTGGACCGGCAAGAGCATAAATTTGTTCATAAGCAGGTATTGCATCATAATCATCACCAAATTCCGACGAAAGAAGTTTTCTCTCCCTGACAGAATTAGCTGAAGCTTTTCTCATACCAGGTATATCAGTCATATTGGAGTTTAAAATTTTCTTAGAGTGGTGTTCAGAAAAGTCAACAGCATGATACCAGAAAGCGGTTTCTTCAGTGGGATCGTATGCTCTGAAGTGTTCACGTAAATATGCTGTACCTTTTTCAGCAGCTTCAAGATATTTTTCATTACCTGTTAGATTATATGCTGAGGCAAATCCATAAATTAATCTTGAGATTGTATCTGTCTCCTGTCGTGTATTTTTAATTTGATTTCCATACAGATTGAGCATAGTATGGTACTTACTAAAATCAATAACATCATCCTCACCGAACTGTGCATCAAGATAGAAATTGCCTAATTGTTGTATCTGCTTAATCCACCAGTCTTGCTTTTCGAAAACCCAATCGTGTTCGCTTCTACCAGCAAAAACAATATGCTTTACTTCAAATGGTTTACCTGCCTCAGGATAATAAATACCATAGGCAAAAAGAAACCTTCCTGGTACTACCATGTCTCTCATTTGACCGGTACAATCAATAAAAGATTCTCCAAGGTTACGAATTAACTCGGCATAAGTAGTTGATGTAAATTTAATTTCAAAATCTCTTTCGTCACTTGTTGTTAATATAAATTGATCCTTTGAAGGATCAAAGCTTTTTACATAACCAGTAATAAGATCAGAAATAGTAAAACCTAATCCTTGAGTATTTCCCATAAAACCCTCCAATTATTTTGATATAAGAATTGCAATACTGTATGAATTAACATTATATAATTTTTCTTTACATAATTTTACGTTATTTTTTGATAATATGTCATTAGGTGAATCCAACGATGAATCTACAAAACGATACCACTTTCTATCTTCAATATTAGGAATTTCAAAATCTAAATTTTGAGAATCCATGTTCATCATAACATGAATATCAGGATCAGAATCAACAAAAGATGCTATTGTGAATGCCAATACACGAGAATTATCATCATACCACCCAGGAGAATTCAATTGGCAACCATGCCAGGATATATCAGCCAATCCTCTTTCATTTATATTTCCTAAATAGAAGTAACTTCTTCTAAGATTACTGCAGTTTCTTCTAAATTCAATTATTTTTTGGGTGAATCTGAGTAAATCAGCATTTCTATCAACTAGCGACCAATCAAACCAAGCAAGATCATTATCCTGACAATACACATTATTATTGCCCTTTTGGGATTTCCCAACTTCATCACCTGAGAGAATCATTGGAACACCGGTAGATAAGAATAATACAGAAAGAAAATTTTTAATCCTTTGCTTCCTGAATAGAATTATTGACTGGTCATCCGTTTCGCCTTCAATTCCGGAATTCCAACTCAAATTTTCATCAATACCATCATTGTTTTCTTCACCATTTGCCCAATTATTTTTCCTATTGTATGAAACCAAGTCCATTAGTGTCATACCATCATGACATGCCATAAAGTTAATGCTGTTTGTAGGTCTGTGTCTTGAATGCTGATATAAATCAGCACTGCCAGCAACTCTTGCCGCTACATCACCTATCTGTTCAACGTCTCCCTTTAAAAACCTTCTGCATGAATCTCTGTACTTACCATTCCATTCAGACCATCTAAAACCAGTGAAATTACCTATTTGATATAAACCTGCGGCATCCCAGGCTTCAGCTATTAGTTTGGTACTTGAAAATATTTCGGCTAATTCCAGAGTCCATAACACTGGAGGATGCTTAAGAGGAATTCCATCCTCACCTCTGGATAAAATTGATCCTTCATCAAATCTTAATCCATCAATATGCATTTCATTAATCCAATATGCCAGACAATCAGTAATAAACTTCTCAACTACTGGATGGTTACAGTTAATCGTATTTCCGCAACCGGAGAAATCGAAATAGAACTCCCGAGATTCAGGTGATAAATAATAGTATATTGAATTATCAATTCCTTTAAAATTTATTGTCGGACCTTGATGATTTCCTTCGCTGGAATGATTGAAAACAACATCTAAAATAATTTCAATCCCAGCCTTGTGAAGAGCTTTCACCATATCTCGAAACTCATTAATATGGTTACCTACTTCTGGGTTTATACAATACATGGCATGCGGGGCAAAGAAAGAATAAGTTGAATATCCCCAATAATTACTGAGTTCTTCCCCATTTTGTTTTACTTTCAAAATCTCCTTTGAGTCAAATTCAAATATTGGTAAAAGCTCAACTGCTGTGATTCCTAGAGATTTCAGGTAAGGAATTTTTTCTATAATCCCTCTAAAAGATCCCGGATGCTTCACGTTGGAACCTTCACCTTTAGTAAACCCTCTAACATGCATTTCATAAATAATTGAATCCTTAATTGGCAGATTAAGTGCTGTATCACCTTCCCAGTCATAATTACCTGAATCAATCACAACTGATCGCATTGAAGAGTGGAGATTATCGTCTTCACCACAAGCATCTACTCTGTTCCAGAGATCGTTTGTATTACCTTTAGAATATGGATCCAAAAGAATTTTATTAGGATTAAACCTATGACCAGAAGATACATCCCTTTGTCCATCAATACGATATGCATAGTGAGTACCAGGTTTTAATCCTTCAACATATACATGCCAAAAATGAAATGTCCTATTCGTAATATGATCTATGTCTATTTCCAAAAATGGATCCAGATCATTGTGTTTGTTAAAAAGAAGAAGTTTAACTGATATTGCGTTCTCAGAAAATATCGAAAAATTAACACCATTAGCATCCGGTGTAGCACCAAGAGGATGAGCTTTTCCAGATTTAGTTTTATACATACTTACTTTCCTTAAATTATGATGCTAATTGTGGAGGATTTTCCTGATCAGTATAGCCCTGACTTATTTCAACGATATTCCCTTCAGGATCTCTAACCCAGACTGTTTTCCAGCCGTCTATTACTTCGTAAAATTTGAAAGGTCCTAGTGAAATTACTGCATCATTGCCCATTTCTTTTAACTTTGCATCAACACTTTCAACTTTAAAAGCCAGATGCCTTATCGCATCAAAATGAGGTCCATCACCTTCTGTTACTTTTGGAGAATTTCTTACTGAATCGGCTTTAAAAATTTCTAGATAAAAGTTTTGATCATTTTTTACAAAAACTACCTGATTATTGTCATCAATTTGTATTACTCTTGCTCTTCTAAACCCGAAATAGTTCGAGTAAAACTTTTCAACTGCAATTGGATCATTGCAGGAAAGAGCGGCATGTGCAAAAATCACATCTGACATATAAATTTCTCCATCATTTAGATAATATTTCAATAATTTTACTTGCCATCAAATGGCAATGCCCCCCAGTTCTGGCAGTTACTAAATCACCATCAACTACTAAATCCTCATCAATATAATCAGCACCATAAGCTAAAGCATCAAAATAAAGATTATTATGGCAAACCAATTTCCTGCCTTTAATGCATTCGCGGATGGGAGCTACAAGCCATAATCCATGACAAATAATTCCTTTTATTATGGACTTATGATCAAAGGCACGTTTCAAAAATACTGATGCAGGAGGGATCTGCCGGATATCATCAGTATATCTTAATCTATCGGAAACAATTCCTGATGGAACAATAATTGCAGAATAGGACTTTAGTTCTTCATCACTCATATTCTCAAAACTTTCGTGACATTCGAAAGGATAATGCTCCTCATGACCTTTAAAAGTTATATACGGCTGTCCCCATAATCTGGTGAGAAAATGAAGTTCTATTCCGGCTTCGGGAAAGCGATGTTCATAATAAAAAATTTCTTTTTCATAGAAATCACTTTCAAGCAGTACTCCGACTTTTTTGATATTTGAGTTCATTTTTTACACCTATTCGAAAGGTTTAGTATCATGAAAATTGGCGAAATATGTGATTTTATCATTTTCAACGGTATAATAGTTAGCACCCTTAAGGTCAAGCATTTCGCCGTTTGGCTTTGGTGATTTTATGTTCCATAAGGCAACTCCTATATTGCCTTCGGTTATTATTTCAAGAGGATAATTATGGAAATCAGGATTTCCACGAAGTCCTTCAATGCCTTTAGCAAGGTCTGCTTTACCTTCAATTCTGCCTAATAGCTGTTCCTGCATTACAATATTTTCAGCAAACAGTTCAACGTAATCGTCCCATCTGCCTGAATTTACAAATTCAAAATATGATTCAATTACTTCTCTTGTAGTCATTTTTTTTCCTTTTATTATAATTTTATAAAATCATCAAATGCTTCTACTTTATAACTTTTAATAACAGGTCTTCCAGTAGTGTCTTCTACTACGATCCATGATTGATGTGCATTAACACCAACCCATTTGCTGTATCCTTCTGGCGGATCCCAGGTTTTTGCCTGCCAGTTGACTACTAAGGTCACTTTTGCAATGTTGCTTTCAATACTTATATCCAAAGACAAAATATTATGAATCTGATCAAAGAATTTATTCGTAACTGTATGGTACCAGTTATTGAAACCATCTATATTATTAAAATCAGTTTCTGGAAATTTCATATATAAATCATCTTTTGAAAGCATTGCAATCATTTCTTCAATTGGAGCATGATCAGTTAGCTTTTTAAACCAATAATATACAAGCTTATTTACATCAGATTTGATTAGCATAAGATACCTCAAATAATTATTATGAAAGAACTTCTCTAAGTTTTTCACCAAACTGAATCGATGATTCGACCGATAAGCCGGTTACAAAAGGCAAATCAACAGAAGTGCAAGGTTTTTCGCGATTAGCCTCAGCATCGGATAAAACCTTTCCGTTATCACCAACTGCGTCCTGAACCATAAATTGCAGAGGATATACAAAACCAGCAGTTACAATATTTGTTCCCATATTGCCAGGAACAGTATTAACTAAATCATAACTCATATCGGCTGTAAAGTCCCATGCATGAGGATGAGCTGTAACTGTTTTACCATGAATAATACTTTTCATATTATTATCAGGATCTCTGGTAAAGCTTAATGCGGCAACTGCATAGCAAATAGCTCCGATAATTTTTTTGCTCTTATATGCTTTTAATACTAAATTATGTACGTTCATGTTTCCGGTAATATCAAATGGTGAACCGGGACCACCAACAATAACAAGAGCGTCGTAATCATCCATATTAACTTTTGCAAAATTTAATGGATTATCCCATTCCCCTGTTTTAAGAATTTCGTTAACTCTGTCAACAACAGATTTAGGATTTACATTGTAATTTTGAATTGGGTCAAGAAAGCTTGCATCTAAACTTGCTTTAAAGGGAAGTGGAGTTGTTCCTCTGTAAGTAGCTAATATACATTTATGACCGGCATTGTTAAGGATATCCCAGGGAGCCTGAAGTTCTTCAGCCCAAAGACCATAGTTGGATGCAATGAATAAAATTTTCTTTTTCATAATTTTTCCCTAGAATTTATAAAATACCATCAATTCTTAAAGCATTTACCATATCATCGAACTGCCAACCTGATAGAAACAGAAGATTTGTGTTTGGCAGGAACTGCTGCATTCTTGTAAAAAGTAATTGCTGTTCTTCAGTATTCAAAGTTGGCTTTTCACCGACAAGCTCTTTTAGCAAACGAAGAAAAGCAAGATTATAGCTCTTTTGCCAATAAATTGTTTCAATACCATAATCAGCACCATGACCTCCATGAAAGACAGTGTTTATATTATACTTTTGCTGGACATAATCAAGCTGCTTCAGCCAGTTTGCTGAATGACCATCACGGAAAAAAGTATGCATATAATTATACACAATATCTCCGCTGAAAACATGTTCAACATTATCAACATTAATTGTCCATGTGGTATCATCATCAGACTCACAGGGACCCAAATCTTCGAGTGTGAATTCGACATCATCAAAAGAAGCCTTGAAACCGTCTTTAACTATCTGATTAGGAAAAACTCTTACGGCAGGATAATCCTGTCCGAATGCGTTAGGACTTCCAAGATAACCACTTTCTTCTGCATCACGGGAATGTGCCTGTGCTAGAGTGCCTTCAGTAGCAATTACCGGAATATCACCAAAACCTTTAATAAGCTCAGCAACACCTGTGTAATGATCGGGATGACCGTGAGTAAGAAGAACACCGACTAAAGGCTTTTTAATTTTATCATTAATCATTGACCTTAAATCGGCAACTGATGAATTTGCTAATGTTGCATCTATAGCAACAACACTATTTGCGGATTCAACAAGGAAGGCATTAACATAAAACATTCCTACAGTTGATTCATATTTGTGTATTTTTGGAATGAAATCTATCATATTTTATCCCCATAATATAAATAAATTATTGACCAATTTTTCTAGTCCATTTATGATTAGAAACTTCAGGTGTAACTATCAGATCTATCAAAAATGGACCTTTGGTAGAAAGCATTTTTTCGATTGCAGGTTTTATCTCGTCATGAGTTTTAACTTTTATACCTGGTACTTTCATTGACTCAGCAAGAACTGAAAATTCAATTATGGGATTGTCGAGGAAAAAAGCTTCAGGAAACTCTTTATCACTAATATTATTTTCTCTTCTGTACTGCATCAAATTTAGTTCAAGCAATTTATATGCATTATTATTACAAACAACAAATTTAACATCAATATTGTATTTTGCGGCTGTGGCTAAAGCCTGAATAGTAAACAGGCTACCTCCGTCCCCAGAAAAGCCGATCACAGTCTTATCCGGATTTGCAAGTTTCATTCCGATTGCTCCGGGGAAGCCTGTTCCAAGTGATCCGCCCCTAGTCTGCATGTAATGTCCCGGGTATTTTGGTGGAATGTATCTTGTAAGATCAGGTGATGCTGTTAAAGCCTCATCAAAAATCATCACATCATCAGGAACTTGTTTAGAAAGTTCCTTCATAAACGCAGAAGGATGTAAAGGAATTGAATTCTCAAATTGAATATCCCTTTGTTTTTCGCTTCCGATTTCATCCTCTTTTAGTTTTTTCAAGCCATTGAATCTAACTAATGCTTTTTCAATCTGGTCAGCATTAGCTGAATTTTTAATCTCAGTGATTAATTCTGAAAGAGCAAGCTTAGGATCTGCTGTAATACCATAATCTACTCGGTGATTTTTTGCAATTTCATAAGAATTCAGATCAATATGAAATACTTTTGCATCTGGACTGTAAATATCTCCCAAATCCGGATATACTTCTGGCACCATATATGTACCCAAAATTAAAATAGCATCTCCTTTTTGGGTTATGGGTTTTGATTGGAAACCGAACATATGACCTGTACCTCCACGGTAGCAGGGATGAGAATGATCCATATTAATCTCACCAGAATCAACATCATAAACCTCAGCACCAAGCATACCAGCAACTGTTGTTAGTTCAGTTTCAGCTGATGAGTATGCTATTCCGTCACCAATGAAAATTGTTGGATTTTTAGCATTTAATAAAGTACCAGCTAATTTTTGAATAAATTCTGAATTTGGATAGACTTTTGTTGATATGACTGAAGTTGGAAACAAAGCTTCCTCATTTATTTCATCCATAACATCTGCGGGCAGGCAAACATAAACTGGTCCCATTGGAGGAGTTGAAGCAATTTTAATAGCCTTACGCAGAGTTCTTAGTAAATTTTTTGAGCTATAAACGCAAGTAGCAAATTTTGTTACAGGTTCCATCATGGCAATAAGGTCTGCAGACATTTGGGCATCCATATTAAAATACTTCAATCCGGCATCACCTGCGATCACTACTAATGGAGAATGCCCTCTTTTTGCCTGATATAAAGCACCAACACCATTCCCAATTCCGGGGGAACTGTGTAACTGGACAAGAGTCGGGCTCTGTGTTGCACGGGCATATCCGTCAGCCATCATAACGGCGATGCTTTCCTGCAAAGTAAGTATATACTTCATTTCAGGATACAAAGATAAAGCATCAAGAATTCCTTGTTCGACAGTTCCAGGACAGCCGAACATAATATTTATGCCGTCGAGCAGTAATTGCTCAATGACTTTTTGATTACCTGTTTTACCAGCCATATCTTTTAAGCCCTTTATCTAGAACTTCAACAAATTTATCTCCCATTTCGAAAGAACATTGAAGCGATCGGGCTGTGATAAAGGGATAGTCAACTATAACGGAAGTTTCCTTGCCAAAATTTCCATGATACTGACCATTTGGACCTACTGCATCAGTAAGCATATACTCAAGAACATAAGGCGGAGGTCCAATGTTAAAATCTGTATGAAGGAAACCAGTTCCATCATGATAATCATATTCAATACAATGACCAGTAACGTGTTTCCCATTGATTATGCTTTTTCGTTCGTTGAAATCGCGTGCAAATACAAGGCATGCAACTCCGTAGCAAATAGCTCCGATCGGTAAGTCTGCTTTTTTAAAGCCAAGTATTAGTTCATGTAAACGCTGATTGTTTACCATGTCAACTATCGGACCGCTGCCACCAACAAGGAACAATGCATCGTACTCTTCAGTCAGTTTTGCTATGCTTTCATTAACTTTAACATAGTATGCTTCGAGCTCTCTTAGAAAGTTCTGTTTGCTGTGATACGGCCTTTCAGGGATATAGTCTGACATATTCCTGCATTCATCCAATCTGTTGGTAGCTTCGAATTCTTTAACCATTTTTTCGGCTAAAGGAGTAGTAACGCATACTCCAAGAGGCGGATCAATATACGTAGAGTCATAACTGGGAGGCAAAGCTTCTGATTTTTTGCCATGAGTGGTCATAAATTCAACTTTGTGGCCAGCTGCTTCGAGTTTGGATAATGGACCAACAAGTTCAATGCCCCAGTATCCATATTCGGATAGAATAGCTAATATTTTTTTCACACAGAATCCCCTATTTATTATGAATTTATATTAATAGTAATTCTTGATCATTTATTATAAAGTCAATAAAATTAAAACTATAAACAGGAATGAGCACAAAATTATCTTTTAACAATTCATGTACTTATAACCCAAATATATGTTCTTTTAAATGTATAAAGTTAGAATAGTTGTAAATATATTAACAACTACTCCCTTGCCTGCAACTTAATAATTAATTATTTTTAAACCAAGATTAATTTTTGAAATCTTGTTTACATATGTTGATTTACTATAATTAGGTAACTAATACCAAGTTGCTATCATAGAAGAAAAATAAGTCTTTGTGTCCTTCCGGGCTTGT
>CAYXFU010000060.1:0-15042 GCA_964464375.1 uncultured Hyphomicrobiales bacterium
CTTTCCCAAGTCACCAAATGCAATTTGCGAAATGAAAGAGAATTTATCAAAGAAAAGCTTTTTAAAGGAAATATAAATAGAATAAATGTTATTTGTAATGTAGGGATTCATTGCATGAATCCTGTATTGTTGCGGACACATGCAATGTACCCTTACAAATACAATCAAAACTTCGAGAATTTGGCTATTTTATCGCGAACTCTCATGAAATAAATACCCACAGGTAATTTACTCAAATCAATCTCATTTTTGAATTCTGCGTCATACACTTTGAAGCCTTCGGGAGAATAGATCCTTACCAGTTGACCGGAGTAATCCCCGGATATATGGAGAATATCTGTCACAGGATTGGGGAAAATACTGACGAAATTCAAATCAGTATCTTCATCAACTCTTGAAGGTTTGGTCATATCCAACTCAAGTTCGATGTAGGGCATATTATACATTGAGTCAGCGTCCGATCCATAGAAACCAATTCCTCCGATGAGGTTAGTTTCGTCCAAAGCCTGTAACCTTAGAAAGTAATCTGAGTTATTTGTACCGTTTCCACCTAGCTTTTTGAATCGCTCAATAAAATCCTTAGTTATATCCCATCTCCATTTCCCGTCAGCTGTTGTATCCAGATCTGCCGGAATATCATGCCCCAATTCTCCTATTGGTGTTTTTACCGGATTATAACCCGACCAATTGGTTTCAACTGTTTGATTATTCCCAAAGTAATCATACCAGTTAGTATTCGGTATTAACTTATCAACAGTCCAGACATCGGCTTTCTGTGATGGCTCGGAAATATATTTAGGCGTTAGGCAGAGAGTTGCTTTTGTAATCTTCTCAATCGGTAGCAGATCGATTGGATTGTCAGACAGAAAGAAGCCGAGATTCAGGCGATGAACTTCGTCATTGTTATAACCAAGATATTCAGTTCTATCTTGCTGTTTTATTTCAGTATTCGTAACGTCCTGCGAAAACTCGGCGTATATTCTGTATGGCTCAGGGTTGTTTGTGGCGATAACATTTCCGTTATAACTTTTCTGAGTTAAGGAATAAACCTTAAGATTAATGTACATCCAGGAATAATCACTCTCCCGATACATCGGTTCAGATGTTTTGATGATAATTGATTTATTGTCACGCGTTTGCCAGATATTAGATATTTTTAAATCGGTAGTATCGATCATTTTTCTGATCGTTCCGGTCAGATGAGCCATCACTCTGGCTGAATCAACAGGAAACGGAAATGAAAAGAAAAAGAAATTTCTGTAAGCTGATTGAGCCTTTGATTGATTTTGTTCCAATGGAAAATCTGATTTAGTTACGGTGATAGCCAGAGAATTATCTCCTCTTTTGGTTCCCTGCACCTGTTTCCCTGTGGTGAGATCCGAGAAGAAACCCGATACTGCAAATCTGTAAGTACCCGGATATTGTGGTGCAACCAGCTTCCAGTAGAAAACCGAATCGTCATTATTCTGAATTTTGAAGAAATTGAATTGATTATAGTTAGAGTTAGTAAGTATTTCCCAACCATATTCCTGAGGAGTACGGGAAGCATATTCTGAGTATCTGTCAGTCATCAGTGCTATTCCGGGTCTCCAGTTTTTGGAAAAGCCTGAAATAGTTGTGGTAAACGTAATCGTATCACCACCTTTAATCGTAGATTTATCTGATTTCAATTTCATGCCCAAACCGGGAGGATTTAGTGTGCCCATGTGGCATCGCATGCACATCCGCGTACATCCGCCAGCTTCGGAATAATTTCCATCTTTATATGATGATTTTGCAAAAATGATTATCACTGATATAAACATCAGAAATAGAACTGGTGCAGGTTTTATTCTCATTGTATTTTTCGATCTGTTATTTTTATTTTTCATTTGATTTGAATTGATAATTTAGCTATTAATAATAATATTTAACAATTTTAATATGAAACTTTTATATAAATTATTTCAATTTCCTTTTAAAACCGTTTCTTTGATATATCATCCCCTATTTTGCAAATGGCATTTGGCATGCCAAAGCACCAAAATATCGCGTAGCGATTACAGATTGGTAGCACAATGCCCACCCGAGAGAATTTATCGCGTAGCGATTAAATATTTAACATCTACGATGTAAAGAACATTACTAAATCGGATTTCTACCAACATCAAATCCCTTACGGGATAGAAAATCAAAAATCAGAAACCCCCTTAATCCCCCTTGGAACAAGGGGGAGACAAAACCACCATTGTTGCTCCTGTGATGCCCCCTTTTTCGAAGGGGGTTGGGGGTTTCAAGCCCTATTCTAATTCTGACATCTCCACGGGTTTCACCCGTGGATATTCAGATTCAGCATCTTCGTAGCTAATATATTTATTCTTCATTTTAAAATTGACTTCAACCAATGTCGTTTTACTAATAAAAGATTTTTTAATAGATAATAATTTCGAATGAAAAGAATAGAATTTATAAAGAGTGTCGCACTTCTTCCACTAATTGGAGGTCTATCCAAATTGAATGCTATGAATAGTTTGTTATCCGAAAAAGACAGCTCCGATCCCATGCCTGTGCTGTTCGTTGGTCACGGAAGTCCGACAAATGCAATAGAAGACAATGAATTTTCCAGATCCTGGGCAGATATAGCTAAAAAATTACCTTTACCTAAAGCTATACTCTGCGTTTCGGCACACTGGGAGACTCGCGGTACTCTGGTAACAGCAATGGATAAACCAAAGACTATTCATGACTTTGGCGGATTCCAGCAGGAACTCTATGATGTTCAGTATCCAGCACCGGGAAGTCCATGGCTTGCAGGTGAAACACGCAAAGCAATTTCCACAGTTCCGGTAGGTTCTGACCTGTCTTGGGGACTGGACCACGGCTGCTGGAGTGTTCTATGCAGAATGTATCCTAATGCCGATGTACCCATAATTCAACTTAGTTTGGATAGCTCCAAAAGCCCTAAATACCACTACGATATTGCAAAAGAGCTTTCAGCTTTACGTAGCAAAGGAGTGATGATAGTTTCAAGCGGCAATATGGTTCATAATCTGGGAGTGATGAAGGTAAAAAGCTGGAACAATATAAACGAGGAATTTGGCTTCGATTGGGCTTATGAAGCTAATTCATTATTCAAGAAATACATCGATGAGCATGATCATAAGAAGTTGATTAACTATCATACTCTCGGAACAGCAGTACAGAAGGCAATACCCACAAATGAACACTATCTTCCTTTGCTCTATTCACTTGCACAGCAAAGTGATAAGGACGAAATCACCTATTTCAACGATAAAGCTGTTGCAGGCTCATTGACTATGACAAGTTTGATAATAGATGTAAAATGAAAATGAAACAATCCTAAAAGCATTTTTATTTTTTTTTTAAACCGTTTCTTTAATAACTCATCCCCTATTTCGCATATTGCATTTGGTGTCATAGATGATATGGTTTCTAGCATGAAAACTTTATTTGTCCGGTTAACCTTAGTAACGAGCAGATATCCACCAGACAATTAACCTTATTACCTTATTCAAATAAAACATAGAACAAATAAGCTAATAAGGTCATGAATCAATGGGGAAACTTTGTTACTAAGGTTTAAGAAATAAATGCAAATTAGGTTTTTAAAAAACCAAAAACATGATGCAAATGATGAAATTCTTGCAATATATATTCAGCTACATAGTAGCGTACTGTTTGTATAAAATGAATATAAAAATGAACAATAGCTCCATCGGAGCGACCCGAAAAAACTAAAAGCACGATGCAATTAATGCAATTTGCTTTTCTCTGTGGCTCTCTCTGAGATATTTTAGAAATTACACAGAGTTGCACTGAGAAATACAAGAGATACACAGAGAATACAAAAACTCTTTGGCTCTCTGTGTAAATGTATTTCTTTGGGAACTAAATTCAAATTTCTTATTCCCCATCAAACTTTTATACGCAGAAATCGTCTAATTAGAACATTTTACTTGAATTATTTTGATTATGACTATGCGAAAAGTACTGATTCCGGCATTATTACTATTATTGACATTAAATGCATACTCTCAGTTCGGCAAGAATAAAGTTCAATACAGAACTTACGATTGGAAGTTTATAGAGTCGAAACATTTCGACATCTATTATTACGATTCGGCTAAAACTCTTGCTGATTTCACGGCAATTGAGGCAGAAGCAGCACTATTGTCAATCCAAAAAACTCTGAACCATAGAATAGATAAACGTGTTCCGATAATCCTCTATAATTCTAAGAATGAATTCCAGCAGACAAATGTCATCAACAGTTATCTCCCGGAAGGTATCGGCGGAGTTACAGAATTATACAAGAACCGTGTGGTACTGCCTTTCCTTGGCAGCATGGCTCAATTTAAACATGTTATCCATCATGAGCTTGTTCACGCTGTTCTGAATGATATGTTCTATGGAGGAACGATCCAGAGTGCACTAAGTAAGGGTAATCTGGCAGAAATTCCAATCTGGATGAACGAAGGATTAGCAGAATACGAAAGTATCGGCGGACTTGATGCGCAAACCGATATGTTCATGCGCGACTTGGCTTTGAGCGAAAGCATAATGGAATTGCAATATATCGATGGTTACTCAGCATACCGTGTGGGGCAGGCATTTTATTGGTATATCTCTGAAAAATACGGCGAACAAAGAGTTGGAGAATTAGTTAATCGTTTGAGGATATCGAATAATGTTAACAGTGCCTTCAAAGGAACTTTCAATATGAGCTTGGAGGATGTTTCGGAGGATTTCAAAAAATGGCTGAAAAAATATTATCTACCCGATATTGGCAAATATAAAGATCCGGATGAATTTGCGATCCGATTAACCAATGCCAAGAAAGAACAAAGCTACTACAACTCCTCCCCTGCTATTTCTCCGAATGGTAAGAAACTAGCTTTCATTTCTGCACGCGACCGTTCTTTTGGTATCTATGTTATGGATATGGATAACAAGAAAAATGTAAGTAAGATTATTGGAAGCCTTAGAAGTCAGGATTTTGAAGAATTGAATATTCTGTCTCCTGGTATTTCCTGGGATCCATCCGGCAAGCTACTGGCGATATCAGCAAAAGCCGGAGGAGAAGACGCGATATTTTTATATAACCTAAAAGAAGATGACTACGATAAAATTACTTTAGGATTAAGCTCAATAACTTCAGTAACCTGGTCTCCTGATAGTACTAAACTAGCTTTTATTGGAACAGGAGCTCATGGAAGTGACCTTTTCTTATATGATTTGAGGACTAAACGTGCTAAAAATTTAACCAGCGATTTCTTCAGCGACAATGTACCTGTATGGTCATGGGATTCTAAACTAATTTACTTTATTTCAGATCGTGGGAATTTTACTGATAAAGCTTCGGTCCCGAAGAACCTGAAATTATGGAACTATCCTGTTAATCAAACAGATATTTATTCTTATGATTTAGCATCATCGAAGATAAACAGAATCACAAATGATCCTGAGTTTACAAAAACATCAATGGTACTTTCTCCCGATAGTAAAAAGATGTTATATGTGTCCGACAAAAGTGGTATTTTGAACATTTATCAGCTTGATCTTGCTAGTGGTAATGTGAAGGTTAAAACTAATTCTCTCACATCCATTGCACAGATGTCCATCACTCCTGATGGCAAAGACCTGATGTTTGCGACCATGATTGATGGTGGTTCGGATATATATCATATTAAAGATCCATTCGAAAAAAACCTGGAGACTGATACAATACCAACAACCAGATTCAGAGAATCCGTTTTGGCTAAAACTAAAATGAATGATCAATTGAAAAGTGCTTATGATAATCCACCAAAAAAGGATTCACTCATTGGTTATGGCAATTTCGACATTGAATTTTCCAGACAAAAAGTTGCTAAACCTAACCCAGACGTAATTAAGAATGAACTTGGCAATTCGGGTAATGTTAACAGTAAAGATTCCACATTTGTTGAACGTGATTACAAAGTTAATTTTTCTACAGATTTAGTAATGAGCAATCCGACTTATGATCCGTTCTACAAACTTCAAACAGCAATACAGATGATGTTCAGTGATGTATTGAGCAATCATCAGATATATGTAGCTGCTAATTTCTGGATAGACCTTAAGAACAGTAATATAATGGCATCATACTCATATCTGGCTGATATTATTGATTATAGTGTTTCTGTATCCCATAATGCCCTTTTGATCCAAAGTAACATGGGAGATTTACAACGGTTCAGAAATTGGGGACTTGGTGTAAAAGCATCATATCCATTCGATATGTTCAGAAGGCTTGAATGGGGTATGAACTGGAGTAATTTGTCAAAAGAATATGTTACACAAGCTTCAATGCCTACTGAAAATAGAATGCTATTCATACCGGATGTAAGATATGTTTATGACGATGTATTTTGGGGTTATACTTCACCGATTAAAGGAACTCGATATTTTATTGACCTTAAGGGATCCCCAAAGCTAACCTCAAATGGACTTTCTTTCGCAATTTTTGATGCAGATATCAGGCATTATATTTCAGTAACTGATTACATTACAGTTGCATTCAGGGGGGCGGGTGGTATAAGTCTTGGACCCAATCCTCAGAATATGTTCATTGGTGGAACTGAGAACTGGTTAAACATGGAATGGACAAATAATATTCCCTTCAGAAATCCCGAAGATTTTCTGTTTGAAAAAATAAAAATGCCTATGAGAGGATTTCCGATTAATGCCAGAGGAGGAACACAGTATTTCATTTCAAATACTGAAATTCGTTTCCCATTGATTCAAGCTCTCGTTGCAGGACCATTACCACTTTTATTTCATAGCATCATGGGTTCTGTTTTCATGGATGTTGGAGGAGCTTGGTCAGGACCTCTGACCTCGTTTAAATCATCACAAAATGATGTTTATGGGAATTTGATACCACAAGACTTATTAATGAGTTTAGGGCTGGGCATAAGGAGCTTTTTCCTAGGCTTACCACTAAAACTTGATATAGCTTGGAGAAATGAATTTCATACCTGGTCGGAACCTTATTATATGTTTTCGATAGGATTCGATTTCTAAAATTTATAAGAGTTTAACACAAAAGATCATTTTTAGAAAAATATATTTTAAAAATTGATATATTTTTAGTATTTTTGAAATCTGTAAAAAATGAAAATAAATTTAGGTGCTATATGTCAAAGTATTGTCAGTTAACCGGAACAACGGTAATGTCTGGAAACAATGTTTCCCATGCAAATAACAGAACCAGACGTAAATTCTTTCCCAATCTTCAGAAGAAGAAAATCTGGTTGGCAGAAGAAAAGAAATGGATAACAATCAAAGCTACTGCCAGAGCCTTCAGAACCCTCGACAAAAAGGGTCTTTGGGGTATGCTAAAAGATACAATCTAAGTATTTCAGTTGAAATATCGCTTAAAAGCTCTCTATTTGAGAGCTTTTTGTATTTAAAGTTTATCAAATTCTAATTAAATATCCTACCATACTATGTTGGTTTTATCCTATAATTGAAGTAAATTATATTTTATTATTTTTCATGTTTGAGTATTTGTATTTTATTACCATTATTCGCTTGAAATTATATATTATGAAACTGAGTAAATCTGTTTGATTTATGGTTTAGGCACAGCATTTTTATAAAGAATAATTATCAATTATCTATCATTACAATGACTATCTATTTAAAAATAAATTCAAGGAATACAAACAAATTATCAGTCGCTTTGCTCGCAATGCTATTTCTTATTTCATTTGGGTGCTCAAGAAATGTTGCAACTTCAATTGATAAGCGATATGTCACAACAATTAAAGGTAATATGATTGACCCAAGTGCATGGGACAGTGTGATGCTCAATAAATATGCAGCAGATTATGTTATCGCTGGTTCTAAATTTGAACAGCAAGGACTCTATGCAGATGCAATTCTCGAGTACTTTGATGCCCTGAAATATGATTCTGCCGCTTCAATTTATAATGTAATCGCTAAGAATTATAATATTTTATTTAAATATAAAAATGCTGAAGAATTTGCTCTGAAGGCAATTCAAATTGATTCGACATTCTGGCCCGCACTCGATATTCTGGGGCAGGTTTATTTGAATATGGGAGACAGAGCCAAAGCCGCTGAAGCCTATGAACAATTAGTGAAAATACACAAAAGCAAAAAGTATTTTTACATAATTGCCGGTATCTATGAAACAATTAATACAAAAAAAGCATTAGAGTATTATCAAAATGCCATTTCTGATGGTGAAGATGTAAGTGTTCTGGAAAGAATGGCACTTCTTTATCGGAATTCTAAAGATACTGTGATGTTTATGGAAACAGTTGAAAAACTTTATACTTACAAGCCAATGGATGTAGAAACAAATCTGAAACTTATTGCCGGTTATTTGGAATTTAAGGAATATGACAAAGCAATCAAAGCTTTGGATAAAGCCGATTCTAAGATGCTGGACACAGAAGTGATGAAAATTTATGATGCTTTAGGAAATATGATAATTGATGATACCAGTAAAAGTGTACATCCATTTATTTCAAATTTTATTGGCAGACTGGACAATCGCTTTTACTTCGACTGGAGATTGCAATTCATTGGAGGACTACTTTCACTAAGAGTTATGGACACCAGCAAGACTGAAGGCTTTTATAAACGAGCTATGAATGTCTCCGATTCAATGCCTAACATACCTCAACAACTTGCTTGGTTTTACCTTGGACAAAAGCGATTCCAAGAAACTGCTAAATTGAGTGAGGATTGCATCAAGAAGTTCCCTACGGATTTCAGATTCCCTTACCTAGCTTCATTAGCTTATTATAGTCTTGATAGCATCCAAGAATCAATTACTTTTTTGCACCTTGCATATTATCTTAATAGTAAAAGTCCAGAAATAACTACTCAGCTAGGTATTGCCTACGATCGAATGAATTTGCCGGATTCATCAGATTTTTATTACGAAAAATCATTGGAATTAGACCCAAAAGATCCCTTAGCAAATAACAATTACGCATATACTTTGGCACTAAGAAAAAAGGATTTAGCTAGAGCAAAAGCTATGTCTGAAGAATCACTAAGGTTTGAACCAGAGAACACTTCGTTCCTCGATACATACGCATGGATTTACTTCCAAAGCGGTAAGTATGAAAAAGCTTTAGAATTTATTCAAAAAGCCTTAAACTTTGGAGGTAAAAATGCCGAATTATATGAACATCTGGGTGATATTTTTGAAAAACTTTCTGAAAAAGGAAAAGCAATCGAATCCTGGCGTAAATCGCTAGAAATAGACCCGGATAATTTTAAATTAAAAGAAAAGATAAATAAAAATAAATAACTTGGGGTATTTATGTTAGTAATGGTCGGAGCTGCAATAGTATTGGTTAGTTTGATCCTCGGATATGTTATGTCTGGAGGCAATCTGCTGGTTCTGTTACAGATTAACGAATTTATCATTATTCTCGGTGCTGCTATTGGCTCGATGCTAATTGCAAACCCAATGTCAACAATCAAGAAGATTATTGCCGGAGTACTTGGCACCTTGAAAGGTTCAAAGGTTAATAAGCAAGCTTATCTTGATTTAATGAAAATGCTTTATGAAATATTCATGTTCTCCAAAAGAGAGGGCTTAATAGCATTAGAACCTCATATTGAAGTTCCTGAGACTAGTTCAATAATATCAAAATATCCTTCATTTTTGCATAATCATCACGCTGTTGATTTCTTCTGCGACACTATGAAAGTAGTTTTATCCGGTGGCGTACCGGCACAGGACTTGGAAGAACTTATGGATATGGATCTTGAAGTGATTCATGCTGAAGAACTCTCTATCCCTGCAGCCGTCAATACTGTTGCTGACGCTTTCCCCGGACTAGGTATTGTTGCCGCTGTTTTAGGAGTTGTTGTTACTATGGGTTCTATAACGGCAGGTGCTGAAGCTGTTGGAGCTCACGTGGCTGCGGCTCTTGTAGGAACTTTTGTCGGTGTTTTATTAGCCTATGGTTTCGTTGGTCCAATTGCAAAAAACATGGATAATATAGTTCAGTTAGAATCAAAATACTTACAGAGTATAAAAGCATCATTGTTATCTTTTGCTAAAGGAGCTCCTGCGGCTGTAGCTATTGAATATGCCCGCAGAGCTATCGATCCGGAAAACAGACCTTCCTTCAAAGAAACAGAAGAAGCTGTTAAGAAGGGTTAATTAATTTATTATAAAATGTTGGGAATTAAGTTGATATGGCTGAAGACAATCAACAACGAAAAGAAGAGCCGATAATAATAAAGAAAAAGAAGGGTCATGGCGGACATGGTGCTCACGGTGGTGCATGGAAAGTTGCTTTTGCTGATTTTATGACGGCTATGATGGCATTTTTTATCGTCATGTGGATTCTTGGGCAAAATGATGAAGTCAAGCAACAAGTAACTGCTTATTTCAATGATCCGGGTGCTTTCAATTTTGTTACAGGCAAAAGAACTATTCCTGTTGATTTGGAAATGGTACCCGATAAAGGAAAAGGTGGTGGTGCCGAAAGTAACGATAAGAAACATGATAAATTTTATTTCATGATTCCACCAGAGGACACTACAAAACACTCGGACAAAGAGATTGAAAAAACTAAAATTGACTCTGTTAAAGCTCAGGAAAAAGTTCATAAACTAGCAAATGAGTTGCAAGAATTTTTAGAAAAGGAAAAAATCACTAAACCTGAACTCAAAGAAATTTTATCTTCTATTAAAATTGAGATAACCAAAGAAGGCTTAAGAATAGAGCTCATAGAAACTCAAGAATCTCTATTCTTTGAAGTTGGTAGCTCTAAAGTGAGCAAACAAGCAAGAGATATTCTAACGCATCTTTCAAAGGAAATAGGTAAATTACCCAACTATGTTGAAGTCGAAGGACATACAGATAGTCGCCAATATGCAGGAAAGACCGGATATTCAAATTGGGATTTATCATCAGATAGGGCTAATGAAGCAAGAAGAATTCTTATGTCCGGTGGTTTATGGGACGGTCAGACGATGAAGGTAACCGGTTTCGCGGACAAAGCACTACGGAATCCCAATAACCCATTTGATGTTTCTAACAGAAGAATTAGCATCTTGATCAAACAAATGACATCAAAAGATTTTTATAGTAACGCACAGCAAAAATAGAAAATGGAAGAAAACAAATTCAATACATTCCTAGTCATTGAAGATGACGTGCAGGCAATGGAATCTCTAGTGGAACTTATCCGCAAAAATTTTCTTGATGCTGTTGTTTATAGCGCATCAGATGGGAATAGTGGCTGGAATCAAATTGAAAGACTTCATCCGAATATAATTATTTCCGAAATGACAATACCTGGATTGAGCGGCACACAAATATGCAAAAGATTGAGAAATACTCCGGAGCTTCAAGACGCTTTTTTTCTTGCTATTGTTCCAATTCTTGATAAAGTAAAAAGAATCAAGTTTATAGAAGAAGGTGCCGACGATTTCATTAACAAGCCCTATCCTGCTGAAGACATGCTCGCTAAACTTAGTGTTGCAGGAAGAGTGAGTAGTTTAAAAAGACAAATCATTGAAAGAGATAAATTACTAATTGAATTAGCTGAAGAAATTGAAAATGACATTAATGATATGGTAATGCTTTCAATTTCTTTTCAAAAACAAAGAATGCCCTCAGCACCTTCTGTTTTAAAAGAAGTATCTTCGGCATCATATTTCATTGCAAGATATTTGCTTAACGAAGAAGCCCTGGAAAATTCAGACATTAAGCTAGCTTCATTACTTGCTTTCACTGGTAGAATGTTTTTGTCGGATGAACTGATTGATTCTCCAGTTATGAATGATGGCATTGTTGTTAATAATATAATGGCTCGAGTTCCAATAGAAGCAAGAGATACTTACATTAACACCCGCAGATTGAAAAATATTGGTTCGATTTTATATCATATTTATGAAAATTATGATGGAAGCGGTATCCCGGAAAGATTGAAGTCGTGGCAAATACCTTTTGCAAGTAGAATCATCAGAGTAGTACTTGATTATTATGAGTCAAGAAATCATACCGGTCAAACACCGATGCAGATTATTAACTACATGCATAATCAGGCGAAAAGACTGTATGATCACAGAGTCATTATACTTCTTGAACAGTATCTGGCACTAACTAAAGCCTGGCATTCCACAATGAATGAGAAAGCTGTTAAACTTCATGAACTGAAGGATGGGGTTATTATTACTCGAGATATCATCACGAATAATGGCTTGAAATTAGTTTCAAAAGGTACAAAATTGGATCTTGATAAAATTCAAAAAATCATTTCTCACAATATGTCCGATCCAATTATCGGCAGTGTTTTCATTGAGACCAGATAATTAACTTATCAGTCGATTAAACATAATCAACCAAAAAATCTAATAACCTTAAAAACGTTATTATTCCTTTATTAATCTAACAATTGATTCTTTAGAAATGAATTCATACATTATTGGAATTAGCGGCTCCTGGTTTGTTCTTATATTTTCTGTTATTATCGCAATTGTGCTTTCATTTTTCTATTACAAAAAGACTAATCCACAATTAAACAGATTCTGGAAATCTATTTTATTCTCTCTTAGAACAATAGGTTTATCGATACTTTTGATTATTTTATTTGAACCTGTTCTATCATTAATCAGAGGTAGTATTGAGTATCCCAAATTAGCTATTGTTGTTGATAATTCAATTTCTATGTCTATATCTGATGCAAAAGGTGACAGGAAACAGGATTATAAAAAAATTCTTGGATTAATAAGACCTGAATTGGAATCTGCTGATAATCCCAAATTCATTTTCGATGCTGGATTTAAGAGATACGAAAAATATTCTCAAGACTCACTCAGATTAAATGGACAGTTAACGGACATCGGTAAACCCATCGAATGGATTAATCAAATTGCAAAAGATGAAAACATTCAAAGTATTTTACTTATCACTGATGGAAACTATAATTCAGGTAAAAACCCAATATATGAAGCTGATAACTTTGCAAAACCAATTTACATTATTGGAATTGGTGATACGAATACACCTAAAGATTTAGCTATAACATCGATTATTACTAACGAAATAATGTATGTTAACAATGCAGCTCCAATCAATGTAAACATAAACATCAGTGGGTATTCGGGTGGTAAGAGCGAGATAAAACTCTACGATAACTCTGAAGAAATTAGCAGACAAGAATTGACAATTGATCCCAATAGAACTGTTTACAGTTTATCATTCGAGTATAAACCAATAAAAGAAGGCATGCACAAACTGACTGTTCGTGCCGGACAACTGGAAAATGAATTGACATTAAAAAACAATACAGCTAGCGAATTCATTAATGTACTTAAGAATAAAAGGAAATATCTTGTGTTTGCTGGATCACCCAGTTCCGATCTATCATTCTTCAAAAATTCAGTCATGAAAGAAAACGGGGTCGAAGTCAAATCTTTTGTAAACAAAAATTTAAATGAATATTATGAAGGTATGCCCAATAATCAGGAAATACAATCAGCTGACATTATTGTCCTGATAGGATTTCCAATTCAAACTACACAGTCTAGTACAATGGAAATGATAAAATTGGGACTGGAAGCAGGAAAACCCCTATTATTTATAGCATCACAGAATGTAGATTATTCCAAACTAAAATATCTTGATGATTATCTTCCGTTTACTACCTTATCATCTCGTCAGCAGGAATTTGCAGCCATTTCAGAATTCACAAAACAGTCAGCAACAAGTCCAATTCTTAGGTTAAGTGGCAAAGAGAATGATCTTGAACAATGGAATCAGCTCCCACCTATTTTCAGAACTGAGACTTTTATCAAAGCTAAACCTGAAAGCGAAGTTTTAGCTTTAGTTAAAGTCAACAATGTTACTTTAAGCGAGCCAATGATTCTCACACGTCAATTTTTGAATAAAAAATCAATAGCAATTTCCGGTTATGGAATTTACCGCTGGAAGTTATTAGGTTACGCTCCTGAAATGGCAAAGGGTGAAACCGATAAGTTGGATTTATATGATAAATTCATTCAAAACTCAATGAAGTGGCTTTCAATAGAACCCAATAAAAAAAATGTGATAATAAAATCATTAAAGAAAGTATATTCTTTGGGTGAAAGAATTGAATTCAATGCTCAGGTTTATGATGCTTCAATGACTCCAATTGACAATGCAACTGTGAATTTGCAAGTTACCAATGGAAAGGAGAAACATGAATTAACATTAATGTCGATTGGTAACGGTAGATATTCCGGTTACTTCGAATCACTAAATCAGGATGATTATTACTTTTCGGGTGAAGCTTTATTAAATCAATTCAAACTAGGAGCTGACAACGGTAGATTCTCTGTTGGTGAAGTATCAATTGAATACTCTTCGCTAAGAATGAATATTGAATTATTGAAAGAAATCGCCAGAAGGACTGGTGGCAAGTTTTATGATATCAGTTCAGCAGGTGATTGTATGAATGACATAAAATCAGGTAAATACTTTCAACCGACAGCATTAACTTTACATTCAGAGATCCCATTATGGAATTATCCATGGATTCTTGGCATTGCAATTGTTATATTTGCAATTGAATGGTTTTTAAGAAAACGTTTTGGATTACTTTAAGGCATTGATATGATTGGTTTTGGATATGATTCACATCGATTTACTGAAACAGGTTCACTCATAATCGGTGGGATTAAAATAGATAGTGACTTTGGTGTAATCGCTCACAGTGATGGTGATGTTCTGATTCACGCACTTATTGATGCCTTGTTTGGCGCATCCGGTTTAGGAGATATAGGTGAGCATTATCCTGATTCAGAAGATAAGTATCATGGAGTTTCAAGTGTAGTTTTACTAAAGGATTGCTTAACAAAAATTCAAAACAAGAAATTCAAAATTCTCAATATTGATGCTACAATAATCCTTGAGAAACCCAAATTATCGACCTATAAAAACCAGATCAAAAATAATTTAGCTGACTTGTGCGGTGTTTCTATTGAATTTGTAAATATCAAAGCCAAGACAAACGAAAAAATGGGTTTTAT
>CAYXFU010000061.1:0-13723 GCA_964464375.1 uncultured Hyphomicrobiales bacterium
AACGGGAGCAGAATTATTACCGAACTCTGCCTTATACCTGCACCCAGTGCGAATACAGCAGGGACAATGTAGATACATTTTTTATTTAAACTTAAATAAATCAGAAGTGATGAAAAGAACAAATCGAAGGAATATATTTCGGTTACCGATCCATAGAACCAAACTAGGGGGTTTGTAACTAATAATAATGTTAGAATTAGTGCATCAATATTTTTAAAAAATTTACGGGAAATTTTATAAAATAACATTGAACCTAGTGCGGAATACATTGCCGAAAGGAATAACATAGAGAAATGCGTACTTTGAAATATATTGTTTATTAACCTGATAATCATAACATGGAGGAAATATCCGGGCAGGTGAGGACGTTCTTTTGCAATATTATAATCCTGAACAGCTAAGGCTATATTTCCGGTATCGTAAGAATGGTAAACATTTTGAGCTGCAGATGTCATTAATCGTAATGCTAATACTATTATAAGGATAGCAATTGTTATATATATTTCTGAATTTTTTTCCTTAATTTGAATATCTGAAATCATCATTATTAATGTTTCTGTTTTATTTCTTGATTACAATGAACTTTCTTTCAAATATAAAAAACGAATGGCACAAATCCTTCTTAAACAGGAAATTTCTTGTTAATTTCATTATTTCGAGTATCGCATTAATAGCGATATTTATGGCTCTTTCACAATTCCTGCAATGGATTGAACTCAGACAGGGAGTTGTTTTGGATGATCCAATTTTGAATCTACTACCCGTAAGAGATGTTTCCCTGATTACATTCGGAGTCCTTTATTTGTGCTTGATTTCGGCACTTATCAGTTTACTTGATAAACCCAATATTCTCTTACTTGGAATAATCTCTTATTCGATAATTATTATATTAAGAATGACCGGGATTTATTTTGTAGCACTTGATCCACCTGCACTATATGTTCCATTGATGGATCCAATAACTGAGACTTTCGCGTCGGGCAAAGTTTTATCAAAGGATTTGTTCTTCTCGGGGCATACGGCAACAATGTGGATCATATTTCTTTTGACCGAAAAGAAAGTACTGAAATTTATACTATTCTTCGTGGCACTATTTATTTCAACCTGCGTACTGATTCAACATGTTCATTACACGATTGATGTTCTTGTTGCTCCTTTGGCATCATATTCTGCCTATAAAATTGCACAATTTATTTCTCGAAAAATCAACTAATCATGTACTTGAATGTTTAATCTTAGTCCAATAGACATAGCGATTGTTATCGCGTACATAACGGGTGTGCTGCTTATTGGATTCAGAAGGAGCAGGAAGGCTGAAGCAAGTAAAGATAGAGAACATTATCTTCTTGCCGGCAGAAAGCTTACTGTGCCTTTCTTTGTAGCCACACTTGTTGCTACCTGGTATGGAAATATTCTGGGAGTCGGTGAATTTGTTTATAATAACGGTTTAGTTGCCTGGCTTTGCTTTGGAATTACTTACTATATAACAGCTATAATCTATGCTTTTTATTTTGCTGGAAGGATAAGAAAACTAAATATTTATTCAATCCCCGAGCAGATAAAAAACCGTTATGGGCTGACTTCAAGTATAATTTCTTCATTCATTGTTCTGATTATAACAGTTCCAGCCGCTTATATACTTATGACCGGTTATCTTCTACATCTATTCACGGGATGGAATTTAACTATATGTGTAATTGGCGGTGCCTTAGTTTCAGTTGTTTATCTTCAATCAGGAGGATTCGATTCTGATGTAAAAACAAATACATTTCAATTTGTTCTGATGTATGTTGGCTTTGGAGTATTACTTGTATTCGCTGTATTGCAATATGGATCACCCCTAAAGCTTTTTTCGGAATTACCTGCGAATCACACTAAATTATTTGGCGGATTATCCTGGCAGTATATCTTTTCATGGTTTCTGATCGCTTGTCAAACTTTCATTGATCCGAGTTTCCACCAGAGATGTTCAGCCGCTGAGACTCCGGCAACAGCCAAAAAGGGTATTCTGATTTCTGTAGGTTTTTGGCTTATATTCGATATCCTAACACTTCTTACCGGACTTTATGCACGGGCTCACTTCCAGATTAGCGATGGTGCTATGGCTTATCCTGTTCTCAGTGAGGCAATTTTACCTGTTTTCTGGAAAGGATTGTTCGTTGTAGCAATGCTTGCAACAATTATGTCCACACTTGTGAGCTACTCTTTCCTTTCGGCTTCAACGATCGGTAATGATATTCTGGCTAAAATTATTAACCGTAAGCAGAACAGAATATCAAGCTATGCGTTGACTAATTATGGATTGATAATTACGATGATACTTGGAATTATCCTGGCTCTGGCTTTGCCATCGCCGGTTGAACTTATTTATAGAGCGGCTTCAATTGCGGTTCCAGGGTTGATTATGCCATTGCTTTTGAGCTTTAGTTCTAAGAACTATTTGTCAAATAAGACTTCTATTGCTTTAATGATAATTTCAGTATCTTCAGCAGGATTATGGTATATTGGAAGGTTTGCAGGAATTCATGCCATTTTCAATGATTTCGAACCAATGGTAGTTGGAATAGTAGTTTCGCTATTGCTGAGTTTGATAATAATACTAAGGTCGCAAATAAAGGGGACAATTTAGAAAAAATATCGATTAGCCTCACTTTAATATTTTTCAATTCTTTCTGTTAATTACTTCGAACATCACTCCTGTTAATTTTTTCGTCCAGTTCGCAAATTTTAATCAAATTAAAATAATTTTAAAACATTATTTTATAATTTCGTTTATAAGTTTTAGTTTCAATAAATAAATAAGTTAGTTAGACCAAAATGAAAAAAGCAATACTACTTTTATTTATTCCCTTTTGTTTGAATGCAGGAGTGATTTTTGTAGATAACGACAATAATTCCCCAACACAAAACGGTAGCAGTCAGTATCCGTATGCTAGAATTCAAACAGCCATAGATAATGCAATGAATTTTGACACCATTAAAGTTGCATCAGGGAATTACAACCGTATTGAAAACATGGGCAAATCACTTTATATCTTAGGCGGATATGAAGGTGCCAATTCATCTTCCTATAATTCCGGTTCAGGAGGAAATTTCTCTGTCAGAATTGCTAACCCGGCAATGACAATTATCAAAGGTGGTATTGACAGCATTGGAGTAAACTTGACCCGTTTTGATTTTAATCCGTTCGGCTTCTTGTTTGATAATTTCACTGTTAGCAATTCCTTGAAAGGTATTGTCTGCGATGCAATTGCTTCCTGGCCCCTGGTTGATAATGTAACCATATCCAATAACATTATTGAAAATAATGGAATACCAAACATGACTTCAGGTGGTGGGATTATCATATTAGGGAATAATCACAGGATATTAAATAATATCATCCGAAAAAATCATGGTGGCAGGGGTGCGGGCATATCAGGCAATAGAGAAGATGATTCATTATTGATAGATAACAACCTGATTGAAAATAATACCGGATATGACGACCATTGCGGTGGTGTGTATTTAGGCGGATATGTTATCATCACTAATAACGTCATTTCAGGAAATCGCCTGCAAAACACCTATGGATGGGGTGGAGGAGTATTGATTTTAGGAACGGCTTATATGTCGTTTAATGTAATGAAGGATAATTATTGTCCTTCTTATGGTGGAGCACTTTTCGTTGATGATGGTGGTATTGCCTATCTGGATCATGAATTAATATATAATAACAGCACTTCACTCGAGGGGGCAGCTATCGCTGTTGATTTTATAGTTGACGTTGCCGGTTCTTCTTATGTTAGTATGACCAATTGCACTGTTGTTAATAATTATTCAACCGGTCCTAACGGCGGGAATGCAGTATTCTTAGATGTAGCCGCTATTTGTGATGTAAAAAACTGCATATTTAATGGGAACACAGACGATTTTTTTATCGGAAGCAAGAGCTCTTTAAAGGTTAATTACACTTTAAGTTCTGAAGGTTTTTCGGGAATTGGAAATTTTTCTGCCGACCCTTTATTCGCCGATACACTTAATGAGGATTTTCATTTAAAATCTACAGTTGGACGATATGATCCTATTAGTAAAACATGGGGCATCGATAATGTCTATAGTCCCGCAATTGATAAAGGTGATCCAACCTCTTCTTATAGTAATGAACCAACACCAAATGGTAACAGAATCGATTTGGGATGTTATGGAAATACCAGTTTTGCGTCTAAATCATTAATACAAACAGATATAGAAAACAGCATATCGCTAGAACCAGATGTAACAGTATTCCCTAATCCATTCAACGGAAATACTAAATTTTCTTTTAAAACTGAAAATAACAAATTAGTAAAATTATGTATTTACAGTTCAAATGGCGATTTAATTCAAGTTCTCTTGAATAAAGAAATGAGTGCAGGAATTTACAGTATCGATTTTGATGGCATGAATTTAAGCTCAGGTATTTATTTTTATGAGTTTCAATCAGGCGAAACATCAAAGAAAGGCAAAATCGTGTTGATGAAATAATGGACAGAAATTTTCAAAAAAATTTACGTATCTCTTTAATTTTTTCAATCCTCTTAAGTATTATACTTTCATTTTTTGCTAATGTCATATAATACATCTGGACATATATCAGCTCCATTTTCCCAGCAAATTGAATTTCCGCACGAGTCAATCGTCACATTTTTAAAATATTCAATATTTTTAAACGGTTCGAAAATACCGGTACCACCAACGATTTCTGAAAAATCTACAATTTTGACTTTTCCGTCATTGAATTCAATTTCCAGTTTGTAATCATTTATATATCTAACTTTTAAAATCCAATGCATAATTAACTCTATTTTAATGGTTCCACTTTAGGTAGAGGTTTTTCTTGTTTAGCTAAAGTCCAAATCTCTAATAATTCTTTTTGGTGAATTTCAACCCATTCAAATATCAAATTCAAGCCTTTTCTGGGCATTTCACCGCTTAATACCGAAATATTATTGATATCAACCTGTATCCTATATTCACCATAAGTTGCATGTAAATGTGGCGGTAAATGCTCCTTATAGAAGAATTGGATAACTATTCCATAAAATCTTGATATCTCAGGCATTTATTTTTATAACATACTTTAACATTCAAATTATTCACGAATTTGAGAATAAATTATTTTTTAAAAACTACTATAATGCTACAAATGATAAGGAAAAAAGAAATTAAAAAATCCATAGCCATAGAAATATAATTAAATTCAACTAAATTCAAAGTTGTTTGGTTTACAGCGTTATTCCTGGTAACTTCCACAGCTTGCCCGAATTTATTTCGCTCATAGCTCTGTTGGAGTTGTCACTGTTGATCAAATGCTCGATTGATATCACAGCATGATTAATCATAAGTTCAAGTTCGGATTCTTCTTCAGGTTTGAAATTCGACAATACGTAGTCAACCAGACCACCCGGACCGAAATTCTTTGATATACCGCAGCGAAGTCTGAAAAATGGTTGATTTCCGATATGTTGTAAGACTGACATCATACCGTTATGTCCGCCGTCATTGCCGCTGTCCTTCAAGTGAATTTTGCCAACCTGAAAATTATATTCATCGAGGATTATGATAAGATTAGTAATGGGCACATCGAATTCCTGCAAGAGCTTTTTAACAGCTTCACCTGAATTGTTCATATATGTGGTGGGAATAGCCGTTAGAACAATTGAACCTGAGATGATGAATGATGAAGCATGGTAAATCGAAGATGATTCCTTAAAAGGAGCTTTGTGCTTTGTGGCTAAAGCATTGCCAATCATCCAGCCGATATTATGGCGCGTTTCCTTATACTTCACACCTGGATTGCCCAGACCGACTACCAGCCAATCGGCTTTCTTTTTACTCTTCTTTTTAAAAAAATTAAACATGGTTCACCAAAAAAAAAAGGTGTTCCAAATAAATAGGAACACCTTTTGATAAAGATCGAAATATTATGCCTTTGGTGCTGTTTCGGCATCTGATTTAGACACTCTGGAGTGAGAACAGGAAACGATAACTGTGTCACCGGGCATATCAATTTGAACGTTTTCCAATACAACATCGTGAACGTATATTGTTTTACCGATACTCAAGCTTGTGATATTAATGCCAATGCTTGATGGCAAATATTTGGATAAACACTTGATTGGAATCTTGTGTATATTCTGCTGGATAATTCCACCTTCTTTAACACCAACAGCTACGCCAGTGAAGGTAATAGGAACTTCGAAGATCATCATTTTGTCGGGACTCAAGCCAATTAGATCAAAATGTACAATGCTATCGGTAACGGGATCAAATCTAACATCCTTTAATACAGCTTCTCTTGGTTCATTGCCATCAATTTGAAGATTGACTATATGAGTAGCGTTAGTATAAACAATAGGACGAAGTGACTTTGAATCAGAAAGAATAGGAATTGCCTGTTCATCTTTGATATAGAAGATACCCGGGACATGACCATCACGTCTGTATCTTTTGGAAACTTGCTTGCCGGTTTCGCGTTTTTTAACCTTTAAGATAATCTGTTCCATTATAAAACCTCTAGAAATATATAGTAAATAATTTATCGTTCAATTTCGAATAAAGTGCTGATAGATCTGCTGTCGTGAGTCCGGATAATAGCTTCTGCAAGAATATCAGAAACTGAAATAACCTGAATTTTATCAACCTTACGTTTTAATGGGATTGTATCTGTTACAAACATTCGCTTAACGGCTTCATTTTGTTCGAAGCGGTCAAGTGCGTCTCCGGAAAATACCGGATGAACACATACACCATAAATTTCACGGGCACCTTTTGCTTTCAATGCATCTGCGCATTGTAAGAAAGTGTTCCCTGTGTCTATCATATCATCAACAATAACAACATTTTTGTCTTCAACATTACCGATAATATGAACGATTTCGGCAACGTTGTGTGCCGGACGTCTTTTATCGACAACAACTAGTTCACCGTCAATTCTTTTTGCATAGGCTCTGGCGGTTTTAACTCCACCAACATCAGGTGCGGCAACAACGATGTCGCTTAAACCAAGCTTCATCAAAGCTCTGATAAGAACCGGTGAAGCATAAAGATGATCCAGCGGAATATCAAAAAAGCCTTGAATCTGTGATGAGTGCAAGTCAACAGTTATAATCCTGTCTGCACCTGCTCTAACGAGAAGATTAGCAACAAGCTTTGCTGTAATGGCAACTCTTGGCTGATCCTTTCTGTCCTGACGAGCATAGGCATAATATGGAATAACAGCTGTAACTCTTTTTACTGATGCACGCTTTGCTGCATCTATCAGCATCAATAGCTCCATCAGATTATCAGAAGGAGCATAAGTTGATTGAATAATGAAAAGATCGACACCACGAACGTTTTCTTCAAATTTGACCCAAATCTCACCATCACTGAAATTCCGAATACTGGTTTCAGATAGTTTGATGCCAAGATTACCGGCTACTTTGTCTGCAAGAGCCAGATTTGAACGTCCAGAGGCTATTTTAAAATCATCCATTTTATTTTATATCAATCAGTCTGATAGTGCTTGTAAAGCTGGGATGGAAGGATTCGAACCTTCGCGTGTCGCCTCCAAAGGGCGATGCCTTACCGCTTGGCTACATCCCAATGATTTTACCAATTAGAGAACTACAAAATTAAGACTAATTTTTTGATTTACAAACTGTTTCTCAAAAATAATTCTAAACAAATTCAACATAAGTATTTTTTAATTATTAGTGTTATAAGAAAACTGACTATTGATAGGTCGTTTGGGGATTTTTAGTATTGTAAGTAGCATTGAAGTAAATAATTACGAATAGCGAAATTACGAATTACGATCTCAAAAATCCAGATTGAATTATTTGCATCGATTGCATTTTTTTTATAAAAAAAAGTGATTTTTGAAGCTAAGATGCTGAATATAGATATCCGCGGGTGAAACCCCGGGGGAAGGCAACCTCACACCTGCACTCTTCCCATGCAAGGAAGGAGTAATAATCGTTGTGTCATCGCTCCCTTCTGGTTTGTATTATTGTGAGGATTGGTGAAAAAGTATTTATACTTTCGCAAATCGATAATCTGCGAACTTCTAATTATGGCAATATCTATTAGGAAAACGAATGCTTTACCATAAATTTTCATACAATAGAAAAATATTTTATTTAAATTTGTAACAAAATTCTATATCATGCATTACTAAAAGATTAGAATAGAATAGTTTAATTAACGTTCATAAATTATAGGTTAGGTGTCTGTTATGAAAATATTTACTGATTCTTACAAAATCTTACTACCGTTGGTTTTGTTTATTTCAATTCTTTTTAGTTCCTGCGAGAATCAACCCAATAATCCGAATAACAGCGAAAATACTGTTTCCGGTGTAATTGTGGATGAACAGGGAATGAGTGTACCATCGGCTATTCTGTCGGTTTACAATCCAAATGCTGCTGTTAGAACCGAAGTAGCTAAGGATACCAGTGATGAGGACGGAAAGTTCTCACTGACAAATTTGCCTTCTGACATTTCAGCTTTAAATGTAAAAATCCTTCATAAGGATTTCAAACCATTCGAGGAAAAATTCTCTGATTTCAAGCAAAAAACATCTAATCCTGTACAATTATGCCATGAAGACACATGCAAGGGAGTTTTGAATATCAGGACATATAAGGCAAGTGATAGCACTAAATTAAGTGACGTTGAAGTCAGAATGTACCGTGCAGGCAGTTTGATAAAGAAAGGTTTGACCAAGGATGGTATGATTACTTTTACAAATGTTTGTCCGGGTGATTATATCTTAAAGTATAGTAAATACCATTTTGATTATGCACTCGACTCATTAACATCCAGCAATTCCGATACTATTAATCTACATCAACTTATGGTGCAGACAACTCCTGATTCATGCTGCAATGGAAAAATATTTATCACAATTAAAGATTCAGCAACAAATTCAGCACTAAGTGGTGTAAAAGGTTATCTCAGTTCAGGTGGTGCACATGTTTCCGGAATCTACTCTGACAGCCTTGGAAGAATATTATTCAAAGACCTATGTCCTGGTGATTATTCAGTTAGCTTGTACAAAAGCGGATACAACACCGGTACCCTCAATTTCACACTTGCTTGCAATGACTCAGCAGGTGCCGATGTCGGATTATCGGTCCAAACTAATACTGACTCCTGTTGCAAAGGTGTACTTAAAGTATTTTTGATTGATAAGAGCACAGGAAAAGCACCAACTAAGAGTGTTTCTGTAAACTTAGTACAAAACGGAAAAGTTGTTCAGACTCAGTCAGGTACTTCTTATGCCTATTTCTCAAAAATATGCGATGGCAACTATCAGGTAAAAATAACATCAGGTTACTACGAGTCTCTGACATTTGATTATACTTCGCATTGCAATTCACAAGACACAACAACCAAACACCTGACAGCTACACAGCACAGCGATACATGTTGTAAAGGAGTAATTGATATTATATTCAAAGATTCTGATACAAAATCTGCAATAAAGGGAGCTTCAGTATATTTATATCTGGGTGGTACAAAAGTAGGCATTCTAACCACAGATGCAAATGGAGAGGTTCATTTTACCGGAGTATGCGAAGGTGATTATACAATAAAATCAACATTAAGCGGATACAACAATTTTAGCTATACAGTTAAGATGGGATGCAATGATACAAATTCCAGCGTTCAATATATGTCTAAATCAGGATCTTCGCAGGATACATGCTGTACCGGTAAACTTACAGTTACCGTTAAGGATTCATCTGATAGTTCACCAATCGCCGGAGCTACTGTTTATCTGATGAAAACAGACGGGACAGCTGTAACAGGTACAACTGACGCAAACGGTCAATATACTTTTGAGCACATTTGTGCACCATATACATACAAAGTCAAGGCTGTTATTACTGATTACAATTATAACTATGTTCAAGTACCATTCAAGGATTGTACCGCACAGTCAGTTAAGATTAAAATCAGCAAGAAATAGAATTCATCTGTTTGGTATATAAAATAAAAATCCGGAATTCGCAAGAAATCCGGATTATTTTATTAAATATTTATAGTGTTGATCTAATTATGCACTAAGAAATAAGCTCTAATGATATTATTCACAGCCTGGTCAGAGTTATCACCCAAGTTCTTGAGCCATAGAGCAAGATCTTCGTCGATTTTAATAGTGAAATCTACTTTATTGTGAGGCAAAATAATTTCAGCAGTTTCCCAAAATTTTTCATCTGTCTGAGGTATATCGGTATAATTAATATCTTCTTCTTTCTGAGAGTATAATTTTTGCCAATTTGTTTTTGTTGATTTTATCATGATAAATCTTCCTTGATCTTCGCCACAGCGAATATCTCCATAGCAATCCAATCTTCATAGATTCTTATCAAACGTTTTCTCATGGGTAAATCATAATGGAATTTCTTCGACATGATTTTCCGGGCAATATGGAATTGCTTACGTGTAGAGCAGTTGTTGGGTTTACGGTGTTCTATGATTTCTACCGAATATCCCGCTCTGTTCAAAAGAGTTTCCAGAGATTTGATTGAATAGTGGAAATAATGATTCTGTGGTTGAAACCAGATCCACTTTCTACCCAAAATCTTACTCCATAAGCTGTCGAAAGCAGGTACGCGGATGAATAAGTGTGCCGATGGGTTCAAATGTGCTGTCAATTCCTGTAGATAAGCAAGTGGTTCTGTGAAGTGCTCAAGTGAATGCCACATCACAGCGACATCGTACTTCTGATCGAGCTTGTCTGTTCCATCGCACACATCCAAACCTGTATTCTTAGCATAAGCCACAGCATTTTCAGACAGTTCAACTCCCTTGCAAGTATAACCGAAACGACGCGCCTGATCGATAAAGAATCCCTTGTCGCATCCAATATCCAGCAGAGATGCCGGTGGCTTATGATGATCCATTATCGTGGATATCAGCTCCAGTTGCTCGGTCGAACGGAAAAGCCTCCGGAATTCTATGTCTGCGATGTCGGCAGTTGTAATCTCATAACTCTTCTTGTAGTAATCCGCAATGTTGTCCGGTGCTGAAAACGATTCTGAATAATGTATATCGCAATCAACGCAATGGATTAATCTAGTTTCACCAATCGAGATATTCTCAAGGCTTGAAGAACAACAAATTCTACATTTATTTCCGCTTTCTATCATAATTTACTTTATCCCAGATTACTCATTAGAAACATCTCTAAAGGTTATAAAGCCACTCCCAATATGTCATTCCTTCGTCTGAGACTGTGTGAAAACTACGATCATGTCATTCTGAGGGAGCGAAGCGACCGTGAGAATCCAGTATTCATGCGGACTAGATTCCTCACTACGTTCGGAATGACCTCTAAATCAGACTTTTCACACTGTCCCGCCTGCCGGAATCTTTTTTTCAGGATACCCGCCATCACGAAAATGACTAAGTAGTACAGTATTTCCCATGAGTGGAAAAAGTTCTGATGCACTATTTAGGTTTTTCATTTCTACCATGGAAGTTTAGCCAGATCAACATTTCCGCCTGACAGAATCAGTCCGATTCGTTTGCCTTTCAGATCAATTTTCTCTGACAGAACCACTGCCAAAGTTACGGCTGAAGACGGCTCAACTATGATTTTCATTCTTTCCCAGATCAAACGCATTGCACTGATTGTCGTTGCGTCATCTACGGTAATGATTTTGTGTATATTCCTGCTGATTATCGAAAAAGTCATTCCACCCAACGAAGTCAGCAGTCCATCGCATATAGTCTTAGGATTGTCCGATGGTACTATCTCTCCTTTGAGAATTGAACGGTAGGCATCGTCAGCTCCTTCCGGTTCACCAGCGATAACTTTTGTATGCTCGGACAATGCACCAACAGACAAAAGCGTTCCACTCAAGAGTCCGCCACCGCCAACAGGAGTAATCACATAATCCAGATCTTTGACTTCTCCCATCAGCTCTAAAGCTGATGTACCCTGACCTGCGATAACACTGAAATTGTTGTAAGGATGAATAAATACAGATCCGGTCTTAGCCACAACATCTGCCAGAGTAGATTCCCTTGCCGAAAGTGTTGGCTCACAGAATATTATATTTGCTCCATACCCGGCAACAGCATCCTTCTTCACCTGTGGTGAATTAGACGGCATTACGATGTAAGCAGGTACTCCATTCATTCTTGCCGCCAGAGCTAGCGCCTGAGCATGATTACCCGACGAATGTGTGCAGACTCCTTTCGATAGCTCTTCAGCCGTCAGGGATAGAACAGCATTCGTTGCCCCTCGAAACTTAAAAGCACCGACCTTCTGCATGTTCTCGCATTTGAAAAATAGCTCAGCACCGGCAATCTCGTTGATAGCCGTGCTTGTCAGCACAGGAGTTCTGTGTATATATTCTTTAATTCTCACCGATGCCTCGAGGACATCGCTAAATTGAGGAAGATTCATGATCGCTCCCACTCATAATTGTATTGTCTGAACTGTGATTCGCATGATTTGTTTGATGAAAGACATGATTAATACATTTTAATTTCATGCCTTTAATCACAAAAATCAAATAAATCACAGTTCAGACAATTCATAATGAAGATATTGAAACATACTTTTTATTACTGAACCTTTTGAATTCCAAACTATTTGAGCCAAAGTTAATAAGTAATCCTATTTCAAGATTATAAGCTTCGAGATAATTGATTGCTTGAGCGAAATGAACATCCTCTAATTTGATAATTGCCTTAAGTTCAACTGAAATTTTATCTTCAACAAGAAAGTCAACTCTTCTTTCACCAACTTCCTTATTTTTATAGAACACCTTCATTGTGGGTTCTCTTTGATATTTAATTTTTCTTTGCCATAATTCTTCTGCTAAAGCTCTCTGGTAGATTAATTCCTGGAATCCATTTCCTAAAATTTTATGAACTTCCATAGCAGCACCAATGATTTTACTTGTCAGCTCTGAATATTTGTATTCTTCATTTATCATAAATATTATCAATAAATAAAACATTCTTGATAGCAAATTTAATAAAATTGTCAGAATGTCTGAACTATGATTCTCATGATTTGTATGATGAAATTCATGATTAAATGCATTTTTAATTTCTTGCCTTTAATCACATAAATCATACAAATCACAGTTCAGACAATCTACTTATCTTTAATGCAGCGAACAGAAAAACCAGCCACCCCATTGCCGTCGCCGTAGTCGAAACTGACGTTATTGAAGCTCAGGATCCTAATCCAAGCAATAAATGAGCTGTACTCAGCTGAAGTCCACCAATGACCCCTGTAACCAATATTGCCGAATTCGCTAAAAATGCCGCGGTAACCACCTGGTAGAGCGGAAAAGCCGCTCTCATTGGATGCTCCTTTGTTAGGACTTAGCCAGTGATTTGTTCCGGTTTCTTTCAGCTTGCCACCAACATCATATTGACCCCCAAGGAATCTATTCAATTCTTCCCATTCAAAATAGTTTGCTATATGCCAACCCTCGGGTGCTAAACCCAGAGAATCATTAACTGCCAACAAGTTGTATAGCTTACCATAAATAGTACCCAAAGCAGAATCATTGTTATAATAACACCAGGCACCTGTTTTTAGATTTACCCATTGAGCAGAATCTCTCACCTCCGGTATCGAATCCCCATTCCTGTAATGATCGACATCGAGGTTTCTGTACATCCAGTGCTGAGTCCCGATAGTAACTGCTACATGTTTTGTGTAGTAAATAAGAATGCTGTCTAT
>CAYXFU010000062.1:0-12334 GCA_964464375.1 uncultured Hyphomicrobiales bacterium
TTCTGTAATCGTGTGCCAACCTCACCCCGACCCTCTCCATGCTTGGAGAGGGAGTTCTAAAGCCAAGATGCAAGGAAGATAATTATATTTTTCATATTTACACCTATCCTTGTTTAATAACTTTATAAACACTAAACGTCGAACCACATTTGTATCTAATAAAGTAAATTCCTGGAGTATACTGAGAAAAATTGATCGTAATTGGATCATTGCCAGGAGGGATATTTGTTTCTTGGAATAGTAACTGCCCACTTACATCATTAATTGTATAAAATTGTAATGGAGCAATGCAATTTCTATCTAAAGCTACGATTGAAGTTGTTGGGTTGGGATAAACTTCAAAATCAAATTCTGTTGTCGAAACACTTGTATTTATGTTGATATTTTGCTTTATCTTCCCTTGTATTCTCCCTCTCCAAGAATGGAGAGGGTCGGGGTGAGGTTGACGGCTGTTCTGGAGACTACAAATCCCCTAACACAGCCACTATCTTATCTACAACTCTATTCCCATTGCCTGTTACTTCTTCATCACTAAATCTCATTACTTTATAACCCATTTCTATTAATTCTAACTCTCTCTGTTTGTCGTACTCTTCGTTACCATAATGAGAGGCACCATCTATTTCAATGATTAATTTCTTTTCCATGCAGATGAAATCTACAATATAATACGATATTATAAATTGTCTTCGGAATTTAACTCCTAACCTATTATCTCGGACAGCATTCCAAATTATTTTTTCGCAATAGGTAGGTTCTCGGCGCATTTGACGGGCACGTTCTTTGAGTGTTTCTGTTGCAATATTGTCTTCAGGGTAGAATTTATTCATCATATTCTCGATATTTTATAATCTTCTGTAATCGTGTGCCAACCTCACCCCGACCCTCTCCATGCTTGGAGAGGGAGTACTAAAGCCCAGATGCAAGAAAGATAATTATATTTTTCATATTTACACCTATCCCTGCTTAATAACTTTATAAACAGTAATTATAGAGCCACAATTATATCTTATAAAGTATATCCCCTGTGGGTAATGAGAAAAATTGATCGTTATGCGATCATTGCCTGGAGTAATATTTGTTTCTTGTCGTAATAACTGCCCGCTAACATCATTGATTGTAAAGTTTCACAACGTTATTAATGACAAGATTGTATAATAAGAAGTCCTACACCTCTGAGGCGCAGGACTTCTTTTTATTCTTTCCGATCAATTTATTTGCTGATTTTTACGATTGTCATTTCGACTTTTTCTTTTGGTGCCGATCCGTCCATTGGGACTTTGCAGACTGCATCAACGACTTCGATACCTTTAACAATTTTACCATAAGCTGAGTACTGTCCGTCCAAATGAGGTGAAGCTGCATGCATAAGGAAGAACTGTGATGTAGCACTGTTGGGATCGTTTGAACGAGCAGCTGAAATAACGCCTCTTTCGTGCTTTGTTGAATTGAATTCAGCAGGAACTCTGGTTTGTGACGGATCACCCATGCCCCATGTATTCATAGGTTTACTTTTTGAGTTGGGATCGCCACCCTGGATCATAAATCCTGGGATAACTCTGTGGAAAGCACATCCATCATAGAATTTTACTGCGACTAAGCTGTCGAAATTGTGAACATGTTTTGGTGCAATATCGGGGAAGAGTTCGAGTTCGATTTCGCCCAATGATTTACCGTTTTGAGTAATTGTGATCAAATAATGCGGGTTGTTCGCCTTAACCTCTGTGGTTTTCTCTGTTTCCATATTGGCTTTGTTTCCTTCTTTTGTGGGTGTACAATTTGTTGTGATGATGATTACGCCTAACAAGAACATTGATAGACTAAAAAATGCTTTTTTCATAAGTTTGACTCCTGAATGATTTGAAAAAAATAATAACGAATATTAGAGATTATATTTTTTAATTACTATAGAATTTATTTTTATTGGCTCTTCAGGTACTCCATCGTTAGCTTCGAAAGGACCCGGTTTGATTTTAACTGAATTTATCTTTTCCACAACAGACATTCCTTCAATCACTTTTCCAAAAATTGTCCAGCGTTTGTCTAACTCCATAGCATCATCAAGACAAATGAAGAACTGACTGGTGTTCGTATGCTGTCCGCGGTTTGCCATTGCCAGAGTTCCTTTAAAATATCCATTTTTATAAGAAGGAGTCTCGGGGAACAATTCATCTTCGAACGGTTTACCGAAGAAGCTCTGTCCACCCTTGCCCCAATCGGTTTTTTTCAATTTGGAGATTGTGTTCCTGTCGCCGGTTTGAATCAGAAAATTCTTTGCTACACGATGGATCAGAATTCCATTGTAATATCCCTTTTTGGCTAATCCAATGAAGTTTTTCACAGTCTTCGGTGAGTCTTTTCCGAAGAGTCCAACACTAATTTTACCAAGGGATGTTGTAATAATAGCAATATTGGTTATGTCTGCAGAATCTTGCTGAATCGAAAGTTTTATGTTTGGATTTCTATTTGCTGTTCCGGTTTTGGATGAATCTCCTGTTAATTCAATCTTTTGAGTGGATGCAGGTTTTGCTGTCTGTTTCTTCTTGCATGAAATCACAAGAAGAGTAGAAAGAAGTGTTAAAATCAATATTTTAGAATAATATTTCAATTATCAAACAATTCCTTTGTAAATCATAAAAATCAGTACGAATCCAATAACAATCCGATATATAATGAAGATAAGGTTTGTTCTTGTTTTCAGGAAATTTATCATAAATGCTATTGCATAATATCCGCTTACAGCAGCAAATGCAGTAGCTATAATCAAAGCTATAGAATCAGCACCGGACAAATGTTTGTAGCTTTTTGCAAGTTGGTACAATCCACTGACCAATACTGCCGGTATGCTGAGAAGAAACGAATACCTTGCCGCAGTTTCACGATTTAATCCGACGAATAAACCGGCTGTAATTGTTGTCCCTGAACGAGATGAACCTGGAATTAACGCAAGACACTGAACTAATCCGATTATTATACTATCCTTAATCGTCATTGAGTCAGTATTTTTCTTCAGTGATGAGACTTTCTCTGCTATATATAGAACTATCGCAAGCAGTATCAAGCTTCCTGCAATGATTGGTAGTTCTTTTGTGAGCGAACCTTCTATGATTTTCTTCAAAGCAAATCCGATTGTGAAAATTGGAATCGAGCCGATTGCTATCATATAACCCAGCCTGGAGTCTGCAGACTGTGAAGCGAATGGTTTTCTTGATGAATTAAAATTCTCTTTGAAAAAAGCCATCGGTACTGTTTTCAATTCTTTAGAAAAATAGAACAATACAGCGGCTAAAGTACCAAGCTGGATAACAGCCATAAAAGCAGTCCATTGTTCGGGATGAGAGTTGTCGATCAATCCCATAAGTTTGCCGGCAATAGTTAAATGTGCCGTACTGCTTATTGGGATAAACTCCGTCAGACCTTGTATTATACCTAGAATGATTGCCTGTATAATATTCATTTTTAGAAATTAAGTTTTGTTTGTGTAATATTTATTATTAATTTTGAACTGGTAATTCATATTAAATTTATGAATCTCTCCAAACGCAATTAACAAATCTAAGAAAATATTTCAATAATCGATAATAACGATATCAAATTAATGAAATTTCAGAAAAATTGAATTTTAGCTTTATATGCTTTATTCAAAATATATTTTGAAAATATACTTCATATATTTATTGTTAATTAACCAATTTGAGGAAGTGCACTATGAAACGGTATTTTCTACATCTTTTTCTTTTAGCAAGCACCTTACTCTTACTTTTTCCACAACCAAACTTAAATGCCCAGATAACCTCTGCAGGCAAGGATTTTTGGTTTGGATTCATGTCCAATATAATTGAGTCAAACAGAACATATCAGCTGAAAGTGTTCATTAGCTCAGAAATTGGCGCTACAGGAACTATTTCAATACCTGGCAAGGCGTGGACTCAGAATTTTACAATTCCGGCTAATTCAAGTATAACCATTGATGTGCCTACAAATATCGGTCATGTTGTAACTTCTGAAGTTAAAGAAACTCAGGCTATCCATGTTGTTTCGGACAATGACGTTAATGTATTTGAGTTAAATTACTCTGCTCAAACGTCGGACGGTGGTTTGATTCTACCCGTGAAGGCTCTGGGAAGGGATTACTATATCTTAAGTTATGCTCCATTAGGTTCTTCTCACTCAGAATTCATGATTGCCGCAGCTTATGATGGTACTACTGTAAGAATAACTCCGTCAGCTACTACAAGAGGTGGTAAACCTGCAAATGTTCCTTTTGATATTACTTTGAATAGAGGCGATGTCTATCAGGTTCAGTCAACCACTGATTTAACCGGTTCATCTGTAGTTTCTATCGGATCACAATTTCCAATAGCTGTATTTGGTGGAGCAGCCTGTGCGAATATTCCAACTAACAAAGCTGCATGTAACCACCTGTTCGAGCAAATGTTTCCAAATAATACGCTTCGGAGAAGTTTCGTAACAATTCCATATAAGACAAGATTAAATGGCGATACCTACAGAATCCTTGCTATAAATAATGGAACAAATGTTACTTTTAACGGTGGTGGAACATTAAATCTGAATCGTGGTCAGTTCGCTGAAAGAATAATAACTAATCCAACTTTTATTAATTCGAATTTTCCAATAGCAGTAGCTCAATACAGCAATGGAACTTTTTATGATGGCGTAACAAATGCTGATCCATTTTTCATTATGCTTAGTCCTGTGGAGCAAACAAGAGAAGATATAACTTTTCAAGTTGCGAACTTTGTTACAATAACGGGTAATTATGTCAATATCTCAGTTCTAACAAGTTGCACTGGTAGTGTAATGTTAGATGGTGTAGCTGTAACCGGTTGGTCTGTTGTACCTGGTAATACTGCTTATTCTGTTGTCCAACTCACTGTTGCTCAGGGAGCACACAGATTGCTATCCACTAAAGACTGCGGATTCAATGCCTATGTATATGGCTATGGATCTGCTGATTCTTATGGCTATTCTGCCGGTGTAAGACTTGATACCCTAGCTATTTCATTAACTACTAATACAAACTGCGCAGGCAAGGAAACTGAATTTTTTGTACAGTCAACACCTTATACAATTCTGAAATATAACTGGAACTTCGGTGACGGAGGAACATCAACTCTTGCCAAACCAAAGCATATTTATGCTAATGGTGGTGATTACACAGTCAGACTTATTGTCGATTATGATTCAGGGGAAAAAGATACTATCAACTCAACATTTACAATTGTCGAACCAAAAGCAAAAATTGCTTTCACAGGTGGTGGATGCGGGAATCCTGTAGTTAATTTTACTGATCAATCGCTTGTTGTTGGTGGTGTGATTAGCAATTGGGATTGGGATTTTGGAGATGCTGCTACATCTACTCAGCAAAATCCAACTCATAATTATGCAAACGGAACTTATACTGCAGTCTTGACTGTTACGACTGCCAATGGCTGTATCTCCAGAGATACAATTACAGTTAAAGTATTTCCTCCGGTACTTACAAATACAAAGCCAACTCAGGAACTCTGCTTTGGTTCATCTGTACAGATTGGTGGAGATGTAACATCCGGTTCAGGCTCTTATGTTTATGTTTGGTCTCCTTCTGGTGGATTATCAGCAACAAATGTTGAAAAACCGATTGCAAACCCAACGATTACAACAAAATATTATAGAACAATAACTGACAAAGAAGGTTGCATCGGAAAAGATTCAGTTCAAGTGATTATCAATCCTTTACCTGTAATAAATCTTGGTGCAGATGTCAAAACCTGTTTCAATGTTCCCATACAAATCGGAGCAACTGCCTCAGCAGGCACTCCTCCTTTTGATTATAAATGGATACCTGCAACTGGTTTAAGCGCAGATAACATTCCGGTCGTTATGGCTAATCCAACCAGCTCTACTACTTATGTTCTTAATATTACTGATTCAAAGGGATGTATGCGAAGTGACACAATAGATGTTACAATACTCCCACTTCCAATGCCAATGATTAATCCTGCAGGACCAATTGACATCTGCGCTTGTGATTCTGTTACATTAGATGCCGGAAATCTTGGTTATGTCAAATATCTTTGGTCAACAGGAGATTCGTCTCAGAGAATCGTAGTCAGAAAAACAAATAACTATACAGTAACTGTCACAGATACAAACGGTTGCGTAAATGCTTCACCACCGGTAATTGTAAGGGTAAAAGATCCTTATGCGTTTATTAATCTGGGAGCTCCGAGTTATTCAGTAGAAGCAGGTGGATTGATTGATGTTCCTGTTTACATTAGCAAATCATTATTCCTTGATGAATGTAATTCGAGGAACTTTATTGCTGATCTTTCGTTCAATAAGTTTATCATGGTTCCCGGACTGAATACACCTAAAGGAGTATTTGCCAATGATCTGAGGCGGTTAACTTTGACAGGAACAAGAGGAACATCGGATACACTTACGGTTCTGCACTTTATGGGTACATTAGGCGATGTAATTACATCCCCAATTACAATAGAAAATTTCAAATGGACAGATTGTAACACGATTTTAACATTAGACACTTCAAGCGTATCTCTATCAAATTTATGTATGGAAGGTGGCAGTCCCCGACTATTCCGCTCTCCCCAAACAGCAATTCAACTTTTGGTAAATCCTAATCCGATACCGGACAAGGCAACAATTATATCAAAAGTGATAGAAGATATGCCAGTCAGAATCATGATAAATGATTTGAATGGCAGAATAGGTTCGGTATTGTTCGAAGGATTGCAGAAGGAGGGAGAAAGGTTATTCACCCATGACTTCAGTAAATATCCTAACGGGACTTATGTTATAACAATGGTTACGCCTCTTGGTACTGAAGCTCAGATTGTGGAGGTACAGAAATGAGAAAGTTAACATTAATACTCGCTCTTGTAATTATATCAGTTACGGCATATTCGCAAAGTAACCTTAGTATATTTGAACGTCCGGCTTTTGGATTTTATGCAGGATTGAATTTTAATAGTCATTTGGCAGACTTCAAAAAAATAGACGGTATCAACGATTGCTGTACACAGTATAAAGATGGAACAGGAATGGGAGTGGCATTTGGTTTCCTCTATTCTATTCCTCTTTCTCGCTTACTCAATTTTGAAGCAAGATTAGGCTATTTCAACAGAAACGGTTTATTAAAATCGAACGAGGAGAAAGTAGTAAATCTTAATGGCGAATCTGCAAAGGGTGTGTTTGAACATAGCGTCGATGCAGGTTTGGGATCAATTTCGATTGAGCCTAGGCTTAATCTTAAAATATTCCATGGACTGATTCTAACCGGTGGCTTTCATGCCGGTTTTATGGTAGCAAAATCCGCTGATGTTGTAGAAAAGATACTCGAACCATCGACAGGTACTTTCGAAAATAATTTGAGAGAACGTCTGCATTACAATGGCGACATACCCGGAGCACAATCTATCGAAATGTCGGCTTTACTGGGACTGAGCTATAACTTTGGCTTAGATGGAGCAGGTAAGTACTTCCTCGCACCTGAAGTTTCTTACTATTTCGGTCTAACTCAAGTTACTGATAAGCTGATTGCCAGTGCCGGCGGTCCTGCTGTAGATTGGCATGTAAACACACTCAATGTCGGTTTAGCTTTCAGGTATGTTCCTGGTGGTAATCTATTGCCGGGCACTAAACCGGACGGAACCAGAGAAGATAGAACAATACAGCCACCTAAAGAAAATCAGCTCGAAGGCAGAATAAAGGCTTACGGAGTTGATGCCGACAGTGTTGAAAGAGAAGTTCTCCGCTTCAAAGTTGAGGAATTCTTATCAACTAACATTAAACCCATGCTTACTTATATCTTCTTCGATGAAGGCCAATCTACTCTGGCACCGAAGTATGTTAAGTTATCAAAATCGGATGCAGCAAAGTTTACGGAAAAATCTACTGTTGATTTGGGTATTCTTCAGACTTATTATCATGTTTTGAACATAATCGGCAGACGAATGATAGAAAATCCGACAGCAAAAATCACAATTGAGGGATGTAACAATAACAAGGGTGTTGAGGCAGGCAATGAAGCCCTTTCAGAAAACCGGGCACGTACTGTGTTCAACTATTTAAAAGATACCTGGGGAATCGACACTGCGAGAATGATTGTTGCCCACAGAAATCTGCCCCAGGATCCATCGAACATCAATGAGGCTGATGGTCAGCAGGAAAACAGACGTGTCGAAATTACAGCAAATAAATTCGAAATCATTGCTCCTGTAATCGTGGACGATACGTTGCGTTCAGTCAATCCGCCTGTTGTAAGATTCTATCCTGAAGTCAAGGCAGAAGCCGGAGTTAAGGACTGGAATCTAAACGCTTTGCAAAATAACACACTGATCAATCGTTTCGATGGCAAAGGCGATCCTCCCAAATATGTAGAATGGAAATTCGATCATGATCAGGGGACAATACCAAAGCAGGATGCCGACCTTGTCTATAATCTCGGTGTAACCGATGTCGATGGTCAGAAGAAAGAAACAGCCGATCAGATAATGCCTATCGAGCTCATCACAGTTCAGCAGAAGAAACGCGACAGAGTTGCAGATAAGTATATAGATCGATATAGCCTTATCCTGTTTGGATTCGATTATGCAAAACTCAGCTTCTACAACAAAAAGCTGACCGATTTCATAAAGAGCAGAATAGCTCCTGATTCGAAGATATTTATTACCGGTCGTACCGATAGACTTGGCGATGATGCTTATAACCTGAAGTTATCAAAAGAAAGAGCTGCTTCTGTTGGAACTCAGTTCAACAAAGATCAGATCAGCGTCAACGGTTATGGCGAAGTTGATCCGATTTACGACAACGAACTACCCGAAGGCAGATTCTTCAGCCGCAAAGTAGATGTTGTAGTGGAAACACCTGTAAAATAATTCTTCTATTTTTTTTTATATCAAGGGTGGATCATGATGATTCACCCTTTTTTTTGTTGCCAAAATTAAATAAATAATTATATTTGTTTATTCAATAATGTAATATTAGGAATTACTATGTTTAGATTTTATTTGTGTTTATTTTTATTATGTTCTTTGATGTTTTTGGGATGTAAAACCGGAAGAATTTCAACATTGGAAAAAAATCCGGATGAAGCAATACTTTTCGGGAAAGTTACATTTATGAGTAATGGCGAAGTATTTACAAGAAAACATGCAATTCTGTTTGACGAAATATGGTGGGGAACATATGCAGTTTTTCCGGATGACAGCAATTATATCTATACAAAAGTTCCGGTTGGTAAACACTTCATAGCGAGAGTGGAATCATATCCTGACAATACAAATTTTCCTGAAACTTTTCTGACATTTGAAACAAACAAAAGCGGTATCTATTACATTGGTGATATTACGATTGACTGGGACAATATTTCTTCATTTAAATTACTTGGTGGGTTGCTGGGTAGTGCTACCGACGCTATGAAGGGAAAAGTACAGCTTCCTGTACATATCGTTGACAATTTCGAAGAGACTACTAAGTATATTACAAAAAAAATATTTTATCAAACGAATTTAACAATTGAAAAAAGTATTGTTAAAATCAAAATTAGTGAATGAAATATCACAATTTTAATTTGCTTACAGAGTAATTAATTGATAAATTTGATATTAGTTGTTTATCACGTAGTGATTAAATATTGGTAGAAAACGGTTTTTCTTTAGTTTCTTTATCGCATAGCGATTATATGTTAAAAAGTAAAATTGAATATTTAACCACTACGAGATAAATCAATATAGTGGACTATATAAACAACCAAGATTCAATCTCTTTCGGAATAAATTTAAAGGAGAAATAAGATCATGGCTTCTCAAGCAATTATAGATATTACAACAAAATATATTCAATCTATTCCAAAGGATAAGTATCACTTATCTAAGGCATATTTATTCGGTTCTTATGCCAGGAATAATGAAAATATAAACAGTGATATCGATATTGCTTTGATCTTTTCTAACATGAATGATAGATTGCAGACACAGTTGGAACTGATGAAGCTTAGGAGAAATATTGACTTACGCATTGAACCTCATCCTTTTAGCGAAAACGATTTCGTAAATCCTGATCCATTAGTCACTGAAATCTTAACTTTTGGTTTAGAATTAAAACTAATATAATCATATCCGCTAGGGATATGAATAAAAAGGAGAAATCGGAATATGAAAAATATACCAAAAATAAATACTGAAGAGGAAGAGACTGAGTTTTGGCAGAATCATGACTCCACTCAATATGTCAATTGGAAAGAGTCAAAATCTGTGACTTTTTCCAATCTCAAACCTACGACTAGAAGCATATCATTGCGTCTGCCTGAGATGGTTTTATTCAGATTGAAACAGGAAGCCAACAAATTAAATATTCCTTATCAATCATTACTTAAAATTCTGATAAGCGAAGACCTAAGCCGAAGACAGAATTTATAACCTATCATTATTTTTTCTCTTTTTATCCTCCAACCTCAAACAATAATTTGCTAACAGATTAATTTATTGATAAATTTACATTTTATACTGAATCCGGATGTGTATTTCTAGTGAAGAAGGAAAATTCTAAAAAGCAAGCTGAAAAGAAAACCGAGAAGAAAAGCATCATTAACTACCTGACAGGATTTCCTGTACCTTATATCATAATTGCGATTCTTACATTCATTGTCTATTACCAGGTTATAAATTTTGGTTTGGTGGAGTTTGACGACAAACAGATAATTGATAATGCTAACAGCACTGAAGGTGGCACAGCTTCTTTAGTTTTCGGGAAAGATCCATACTTCAAATCTGATCAGAATAGCCAGTTTTATAGGCCAATCCAGAATCTGACTATATTGATAGACTCAAGTATTAAAGGTACTGATTATTCTGCATTCCATCTTACAAATTTGTTGCTGCATATTCTTACTGCAATGAGTTTGTTCTATCTGTTAACCCTGCTTAAATATGACAAACTACTTTCTATGCTACTTTCACTAGTCTTTGCATTGCATCCGCTATTTTCATTCGTTGTTGTCTGGATTCCGGCAAGAGGTGATTTGCTGGCGGCTCTTTTTTCACTTTTGTCATTCATATTCTTTATTAAATATCTGCAAAATCAGAGGGTTATTGATAGCGCATTGAATCTTTTGTTCCTGATATTAGCCATATTTTCAAAGGAGATAGCGTTTATACTTCCTGTTATTTTCATCGCTTATTACTTTCTTGTTTATTCAAAATTTGCTAGATATACTGAGATTAAGAAGACCACAAAACTGATAATTGTTCTAAGTTGGTTTATACCCTTACTCTTGTACTTTGTTCTTAAATCTATTTTTCTAAATCAAAGTGAAAGCTCTTATAGTTTTGGGTTTTCGGAGTTTCTGAGCAACCTGAGATACTATCCCGAGTATCTTGTGAAGTTTTTATACTCATCCGATCTCACAGGTGTGAGTCAGTTTTCAATGACTTCGACTTTGTTGGGTTGCATAGTTATAATAGTATTCTCAGCGTTTATAACGATTAAAAGAGAGATAATTGACGTTAAAAAAGTAATATTTTTCATATCTTGGTTTATTGCCTTCTTATTGCCTGTTGTAGCTTTCAAGTCATCGTACATCTCAACTGGAGAGTATTGGGATCATCGTGCGTATCTGCCGCTAATCGGAATAGTTTTACTTTTAGGCGAAATAATCAATAGTTTTCGTTTGAATCAACGTCAAATACTGATTGTCATGTGTGCTGTAATTGTTGTATTTTCAACAATTACAATTAGAGCTTCGAGTAATTACATGGATAAAACCAGTTTCCTGAACAATATCATAGATAAAGGAATTGCATGGCCCTATCCTTATATCGGCAGAGCAAGTGCGAAGATTGATAGAGGAGATAATTTAGGAGCTTTAGATGATATTAACCGGGCAATTGCTATTAAGGAAGATTCCTGGTCGGCATATTTCAAACGTGGACGCATCAACTTTAATTTGAAAAAATTGGATGAAGCTATAAAAGACTTTAACCGAGCATTAATACTAAAACCGGGCTTTGCTGATGCATACATGAATCTCGGTGTATGTTATTTCTATAAACATGATTATAATAACTCAATGATTAACTTACGAAAAGCACTTGAAATTAATCCGGAAGATCAAAAAGTAAAAGCAATGCTGAATGAAGTTCAATCAAAGTTAGAAAAATGAGGAAATACAAATACATGGATTCCTCACTTCGTTCGGAAAGACGAAGAGGCAGTCATTCAGAAGGAGCAAAGCGACTGAAGAATCCAGTAGTCAGACGGTCTGGATTCTTCACTACGCTCTAAAGGAAATCCAAAACTGACTTTTGAGACT
>CAYXFU010000063.1:0-12018 GCA_964464375.1 uncultured Hyphomicrobiales bacterium
GATTTGAGTATTCGCAGTTTTGGCGACAGTATGTTTGGATCATCAAGTCCGGTTGATGGTATCCATTTGAACGATTTATACGGTAATGAGCCTTCCTCTGCCTTACCGGCAAGAGTGATTGTGTATCCCGGACATATTGTTGTATCTGTTCCTGCACTGACTTTTACATTTGGCTGTACATAGACCATTATTGAATCACGTACCATACAGCCTGCACTATCGGTGATTGTATAGTAGTACATTGTTGATACATCGGGTGTGGCAATCGGATTGGATGTATCCGACTTATTCAGACTTTTTGAAGGTGACCATTTGTATTTGTAAGGGAGCAAGCCTCCGGTTACATTTGGTTTTAATATCGTTGAATTTCCCTTGCATACTGTTTGATTTGGAACTGCTGATAAAGTCATTTGCGGTGCTATATTTACAAGAACAGTGTCGTATCCTGTGCACCCAAGAGCATCTGTTACTTTGAGATAAAACTCAGTATCATTCTTTAGAAGCACTGATAATGGGTTAGGTAAATTAATATCATTAAGCAGTAGTGCCGGAGACCATTCAAATTGATATGGAGGAGTGCCTGATGTTGCGGTTGCTTTAAGCATTACAGCATGGTCATAGCAAATTACTGAGTCTTTACCGGCATTGGCTATTGGTTGCTTGACAATGATTGTCAATAGTGCATACTTTGTTACGCCGCATATATCTGTAAACGATAAAAATCCGGTTTCTTTTCCTGAGTTAGGCAAACCATTGAATCTGACATTAATTGATGCTAAACCATTCAATCCTAAATATAAAGATTTATCCGGATTCAGTCCTAATATCTCAAAACGAGAAGACATATCAGCAAATTTCACAGTTGTTGGTATGGACGACAGATTTCTTAAAATAAGGTTAATATCAACAGTACTTTCCGGACAGATTACCTTACTAATCTTCAGAGTATCTAAGTTTGTTACTTCAAATACTACCTTTATTATATTTTTTACGCCATTAAGACTAATCGATTGTGGGTTAGGATATCCGGTATTGGCAATTGACAAAGTAGCAGTTTTATTGCCGGCTGAGAGAGTGGAGAACATCATCTGGAATCGGACAGAATCTCCGGGAAGTAAATTCACAGGAAAAGATGTAGGCTCAACTACTGTAAAGGCTTCTACATTTGTTCCTGTTAAAGTTTTCCCGGTTATGTTAAAATCGCAAAAGCCTGTGTTCTTGACATAGAAAGTATCAAGATCGCTTACTGAGCAAAATAATGTATCAAATTTAATACTGGATATAGCTTTGAGCTGTGGCCAGTCAATTGGTGTTGATATTTTTGTTATAAAAATATCAGATACACCACTTAAGCTTGCATCATAACTGCCGGATTTTATAGGAAAGTTAGAAGATCCAGTTCTTCCACAGATATAAGCCGCACCGGAACCATCAACTTTAACAAAATTTCCTATATCGTTTTGGGATCCTCCCAACAGAAAGGAATATATCAAACTTGTTGCTGATGAATTGAGCTTTGCAACAAAACAATCACTATTACCTTTATGCCCACATCCACCACTAATAGGAAAATTTGTAGAAAAAGTCTCACCTGTTATAATAATATTATTACTGCCATCAATAGCAATATCATTAATAATATCTTCATCTGCTCCACCAAAATAAGTTGCAAAAGAAAGAGTTGAGAGTTTTGGATTCAATTTCATTAGAAATCCGTCTCCATTGCCGCCACCATAATTTGATTGATAAACACTTGAAGTAACAGGAAGGCAGGAATTCTTTTGTAAACCTCCAATAATAATATCACTATTCCCATCAATTTTTATCCGTTTTATTCCTATTTTGCTGTCAAGACAATTAGGATTAATGAATGTTGAATATATAATAGCAGAACCTGATGAATTAAGTTCAGTGATATAGCCACCATCATTGGTCTTAGTTGTCTGATATGCTCCTGCTGTAACAGGAAATGAAGAACTTTTATTTTCGCCGGTAACATAAATATGTCCACCTGATTCAACATCAATTCCGGTTGCACTGCTGCCATAATCAGTTCCATCATTACCATGTAAAAAAGTAGAAAAATACAATGAAGATAAATTTGAAGTAAATCTTAAAACAAAGGCATCATTACCGACATATTTAGATTCCTGGAATGCACCTGTTGTTGTGTTAAAATCTGTTGAGTTAGTCTCTCCGCATATATAAACAGAACCATCACTACTAATTTCTAAATCATAAGGAATTTCGTCAGATTCGCCACCGAAATAAGTGGAATTAATAAGTGATGAACCTGATGAATTCAATTTTGTAACAAAACAATCAATGTTGCCTTTATTTGTTGGATGGAATGCCCCGGAAGTTACAGGAAAATTATTTGAGCTTGTGGATCCTGTAATAATAATGTTGCCAGATCCATCAATCCCAATACCGGCTGGTTTGGAATAATTTGCCTGACCAATAAAAGTTGAAAATATTAATGAAGAGCCTGATGAATTTAGCTTTGTAACTGTTGCTGTATAAACATTATTAAAAGTTGCACTGTAAGCTCCCGATGTAATTGGGAAATCTGAAGAATTTGTTACTCCGTAAATAAATGAATTTCCACTGCCATCAATAGTATATCCCATAATGTATTCTGAAGATTTACCGCCGATAAATGTAGAAAATATGATTGGGTCAATTATTAGTGGTTTAGATCTGTCGTAATCTGATGTATTAAATCTAATTAAACCAGTATTCTGTAGATGAAATTTACAATCTATTTGATTTTTATTTTTGGCAACTTCCTGATAAGCAAATATATCTGTCTGAACTACATCGCCAATACTTGTTTTTAGAATCAGTTCCCCACTTTCGTTAATGCTAATGCCATCCTGCCCGCTAAATTTCATCTGAATTTGAGATACATCAGCACCTGGATTAACTATAAAATCATAACGTAAGCAGGAAAATATCTGATCAGTGTTTGTTTTATCCTCGAAATAATACCGTATATCTATTCCTTTATATGCATCTCTAACAATTACTTCTTTACACAGAGGCACAAATGAAGCCCACTTTGTGGAATCATTACCAATAAAGTAGTTATAATATGGCTCTTGTTTCTCTTTGGTTAAATGATTGCAATTCTGTTGAATGCCATCATAGTTCAATCTAACAACATGACCTGTCCATATACTATCTTCAATTTTATAATAATCATAAACAATGCCAGTTGTCGTTATCCATGCGTTCATACCATTCAGCTTAGCAAGGAATTTGACTTCAGGATTCCACTGTCCTTTATTTTCAATGAATATATTTGAATTGCCGGATTTTGATAGAATAGGTTCATCTTTGCCCATTAGCTCAAGAGCAGGATAGATGCATATCAGCAAGCAAATAAATAGTTTTCTCATTCTCTTTCTTAGTAAGATTTTCGTTTTGTACCATCCAAATTTAAAATAATAATTATTATAAAGCAATTATAATTTATGTGGATGGTAAAACAAAGATGCCGAATCTTTCGGCTGGGTCTGCAGATAATAATAAAGTAAGATTCAATTATATCTGGAAATGGGATAAGAATTTTACCACATTATTTAGATCACAATAATTTCTTCTTCTGCTTTTTCCTTAATATCCTCATAGAATTTCCATAGTGAAACATAAAAATATGGAATCGTCCAGAAGAAACCGATTCCGAATGTTAAGATTGAAAAGATAAACCATAGTGAAAATCTCAACGAAAGCCCTAAAAGCTTTACTTTGTAGCCATCCATCATTTTCTTGCTTTTTCTGATTGCTTCCAGTGGTGAAATTGAAGTATCTTCGATCAAAATAAACGGTGCCATTGCATAAGACAATTGTGCTATTAAGCCTGGAATAATTAACAGCAATGTCCATAATATAGTGAATAAATGAATCAGGAAATATATAGAAACTGAATTTTTGATATTCTTATATCCATAGAATATCTGCGCGATCTTCGCATCTTCAATCAGAGAAATAGAACGACAAAAATAGATAAAACCCAGACTCAATGGACCGGTTAGGAGGATAAAAGTTAAAAAACTACCAATGGAAAACAATGAATTAATAAAATCCCCGAAAAGTGATGTATTTTTTGTTATAGGTAGAATTAGATCAATATTCCAGGCAATAAAAATTGAGCAAATCTCAATGAAGATAAAGATTGTTGTGGCTCTAATCAACAAATTCCATCTGCCTTTGAGACATTCGCGGGCACTTGTCATTAAATCAACATTATGAGTTGCCATTTTAACTCCGATTATGGTGTATTTATGTTTTAAAATGATTAAAAGCAATTCAAAATTGATTTAAAAGAGGCAATATATATAAGATAATTAGCTAATTCTTCCGATTCAAAATTTATTTTCCCACAATCAGAAAATATATTTGCATTGAATACAAGTATTTAGTTAAATTTGTATTAAGTGGTGGTGAAAAGTGGGGAAAAGTGGTGAGTTTTTCCAACTGTTTCCCAAATCTTTCTAACCATTGAATACAAGCGGGTTTTGAAGTATATTTTTTGAAAATACAATCTTACATCTGGAATTTTTCTTCCAATTTGCCCGCTGATGTAAGTATTAAAAGAACAATTTACGAAAATGTCAGTTTATTTCAAAGGATCGGACACACACTCAATCGACAGCAAGGGCAGAGTCGCTGTGCCGGCTAAGATGCGCAAGCAGGTTACGCCGGAAGCGAAGGAAACTTTTGTTGTTACAAGAGGCGTGGACAAATGCATCGTTGCTTATCCTTTGGATGAATGGGAGAGCTATTCCGAGAACATGCGCAAATTGAATTTGTTCAACCCCAAGGAACGATACGTAATCAACGTAATGAACATGTGGATGGACGAAATCGAGATGGACGCACAATCGAGGATTAATCTACCGAAGAGACTGCAGGAGTTCGCCGGAATAAAGGATAAAGTTCTTGTGGTGGGAATGATCAACCACATTGCAATCTGGAATCCCGAAGAACACGAAGCATACATATCCAAACTCGAAGAGGAACAGCCCTACGAACAAGCCGTTCAGCAAGTGTTTGAAATGACAAGGCATGAGTAAGAAAAAAAAAGGCATCAAAAACAAGAAGTTCTTATCAGTTGAAGATGCGGCAGAATATGATTATCATCTGCCGGTTATGCTCCGCCGGACAATTGACTACCTGGTGACTGACGTCAACGGGATTTATGTGGACGGAACTTTAGGAGGCGGAGGGCATGCAGCAGAAATACTATCGAGACTGAGCTTTGGGGGAAAACTGCTCGCTTTCGATAAAGACGAGGAAGCAATAGAACACTGTCGTGCGAAATTCTGGGGGGAGTTAAGCACGGATACACCAAGAATCGTTTTCGTAAACGATTCATTTGATAAGGCATGCGATTTAGCAGAACGAGGAAGGATTAGCGGTATTTTGCTTGACCTGGGATTATCTTCGCATCAGCTCGATGACGGGGAACGAGGTTTTAGTTTCAGGCAGAATGCGCCAATTGACATGAGGTTCGGCGGAAAGGGGGAATCTGCCGAAACCTTGCTAAACGCATCGGGCGCAGAAGAGTTAGAGAGAATTTTTAGCCGTTACGGCGAAGAACCTTTCTCACGAAGTATAGCGCGGAGGATCGCTGAGGTCACCCGCGCAACGCCTATCAAAAACACCTTCGATCTGGCTAACATTATCGATCAAATTGTTCCAAAAAGATTCCTAAACAAAACTCTGGCGCGTGTGTTCCAGGCGATACGCATAGCTGTCAATCACGAGCTGGACGTACTCGAAACTACACTAAAAAATATTCCGGATTCACTCGCAAGTGGTGGACGTATCGTTGTTCTCTCCTATCATTCACTCGAAGACAGAATCGTGAAGAATGTTTTCCGCGATAAATCAAAGATTATTCAATCCGACAGCCCGTTTGCAGAGCCAGCAGCATTGCCCACACTAAAGATTATCACAAACAAGCCAATAATTGCCGACGAATCAGAACTAACCGAAAATCCCCGCGCCAGAAGTGCCAAGCTGAGAGTAGCGGAGAAAATTTAAAAAAATTAATATTTAAGAATTGATAATTGATAATTGCACTTTTTGCATAATTTGCATCGTGTTTTTGGAATTTTGAAAACCTTATTTGTATTTGATGCTGAACCTTAGTAAAAATTCGTGCCACGTTGAGTTTGACCTTATTCGAATAAGGTTTATGGTCTTTGATGTATGGCTGGTTACTAAGGTTAAAAAGAATGAAATAAGGTTTTCACTTTTTTCAGGTCGCTCCGATGGAGCTTTTGTTCGTTATTATATTTGATTTCTACAAACAGATCGCTACTACGTAGCTTAAGACAAATTGAACTTTTGCATCGATTGCATCGTGTTTTTGAATTTTAGTTTTTGCATCGAAGATGCAGAATATGAATAACCACGGGTGAAACCCGTGGAGATGATAAATTTTTCCGGAAACACCGTAGGTGTGAAATCTTAATAGAAAAAAGTGAAGGAGAGAACGTCGAAGCCCCGTAGGGGCGGTATCTCCTTTCGATATAAAAATCAATTTCGCTCCTACGGAGCTTTGGTAACAGGTTGGGGCGATTTTCTATTAATATTCCATCCCTACGGGATTTTGAGATATAGTTTGTATCGTTTACTATACATATTCCATCCCAAACGGGATTAAATTCGCCAAATGTAAATTACAAAATTGGGGATGATATTTCTAGAAAACGGTTTTTAAAGGAAATAAAATATGGAATAAAAAATGTTTTAATCAATTAGGGAACGAACGGACGATAAGCCATGATGAATTAGCACAGAATATTTATAAAGCCAGAGAGAATGAGTAAACAAGAATCTAATTCTTTAACTCATCCCAATAACAGTTCTCCATTCTATTTCCCAAACTTCTTTTACCTTTTTCAATTGTACTAAATAAATTTCTGCGCATAAATTCCCACAACTATAAGAATATATTAAAATAGAAGTGTTCCTTTTTAGATTATATCCAATTTGTGACAAAGTGAAGTATCCAGAACTTCCAGGAAATCTTTGTGGAATAATTTTCCAGAATAATTCATCATCATTATTGGCTAATTTCAAAGAATCTGATAGTTTATTAAAATCTATCAATTTCATATCAAGATTATTTGATGAGAATAAACTCGAGTCTAGTTTTAGATTTGATTCCCTTGAACTCCTGTTACGAACAGCCTCCTGATTTACTCTGAATTTTTCGTATTTCTGAGAACTATCCCATTTAATACCATCGCCATCGTATGAAAAATTAAATGTAATTTCATCGATTAATAATGTTCCTTTTGAATCCTGATTAAAATTTGGGTTGGATTTTCTAATATTTTCCAGCACCGCCGAATATACCTTATAATCCTCTGCGCTGAGTGTATCCGCCGAGTATGATGGACAGGCTATCAGAAAAATTAGGAGGAATAATATGTATTTACTTGATTTCTTCATGTCTGGTTCCTCAGATTTGTTATCTTTTCTTTCAGACTGTAATATATTTCGGGAGAAATCGCCGGACGCAGATTCTCCAGAAATTTCTTCAGTTTGATGTATTCATCCTCATCGAGCACGCCGTCCTTCATGAACTCATCGAATGTGGTGTTGAACTCGCGTGTTACACTGCTCATCTTGTTCATATCGCCAATCTTTGTTATCTGCTCATCTATGAACATGAAGAGAAAAGTAATTTCCTCGTACTTAATTTTCTTCTTCAGTATCAGCTCTTCGAGCAGACGCTTCTTTGCCACAGCCTGCATCATTGCATCGTCGTAAGTGATTTTCTCCTGTCTGAAGTCTTCAGCAATAGCGAAAACCTCGAACTGGAACTGATCGAGCAGTTTCTTCTTCTTCTGAAAAAATACCCAGCCCAGAATACCGGAAATCAAAGCCGCCATCAGTGCAACTACAATCTCGCTGAAAAGTCCTGTCTTCAGCAGATAAATATAAGTATCATCGAAAAAGCTGGAATCATCAAGCAAACCATTATTCTTAACAGTATATTCTATCGGTGAAAGATTGCTGAGTGTAAGTTCTTCCTTGGGTTTGAATGCATTTACATGTTCAATGAAAGTCTTTACGAATTTATTGAAATCTTCGGGCTTCAGGTAGCTTTTTACGGTTGACCACTGCCCAAGTGAATAATCGTTGCCGTACTTTTCTTCAATAAGTTTATTGATCTTATAGTATGAATATAAAATTCGCTTTGTGTGATTGTAGTCAAGATTTAGTTTCTTCTTCTGCGAACGCTCCATGATATAGAGCAGAAGCTCGTTCATGTCGGCATTCAACGGAAAAGATTCCCCCAATCTGCGGAAATGCTCATTGTTAAGTTCGATAACGTTACTAACTCCTGTGTGAGTAACGCTTATCAGGTAAAAGTTATCGGGAATGCTGACTTCACCGTATCCATCGATCACGTTCTTATCTGAAGGGCTATCCATCTCGTTCCATATTTCAGACCCGAAGAAGGTAGAAGGATAGATTTTATCGAAATCATCAATAACGAGTACAAAATTATTATTTGTCTCTTTTCGGCATTGTTCATATATTTCCAGTAGTTTACCCTTAATGAACTTACCGCCATCGCGTGTACCAACCCACTGTTTATGATATTCTACCTCCATTTTTTCGGTGCAGTTCAGCTTAAATATTCTGCTCTCGTTACCTGTTATATATTTCGAAAGTTTATCAATGAGTGTGGATTTACCTGCACCCGTCACACCAGAAATAATTATCTTTTTCGATTTGAGAAGAGGTGTGAGATAATAAGTAAATTTCTTGTATTCCCATGTCGGAGGAAATGGCTTCAGAAAAAGATCTTCAGCTGACTGAACGTCAGATGTATTCTTGTGAAACGACGAGAAATCTGAATCAATTGAAGATAGTTTAGATGTAAACGTTACAAGTTTAAATTTCTGTTTAACATCATCAGATATTATTATTGCCGGATTTGGAATATTATTCGAAACAAGGAGTGTATCCAGATTGAACCAGAACGGATCTGATTTATGACGTGACCCTTCTCTGATACAAATGAACAAAACTGTAACTACTGCGATAAAAGCTATGCTCCTGAAAGCCCATTTTAATGATTTGCTTATTGTCATATTAGATTCAATAATAATTTTTATTACAAATTAATCAAAAAAATGTTCTTCCCCTACTTAAAAACTTAACAAACTTACATCCTATCAATCTAGAATACATCGCACAGAAAACCCAAGTGCTTTATTGAAATAGCGTCTGTAGATCCCGGTATAATTGTAGTAGATATATCTGCCCCAGGCATCAGCAGAATAGTCAACAGTTGAAGACCACCAGTCACCACCTGTTCCAATAGTAGTGAACTTTCCAGTACCATCACGAAATCCGCCCGGAAGAGCCGAAAAACCGCTCCCATTAGTTGCACCAATGTTTGGGATTTCCCACAGACCTTGATCGACATCCTTCAATTCACCACCGGCTATATCCTTACCACCAAGATATGAGGTAAGTGTATTCCATTCAGCTTCAGTTGGTATATGCCAGCCTTTAGGAGCCAATCCGCGGGGATCGGTTACTGCATACCAATTGTACAATTTTCCATAAATTGCACCATTAGTCGGATCGTTGTTATAGTAGCACCAGGCACCTTTTGTCTGCTTTGCCCACGATGTATCAAGTTTCACTTCAGGTATTGTGTCGCCGTTACGGTAAAGCTCAACATCGAGATTCTTAACCATCCAAACCTGTTCTCCAATAAGCACTGATTCATATTTAACCGTCAGAGTATCCTTTGCATCAACTATGCCATAGGTGAAAAAGAATGCAATGATGGAAATTAATAAAACTAAAATTCTGTCTTTCATTTTGATCCCGATAGAATTTTTTACATTGTATTCATTATTACAAATATACCAACTTTAATCAATAATTACTCATTAATCTGTTATATGTTTTATTTTTCATTCATATCTGTTTGTATTTCATTTGGCAACTAAACTCAATAATCAATTGCTGGGAATGATTGGTATTGTGAAACAAGCGGGATTTCATTAATATAAAATGAAAGATTTTACAAAATGGAAATTAATTTTTAATCTCTTGTCGAAAACTGAATATCGTACAATTTTCGGTAGATGCCATTCAACTCAAATAACTCTCTATGACTGCCTCTCTCAATGATTCTGCCGCCATCGAATACTATGATTTCATCGCAATCGATAATTGTGGCTAATCTATGGGCAACTATGACGGCTGTTCTGTCCCTGAGTGAATATGTTATTGCTTCCTGGACAATCTTCTCCGATTCGGCATCGAGTGCTGATGTGGCTTCGTCGAAAATTATTATATAAGGATTGCGAATCAGTGCACGTGCAATGGCTATTCTCTGACGTTCACCTCCGGAGAGCATCACACCACGGTCTCCGACATAAGTGTTGAAGCCCTCAGGAAGTTTTGAGATAAAACCATAGGCATTTGCAACTTTTGAAGCTTCGATTATCTCTTGATCGGTAGCTAATGAGTATCCATAACGAATATTATTGGCGATTGTATCGTTGAAAAGCATTGTTTCCTGCGAGACAATGCCGAACATTGATCGGTAGGACTCAATCTGTAGTTCTCGAGTGTCAATGTTGTCGATTGATATTTTACCTGTATTAGGATCGTAGAATCTGACTATTAAATCCAGTGCTGTTGATTTTCCACTCCCGGAAGACCCTACCAAAGCAACTTTTTTACCTTTTTTTATGATAAGGCTTGCATTTTTAACGACATATTCTTCATTGTATGCAAAGCTGACATCATGAAACTCAAGTTTGTCCTTGAATTCACTAATGATTTTAGTTCCTGTTTCTACGGTCGGCTGCTGATCCATGATTGCGAATAGACGCTCAGCTGCAACAATTCCGCGTTGGAACTGAGTAATATTGCTGAATATGGTAGCTATTGGAGTCATTATAGAAAATAATGACACAAGGAACAGCATCAGGTCATCACCACGCATTGCTTTGTTCAGAACCTGAGAACCCCCGACATAGAACACAAAACAGAGTGAAATGATGGCAAACATCTCGTTAATCGAAGGCACCATAGCAATAATTCGCTGATATTTAACAGCTGATCTAACGTAACGTGATGTTTGCGATGAAAAAGCATTATTTGTCTGCTCTTCGGCATTATATGCTTTTACAACACGAATTCCGGATATTGTTTCCTGCAAAACAGTTGTGAAGTCAGCCATTGCAGTCTGCATCCTGCCAGCATATTTACGAAGATACTTAACACCGTATCTGAGAATAAGGAAGCTGATAAAACTTGTGCTGAATGCAATAAGGGTAAGATAGGGCGAAATTGCCAAAAGTAAAATAAGATAGATAAAAACTTGAGTGATGTCTCTTATGATATGAGAAATTACAGTAATAGTCGTACCATTAACAACGTTTACATCGTTAGTAAGAATCGATATTATTGATCCTGTGCGGGCTTTGGTAAAATATGCAATTGACAGAGAAGTCAACTTGCTGAACAGCTGATCACGAATAGATTTAATGATATTCTCCTCAAGATATACAGCAGCAATAGAGGAGAAGTATTTGAATATATTTTTTAGCAAAAAGATACAGATAATCAATATGCTCAGATTAATCAGAGTTGAAACCAGATCGTTTGAATTATGCACCAACTGCTGAATCCCGAAGAAGAACCTGTTCTTTATTGATTCCAAAAATGAAGCATTGGGAGTAATTGTTGCTGTGATTTTACCTGTTGTAATAACTTCTATTATAGGCTTGAAAACTGCAATAGAAAGTCCGCCAAGGAATGAGAATGCCATGTTGAGAACAATCACAAGAACAAAGAATCTTGTGAATGGTTTGGCATAAGCCCAACTGCGAAGAAGAATCTTTATGGAGCCCGTAACAGGTTTATCGGTTTTTGACATTTAATAAATATTAATTATTTAAAAAACAAAATTAAGAAATATTATGAGAATTGAGGTGTATATTTTTAGAACTGAAT
>CAYXFU010000064.1:0-11820 GCA_964464375.1 uncultured Hyphomicrobiales bacterium
TGAATGAATTTGCTGCTCGGCTTCCGAATGCATTGATCGGAATAGTGTCGCTTCTATTCATATTTAATATTTCCCGCAAAATCTTCGATGAGAAATTCGGCATGATATGGGTAGTAACATACCTAGGATCAATACTGCCACACTTCTACTTTAAGTCAGGCATAATCGATCCGCTATTTAATCTTTTCATATTCGCTGGAGTTTACTTCCTTTACAGACATTTCTCTGATAATGCCAATTTCTCAAATTCAAGGAAGATAGATAGAACTCTTGTTTTATCGGGGTTGATGATATCTCTTGCAGTTCTGACCAAAGGTCCTGTGGGATTGCTATTGCCTGGTTTATGTGTGTTAGCATTTTGGTTTTTGGGCAGAAAAAAGCTGAAGTTTCCATTATTGAAACTGATCGTGTTTAGTATTCTTTCGATGATACCGTTTCTTGTTTGGAAAATTGTAGTTATTCTGAACACTGCCGATCATCAGTCGTTATCGGATTTTATTCTTTACCAGATAAGACTTTTAACAACAGCAGATGCAGGGCATGGCGGACCTTTTTATTATCATTTTGTGATACTTATGATAGGATGTTTCCCTGCCTCAATCTTTGCGTTGCGCGCGTTCAGGACTCAGCAGGAAGATGATTTCAAACAAAGCAGTTTTAAATTGTGGAATATCATTCTCTTGTCAGTAGTTTTAATAGTTTTCTCTATAGTCGAAACAAAAATCGTTCACTACTCATCACTTGCATATTTCCCGATAACATTTCTGGGAGCCTATTTTGCTTATTCGCTGATTTATCGTAATAATACCTGGAAGTCTTCATCGAACTGGCTGATAGGAATATTCGGACTTATAATCGCATCTTTATTTATAATTATTCCTTTCGTGTTCAAGAACGTAAGCTCAGTACTTCCTTACATTAAAGATAAGCTGACTCTCGAACTGCTTAAAACCAATGTTTACTGGTCGGGATATGAATCTTTGGTTGGAGTGGCTTTTCTTCTTATACTGATCGATTCTGTGATTCATTTCTTCAGGAAAGAGTTTCTTAAGGGATATCTGGTGTTATTCTTCGGAACAGCAATAACTCTGTTTCTGTTCATGACTATTTTTGTTCCAAAGATAGAACCCTACACTCAGGGCGCAACAGTTGAGTTTTACGAAAAGCTTAGCACGCAGAATGTGTACTTCGATGCAGTTGGCTATAAAAGTTACGCACCTTACTTCTACGGGAAAATGAAGCTGGAGAATTCAGATCTTACAATTCAAAGGAAATTTCATCAAAATAGAAGTGATTGGCTGCTGAAAGGTGTTATCGATAAACCTGCATATTTTTCCGCTAAGATTACAAGTGTTGACGGAATCAAAAGGGATTATCCCGATTTAATTGAACTTTACCGCAAGAACGGATTTGTATTTTTTATAAGAATGCCTCAAAAATAGAAAATTAATACATTAAAATACAGCATTCGAGTATGTGTGAAAAGTCAGTTTTAGATTTCATTCCGAACGTAGTGAGGAATCCATGTATTTGTATTTCCCTGTCAAACAGCCGGGATTCGTCAGTCGCTACGCTCCTTATGAATGACAAGTTCTATAGTTTTCACACAGACTCCTTTGTGAAAATGACAAAAAATATTCGGCTAAGATTTATGGAAATCAGAATTTGATAAAACCGGATAAATGTTCAGCTTCTGTCAGGTGCAATAAAAGATTCTCGTCTATTAGCTCTTTTACTGCTAATTTTACTTTTTCCAATGCAACATTGTTATTATACGCAAAATGCCAGATGTCTGTAGGCATAGCCGAAATATTCAGCAGAAGAGACTGACCGAGAGTAAGACTATCTCTTCGCATAAATCTTTCCATAATCGAATCGACAAACATCTTTGCTTCGGCTCCATCAATATGTTCTGGTGTAAAGAAGTAATTGTCATTTTCTAATAAATCGCATATAGGAAAACCAATCGATTTATCAATCAAAACTGGAAGAAACGAGATACTTGCAAAGTATAAATCTTCCTCTGAATTTGCCCAAAGATCGTTCCAAACAGCAATATCTTCCTTCTTCAACCATTCGAAAAAATTTATCTCTCTTTCAGGAAACTTTATCAAGAATTTACCATTGAAAAGCTCTGCAATTTGATGAGCCGCCTGATTGTCAATCGATTGATAAACATCTTCAGGTATTATTAAATACTTATTGTTCGAATCCAGATTGGAGAACCAAGCCAGAACTTCTTCATATGTCATTATTTTTTCGATTTTTGCCATACTTTTTACTATTGACTAATTATTATGGTTTTTATTTAACTATGAAAATATGAAAAACCCTCAGCTGGTTCACAGCCGAGGGTTAGTAACAACTTAGAGACAAAGAAAATTATCTAACTTCTTTGTGAACAGTATGGCGACGCAGGAAAGGATTGTATTTTTTAATCTCAATTCTTTCTGTTGTATTGTTCTTGTTCTTCTGTGTTGTATAGCGTGAAGCAGGCTTGCCTTCTTTTCTGGCTTCTGTACACTCTATCGTGATATTAATTCTAGTTTCTTTCTTTGCCATTGTTCAATTCCTTGATTGATATTTTTAAGGACTTCAAAAATAAGACTTTTATTCAAAATAAAAAAATAAAAGATTGGATTTAGTTTAAATTCTGTGTAATTATTTCGATAAACGACTATAAAGTTTCAGCAACAACACAATAAATACAGAAAATTAATATTTATTATGACAACTATAACAAATCGGATTATTCTGTGTATATAGCATGTGAACTATTTGTAAAAGTAAAAATTCATCATATTAAATAACATTTTTTTTAAGCACTTATTTACGGAAAGAAAAATTATGAGTACTCCAACAAATCTCCCAGTCGAAACAGAACAATCAACACTTCTGGCTAATCTCACACTACAGCTGGAAAAATTTTGCCAGGTAAAAGAGTATTTTTTTGCCCACAAATTTAACCTAACACCAGCTGAATTTCGTTGCCTTCGTCTAATCAGAGACAATGATTTAATCAACACAAAGGAACTAGCCAGACTTATGAAGCTGACTCCCGGCAGAATTACACATCTGCTAAATGCACTCGAAAGAAAGAATCTGATTGATAGAGCTATCGATAAAAGGGACAGGCGTTCAATTCAGGTGTCATTGACCGAACATAGCGGTGAGTTTATTGCTAAAATTATTTCGGAATATGAGAAACTTCACCAAGGAATCATAAATAATTTACCGGCTGATAAACGAGATGAAATCATGAATAACTTGAATTATTTCTTTATAGCACTAAGAGATTGGGCTGGCGAAAAAATATAGTAATTTTTAATATGATTATTTAAAGGTTTTCATCATGTTGGCTAACTTTTTGTCTAAAGTAGTTAAACTACCATTAATGCTTGCTGTGATAGCCTTAATAGTAGCTTCGTGTTCAGATAAAGTAACAAATCCTCCAGCGCAGACAGAAGCAGACATTCTTGCTCCTTATCTGGAATCTGTTGTTGAAATTTCACCTTATCTAAACACACTCCCTAATTATATTACAGCTACCGATGTCAGAACGGCTGTACAGGGAAATGATGCGGCATGGGCAGTGATTGATATTCGCTCATCCTCCCTATTTGCAGAAGGGCATATTAAATCTGCTATCAATGTTAATTTCAGTGATTTACTGAGTTACTATAATGGCAATGGGCTCAAAAGCAAAAAAAGAGTAGTTCTGGCTTGTGAGACTGGGCAAACTTCTGGTTATGCTGTAACCCTGCTGAGAATAGCAGGTGCAACAAATGTATATTCTCTAAAGTATGGTATGTCCTCGTGGAATTCAAGCTGTGATGTTTGGACCGCAGGTTGCACCAGCGATTACGAAAGCAATTTCGTTACAACTAATGATAGCAAACCAGCTTCTACTTTTAATTTACCGACAATTACAACCGGCAAAACAACAGCTCCTGAAATTGCTATCGCCAGAGTAAATGATTTACTTGCTAAAGGCTTCGGAGAGGCATCTATAAGTGCCAAAACAGTTTTCGATAATTTAAGCAATTACTTCATTATAACTTACTTGCCCAATACATATTATCTTGATCCAGGTCATATTCCAGGCTCATTTAATTTTCAACCGAAAACAGCAAGTAATCAATCAAGCGATTTTTTGTTATCAACATATCTGAAACTTCTACCACCTACAAAGACAATTGTTGTGTGCGATTATACTGGTCAGATATCAGCTTATGTGGTAGCATACCTCAGAACTCTCGGTTATGATGCGCGCTCTATCAATTTTGGTGGTAACGGAATGATCTATAATAAAATGAAATCCAAGGTTATGACTATCTGGTCATTGACTGAATGTAAACAATATGAACTAGAAAAGTAGATTCATTTTTTTGAATGGAATATTAAACTCATCCTGAAACCGGGATGAGTTTTTTTATTATTTTTTGATACACTTGTGAAACTCTATCCCCAATCCGCAGAAAATACATGCCGGGAGGTTAGTCTGTAACATTTTCGCTGCTACGTCCCGACAACGATCACCCCAAAATTCATAAGATTTGGTTTGTTATTTTCATCTCGAAAAATTCTATTTTTTACATTAACTTCACAATTCTCGCTGATTATTAGCATTCCAAAAATATAAATATTTTCTGAAACGCTCGATATAGTCTTCTTTTCCTGCTTCATAAATTCAAGATTACCAACATTGGCTATATTTATTGATTTACAACTTATATTTGTGTTAATCTTAACATTTCCTCTGATAATTACATCATCATTTTGAGTTGGTATAGTTCCACTAATCCAAGTTTGAGTGTCGTTCCAATTCCCACCAATTTCAGTTGATTCGACTTCTATTGAATAGCATGAAATAAAAGCAAATGCGATTAAGAAACCGAAAATAATAATCTTCATACAAAATTCCTTCCAGTGGTTATTTTTACTTCATCTATTTTATTAAAATCTAAAGCTTCACAAACTTTTGAACTCTATCCCCAATCCTCACAAAATACATACCCGGTGCCAAACCGGAAACATCGATTCGTATTGTAGGGGCGGGTTCTAAACCCGCCCAAGCTGATGACACATTCTGTCCGAATACATTATATATCCTAACATCGTTTTGTAAGGGCGAACGGCCGTTCGCCCCTACGGATATTTCTATGAAATCCGATGCTGGATTGGGCTGTATGAAAAACACATTATTCATATTAGGGTTATCTTCAACTCCTACTGGTTTCACAGCGAATCCACCAAGTTGGATCTGGTATTCTGATGGATCTGCATCAGTCTTAATTATTAGAATAGCACTATTGGTACCTTCAGTTGTAGGACTATACCTAATCTTAACATTTATGTCTGCTCCCGGCTGTACTGAATCTGCACTGAAAGCATAGAGCTTGAACCCATCACTGCCAATTCCTGAATTAGGTTCAACTGTGGGTGTAATGTGAGCCACTACATTGCCTGTATTTCTGATGGTAGCTGTTTGAACCCGCCAACTGCCAATATTGACAGTATCGAAGTCCATGGAATTTGCCGTGGTCAGATTAACAGTTTTGTTAATGAGGGCAGGAATATATCCAAAATCGAGAAATCCGATTGATTCTCCGATATCCCACATTCTCAGCTTACTCGTAGAAAGCTGGGCACAAGCTCCAATTGTGGCATTACCATGATAAGCCGATAAAACTCCTTCCCATGTAGCCCCATTGGTTTTTGTGCTGAACACCTGTCCACCGGAACATAGCATGAAAATCTTTCCGGCATCTGTGGATGTATAGAAATAAACAGGAATAAGTTGGTAATTTGTAAGGTTATATTTATTTGGTGTCCATGTTTGCCCGCCATTAGTTGTTGAAGCGATAACAGAGTTAGTCTTACCTGCTTCACTGTAAACAGCCAGTCCATTGTTTTTGTCAGTAAATGCTATCTTAGTAATCTGTCCGGCACCGGTAATAGTTGATGCTGCCCATGATAAGCCTTTGTCGAATGAACGAAAGATGCGTCCTTTCGATGTGCCGAACCAGGCGTTGTTACCCAGAAAATAGACTGATCCAACATATCCGGATTCACTTGTCTGTGCCGAAGGAACACCTGCAACTGCAGACCAGGTTTTACCTGCATCAGATGTTTTACCTACTCCCCAAACCGTTCCTTTGGGATCCCCCAGGAAAATGCCAAAATTATCGTCGAACATATTAACAGCGTTCACAAAAGTTGTTATACTTGTAACGGAACTGCTGGTCCAGGTTGATCCGCCATTGATGGTTTTAAAAATTGAAGCTGATGTATTTGCCTGACTACTAGTTCCGGCAATCGCAGTATTTTCATCTTTTGCCCAGATACAATATAGATATTCATTCGTTACAGCTTTTCCTGTGAGCGATCCATTTAAAATTCTATAGTATCCGCCAGAATTACCGAATGCACCACCCAAACCAACTGCCCACAGAGTTTTTTCATTTGGTGCATAAGCTCCGCTCCACTGAGGAGTGTAATACTCAGGAAAAGTTAGCAGTGATGTATATCTATTATTGGAACTAATTTTGACAGGAATTTTTACAAGTTGATAATTTGTATAGCCAGAACTTTCGAATGTTACAATCAGATTTGCCGATCCCTGATACCATGGATTTGATGGTAGAAGTTGAACTGATAAATCAATATTCTTCGATGTTCCTCCTGCAAGATTTCCTACTGTTATGGTTTGAGTGTTTATATTCAAATAATTGCCCTGTGGAGCTATTTTCATTGTAAGGTTAGAAGCAGTTGCGAGAAAATTTGTAACTTCGAGTCGAATAACTTTTGCATCGTAATCCGTCAAAGCATCACCGGATGTCATAATTATTTTAGATACCTCAACTCCCGGGACACTTGGTCCTCCGAGGTTATTATATGTCACGGCTTTATTGGCGTTTGTTCTGCCGTAAAAATAAGGTCTGTTGTTAGGATCAGTAGTTAAGACATTGTCACAGGTAGAACGCAATTGATGATAAATTTGTCTGGATGTCCATTCTTTATGAACCGACTTTATGAGTCCAGCCAAACCTGCTGTGATTGGACTAGCCATCGAAGTACCGTCCTGATTGCCATATTTATTATTTGGAAGGGTTGCAAGTATTGTTTGCCCCGGCGCATAGACAGTAACAGCCAATCCGGTATTTGAAAAAGAGGCTACTTTATTTGCTGAAGTAGAGGCTCCAACACAAACAACATTGTCATAACAAGCCGGGTATTGTTCGCCATTATCGATATTTTGAGAAGAATTACCTGAGGCAACCACAACGACGGCACCTTTAGCAATTGCAGAATTGATTATATCCTGACCCACGGGAGTATAGCCGGGACCACCCCAACTACAGTTAATTACATCGGCATTCATCAAAGAGGCATAGGCAATTCCCTCGTACCCGCGATAAATACCTCTCAGCCCGGATTGATCTGCGGCACATTTAACAGGAAGAATCGAGCAATTGAATCCTGGACCTGCCATACCTACACCGTTATTAGTTGTAGCAGAGGCACAACCGGCAACGTGGGTTCCATGTATATTGTCAGCCCCAGTACCCGGATTTTTGGGGTCATTATCTTCTTTCCAAGCCTGAGCATTAATTTCATTTGGGCTGACATTGCCAACCATGTCCCATCCGTGAATATCATCGATCTTACCGTTCTTATCGTCATCAATACCATTACCTGCGATTTCTTTAGTATTGATATAAATATTATCTTTTAAATCTTCGTGAAGCCAGTCTGTTCCGGAATCAACGATAGCAATTATAACATCTTTACTGCCTTTGGTTACGTCCCACGCTTTGGGAAGTTCCATATTAGAAATGTACCACTGAGATGCAACTTGTGGATCATTTGCTGTGAAATTTGTATGATAAACAAAGACAGGGACGGCATACTCTACTTCGGGATTCTTCATCAACTGTTCGCAGACATCATAGGGATCCACCGGTTCGGTATAAGTAATTTCCATTATTCTATCCGTTCCAAATGGATCAACAGCAAGCGGTATATTCCCTTCTGTAAATACAAACGGTAAACGTGCTGACTTGATACCTAATGGCGATAAATCAGACATCAGAGTTGAAGAATAAAGTAAATTAGACTTACTATCAATCGCAACTCTTTGTTTAGTCTTCACATGAACTGAGTTAGGTAAATAATCTCCTTGCTTAACTCTAGGAATATTGATAATTTTGGCAGGTGTAAAATCACCATTACCGAGACTTTTTCCCGGAATATATATTGAATAAGCAAATTTGGTAGAGTTTACAGCTGATTTGGTCTGATTAACAAAATCAGGATTTGGAAGTGCATTCAATCCAAAAACTGAAGTTAAGAAGAGAAATGATGCACAAATTATACAAGCTCTTAAAGACATTTGAATCTCCGTCATTTTTTTATTTCTAATATTATATTATTTTCTCTATATTATCGGCTTAATTATGTAAATATTTGAAATTCTTATGTTTAATTTAATAAAATATCTAAAAGAAATCAAGGAAAAAGAGCACAAACCAAGATTTGGTGCTCTCGATATAATAAAATATATAGGTCCCGGGATGCTGGTTACAGTAGGATTTATTGATCCTGGAAACTGGGCGGCTAATCTGGCAGCAGGTTCGAGCTTTGGTTATCAGCTTCTGTGGATGGTAACTCTGTCAACTATTATGCTTATTATCCTTCAACATAATGTAGCGCATCTGGGTATAGCCACAGGACTTTGCCTATCCGAAGCTGCAACAAAATATACTCCAAAATTTATTTCGAGATCAGTACTAAGTTCAGCAGTTCTTGCCTCTGTTGCTACTTCTCTTGCCGAAATTCTTGGTGGCGCTATAGCTCTCAATATGCTTTTCAATATTCCTATTCGTGCCGGAGCAACGATGATTGTCATTTTCACATCTGTTATGCTCCTTACTAATTCTTACAGGATGATTGAAAAGTGGATTATTGGATTTGTCTCAATTATTGGTATTTCATTTATCTATGAATTGTCACTGGTTAATGTGGATTGGGGGTCCGCGGCTATTGGCTGGATAAATCCGACAATCCCTCACGGTTCAATATTGATCGTTATGAGTGTGCTGGGAGCAGTGGTTATGCCACACAATCTCTTCCTTCACTCCGAAGTGATACAAAGCCGTCAATGGCAGTTGCAGGACGAGAAAGTAATAAAAAAACAGCTGGATTACGAATTTGTCGATACACTGTTCTCAATGATAATCGGCTGGGCAATCAATAGTGCCATGATTCTTCTTGCGGCGGCGACATTCTATTCAATCGGCAAAACTGTAACGGAACTGCCACAGGCTCAATTGCTTCTTGTGCCTCTTCTAGGGAATAATGCAGGAGTGGTGTTTGCAATTGCACTTTTGTTTTCGGGGATCGCATCATCTATCACTTCAGGTATGGCAGGCGGATCGATATTTGCAGGTATGTTTAGCGAGCCATTCGACATCAAGGACTTTCATTCCAGACTTGGAGTAACCATTTCTCTGGGGTTAGCACTAATTAATATCTTTTTTGTCGGGGACCCGTTTCAGGGGTTAATTGTTTCACAGGTGCTACTCAGTATGCAGTTACCATTTACAATTTTTCTTCAAGTTTATCTGACTTCATCCGAAAAGGTTATGGGTAAATACAAAAATAAAAATTTCAACAAGTTCTTTTTATTATTAACCGGAGGAATTGTTACTTATTTGAATATAAGGCTTCTGTTAAATTTGATTTTCGGCTACTAGGGCTTTAGTATTGCCAAATGGGAAATTAAATAAATATTTTATGGTTACGTTAATACAAATTGATATTCTATTGAATATGAAATTTTATGTTTTTTTTAATATTAATTATTGGAGTTATAATGACAAAATTCACAAAAATCTTCGCAATGCTAATTCTGACAGCTTTCGTTTTCACTTCTACAGCTTATGTTGCTGATGCAAAAACAGCTAAGAAAACCAGCAAAACTGAATGTGCCAGTATGAAGGATTGCAAAAAAGAATGCATGGAAAAAGATGGCAAAACTGTCAAAAAAGAATGCATGAATGACGATAAAACCTGCAAAAAAGAATGCAAAGATACAAAAATGACAAAAGCATCTAACAAAGATTGCAGCAAAGAATGCAAATCAACAAAAGCAAGCAATACAACTAATGTAAAAACAACTGAAGCCGAACCGGTAAAACTTGTAAAATAATTTGTTGTGTGTGAAAACATGAAAAAGGGATTGGCTCAATGGTCAATTCCTTTTTTTATTTCTGTAAATTAACACCTAAATTCCCCTCTTATCCTACAAGTGTACATTTTTCTACATTCTGACAAATTTTACTGACAGAATTTTAAAATTATTTTTCGTTTTTAGCCCTAAAATCTTCTTTTTCTTCGATTTACTGTAAAAAAATATGTAACAATATACATGTTCATGTTATATTACATTATATATTCTTATTGAATAGAATTCAAAAATGAAAGATAGATATATGAAAAAATTAGTACTGCTGTTTGTCATTATAGTTTTTCTGTATAGTACACTGTTTTCGCAGACTGGTCATTGGGAGAAATTGAATCCCAATAATAACCCTGGAACTCGTTCTGAACATGGTATGGCTCAGATTGGGACAAAAAAAGTTTTGTTATTTGGTGGTAGTAGTGCTGCAAAAGTATTGAATGATACTTGGATATTCGATCTGGAATCCAATAATTGGAATAAGATTGATTGTAAAAATCATCCTACTCCAAGAACTGGATTTGGATTTTGCCAAATATCTGATAAGAAGGTTCTTTTGTTCGGTGGTGCAGATGATTCTTATTTGCCAACTTTTAATGACATTTGGATATTTGATTTAGATTCTTTGGACTGGAAGGAAATGAAACCTAAAGGCTGGGAAGATCAATATTATCCTGTACTTACTTATAGAATGGGTATGGCAAAATTATCTAATAATTTAGTTATTATTCATGGGGGAGAAATTTATGATTCTACAAGACCTACTCAAACGTTCACAAATCAAACTTGGTATTATCATATTGATTTAAATCAATGGGAAGATTCTTACTTTTTTGTCCCACAAGAGCGTGCGTATAATATGATGGCTAATATTGGAAATAATATTATAATTAATGTTGATGGATATAGATTTGAATTATTAGATGATATTTGGGCATTCATCAATGGGAAATGGCAAAGACAGTATCTTCTAAATAATAAAATACCAGCGATATGCGCTGGTGCTTTTGTCGGTATGGATAAAGGTATAGCCGTACTATTTGGTGGTTTAACTAACAATGTTGATACCGAAAAAACTTGGTATGATTCAACCTGGATACTTAATTATAATAATATGTTGTGGACTAAGCTTGAACTTAATACCCATCCTTCAGATAGGCTCAGAGTCCAGATGGCAAGGATAGACACAAATAAGATTCTTCTTTTCGGTGGGGAATCTCAAACTAATAAAAGACCTGAAGATACATGGTTATTTGTTCTGGATTCAATTCCAACAGGTGTTGCTGATAATCAGGAAAATTCTCAATTTCTTTCCCCAAATCCAGCAACAGATTTTATAGAAATATCGGGCATCATCCCCATGCTTAAGCATGGGGTTGATTACTCGAACATAAAAATATATAATGTTTTTGGGCAGACTGTGTTCACCGTTAACCCCACCCCAACCCTCCCCGCAAGCAGGGAGGGAGTCAGGATCGATGTATCCGGTTTGGCTCCGGGTATGTATTTCGTGATGGTTGGGGAAAAGGTAAGTAAATTTGTAAAGCTGTAGTTTTTCCCCTCCTTTCCAAGGAGGG
>CAYXFU010000065.1:0-11620 GCA_964464375.1 uncultured Hyphomicrobiales bacterium
TCATCAGTTGAACTCATTTCGTAAAGCTTTTCAATCAGATTTTCTTCGTTTCTGACATTGAACATCATGCCAATAGATTCAAGTATATTTGCACTGACGTACTTTGCTTCACCGGTAAATCCAAGTTGAAATTCTTTTAAATTTCTACGAACATTTGATAGTGAGATATTTGAATTATATGAGTTATATGCTTTACTAACATTTACATTGAAGAGATTCATATTTAATTCAATCATCAGATTGTCAAGTAGATTAAAATTAAAGAATAAATCAGGATTGATTCTGTTCTCAAATCTCCTCTCTATTGGGATTGAATGTAGATTTAAATTATCATAAGATGTGAGTAGATCTCTATTCATTAGCTTATATCTCATTCCAATCGACAAACGGTTATTCTGCTCATAATTGTGACTAAGATTTACAAACACATCTAGATCTGAATTAACGCGATTAAGATTAAGCTTTAAATATTCACTTGTAATATAGCTTTTAAGGGTAAAATCAGAAATATCAATATTATCCAGGTTAGCATTCAGATTAAGAAGAAAACCATCAGAATTAATTTGCAACTGCTTATTCTTTTCAAAACCTGCATAAGCTTCTACCATGGAGTTATTTTTTATTACATAGCGCAAACCACCTGAGCTATTGAGTCTCTGCAGTTCATTCATTCCGAGATTTCTTGTATCGGAAGCATAAGTCCAATTTTGACGGGCAAGTACTAAAATATTAGTTAGCAAAGGATAAGAATATTCAAAATTAATAAACTGGTCATCCCGAAAGGAAGAGTTCTGTTGTTGAATCCCAGTGCCCCGATATGACTGTATTAATTTAACATTACCGAAATTTGAATTAAAGGCATAAAGTGCATTCCCTGTGAACATATAAGTATCAGTAATTTTTTCGACACCGTATATTATCTGCTTATTGTTGTAGTAACTGTTTGTAGAATCCCTTTGGAGAGAATAAGTCTGTAGTTGAGCAATTGATAAGCTAAAATTAAATATCAAAAAAATACTTAAAAATAGATACCTTGGGAACATAGTTTTATTCTTGATTTATAGTTGGTCCATCCAAAATGTGAACGTAACAATAACGTTTATATTCTATCACTTTGGCAACAATATCGTCAGCGCTTTCGCTGACCAGAATTTTTTTGCCTGACTTTAATGTAAGTACAGACTCATGGCCAATATCAATCTGCTCAATTTCATCTGCATTTATAATTACATCTCTGCCATCCAGGGTTGTAAGTTTAATCATTCTTTGGAACCACATATTGTATATAAATTCTCCCAATAACAGGGTCATTTTTAGTCATTTCTTTTATCTTTGATACCTGCTCTTCTTTAAGAACTGTACCAGCCGCCATAATTTTATAACCTGATTCAGTATAAATATGACGTGATAAGATCATTCCTGTATCAAGCTCTTTTCGGTTAACAACGACTTCACGATTATATTTGTTAGCATAAGACAAATAAGCTTGATACTGATCGAAAAGAGTCAACACTTTAAAGTCATATAATCTTTTAACTTCGAGTTCAAGAATTTCCAGGATTGCACCAAAATTAGATCCCTTTACCAAAAGCAATTCTTCATAATCAAGTAAAATACGTAAAATACGAGAACCAATTGGAATTTTTGTTCCAATTAGACCTTCAGGATAGCCTGTACCATCGAAGTTCTCATAAACATGATAAAGAATATTAGCTACCTTTTGATATTGAGGAATGTCCGTAATCAAATTTCGGGCAAACACAGGAATATTCTTATACTCTTCATTTTTAATAAAACCATTCAATGTAATATTATCAGCAATATATTTATCGGGAAGAGAAAGTTTTCCAACCAGTGCTACCTTTGCCACTTTCTCTATATCATCAAGATCATTGGCTTCGTCAATACCATATTCACCTGCTATCCAAAGAGCAGTCGGAACAAAACGAGCAAGAAAGGAATCCCATTTTGGAATTTTTTTTGCTAATATAGTATTGATTATCTTAATCATTGTTGCTGAGTTCTTGATGTTTTCTTCATTAAGAATCTCAATTTCCTTTGCTTTCGAAATTGTATCATCATAGAGTTTGATGATTTTAACTGCAGTACCAAGTTTGCTAATAATTTCGTCGGAAGTAAATGGCTTATTAAGGAATCCATCGGCACCAGACTGAAGAACTTTGGATTTTAGATCCTTATCTGAGTTAGCCGTAATCATCATAAAATAGAAATTTTTCAGATTATCATTTTTTCTAACATTAATTAAGATTTCCAAACCTGTCTTATCATTTAAATTAAAATCCGAAATTATTATACCAAGCCCATTCTGCTTTGCCAAATAATCAAGAGCAGACTCTCCATCTTTAAAAGTATGGATATTAACTCCTGGATATGATTTTTCAACAATCCTTGACAGCGTTGTTAGAATTATATCTTCATCATCAATCAATATAAATTGATAGTTAGTCATTATGTCTGGAAAATATAAATTATGTTTTAATAATTATCGGTAAAAAAACTAAAAAAAATATAGTGAATTTATTTTAAATTTAATATCAAATTTAAAAATGCTTATAATGATGCTCATCCACCTGAGTAGCTTTGGTTGAATTGCTCCCTTAGCACATAATGTGTAATTGCATAAACATTGACACAAAAATGCAATTCATACGCAACAACAAATATACATACTCATTTGGACTTAAACAAACGCAATTTGGTATATTGAATGACCACATTTAAATTTGGTGAGACAGTTTTATCAATAGAGATGCAAAAAGCTGAATCAAAGCGGATCGATGTTTCTACTTTGCCTCCAGGCATGTATTTTGTACGATGTAACAATCGCGTTACCAAGTTTATTAAGCTGTGAAATATTCATTGATAATGCAGTTTTAACAAAATAAAAACGATCCCAAGCTTTAGCATGAGATCGTTTCCAAAAGTATTAATCTGTAAAAAATACTTAGTTCTCGCTTCTTGCTGAGAACATAAAAGCGGCTCCAGCTAGCATTAGATCTTTAAGTAACCCTACCATAGCCATTTGCATCATTTGCGGATTAGACAATGCGGGTAAGTGGATTGTCAACACAAATATCAACAAAAGAATACCCAAAAGTAAAGTCGATATTTTTGTGAATTTGTTGATCATGATGCTTATTCCGGCTGCCATAAGAGCAACTCCGGTCAGATAAACCCAGAATACACCACCCGGAACAAATGACGGCACCATTCCTGCCATCTGTGAACCATTCATTAAATGCATCAATCCGAAAATTGCGAATGGAATTGCATATAGGTACTTGCCAAGATTATAAAGGACATTTTTCATAATAACTCCAAAAATAATTAATGTTACAACATCTAATGTAATAACACGTATTAATTTTGTGGTTATTGTAAAAAAAAATGGACTCAGAAAAAAAATTCTGAGTCCATTTCAAAAAGCATGAAAATGATATTCTAGCTTTTCTTCTTTTCCATCTTGTACTGTATCAAATAAAAAATCATCAATCCAAGTCCACCGCCTGCAAATATCATTGAAATAAATGCTACAGCAGGTTCCATGTGCAGAGCTGCCCAGAACCAATTGCCTGCGAGTAAACCACATCCTATTCCGGCGAAGAACAATCCCCACTTTAGTACTTTCATTGGATTGGATTCCGTTTTGAAAATCGACGGATCGGCTCCATGATCAATTAATGCCATTCTTTCCTTATGTCTTGTTGAGAAATATACATAACATATTCCAAAAGCTGAACCGAATGTTGTGAGCATCGCGAATATCGGGACTAAAATATCTTCTAACATGACTGACTCCAAAAAAATATTGAAACAAATTATCTTCTTTCCCATTTAGACGCCAGGAACTTTTCTCCGGTTACAAAAAAATTAAAAAAAATAATTTGTAACCACAGATTGCATTCTTTCGTCTAACTATTCGATGGTCAATAACGATGATAAATATTATATCGAGAAAGTTCTGAAAGGCAATGCCGATGCTTATGCTTTTATAATCAATAAGTATAAAAGCATCGCATTCACTCTGGCTCTGCGTGTTCTGCGGAACAGAGAGGATGCCGAAGAAGCCGCTCAGGATGCATTCGTTAAAAGCTATTATGCTCTTTCTGAATTTAATAATAAATCCGCTTTCTCGACATGGCTCTACCGAATCGTCTATACCTGTGCCATTTCGAGGCTGAGACAACGCAAACCTGCTATGAGAGAACTGGACGAGGAAACGATTGATTCGGCAGGAGCTGATTTCAATGAATCAAACTCAGCTTTGAGCAAGATGAAATCGGAAGATCAGAAGCACTACGTCAATCTGGCAATGGAATCACTTGAGGAGGAAGACAGTCTGATACTTACTTTATATTATCAGCTTGAAAAAAGTGCTGAAGAAATAGCACAAATCACAGGATTGACCAGATCGAACGTCAAAATAAAACTGTTCCGTGTCCGAAAGAAACTTCAACATACTCTTGAAAATATTTTGAAAGAAGAGGTGTACAATTTATTATGAAAAATATAATAAACCAGGAATCGCAAATAAAGAATATAATCTCCAAGTCAGGACTGGAGACACCATCGGAAGATTTTACTTCATCGGTAATGCAGATGATAAGTCTCTCTCCGCTCAAATCAAAATATCAGTCCGAGCCTGTGTTCACTAAGAAGTTCTGGTATGCTGTGGCTGTGGCTGTCGTAACAATGTGCTCAGCTCTCGCATTGATACTGACTTTGATTCCACTCGACACTAAGTCAGAACCCGGAAAGTTGGACATTGTAATGTCAACAGTTGAAAAGTTTGCGCATCAGATCTCAGCAAGTGAATCGCTTTATATTATTCCTGTAATTCTGCTCTCGATGCTGATACTGATGATATTCGACAATTCAATCAAAAAGAAATTCTTTACGAAGTAAACTGAAAAAAAATTTAGTTTTATTAATTTCGTTATTAATACTACAAAAACTAAGGAGAATATATGAGTGATTTCGCAGAATTAGTTGAAGATGTTAAAAGCCTGCAATATGATGAGTTAATAGAACTACAGGCTATAACTGAAAAACTTAAAGTTAAGTTCGAAAGGGAAGAATTATTAAAATCACATTTAGAGTCTGTCCAATCATACAACAATAATGAACTAACTTTTTCATCAGATTTCAATGCAATAAAGAACACCTTAAAAAACCTATGATTGAAGTAGCATTAAGCAAGTCTTTTCTTAGGGCTTATAAGAAAAAGATCAAGAACAATTCTACATTTGAAGAACTGTTTGATGTGAAATTGCAGATTTTCTTGAACAATCCTTTTGACAAATCATTAAAAACTCATAAACTTTCCGGTAAATTGAGTGATTGCTGGAGTTTTAGTTTGGATTTTCAAACTAGAGTAATGTTCATTTTTGTTGAACCGAACAAAGTAATTTTGGAAAACATTGGTTCTCATCGAGAAGTCTATTAATCAATTTAGTATAATCCCATCATTCAAAATTCGCAAAAAAAAGGATAGCATTTCTGATATCCTTTGTCGTAATTCTAAATAGTATAATCAACTAATTCGAAAGTTTGAGAGATACTACCATTATAATACTCCTCCAATTTAATTAAGCCCAAGTCAGGTACATAATAAAAATATAAATCAATTGTAAAGTAGTGAACAATATTTATGCTTTTAAGATTGGATTTATAGAGAATTGCAGTGAATTTTCCTTTTGGAACATTTACTTCTACTGTATTTTCTATTTTTACTTCGTTATATAATGTATCAATTATTGTATGATAATTACCCAGGCTATCTTCAATTAATTGTATACCATAATAAAATCCTGTCGTAAAAGAATTACTGTTAATTGGATATTTTGCCAGAAGATATGACTGTGTTTCACATTCACATCTGTACCACAAACCAACATCAGTATTAGTTAAAAATAGATTTCCCATCCTTATATGTTTTACATTAAACCAATCCTCACCATTAATCTTTAACATACTCATTACTTCAGTTGTATCCAGCTTCGAATTTTCTTTTCTATATATCCAACGGTTCCCGACTTTTAGAGGCATAATTACAGACTGAACCTGATTTGCAAGGACTTTGTTATACTGAATTACTTTAGTGTTGATATTGGGGTCTGAATTTGTAATATCCCCACATGAGCTAAGAATAAATGATATAACTAATAAAGCGATTAAAAGATTTAATTTTTTCATGATGAAAGCCTCATTGTATTAAAAATTATAATTTATGCCGTAAGTAAAATTTACCTTCGATGAATTGAAATTATTTTTCTGATGCTGGAATCGCATATTTGAGTACTCTGCTTGAGCTATCAAACCAAAATCCGGATAGAATCTATATTCTAGTCCGATGCTTCCTCTACCGATTAATCCGTAATAATTCATAGAAGCAATTCCCTGGATAAATGGTTTGATACCAAGTACTTCAGGCATTATATATCTTAATATAATTCCGTAGCTGAGCAGATTGGGTTGCTGTTCGTATTGCAGCTGCTGATTTATATTATTTGTGCCGTTATATCTAACAAAAAATGTTTCCTGCCTGATGTCTGCACCAACTCTAATGTTCTTATCCAAATCATACAAAATAGAAAATCCCATATTATTAATTTTAGATAAATAACTCGGATAAATGGTTTCCTTAGGTAGATTCCAACTGGCTGAATTTCTGATTTCCAGAGATAATCCCAGATCTTTCCAAACGGAGATTTGATCTGATATACGCAGGTCATGTTCTGGTCTTATATCCAATTCATTTCCTAGATTTGAATTTCTTTGTACCAAATCAAATTTTTGATCATAATTCTGTGGAGTAGCTGTTGCAATGTTAATCTCCTTAATATCTTCAAGCTCCGAATTTGAAATGACATTTGGCAATTCCTTTGGAATCTCTTTTACGATATATACATACTTAATTATTGGCTTTACTGTTTCTGAATTATTCTTTATCTCGCTATTAATAATATTAACAGGAGGAGTTTCTGCCTTGATTTGAGATAAATTCTGTTTTGCCTCTTTCCCATTATTCTGATAATTTTTCCCATAAAAATAAATAAATGGTGAGATCAGAAGCAGGGTAATTATCCCTCCGGTCAGCATTGATTTAATATTGAAATTAGCTATTTTGCCCATCATACCTGGGTTTTCGGGAATCGGAACTGGAGCATTTGCAGGTACAATGTTTACGGCACTGAAAATTGCACCTTTCATCGCTGAGCTTGGTTCATATAAATTACCACTATTGCTGATAGCATTTTTCATATTCATCAGTGTCCTCATCTCTTCGCGGAGTGAATCATCAGATGCGATAGCTGAAAACAGTTCCTTTTCTGCTTCAGGAGTCAGCTCTCCATCTATATATTCGACTAATTGATCGCTATAGTTCATATATCACCTGATATTATTTGATTCGTTAGTATATTGAGTTACTATTTCTTTAACCATGTTAGTGGCTCTGGTAATTCTCTTTCGCACACACTCAATGCTTTCATTGCATATTTTTGCAATTTCCTCGTTTGGTAATCCCTGGAATCTCTTTAGTATGAATGGTTCTTTGTATATTTCATCGAGACTTTCGACTGCGATATGAATAAGACCAATTAAGTCTTTATCTTTATTTAAGTGGTCGTATATTTTAACTTTTTCTTCGATATCATTGATATAATGATATTCCTCAAACTTCTTACGATTGCGTTCCTGGAATTTTACATCGTTAAGATAAATATTCTTAGATGTGATAATCAGAAATGAAAGGATATTATTAACTGTATTACCATCTTTTGCATACTCGAAGAATTTTATCCATGTTCGTTGGAAGAGCTGCTTTGAGTCTTCTTTGTTTCTGCTGATGAAGATGCAATAGGAATTTAGTTTATTGGCATATCTTGTATATACAGCTTCAAATGCATAGTCCCTTATAGGTTTATCTTCCTTTAAGAGGATTAAAAGCTCATCGTCTGTATATGTATTATAGTCTATCATTATCTTTTAGATCTTTGTCCCATTACATAAATATAGACAACTGTAAAAACGAATTTGGGACAATTTAACAAAAAAAAGGATACCATTTCTGATATCCTTTGTCGTAATTCGTAATTTTTAATTCGTAATTGAATTTACTCCGGCTGGTCGAACGGTATCGAGAATGCGAACGTCGAACCAACCCCAAGCTTGGATTTGACCCAGACCCTTCCGTGATGATTCTCCACAAGCTTCTTCACGATCCAGAGCCCGAAGCCGCTGGATGGCTCGCCGGCTGTAGGCTGTGCACTTAGACGCGCCCCTCGCTGGAATGCCCGGTTTATATCGTCCTCCGATAACCCTAATCCGTTGTCGCTGATTTCAACAATTACATATTTATCTTCAGTTCTGGTTGTTACCTTTATCTTGCCGCCGATATGCGAAAACTTAATAGCATTAGAAAGCAGATTCTCAACTATCTCATCAATCTTCTGCGCATCCATTCTTGCGTGCTGAACTTCAGGTGAAATGTCTAACAGAAGTTCTATCTCTTTGTTATGTGCGGCTATGGAGTTACGTCTGAATACATCGGCTACTATCTCATTGATGTCGGCATGCTCGAAGTTAAGCATCATACTTGAGCTTTCGAGAGCTAATATTTTGGTTACTTCCTGTGATAAATTTACAATCTTCATTGAAGTCTCGAAGATATTGTCTATTATCTCAGATTGTTCTTGTGCATTAAGATCATAAGAACGTAACAAATCAATTAACGACTTGATAAGTGAAGCCGGATTCTTAATGTCATGAATAACAATAGTAAACAGGTCGTCTTTCTGCTGTTGGAGCAATTCTGCAACTTCCTGGCTTTTGGATAGACGGTCAATTTGTTCCTTCAATTCATTGTTTTGAGCAACAAGTTCGTTTGTACGTGTACTCAGATTGTTGATCTGGGTTCGCAAAACATTTATTTCGTTTGCTAATTTTTTGTTTTCGTTCTGGAGTTTGCCATGCTCCTCAATCGAGATTATATTTGCTTCTGACATTACAGTACCACTATTATTAAATAAATGATTTTCTTCATCATAGACATCATGTTCAATTACTGTGCCAGTTCGAATATTGTTCTTTTTACGGAACATAACTACAATGACAAGAACAATAAGCCCTAAACCTAATCCAATTAAACCGGATTTCCAATCTAATTTAAATATATTATCGTGAATTTTACTTGAAAACTTTAATGTATCTTTCCTATTAATTTGATTTTTTAGTCGGATTAGTTCATCCATCAGGCTTTTTTCGTGATTATTTACCCTTATGGCAAGGTATAAAGTGTCGGATACCCATTTCAAACTAGGATCAAATGCCGATATCGATAAATGATAGACATTCTCAGGAAGATACTTATAAATTATAGTCTGATTATTAGTGGTATATGTTGATTGCTGATCCTTATTGTTGATATTAATCCTAAAAAAATATCCACTTGACTGGTTGTTCGCAGTTTTCACAGAGTAATCAATGCTTATAGAATCCTTCTCGGACAATACTATATTCCTATAGTCATTTGAATCTATCTTAACCCCACTTACAGTGATGGATTTTATTTTTATAGTTGCCTGTGACTCATTACCTAACGCTAGGTTAACAACTATTGCCAAAAGTAAAGGTATGACTAAAAAGAATTTTAAATTATTCATTTTATTATTCCAAAATATTTAAATTTAATTAATATTATGACAAACTATCATTATAGTGAATTCTAAGTATTATCGACAGAAAATTCAAAGAATTTAAAAATGCAAATCTATTCTGTTTCAAAAGCTTTTTTTCTTTTGAGATAAGCTTGATGTCTTGGCTTAAGCCGTCCTTTCTTTTCGAGAGTTATCATCAGTTTATAAGCATCGAAAAAGTTATGATAATGATGATGCGGTATTTTAAACTCGTTACAGTACGCAGCCAGAGCTTTCTTAGCAAATACAATATCTGCATGCTCGGCAGCACAGTAATCCGAGGCTCCGTCGCCAATAAAAACTATGACTGTCTCTGAAGGAGTTGCGGTTAAAATTGCATTCCTCTTGCATGAAGCACAGAGACAGTTGCATGACTCGCTAGCGTTTGGAAACATCGGCTCAAATCCGTTTCCCGTATTGATTAATCTGTTACAATTAACCGGAATCCAGTCAAGTCCAATATGAGACATCAATGGTTTGATATAAGCATCAAAACCGTCGCTTATTATCTCAAGCTGATATCCCTGAGATTTACAGTAATTTGCGAAAACAGGCAGATTGGTATCGGTCTCGAACTTAACGGCATATTCTGCAATTTCCTTCAAAGTCAGCTTTGGATCAAGAGTAGAAATTACTTTTCGCCAATAACTACCTATATCCATAGTTCCTGTCTTGAGCATAGAGTGCCATGGTTCAAATTCGCCGTAATCCCTGAACAGCTCGTCGCCAATGTCCTTCTTGCTTATCGTCCCATCAAAATCGAGATATATTTTAACTTCTCTCTTCAATCCTTTATTTGCTTTTTGAATATATTTTTACAAAATTAGTCATAGAATTTGATAAATTTGCATTGTAGCATAATATTTTTCCTAAATAGTAACAACAATGAAATCACAACCAAATGGATGGGTGCTGAGAATTGCATTTTATATGCTCATTTGCGTAAATTTTACTCCATTTGTTCCTACGTATGCTCTTGCACAGTCTGACGCAGGATCGTCATCAATATACGAATCAAGGTGTATAGTTGATATGCCCACTGCCGGAGTATTGCCCAAAAATACTTACTGCTTCGAGGGGACAACTTTTACCAACGGCGGATTGCTTGCTTCGTTCACGATTGCTCCACTGAAAAATTTAAACCTTGGAATCAGCTTCAGCGGAACAAATCTTATCGGAAGCGGAGATATTAAATTCCAGAAATGGCCCGGATTCATACTAAACTGGCGGATAATCGATGAAACCCGTACCATACCTGCGATCCTTATTGGTGTTAATACACAGGGCAGAGGAGAATATATCAGCATTAAAAACCGTTTTGAAACTTATAGTACCGGTATCTACACTTCATTAAGCAAGAGCTTCAAATGGTCTATCGGGAATTTCTCATGGCATGCAGGGCTGAACTATACTTTCGAACAAGCGGCAGGACAACACACACCAAATTTTTGGATAGGTTTCGAACATTCGATTGGAGCTTACGGGGCTTTATATTTTGAATTGAATCCTAATCTCGCTGATAAGGACAGGCAGATATCCTCAGCTTCAGTACTATTGAACATAGGAACACGCTGGTCTATAGCCCGCGGAGTAACAATCGAATTGAAAGTAAGGGATTTGCTGGAAAATTCAAGAATTCATACGGGTTTTGAACGATGGGCGGGAATCAGTTATATTAGAAGATTTTAGTGTGATTATCCAACTTTCAAGAAGATTACAACTTTTCGAAAGTGAGAATTGCATCTTTTGCACTATTTTAATGAGCGTAGAGTTATTTAAATTTCCCGTAACCTCCTTATTATTCAAATAATTCATTTTTGGGTTGGCACTTTTGCATCTTTTGCATCGTGTTTTTTCAATTTTAATATTTAATCCCTAACGGGATAAGGAAATGCAAAAAA
>CAYXFU010000066.1:0-11600 GCA_964464375.1 uncultured Hyphomicrobiales bacterium
CCTCTTTAGATTATATAAACTTTTTGCTTAGTCCCCAAAAAATTCATGTGAGCCCCTATTGTTCCTCACTTCCTTCTGTATGACAAAATAATAAAAGCTGCCCTATTCCTAAGACAGCTCTTAACAAATAATAAATTCTCTCAGTTTTAGAATTTATACTTCACAATTGCTTTCATGTACTGTGCTCTTTCGAATGCACTCGGATCAGGAATATTCTTCTGGCTCATACTGCCAATCATCTGCTTAACAGATTTATATTCATGTTCATTCATCCATTCAACTATTTCTTTTTCGATGTCTGTCAGATAATAAATACCATTCTGCAATAAAGCAGAGCAGAACATAGTTACATTAGCACCGATCATAAGCATTTTGATTGCATCGTAACCGGTATGGATACCGCTTGTTGCGGCTAAGTCGGCTCTGATTCTTCCTTTGAGTATGGCAATCCATCTCATCGGGAGCTTAGAGTTCGGTGAATGACTCAGCTGAACCTGAGGTCTGATCACCAATTCTTCGAGATCAACATCTGGCTGATAGAATCTGTTGAAAAGTACCAACGAGTTAGCACCGGCATCATCGAGCTTTTTTGCCATATTGACCATATTTGTGAAATATGGACTGAGCTTAACAGCAACAGGAATTGTAACTGCGGCTTTCACTTCCTTCAGAATCTCGACATAAGAATTTTCAATTTCCTCGCCTGACTTGTTCGCATCTGTTGGTATATTGTAGATATTAAGTTCAATAGCGTCTGCACCGGCTTCCTGGAAGTCCTTTGCAAATTTAGTCCAGCTTCCGGGTTTTGAACCGTTAAGACTGGCTATAATGGGAATTTTCACTGCTTCTTTGGCTTTGCGGATGTGCTCCAGATATTTTTCGGGACCTGCTCGGTATTCTCCGGCTTCAGGGAAATATGTGAGTGCTTCTGCAAAACTGTGTGTGCCTGCTGTTGTATGAAAGTCCAATTCTTTTTGTTCGCCTATTATCTGCTCTTCGAAAAGAGAATAAAGCACAACGGCTGATGCTCCCGCATCTTCCATCTTTCTGATATTATTCGTGTCTTCAGAAAGCGGAGAAGCAGAAACAACAAGAGGTGACTTCAGATTAAGTCCTAAGTACGTTGTTGTTAAATCCATCATTAACTCCTGTTATCTTTTTTAATGTTTTTTATTTTCAAATTATTAAGGAGGAGAAGCGAATCTCCTCCCATTATTTTAACTATTTATTTTCTTCTGCCTGAACTTCAGGGCTAAATCTTCTATTTGCCAGATAATCGTAGAATTTATAACGGTCTTCAACAAATGTCTGAGTCTGCTTGAAATATTCCTTTGCAATTTCAGGATGTGATACCTTGAGCATCTTGAATCTGTTTTCTGTATTAAGATATTCAGCAACAGGTAGCTTCGGAGCTTTAGAATCCAATGTCATCGGATTTCCTCCCTGTGCCGCCAAAACTGGATTGTATCTGTAGAGCAACCACTGACCTGAATCAACGGCTAATTTCTGTTGAATCAATGGTGCGGACATATCGATTCCATGAGCGATACAATGACTGTATGCTATAATGATTGATGGTCCGTCATAAGCTTCTGCTTCGAGGAATGCCTTCAGAGTATGCTCGTCTTTTGCGCCCATAGCAACTGATGCGACATAAACGTTACCATAAGCCATAGCCATCATTCCGAGATCTTTCTTATTTGTCGGTTTACCTTTAGTAGCAAATTTTGCTACAGCACTTAGTGGCGATGCTTTTGAAGCCTGACCACCGGTGTTGGAATAAACTTCCGTATCGAGTACAAGAATGTTAACATTCTTACCTGACGCAATAACGTGGTCTAGTCCACCGTAACCGATATCATAAGCCCAACCGTCTCCACCAACAATCCAAACAGATTTCTTGACTAAGTAATCTTTAACAGAGAGTAGTCTCATAGATTCGGGACTGTTGATTTTTGATAACATATCGACTAGTTTTTCAACTCTCTTACGCTGTTCGAATATATCTGATTCATCTTTCTGTTGACTATTCAAAATCTCTTCGGCAAGTGCTTCACCGATCTGAGGTTTTAATTCATTTACTAGCTGTTTTGCAATCTCCTTCTGTTTGTCAATTGCCAAACGATAACCTAAGCCAAATTCAGCATTGTCTTCGAATAAAGAATTTGACCATGCCGGTCCTCTTCCTTCAGCATTTGTAGTATATGGAGTTGTTGGGAGGTTAGCTCCATAAATCGAAGAGCATCCGGTTGCATTAGCGATAACAGAACGATCTCCGAATAACTGTGTGAGAAGTTTTATATAAGGAGTTTCACCGCAACCTGAGCAAGCACCCGAGAACTCAAACAAAGGTCTCTGGAGCTGTTGTTGCCTGATATTTGATAATTTGATGTTGCTTCTGTCAACTTCTGGTAATGACAAGAAGAACTCCCAGTTCTTTGCTTCAGATTCTCTCAAAGGTATCTGAGGTGTCATGTTGATAGCTTTCAGTGATGTATTAGATTTGTTCTTTACCGGGCAAACCTCAATACAAACGCCACATCCTGTACAATCTTCCGGAGCAACTTGAAGTGTATATTTCATTCCTGCATACTCTTTGTCGCGTGCTTCTACTGCTTTGAATGTTTCAGGTGCATTCCCAAGTAAAGTAGAATCATAAACCTTGGCTCTTATGGTTGCATGAGGGCAAACCATGTAGCATTTACCGCACTGGATACAAATTTCTTCATCCCAAACAGGTATTTCAAAAGCAATATTTCTTCTTTCGTACTGAGCCGTTGCAGTGGGCCATGTACCGTCATGAGGGAAGGCACTAACTGGCAGTTCATCACCACGTCCGGCAATAATCTCGCCGATAACATTTCTCACAAATTCCGGAGAATTGGCTGGAACCGGCAAGCTTAGATCAAATGTTGCAGTTACTGCATTTGGTACTGGGACTTCAAACAAGTTATGAAGTGAATTATCAACCGCCTGGAGGTTCATATTGACAATTTCCTCACCTTTCCTGCTGTAAGATTTTACGATAGAATCCTTAATAGCCTTGATAGCATCTTCTCTTGGCAGAACACCGGAAATAGCAAAGAAGCAAACCTGCATAACTGTATTAAGTCTTCTACCCATTCCACTGGCTTCAGCTACTTTTTGTGCGTCAATAGTGAACAGCTTGACTTTCTTCTTAATAATTCTTTCCTGTGTTGTTTTTGGAATATTCTTCCAAACTTCTTCAACTGACCAGGGAGAATTTATCAGGAAAGTTCCGCCTTCGCCAATATTTTTGAGCATGTCGTATTTTTCGAGGAATACTGTCTGATGACATGCTATAAAGTTTGCTTTATTAATTAAATATGTAGAGCGGATCTTGTCCGGACCGAATCTTAAATGAGATACTGTTAAAGCACCGGCTTTTTTTGAATCGTAAACATAATATCCTTGAGCATAATTATCTGTATTTTCTCCAATAATCTTAATGGAGTTCTTGTTTGCTCCGACTGTACCATCAGAACCAAGACCATAGAACATAGCGCGGACAACTTTATCGGACTCAATTGATAATTCAGTATCATAATCAAGACTTGAGTGATAAACATCATCATTGATACCAATAGTGAAATTATTTTTTGGCTTATCCAGTTTAAGATTCTCAAAAACAGAAATAATCATTGATGGAGTGAATTCCTTTGAAGATAATCCGTATCTACCGCCAACGATTTTAGGTATTTCCTTTACTCCTGACCAATCATTAGTTACTGCTTCATAATATGCATTGACAACATCAAGATATACAGGTTCACCGGTTGCGCCTGGCTCTTTTGTTCTATCAAGAACAGCAATCTTCTTGACTGATTTTGGTATTGCCGCAATAAATCTCTTCATATCAAATGGTCTGTACAAACGGATCTTGAGAACACCGACTTTTTCGCCCTGCTTGAGCAAATAATCAATTGTCTCATGTGCTGGTTCACAGCCCGATGCCATAAGAATAATAACTTTATCTGCATCCGGAGCACCATGATATTCGAATAATTGATACTGACGTCCGGTAAGTTTTGCAAATTTATCCATCTGCTTCTGAACGATATCAGGACAATCTGTATAATATTTATTCATTGTTTCACGGTTCTGGAAGAATACATCAGGATTCTGGGCTGTTCCGCGAAGAACGGGATGGTCTGGCGACAATGCTCTGTTTCTGTGTGCTTCAATCAGCTCGGCATCCATCATCTCACGCATTACATCTTCACTGAGTAGCTCAATTTTCATTTCTTCATGCGATGTGCGGAAGCCATCGAAGAAATGAAGGAATGGCAAACGAGATTCAAGTGTTGATGCTTGAGCAATTATTTCAAAATCCATTACCTGCTGAACTGAATCAGCGGCTAAAAATGCAAAACCTGTGGTTCTTGCTGACATCACATCACTATGATCACCAAATATCGATAGTGCATGTGTAGCAAGTGTACGAGCACTTATATTAAAAACGGTGGAAGTTAACTCACCTGCAATTTTAAACATATTCGGTATCTTCAAGAGAAGACCTTGTGAAGCTGTGAATGTAGTTGTCAGAGCACCTGCCTGAAGTGAACCATGAACTGCTCCGGCGGCTCCGCCTTCACTCTGCATTTCGCAGACTGTTGGTACAGTACCCCATATATTCTTAATACCCTTTGATGCCCATTCATCTGCCCATTCACCCATATTTGATGATGGGGTTATCGGATAAATTGCAATTACTTCGTTAACACGATAAGCAACATAAGCAGCAGCTTCGTTGCCATCAATTGTTACAAAAACTTTGTCTTTCATTCAAATTCTCCTATAAAACATTTGTTTGTTCCTGGAATATTTATCTTTTTCTTTTTAATAATTGAATCAGATAACAAAATTACGAAACTTATCTGACTATTGAAATAAATATGTCATCAAATAATTAATAAATCAAAATATTGTAACTCCTTTTCATTATTGGAATTAAGAATACTTTAACAAATAATCTGTAAATTGTAATCATTGTGTTGCTATTTAGATAAATAATTTTTTTTCTTATATTCAGTCATTCATTAAGGCATTGTTATAATTTATAAGTATTATTGCGAAATAAAATCTACTGATATCATAGCATTATTAAAATCTAGAGAACAAAGCTGGAAAACAAATCTAATTTTCCTGGTTATTGCTCAGTTTATTGCTATGATAGGTATGAGCGCATGTGTGCCTTTTCTCCCTATATATGTGCGCCAGCTTGGTATAACCAATATTCACGAAGCCCAGTTCTGGAGTAGTATTGTTTTCGCAGGTCCCTATATTCTTTCAATCATTACAGTTCCGATTTGGGGAAGTTTGGGAGATAAATACGGGCGGAAGAGGATGGTAGTCAGAGCTATAATTGGTCTGGCTATTGCTATGTTTTTAATGGGATTCGCTCGCAATGTCTGGGATCTGTTTCTATTAAGAGTGCTTCAGGGTGCAGTTAGTGGTTTTATTGCCGCATCTTTGGCTTTTGTTTCTGCGGAAACGCCCCATGTTCGTTCCGGTTTTGCTATAAGTATGCTTCAGAGTGCACAATCTGCAGGTACAATTATCGGACCTTTTGCAGGTGGTATATTCTCTGATTTATTCGGAATCAGGCCCGTTTTCTATATAGTCTCCGCTCTCTGTTTTATTAGTGGACTACTAATAATATACTATGTTCACGAGCAGAATTTTATTCCCTCCGGCAAAATGCACTCTTCGGTTCTTCACAATTTGAAGTATATTTTTGCCGAAAAGGAATTAAGAATTCTAATTATTCTCGTTATGATTACCCAAGGAGGTATTCATTTCACTTCACCTGTTTTTCCATTTTTTGTAGAAACTCTCAACACTCCAAAAGAGTACTTTTCGACAATCACAGGCTTTTTAATCGGGACAGTTGGGATATTCAGTATTTTATTCGCTGCAAAATGGGGGAGAAGAAGCGACACCAAACACTATAGCAAAACTTTAATAGTGTCATCGGCAATAGTAGGAGTGTTCACTATTCTTCAATTGTTTATCACAAACTGGATTATGTTATTTCCAATCAGGATGATAATCGGAATATTTGTAGGAGCAATTGTTCCAACAATATATTCTGCTCTGAGTAAACGTTCCAATCCTGACAATGTCGGAGGAGTTATGGGAATAGCATCGAGCGGAAACCTGCTTGGAGCATTAATCAGTTTCTTGTTGTGTGCTGTGATTTCATCGCAGTTTGGTTATGAATGGATATTTATCTTATCCGGTCTTACACTGCTTTCAGTTATTCCAATTTTATTGAGATTTAAGTTGAATTCTATAAAAAATGTACCTTAAAATTAAATTATAGCTAAATAAATAATATTTTCTTTTGAAAAATCACTAAAAAAGGCAACTTTTGTACTTGCCTTTCGTGCAGAATTTCTTAAAGTTTTCAATGTTTTAACAGTTTTCTTTCATTTTGGGGAAAGTATGTTCAGATATTTCATATTAATTCTTATATCAATTATTTCATTCTTACTGTCATTATTCAGTCAGGAAGCATCTGCTCAGAACACATACAAGGGAATCGATAAAAATCAGATCAGCCAACTGATACCCTCTACGACAAGATTCGTTGTTAATCTTGCAGGTAGATGGGAGTATTCAACTGATGATCAAAGCTGGGAACCTACAGATATACCGGGTGTTGCAACAGATGCCAAGCGGGTATATCTTCGCAGAACAATCAAAATTGATAAGAATCTTACCAATCAGTATTCATGGCAGTTATATTTTCTTGGTGTCGATGAACAAGTTGAGGTTTACTTCAATGATCAATTCATCGGCAAATATTTTGGTGGTATGACACCTTTCAATGTTCAAATACCTAAAAGACTCATCTGGGGCGAAACCAACAACATCAAGCTTGTTATTTCTGCCGCCACCGATGCCGCCAGAAAGCTCAAAGAACAGCATATTTTTGCAAAGAAGATTTATACAGGAATACTCCGGGAAATTTTCCTTGTTGGCAATCCTCAAGTCTGGGTTAATAGTATAAAATATAAAACTGAACCTGTACAGAACTACCAGCACTGGAATGTCAGAACTTTAGTTTCAATCTCAACATCGGACATTAGTTCATTTGTTGCCCACAATTCCAAAAGCGATTCACTCGGCAATCTCGGAATTAGTAAAACTGTAATTCAGGTGGAAGCACAGATACGTAATATACAGACCGGACAAGTTATTGCAACCCATCCGTCTAAAACAATGGAAGTTGAACCGTTCAGAACTGTTCCAATTGATTTCAATATGAATGCGATTTCGCCTTCCACTTGGTCAACAGAAACCCCCAATCTATATCAATTGGTTGTTAAAATTTCCCGAAATGGTGCACTTGTTGATGAATATAGCACCATCATGGGATTTGTTGATTATTCAATTCAGAACGTTCAGGGACAACCCCAAGTTCTTCAAAACGGGAAAATATTTGAGCTGAAAGGTGTTGACTATATACAGGATTATAAGAATGGGCAGGCAGTTTCACTCCATAAAATGGAACAGGATGTATATCAGATAAAAGCGACACTCGGGGCGAATATGATCAGAGTTAAATATGATGCTCCACATCCCTATCTGGCTTATCTTTGCGATAAATATGGCTTGTTAATGATGGTTGAACTTCCCATGTATGATAGTCCTACATCATTGATAGAACTAGACGAAATTAGAGTTAAGATGCGCAATCTGTCCGAAAGACTAATTGAGAATTTTCACAATCATCCTTGTGTAATGGCATGGGGACTTTCTGATGGAATTATTGACGCTTCCCCTCAATCCTTAGATTTATATAAAAGTCTTCAATCTATTTTCAGAAACTATTCCGATAAACTTATATATAAAATTGTTTGGTTCGGAACCAAAACAATTACAAATGATGGTTTTGATTTCATCGGATTTCACGATAACAGAAGGCATCATTCTTCAGATGAAATAAAAAAGGAAATTTCCAGATTAGTCGAATTGGCAAAGGATAAACCTGTTTTCATAAACTATGGTTTCCCTATTCAGCCTGATAATCATCACGGATATTCCGATCCTCTTTCAATCGAATCTCAAGCTTATTATATTCTGAATCTTTTCCATATTGTCAAAGAGAAAAAATTATTCGGCAGTATCATAGCCTCATTCAATGATTATGAATTGAACAATCCACTCATGACCGTTAATCACTCAGATTTATATCTTTGCACCTCTGGTTTGGTTGACGACAATAGAAAGCAAAGACTATCATTCAATACTCTTCAGGCATTGTTCAATGCCGAAAAGGAACCATTGCTCAATGCAGGCAGTTATTCCGAGAAGACACCTGTTTTCTTTATCATTCTTGGTCTCATTCTAAGTATATCACTTATTTTTCTAATAAACAGATACAAACGATTCAGAGAATATTTTACACGGGCAATTTTGAGACCATACAATCTTTATGCAGATATTCGCGATCAGAGGATCATTTCTAATCTTCAGACCCTTATCCTTGGAATATCTGAATCTATCACTGTCGGGTTGTATTTGGCATCGATTTTATATTATTATAAATCTGACAATGTAGCCCAATTGCTATTGATTTTGGCTTTGCCTTTCAAATATTTTCAGGAAGGACTGTTCTCACTTATCTGGACTCCTGAAATTCTTCTGCTCATGATAACTTTTATTGTGATTCTCTCAATATTACTAGCAGCTTTAATAATAAGATTATTCGCTTTTACTGTCAGAGGAAGGATTTATTATAAAGATGCACTTACAATTGTTATCTGGAGTTCTGCTCCTATAGTTATTTTGCTCCCATTCTCGACTGTTCTGATTAATTTGCTCGTTTTTTCGCCGGCTTTCCTATCATTGATTATGATCGTTCTGCCGGTATTTTATATTTGGATTATTTTTAGGATTCTTAAAGCAACTTCAGTTGTCTTCGATGCTCATCCGACAAAGACTTTTGCGATTGGAGCAAATTTTATTATAGTTATATATCTGATAATTTTCTCAATTTATCAGTATCAGTTCTCGATTTTCTCATATATTCAATACATTTTTCAATCTTTGGTGAAGTAAAATGAAAGCAATTTATCAAACAGATTTCCCTGCTCTTAAACTTGTTCATCGCGGAAAAGTTAGAGATATTTATGATCTTGGTGAATTTCTGCTTTTTGTTGCAACCGACAGAATAAGTGCGTTCGATGTTATTATGGATACTCCTGTACCGGGTAAAGGTGAAATTCTCTCCAGGATTTCAACATTCTGGTTCGACAAGACTAAACACATCATTTCTAATCATTTAGTTACAAGCAATCCTGACGACTATCCGGTTGAATGTCATCAATATAATGATGATCTTATTAATCGCTCTATGTTGGTTCGTAAGTGCAAGCCACTGCCTATTGAAGCTGTAGTTCGTGGCTATATTGCCGGTTCAGGCTGGAAAGAATATCAAAAATCCGGAACTGTTAGCGGAATAACAATTCCTGCCGGTTTGCTGGAATTTGAAAAACTTCCTGAAGTTATATTTACTCCAACAACAAAAGAAGAAGTTGGTCATGATCAGAGCATTAATTTTGAAAAAATGTCCCAAATCGTTGGACTGGATATCTCAGAACAAGTAAGAGATATTGCTATCAAATTGTACAATTTTGCATGGGAATACCTCAACGAACGAGGACTAATACTCGCTGATACCAAATTTGAATTTGGTTTGAACGAAGAAGGTGAATTAATTCTCATTGATGAAGCTCTGACTCCGGATTCTTCCAGATTCTGGCTTAAGGATGTTTATTCACCGGGTAAACCTCAATATAATTTCGACAAACAGGTGCTGAGAGACTATCTTGAATCTATCAAATGGAATAAAACCCCTCCACCACCCATTTTGCCAAATGAAATAATTAAACTGACTATCGATAAATATACTGAAGCATTCCAAAGAATCGTAAATGGAGACACGCAATAAATGCTCATGCAGGATCAAGATTCAAGTTTTGAGGTCAGACGCCAAACTTCAGAATTTTTCGACTGGAGTACTTTTCTGATCACTGTTCTCCTTGTTACTATTGGTCTAATTTCGATTTATAGTGCCACTTATGAAATAGGTATGTCCGGTAGGTTTACCCAACAACTGACTTTTGCTATAATAGGATTTATAGCCGCAATTGTGGTGATGTTCCTGCCTGAAAGATGGATATCGTCATTTACTTATCCATTTTACGGAATTGTAATTCTTATGCTTATCGGCGTTTTACTATTCGGTAAGGAAGTCAATGGAACACGTGGCTGGCTCGCACTAGGTGGTTTCACATTTCAGCCCTCGGAATTCGCTAAATTATCTACCCTTATGGCTATTGCCAAATTCCTTTCGTCAAAAGGTGTGGACATTAAGAATCTTCGTGATGTGCTTGTTGCAGGTGCTTTAATGATTCTCCCCGCTATATTGATATTTAAACAACCCGATAATGGTACAGCAACAGTTTTGGGAGCAACATTTATCGGAATTTTATTCTGGTCCGGTTTTGATTTATTTGTATTATTTACAGTTGTTAGTGCTCCATTAATTGCTCTGTTCTCACTTATAGGAACAGCCGCCTTCGTTACCTCCGTTTCAATATTTGCTATCATCGCAGGTCTTCTTCGTAGAAAAATATGGCTAACTGTTATGGCAGTTGTGATAGTTGGAGGTATTGGATATTCCGGAAAAATTGCAGTTGATAAACTTGAACCATATCAAAAGAAAAGAATTGAAACCTTCCTCAATCCCGGAAGTGACCCAAGAGGTAGTGGCTATAATGTAATTCAGTCCATTCTTGCCGTTGGCAGTGGCGGTCTGTCTGGTAAAGGCTTCATGGGTGGCACTCAGACACAGTTGAGATACATTCCCGCTCAATGGACAGATTTTATCTTCTCGGTACCCGCTGAAGAATTCGGTTTCCTGGGCAGTGCTTTAGTGGTTGTCCTGATTTTCGGTTTTATACTCAGAGCTGTCAGAATTGCCTCCGAAGTTGATAGTAGTTTTTTCAGCCTGATAGCCTTTGGTTCAGCCGCTACAATTTTCTACCACACAATTATCAATATCGGCATGGCAATCGGCATGATGCCCGTTATGGGGATTCCTCTGCCATTCCTGAGCTCTGGCGGTTCTGCTCTTTTTGTCAATCTTCTGATGCTCGGCATTCTGCTCAATGCCTACAGATCGCACCGCAGAAAACAATTCGCTTAGAAAGTCATTAGGAGCGGAGCGAAGAATCCATGTATTTTGTAGGGACACGGCGTGCCGTGTCCTTGCTTTTTATTGTCATTACTGCGCATGCACGAATATATTTTTTGTCATACTGAATAGAGTTAATAATCTTAATATATTTTTTAGGGACACATTGCTTGAGTTCGCAATAAAGTAGTATTCATGCAATGAATCCCTACAATACAATGATTGATATAATTTTTATTTCCTTTTAAACGCGTTTCTTTGATAAATTCTCTTTCATTTCGCAAATTGCATTTGGTGACTTGGGAAAGGAAAGAATATCGCGTAGCGATTATATATTTAACCTCTACGAGGTAATAATTATTTTTGGGTG
>CAYXFU010000067.1:0-11197 GCA_964464375.1 uncultured Hyphomicrobiales bacterium
TTTAAATTCAGCTCTTTCAGAGCTGGAATACAGAAATATTTGCCACGAAGTGGCTAAATCTAAATAACCGTGGGCGTAAGCCCACGGATAGGAATGCAAAGCAATATCTCCAGCCCCGAAGGGGTTGAATACAAAAGGACACGGCACGCCGTGTCCCTACGAATACAGAAGATAATTCTGTTTCAAAAGAACGAGTAAAAATATTTCGTTCGAGTTTTTTCTATTATTCTATAAATTGTTAAATTGCATGTTCTTAAATGTGTAAAAGCATTAAATTCTTTTCCTTTTGAATAATATTTAACAGATTTATATAAGGTTTGCAATGAGTGTATTAATTGACAAGAAGACAAGAGTCATTGTTCAGGGTATGACCGGAGGCGAAGGTACTTACCATACATCGCAAATGCTGGAATACGGCACCAAGATCGTTGGTGGCGTTACTCCCGGCAAGGGCGGTACAACATTTAGCGGTAAAGGCGAAGTTCATTTCAAGAAACCTGTTAAGGTTTTCGACACAGTGAGAGCCGCAGTTGAAGCAGTGAAGCCGGATGCAACCATTATATTTGTTCCACCACCCGCCGCCGCTGATGCTATTCTCGAAGCAATAGACAGCAAAATTAAGCTTATCGTTTGCATAACAGAAGGTGTACCAGTCAAGGACATGATAAAGGTCTATTCGGCACTGAAGGATTCTGATTCCAGGCTTGTCGGACCTAACTGCCCCGGTCTTATTACACCCGGTGAATGTAAAATCGGTATCATGCCCGGATTCATCCACGCTAAGGGAAATGTAGGCGTTGTTTCCCGCTCAGGTACACTTACTTATGAAGCGGTTAAACAGCTTACAGACCTTAAAATTGGCCAGACTACATGTATCGGTATTGGTGGAGATTCGATAATTGGCACACAGTTTATTGATGCAATCGAACTATTCAATGAAGACCGCGAAACGCATGCAATACTTATGATTGGTGAAATCGGCGGAAATGCAGAAGAAACTGCCGCAGAATATGTGAAAAGATATGTAAAGAAGCCTGTAATCGGATTCATTGCCGGCAGAACTGCACCTCCCGGACGCCGTATGGGTCATGCAGGAGCAATCATCTCAGGTGGTAAAGGTACAGCTGCAGATAAAACAAAAGCACTCGAAGACGCCGGAATAACAGTCGTTATGTCACCTGCCGATATTGGCAAAGCTGTTCAGGAAGCATTGAGCAATGCTCCAAAGAGACGCAGAAGAAGAAAACCCGGCACAAAGGGAAAGATCGGAAGACCAAAGAAAACTACTAAAGCAGATAAAGATATGGCTGAAATGTCTTAATCTCATTTATTTAAGAATTGTATTTTATAAGGATTTAAAATGATTGAAAGAACACTTTGTATTATTAAACCTGATGCAGTCGCTAAGAATGTATCGGGAAATATATTAGCAATGATTCAGAATGCCGGATTCAAAGTACTCGGTATGAAAATGATTAGACTTACACCGGCTCAGGCAGGTGCATTCTACGAAGTTCACAAGGAAAGACCTTTTTATCAGGATTTGATTAATTATATGATAAGCGGTCCGATAATCCCTGTAGCACTCGAAAAAGAGAATGCAGTCGAAGATTATCGCAAATTAATTGGAGCAACAAATCCCCAAAACGCTGATGCAGGAACAGTCCGCAAGCTTTATGGAGAATCAATAGAAAAAAATGCAGTACATGGATCTGATTCCGGTGAGAACGGAATCATAGAAATTGCGTTTTTCTTCTCAAAAGCCGAAATTTCAGCCAACGAATAATGTCGCTCTAAGTTATTGATAAAACGCCGGGTTATGCTCGGCGTTTTATTTATTTTCAAAATTTTTGAGACGTTTTGCGTTTTTATGTGTCATTATAGTATGGAAAAGTTACAAATTCTAAAAACTATTTCGACTCGCGAAGTTTTACGCAACAAATGGTGGCGTTATTTCGTAGATGAATATAAGTTCCCTGACGGGTCGGAGGGTGAGTATCATTTTGTCAGAACTAGCGGTTCGACAATGACTATTGCTAAATTGTCTGAAACTTCTTTCGTTTTGACACGTCAATACAGATACCTGAATAGACGTATCAGCCTTGAGTTTCCCGGTGGAGGCATCAAGGAAGGTCTCGAACCGGAATCAAACGCACGCGAAGAACTTGTAGAAGAAGCCGGTTATGAAGCAACTGAAATGATTAAGCTCGGGATTTTCAATCCGTTCAATGGAGTTACCGACGAAATCTGTCACGTTTTTCTTGCTTTGGGATTAACACAAGTTGAAGCCAGACCGGAACCGTCGGAAGAATTTGAGATTGTGACACTTAGTAAACAACAAATACAAGATTATATAACAAAGGGTGAATTATGGGATGGAATGACATTGGCCTCATGGGCTCTGTATCTCTCAAAAGAAAATCAGTTCTGATTTTATTAGCTGTCTTAATTTCTTTGCAGTTTACTGCATTTTCACAAAAACATTCGGGTGATGCACAGAAAGGTCCGGAAGTACTGAAGTACAGACCAGTGCATCTATTTCCGAAGAATGTACAGAATGTATATAAATACACGGATTCTTCCGAGGTAACAAGAACATTTACCGATGGGACATCAACCAGCTATAGCAGATCTGTTACATTCTTCTTCACTGTCAAACAGCCTGGTCCTACTGAAAAGGGTTTTACTGTTGTTGAAACTTCAATTGACTCAGTCCGCTATTGGTTCAAGGAAAAAAAGGCTGAAATCACCTGGGATTCGCAGGACGAAATGGCTGGCGGAATCAATCTCCCCGATTTGAAAGCTCAGACAGTTCCACTGGGAAAGTACTTCAATATGACTTACTCTCCTTACGGTGAAGTTGCAAAAATCGAAGGCGAAAAACTCGATGAGTACTTCGATTACATAAATAAGTACGGAAAAGAGATGACCGACACAGTTGAGGTATTTCTTTGGAAAGACGGGGCTTCTCTCGCCAGATTAACACAGATAGCTAACGTGAGAAAAATACTATTTCTTGAGGAAGCTATAGAAAAGGATAGTATTTGGAAAACTCCTCTCACTATTCAATTCGAAAACATCAATTGCTTTGACTCGGTTGAAGCTAAGATCACCAGAGTTCAGAACGGCGAAACAAGAATCGAAGCACTTGCAAAAAGCATTAGAACTTTACCGGGTAATTATAGATTCTATGGGATTAAGGACAGATTGTTAAGTGTCAAATCCACTTCAGGCGGAGGGATTTACACACTCGACATCACTCCTCGCGGAACGATTCGCAGGGCTGAGGGCAGTTTTGAGATAGAAATGCTCGTACCGATAAAAAGTGATTCCTTCACACAGAAGATAAAGAATCATTGTATCTGGGAATTAATGGGACAATTTAAACAATAGCCAAAGCATAAATCTATTTGTGCAGTGAACCCTAAAAGTTAGACAAAAAACTTTTGGGGTTTTTTATGTATAAGGACGAAAAAATAAGAATCATAGCGTTTCATAACGTGTCCTTTTGCATTGGTGTGAACAATTAATTTGAACGGCATTTAATTAAGTGTGTAATCTAATACCAAGTTGCATTCAAACACACAATTCGCATGGTTCCGAAGCTCCGGCTTTGGAACCTTTCTCAATTCTGTTCCCAAGAAGGATCTTGGGGAACAAGTACGATTTTTGTTTAGTAGTTCCAGATGAGATTCCGGGACAAGCCCGGAAGGACACAAAGACTTATTTTTCTTCTATGATAGCAACTTGGTATAATAGGTCTTGAGAATTTAGTTCCGGCAAAAGTATTTCCTTTATAATTAAAGAAACACATTTACGTTTCCTAATTCAGATAAACTTTATTAAATTAATTAACTAATTCACAACTATTTTCATTTTGCTTGCAACTTTTTTAATTTTAATGGAATATTAGTTTTATAGTATCTTAATTTTATAAATACTTAATGAAACGTAACCTTGCAAAATATGATGATGCTGATCTTCTGCAGATAATGCGGGATTGCAATGAGCAGTCGAATATAGCTTTTTCCGAGCTGTATGACCGCTATGCCGTCAAAGTGCGCAGTTTCTGCAATTATATGATTAGCAGTAAAGATCAGGTTGAGGATACTTTCCAGGAGACATTTATCTTTTTCTTCCGGAATATAACAGCAGGGAAGGAAGTAACTAATACTCTTGGCTATCTTCTCTCTATAGCAAGGAATTTATGTCTTAAGTATTACAGAGATAAAAAATCGAACGTACCATACGATGGTGAAGCTTTCTTTATTGATGAAAGAAATGAATATGAGCATAATGAGATGCTCGACATCGTTGTCAGGTCGCTTGATTTACTTGATGATATCTATCGGGAGGCTTTTGTTCTTCGTGAGTTCGAAGGACTACACTACGATGAGATTGCTGAAGTAACGAACATAACTGTGACAAACGCTAAGTCACGTGTGTTTCGTGCGCACAAGCAGCTTATTAAAGTACTGGAGCCATATATCAAGGATTTATCGAAAAAATATTGAGGATTAAGAAATGATAAAACTAAAAATAAATATAGATTTGGTGATTTAATGAGTAGCACAGAGAATTTTCAATTAATTGTTGACTTTGCGGATGGTTCACTCAATCCTGCACAGGAAGATAAGCTGTTCCTTCAGCTGTCCTCCGATGAAACAATGAAAGAGCAGTTTAAGAGCCACATGGCTATCAAAACTGCTGTTCAGTCTTCAAGTGGGAGAGTAACTCTTCCATCTGCATCAAAGGGTGAAGTATTTGGCAAACTTGGACTAGTTATTCCTGCAACAAATATTATTCCAGACAATGTTGGATTGTTCGGATCGATGAACCGTTTTATGCTTCAAAACAGACGGTATTTTGCAACTGCACTTGTTTCGATAGCTTTGACAGCTAGTTTTTTCATGTTCATGTTGCCCAAAGGCGAAGTTACAGAGAATTCTAATGCTAATTTCTCAGCGCAGAAGCCGGCTGATCCTATACAGAACGTGCCGTCTATCTCAGCGAATGAAGTTACTGAAACCCCAAAATCAAACTTTAGTAATGTAATACATAAAACAAAAGCCATAGTTGAAACTCCTGAAGAGATTCCTGCTCAGGTAATGCCGGTTCTAACAGAGCAAAAAGCTCCAACATTGGCTGATGCATCAATAATAACAAATTTAAATCCTGAGTTAAAGCTATCTGATATCAATGAATTTACTACAATTTCCGCACCACAGTACAGTCCTTCTCTCGAAGGGATTAATATTAATACAGGCGGAAATTTTGCTTTTGAGTTACGTGGCGCAAATTACTGGAATGCTCAGAGTCCGACAATCGGACCGAAAGTTCTGTCAAATTTCAATAATACAGGTTTGACGGCATTCTATAAGCTCAATACTAATTTTTATGCAGGCTTGGATATCAGACAGGAAACTTTCTTCCTGACTTATTCCGGTCAGGAAAACGGAGAATATTTCGATTACCAGCAACAGCCGAACTTCACAACAGCTAGTGCAATCTTCAGATACAAAGCAGAAAACATAGGATTGGGAATCAGTCCATTTGCACAAATCAGTGCCGGTCTCAATAAAGCCGGCTTCCTTGGAAGAGCCATGACAGGTATTCAGTATAAGATTATTCCAAGCTTTTCGGTCATGATGGGAATCGAATACAACACAATCTTGTACAAACATCAAAATAATTATTTTAATAATTCGAAAATTGGCTTAAATTACGGATTAATGTATATGTTCTAAAGAAATTGATTGATCCAAAAGAAAATATTATAACTAAGGACGGTCGGGCATATACTCCCGACCGTTTTCATTCTGTAGCGATGTGGCTTACATTATCGCTTGTATTCCTGTTGCTTAATTCCTGTAATGATCCGATTACAATCGATGAAAACATAATCAAAATACCCGCTAAGAATGATACATTAAATATGAATGGAATTAAACCATTAAAATCAGGCAATATCTGGAAATATCTTTACAAGAGATATGACAACAAAGGAACGCTACTTATTTCTGTAATAGTTGTGGATTCTGTTTTAAAAGATACCCTGATTGATAAATCCAGATGGTTCATTACAAGCATGAGAGACACCGCCTGGCAGAGCAACTTCTCCGATGGACTAAGAATGAGCAAAATTGGCTCCATACCGGTAATTGAGTGGCTCGAAGCAAAATACCCGGGTACAACCGGTTTTACATGGCAGGTTGAGGCTTCTCAGAGAAATATCAATAATATTGATACAACGATAAATGTAACAGCCGGGACTTTCAGGTGTTATTATTATGGAGATTTTACTAATACATTAAAAGGATGGGAATATTCAAATATTTTCTACACAGCAAAGGTAGGTTTAATCAAACGGGAAACATTTCTCGAAGAGACAGCTGGTGTTAAATATTTATCATATTCTTTGGAATTGATTGATTTCACAATTAAATGACAAATCATACTTGAAAAAATATATTTACATATTAAATTTAATATTCATTATTTATACAGCGTTTCCTCAGAAGGAAACATATAACTGGTATTTTGGGAACAGTGCCGGGATAACATTCAATCCAAGTGGTACTGCACCAAGTGTGATATCAGATGGACAACTCTTATCTCCTGAGGCATGTTCAGTAATTTCAGACTCAACAGGGAGTTTGCTGTTTTATACAAATGGAGAAACTGTCTGGAACAAGAATCACGAAATAATGCAGAATGGTGCGGGTATTGGAGGTACTAACACTGCATCTCAGGGAGCAATAATTATCCCAAAACCCAAAAGTCAATTCATCTATTATGTATTCACAATCAATGCTGTCTCAAGAACCTTAGCTTATTCAACTGTCGATATCAGATTGAATTCCGGTCTTGGTGCCGTTACAGATAAAAACAATCAGTTTCTGCCGAATGTAACACAAAAGATGTCAGCTGTTCACCATACAAATGGTGTTGATATATGGCTGGTTGCTCATGGTTGGCTCAATAACAGTTACTTTTCAATTCTTATCAATTCCGGTGGAATTGCTACTACTCCAATTATATCAAATACCGGAACTGTTCACAAAGGCACATCTGATAATGAAAAGGGAAATATTAAGATTGCTCCCGATGGTTCCATGGTTGCCTGTACTTTGCCTGCCGATACACTTGTCGAATTATCAATATTTAATCGTGGTAATGGATCAGTAAGTAATACAATTCTCCTGCCTGTTAGTGCAGATACAAAAGCCAGAGCAATGCCTTATTCTGCTGAATTCTCTCCGGATTGTTCACACTTGTTTGTCAGTGCCCGAATGTTCATTAATTCTTATGATGTAAGCACTAAGGATTCTGTACGAATCATCAATTCAGCTAAAACTGTTTGGGACTTAAATGCTTCCTATTTTGGGCTGCAATTAGCTCCAGATGGTAGAATCTATGTTGCATACAACAATAACACTATATTAAAAAAAATAAACGAACCGAACAAAGGTGTAGATATAAGTGTCCAGACAGGACCTAATATAAATCTTGTTAATGACAGATCTAACATGGGATTGCCTGCAACAATCCAAAGCTTTTACTCGTGGATTTACATTCCAAGCATTTTAACTATCTGCGAAGGTGATTCAATTATTACTGAGTGTAAGCTTTCATGCTCGATTCCAATAGCATCTTTCAGGTGGACAGGTCCTCTGGGCTTTAGTTCATCTGGTCCTAATTTGATTCTACCTAAAGTTACATCAGCACAAGGGGGATATTATTATATCTCTGTCAATGCAGGAGCATTAAAATTCAATGATAGCTTATATGTAAAAGTTGTACCAAAACCGAAAGCATTCATTATTCCTGACGGCAGCACAACTCTATGTGAGGGCGATAGCTTGAAACTATTTGCTCAGCCTCAGGGAATCGAATACAGTTATCTGTGGAACACCTATGAAACCACAAATACTATCACAGTAAGCAAAGCAGGGAAATATTCCGTTACAGTAGAGTCAAATGGTTGCAGAGATTCAGACACAATTGATATTAAGACTGTACCGGGATTTATTCCTGAGATAATAGTAGATGGTCCGAAAGTCCTCTGCGAAGGTGATACTATGCTATTATCCGCAAAACCCGAAGGTTACGGATATCGCTACAACTGGTCAACCGGTGACACTGTACAAAGCACGAAAGTTGCTCGTGGTGGCATCTTTCATCTAAGTGTTGAAAAAGATGGATGCGTGAGAACTACTTCGATCAATATACAGAACATTAAGAAACCTGAATTCCATATAGCCGCGACAGGTCCTACTGTATTCTGTGAAGGCGACAGTGTTGTTCTAACAGTAGAACCTTTTGACCCTGATATATCCTATCTCTGGTCAACAGGTGAAGCATCGCAATCAATAATTGTAAAGAATACAGGTTTAATTTATGTTGAAGCTTTTTCCCGGAATGGATGCTCTACATTGGATTCTGTTCTAATTAAATCAGGAAGTGAACTTGGAATTCTGATTGAATCTAACCCCAAACCACCATTCTGCAAGAATGATATTATTACTCTAACATCCTATCCTGTTGCAGCCGGATTCAAATACAACTGGTCAACCGGTGATACAACACCATCGATCCAGGTTTCTCTGGATGGAAAATATTATCTGGAAGTTACGACAATCGGTGGATGCAAAGGAAGAGACAGTTTTGATTTAAAGATATACAATAGACCTGATGCTTCGCTGAAACAGGGGAGTATGAATGAAATCTGCGATGGAGATAGTCTGCTGCTAACACCTAACATAATTGATAATATTAACAATTATTCCTGGAATGATGGAATAACTTCAGCAATAAGGTATGTTTCGAAATCAGGTAAGTATAAGCTTTTGGTTAATAATCCTGCGGGTTGCCGCGACAGTTCAGAATTTGAATTAATTCTTAAGCAAAGCCCCGTGATCGATATAAATATAATACGTAAACCTAAAATCTGCAATGGCGATACTGTAACTTTGGTTGCGGTAACCGATAACCCGGGATATTCTTTAATCTGGTCAAATGGTGAGACAAAAGATACAATTATAGTAACCAAAAGCGGGATCTATAGGCTGACTGTTACTAATCTAACCGGTTGCAAAAGAATTGATTCTGTGGCTGTTATGTTCAATCCACAACCCGAGCTGAAAATCCTAACAGATAAAGGCTACTCTCTTTGTCCGGGTGATTCGGTAACCTTAACGGCAGAGAATCCATATTTTAAATATATTTGGAACACAGGAGATACTACCAGATCACTACGAGTTGGTAAAGCAGGAATATACAGACTTTCCGTTTATGATTCAACCGGTTGCGAAAGTACATCCGAAGCAGCGATACACGATGCTGAAGTTATGTTGAGTGGGCTTGAAGATTTGGACTTTGGTAAAACAGACAGGTTATTATCAAGAAATATATCCGAGGAATTCTGGAACAGTTCTCAGGATAAAATTCTGATTGATACAATCTATGCTATCGGAGCCAATACTGCTTTCGAGGTTATGAGCGAAAACAGTCAAATAGAATTAACTATGAGCGATCTCAGGAAGCTGACTGTAAAGTTCAGTCCGCAAGATATGAAATACTATAGTGACACACTGGTGTTTGAAATCAGCAAACCATGCAGGGATAGATATTTTATTATATTAAATGGAGTTGGTGTAGGAACTGCCAGAGTGAGTATGCCTGATACATTCGGAATCATTGGAACCAGGAAATTCAGAATACCGATAAGAGCTAAAGTATTGTACTATGGTTCTGATCCTATTGTCAGCTCATATACTGCTCAGGTAAGGTTTTATTCGGATGTATTTCTTCCGGAAATTCTTACTAACGGCATTATTCGCAATGATACTGTCATCAATGGTGAAAGAATACTAAAAATCGAAGACAATAATGCTATCATATCAGGGAGAGAAACAGTTCTTTCCGAGATTACCGGCACCATCCTTCTTGGTGAACACGCTATTACTCCATTGATCATTGACTACTTCAATTGGGGCAATCCTTTGGTCAAAACGGAATTAAAGTCAGGCAAACTAGAAGCTTTGAGTGTTTGCTTTCAGGACATTAACAGGATTATTATATCTGACAAAACGAGGATGAGCATTGCTCCTAATCCGGCAGGAGAGTCTACTGAAATCGGCATCTCTAATGTGAGCGATGCCGTTTATACTCTTGCAATCTATTCAATTGATGGCTCAGAAGTTGCAAAGTACATAATTGACAATACCAGGGAAGTGAGACGCCACATTGATTTCAAATTACCCATGGAAAACCTGAGTTCAGGAATATACAAGATGTTAATCAGCGGTAACGGTGAGATGATAATAAGTACTTTAAGTGTGATGAAGTGAGATAGCCGATGGAATTAATCATAAACCCATGATTCCATCTCACGAGCGAATCACCGTGAACACAGAATATTGAAGTGAAATACAGTCAGTCAGTCTGTCATAGAGGTGCCGAAGGTGCCTAGGAAAGCGAATCAACTGTATTGTCATTTCGAACGCTTTGAGAAATCTCATTTCAGATTGTAATTTCTACTTTACAGCTTCACAAACTTCCCAACTCTATCTCCAATCCGTACAAAATACATACCTGGTGCCAAGCCTGAGACATCTATTCTTTGTCCCCCGCTGGCGGGGGTGTCTGCGAAGCAGACGGGGGTGGACACGATTTGACCGAAAATATTATATATCCTCACATCGCTTTGTAAGGGTGAAGGACCGTTCGCCCCTAAGGATATTTCGATGTAGTCCGTTGCAGGATTGGGGGAAATGCTGATATTATCCGAAGTATTAACTAAATTATTCACTGATGTTGGCTTAATAAATAGCCAGCTTTTAATTGTATCAAGTTTATTTCTCAACATTGTCTTGAATTCAGCGATCGGATATTTGAAGACTGATTTATTAAAAATACCACCTGTATCCAGAACAATACCATTTTCAATTTTAAATAAACCACCGGATATTTCGTGCCAAAAGTTTGGTTGAATTACAAAATCTGACAAATTTGAATACCAAAATAGATTAAAATCGAAGAATCCAATATATTCATCTCCTTTTTCAACAGTGCGGATTGAAGAACATGAAGTAATAACATCTTCAAAGCCTGTACCTGTAATATGGTCTTTAATGTAATTAGTCTCCTCTGAAAAAGAGCATAAGTATTAATAAAACCAGATAGTTGTGGATAA
>CAYXFU010000068.1:0-10981 GCA_964464375.1 uncultured Hyphomicrobiales bacterium
TTATCCACAACTATCTGGTTTTATTAATACTTATGCTCTTTTTCAGAGGAGACTATCTAGTTCAAAGATTGATGTTGATGATAATTCTCAAAAACAGCGGCAGATTTGTTGTCTGCCGCTGTGTGAAATGAGAAACATTAGATATAAAATCTATTTCACAATCATTACTTTCCCAAGAATTGTTTTGCATCCATTGCTAAGCGAATAGATATAATTTCCGTCATTTTGGTTCTTCAGATTTAATGGAATTGTGTTGTGACCGGAACAAAGATTCTCACATTGTGAGGATAGTACAATATTTCCTGTGCAATCGATCACTCTCAAAGTATAATTTCCGGGTTGGTTGATGTTTGCTTCGATATTTGATATTCCGTTTGAAGGATTAGGAAATGCATTAGACAAATATTCATTAGCTTTTTCATTAACCCCAGTCATTTTCCTGTTTCTAACGTTATTCGGGTAATTCTCAGGAGAAATTGTCTTTATCTTTGAAGCATACTTCATTACTACCTCATATTCTGTTACACCCGATTTAACTTCCAAATTAGTATAAGGTATCTGCAACATATCTAGAAATGCTATCACCATCTCATTTGTTGTAACTGTATAATTGGAATTAACATCAAACCCACCATTATCAACACCAACTACCCACACTCTTTGGAATTGTGGCTCTGATAGATCAATGTCATAGTTCATCCCTGCACATTGAATCAGATATTCATCATTGTAATCGAGCTGAGCCGCGCCGACTTCCAAACCAGCTAGCAGATCGGATCCTTTGATAGAAAAAGTACAGATTCTGAACCCTAAGTAATTATCTGTATTCATACCATAACTAACTGCTCTGTATAAGTCCGCACCCACAATTGGACCTTTGAATATTTTTTGGGCTGTAGATCCGCAAGGTTGCAATGCAATATCAGTTTTTGTATAGTCCTTGAATGCCGCAGTTACAAACTTGCCAACTCCTGTTGAAAGGTTATAGATTGTATCATTGGTTGTAATTACTTCATCGAGATCACCTGTGCAGTCAGCTATTTTTTCAGTGTATGCTTTACCAAACGTTGCTTCAATGTCAGATATCATCAAATCAACAGCACTTTTTATCGCAGGAACTTCGGGTATGGTTTCATTCAGTTCAATCAGTCTGAAATCATCAATAGAAAATACGCCATTTTTATAATTTAAATCGATTTTACCAATATTCTGGTAAAATGCACCCGTCTGGAAGTATGGTATATTTTTCCCGTCAGCATCGGATAAATAATAGACATCGCTGATAGCTAAATGATCATGCCCACCAATAATAAGATCAATTCCCGAGACATACGAAGCGAGAAGTCCATCGTACTCAAGACCAAGATGTGACAATAATATAACCACATCGCATTTTTCCGTTGTGTCCAATGCTGCAATAGTTGCTACAGCAGTTTCTATAAATGAAGTATCTATAAGTACATCAGGAAGACAATTTGAAAGAATATTGGTTTCCGGGGTTGTTAGCCCGAAAATACCTATCTTGACTGTTCCGACAGTTTTTGTTATATATGGCTTAATATAGGAAGATAACCTTGATACTTCAGGACTCTTAACAATCGCATTGGCAGAAAGGTAGTTAAAACCAATTTTTCCTTTGAGAGAATCCATAACTTCTAATAAGCTCTTAGCTCCAAGATCCCACTCATGATTGCCTAATGTAATCGCATCAAGACTTAATTGTTCTAACAAAAGAAATTCAGCGGCTCCTTTATACTTATTATAGAATAAATCACCGATGAAGGAATCACCGGCATGAAGTACTATTGCATTTGGATCCACAGTCTTTGCAGCACCGATAACGGAAGCGGCTCTGGCAATACCACCGAATTTCCCTGATAGATCGGCATTACGCCCTTGTCCTGATGACAAATTTGAATGAGTGTCGTTCAAATTTAGAATTGTAATTTTCTGTTGAGCATAAATACTTGTACTAATAATCAAAGCGACTAGTAAAGCGGTTAAAATTTTCATATAAAGACTCCTATTTAAAAGAATTTGTTGTTGATTCTGCTAGCAAAATTTATAAATGAGCAAACTTCATAGGTCATGATTTTGTAAAAGAACTGTCAAAAAAATATATCATAAATATGTCAAAGCTCTTGTTTTGATGAATTTTTTTTTTAAATTGCTTTCAATGAATTATAATTATAAAAATTCTGAACTTAATAGAGTTTAAATTACTTAAATATAATTAGATTTTCTTCTGGCACGAAACAGACTTTAAATTAAAATATATCTGCCTCAATAAAAAGAAAAAAAATGAAAATACAGGTTACAAAAATATATTTTATGTTTCTCGATGCAATTCTTTTGCTTCTGCTCCTGTTATCATTCATCAATGTTATAGAAAAACCATCCTTTCCATTCAAAATGGATATGGATAATAATAAAAATCAAATTCTTGTCACCGAAGTTACCGAAAAACCTTCATTAATCCGGGCAGGCGACATAATAATAAGTGTAAATTCCCACAAAGTAAATACAATCGATGAAATTGAATACATAACAGACTGGCTGATGAAAGGTGATAAAGTTTCTATCAGTATCAAAAGAATTGGAGAAATTCAAAATTATTCTATATCTCTTGTAAAATACTATGACTATTTATATCTTGTAATTTTTGCTTTTACCTTATCGATCTTTATTTGGGTGGCTATTTATGTCATAAGCAGAAATCCAAACGATACCATTTTCCGGTTATTTCACAACCTGGCTTTTTCTTCGGCATTATTGATTGGTATGACGTTGGGAAAAATCAATTTCTATGGTAATTTCATCGATTATATTCTTCGGTTTTTGTATGATTTCAGTCAGATTATTTTGAGCATCAATCTGTTACATTTTTTCTTGGTGTTCCCAAAAGTTAAGTATACTAAACATAGGAATTTATTCAGAATATTTTATTCAATTGGTTTTATACTTGGAATAATTGTTTCATTCTATTCCTTTCAAACTCTTCACGCATTGTCTTTACCGGCATTCAGAGATTGGACTTATTATAAACAGATACTGATAGCACTTCCGTCTATTGGATTTATCTCTCTTTCTTTATATGCGCTGCTTCATTCATATAATAATACAGACGATTCGGCAGAAAAAAGAAAAATTCGCTGGATATTGATTGGGACTACTACAGCTGTGTTGAATTTTGTAATTCTTTGGCAGATTCCAAAATTGCTGTTTAGCCGTGAAATTGTGCCGGAATGGTTAATGATACTTGTTACTATCACAGCTCCCATCAGTATATTCATTGCAATCTTCAGGTACAGATTGTTCGATATCGATTTTCTTATTAGCAGGAGTTATGTTTATCTGGCTATTTTAGGAATATTGTTCAGCGGATATTTTGTATTATCTAGTCTGATCCCTGGTTTGAAAAGTGGAACAGATAACCTTTACATGATATTGATAATTTTATTCATTATTGTTGTATTGCAACCAATCAAGAACTTGCTACAGGCTTTTGTAGATAAAAAATTCTTTCGTCAATCCTATGATTATAAGGTTAATAATCAATTATTTACTGAAAAATTAAAAGATTCATATACGATAGAACAAATCTCTGAATTGCTTTTGAACTCCATAAATGAGAGCATCTCACTTGAAAAGCTCGGTTTTATTATATTCGACACTGGGAACAATAATATCATTAATATCAGATTAAAGAGCATTGAGAATGTTCCCGATAAAATTAATAAAATAATAGATTACAGCATTGAATATCCAATTTCTCTGACTATTTCTAAAAAGCATGCAATTGAGGAAGGCTACACAAGTCTGCTTCTTACTGATAAAATCTTCGACGATGCCGGAATTCATATTGTCATGCAGTCCCTATCTGACAGCAGGAAAATGATGGGCTTGCTTCTTATTGGACTTCATACCAAAAGAATCAAGTTCAGTCATGAAGATATCGATGCCATGAGATACAAGCTTGATAGAGCAACCTCTTCTATTCAGAGGATTATTCTAACCAGGGAAATTACATTGCGTGAAGAAGAGAATGAAAAGCTAGCTGAATTAAATAAAATGAAATCATTCTTCGTTTCCAGTGTCTCGCATGAACTAAAAACTCCTCTGACGTCAATCAGACTCTTTGCCGAATTGCTACAAATTAATAGGAATCTGGAAGAAACAAAGAAATATGAGTATCTTGAGATAATTCAATCTGAATGTGACCGCTTGAACAGACTGATCAATAATGTGCTGGATTATTCCCAAATCGAGCGTGGAGTAAAGCAGTATTATTTCGATGAGGTTAATCTCATTGAGCTTATTTCTACAGTTAAGTCGGTAATGGATAATCAGATTCAAAAGAATAATTTTGAGTTTAATATTGACATTAAGCTCAAACAAGCAATAATTTATGCAGACAAAGATTCAATTATAGAAGTCCTCATTAACCTTATCTCTAATTCTATTAAGTATTCTGATACTACCAGAGAAATTACTATATCACTCGAACAAAGTGAATCTTATTATGTTCTTACTGTTGCGGACAAAGGAGTTGGTATGTCTGAAGATGACCTTCAACATATATTTGAAGCATTTTATCGGGCAAAGACAACTAGCACAGCTCACGCAGGAGGAGCAGGAATAGGACTCTCACTCGTCAAGAGTATTATTATTGCTCACGGAGGTACAATCAAAGCCGAGAGTGAATTAAACAAAGGTACTCGCTTTATTCTAACATTTCCTATAGGAGGCAGCAATGGCTAAAGTATTGATTATTGAGGATGATCCAACAATCCTCGAGGGCTTGAAAGCCTATCTGGTATCAGAAAATTATAAAGTTGTAACTGCCAAGGATGGTGAAGAAGGCTTTCGGTTAGGTATATCAGAATTGCCGGATGCTATTCTTCTCGATATAATGCTTCCTAAGAAAAATGGTTTGGATGTGTGCAGAGACCTACGTGCCAACGGTCTGACAACGCCAATAATTATGCTCACCAGCAAAACCGAAGAGCTTGATAAAATCCTGGGATTGGAAATAGGGGCAGATGATTATATCACAAAACCTTTCAGCATCAGGGAGGTTCACGCAAGACTGAGAGCCCACCTGAGAAGAAGTGAAATGACAAAGCCGACAACTAATCCTAATGAAAAATATCAGTTTGGACCTTTCTCTGTCGATTGGGCAAATCAGGAAGTGAAAAGAAATAACATTCACGTTGAAATGTCTGCCAAAGAATTCCAGGTGCTGAAGTACTTCATCGAACGTGAAGGACGAATCGTTACCAGAGAAATGCTGCTGGATGATGTCTGGGGTTATGAAAACTTCCCTACGACAAGAACAGTGGACAATTACATTCTAAGTTTGCGAAAGATAATTGAAATCGATCCTTCCAAACCTGTCCACATACTAACAGTCCACACAAAAGGGTATCGCTTTGTTAAGGAGAGTATATGAAAATAATCTAAATTACTGAATAACTAAATGTCAGCGAGATGTAACAATATTGTTATTTCTTCAACCTATTACCGAATACTTCCTCAAATTTTTTCAACTTTGGGGTGATTACCATCTGACAATAAGGCTGTGACTTATTGTCGTTGTAGTAGTTCTGATGATAATCCTCAGCTTTAAAGAATTTAGTAAATGGACTGATCTCTGTAACGATAGGATTATCGAAAGCTTTTGCTTCATTTAGTTTGGTTTTGTACTTTTCTGCCAATTCCTTTTGAGCAGGATTATGATAAAAAATCACAGACCGATATTGAGTGCCTGCGTCAGCTCCCTGGCGGTTCAAAGTGGTGGGATCGTGCACCTTCCAGAATACCTCAAGTAATTCATCGAACGATATTTTAGTATTATCGAAAGTGATGTTACAAACTTCAGCATGTCCTGTTCTGCCTGAGCAGACCTGCTCGTAAGTAGGGTTGTCAATGGTCCCGCCGGAATAACCCGACTCGACTGATACTACTCCCTCAAGTTGCTGGTAAACTGCCTCGACGCACCAGAAGCATCCTGCACCTAGCGTTACAGTGTCAGTGGCTGTGTATTTATTGTTCATTTTGTTCTTCTCCACTGTATGCTTAGTCTTGTCGTTTGCAGAGCATGATACAGCAATTAACAACAAAATTAGCGATATATATAATTTCATTATAAAATCCTCATTTAAAGGATAAATCACGAATGAGGAGGAATGATATTCTAAATGGGAAGATGAGAGGAAAGATTAATGCAAAAAAAAATCTCTTTGAAAAAAGAGATTTTTTGACAAAAAATTTGACTTTACTTATAACGTTTCAGACAGTGCGTCCAAAATATCTTTTATAACTTTAGGATGAAGCTCTTTTTTCCCATGAAATGCTACTACGACTCTTTTTGATCCTTTTTTATAAATTCTATGGCTTCCTTTTGTTCTGATATGTTCGAAGCCATATTGTAATAGAAGAGATTCTGCATCTTTAGCATCCATTACAATCTGTTTAGACAAGAGCAACCTCGTATGAAGATGTAAAAATATCATGGCTCAATAAATCTGTCAACTCTTCAGGTTCCAAAGTTTCCAAATAAAGATCTATTGCTTCTTTGATATTAGTATATGCTTCTTCAAAAGTATCACCTTGAGTTTGGCAACCTTTTAATTCTGGTGAAAAGGCATAAAATCCATTTTCATCTTTTTCAATTATAATACTAACTTTATGTTTCATAATATATGTTTTATATAATGTAATAAATTATCTCGCAATTATCAACTTTTCTGTATGCACTATGTTACCTGTTCTGAGCTGAACAAAATAAAGACCATTCTCTAAAAGGCTATTATTAATATCAAACTGAATACTGTTACTGAGTGACTGCTGTAATCCATTGCTGATCAAAGCTACTTCCTGACCCAGTTGATTAATGACAGACAATCTAACAGTTGCGGGTTTATCCAGATCATAATTGATAAAAACATTGTCCGTTGCAGGATTTGGTGTAACCAACAAACTTAAATTTCTATCTTCCTGATCGTTTACTTTAGTTATGACTTGAACATTTGAAGTAAATTCAACAATGTCGGTTGGATTATTCTCATCCCAGAATGTAAATTTAACGATAGTAGTTCCATCACCATCACCCTGATTGATTGTGCATTTAAAATCATTACCCGAATCTTTGCCCGGAAGTAATGGCAATAACTCACTAAAACTTGTTTCGCCAAATGTTGCTATTGGTGGAAGGCATTGTGTACCCCAACAGGCAAGAAGAGAATGAGTAGGAGCAAGTTCAAGGACTTCCAGTTTCATTTTGACATTGACGGTTTGTGAGCCATTATTTCTAATTTTAGCATGGATATTGATCTCATCATTCATACTACCTTTAAGTACACCGTCATAGCTAATAAGCTCAAGACTGTTCGCGGTAGAGAAGCTCTTGGTTGCGCCAATCGTTAGTGTGAGAAGAACGACAGCTATAAGTGTAAAGAATCTTTTCATAATAAATCTTTTATATAGTTTTACAATATTTGCTTTATTTAAGTTTCATTCATATTTTGAATAACTAAGACACTAAAATTAATGAAAAAGTTACAGAAAACATTAAAAAATTATAGAGGTTTATGATGAAAAGATATTTTAATTTACTTGTTTACGCTCTGGCACTGATTTTTTTTATTTCGGGAGTACAAGCACAAAATGATATTCCTTCGGTAAAAGTCAAAGATCTGACAAATAAGACTATCGATACCAAGTCTTTTACTAACGATGGGAAACCGATTGTTCTAAGCTTTTGGGCAACCTGGTGCAAACCATGCATCGAAGAGCTTTCTGCTATGAATGAGCTATACGATGAACTTCAGAAGGAAACCGGAGTAAAGATAATTGCTGTTTCCATAGATGATTCTCGCAACAGCAAGAAGGTAGCACCTTTCTCAAAAGGTAAGGGCTGGAAATTTGATATTTATCTCGATGAGAACAGCGACTTTCGTCGTGCTATGAACGTGGGCAATCCTCCCTTTACATTCCTGATCGACGGCAATGGCAAGATTGTGTTCAAACATGTGGGTTATGCTGCCGGTGATGAAGAGGATCTGGTTGCTCAAATCCGCAAGCTGATCGCTGAGCAGAAGAATCCTACACCAGCAAAATAGAAAGTTTAAATATAAAATTATAAATGCCGGATGAGATTGATTCTCATCCGGCATTTATTTTGAAACTTATGAATTTTAAATGTGAGGATATTAAAAATTCCCTTTACTCCATAGGGATTTCATCGCTTTTGTTGTTTTTCGTACTTGTTCCCCAAGATCCTTCTTGGGAACAGAATTGAAAAAGGTTCCAAAGCTGGAGCTTCGGAACCATGGGAATAGTGTGTTTGAATGCAACTTGATTAAGAATAAATTTTTACTCCATCGGAATTTCACCGGTTTTGTCATTTTTCCTCAGAATCTGATATTCCTTTTTTGCTCTCTCACGTGCTGTATCGAGCATATCTCTGAATTCCTGAGGATTGGCACTGTACTTCTTGAATTGCTCTGCGAAAGAATATTTATCAAACCCGTTTTTCAATAGGATTTTGATTACTTTTGGGTTGGCGATAGTCGTGTCAGGGTACATCAGCCGTATCGTGAGTAGTTCTTTATAGGCATTGATAAATTTATTCTTTTCCTTTTCTGCACCTGAGCAGGAAATGAGAAACATTGAAACTGCAAATAATAAAATTCGTATTAACATTTGATATATTCCATTATTAAAAATTAAGTGTTTGTCGTCTAACAAAAATATGAAATAAATATGCTAAATTTGAAAATTAGTTGTTGTATTAAAATCAAATTTGTAATCTTGGATTTGAGGTTTGGATGAATAATCGTTGGTCGCTCGAAGGCAGACGGGCAATTGTTACCGGTGCGACAAAAGGAATCGGTAAAGCAATAGCTGAGGAGTTTCTTACTCTCGGAGCAAGTGTTCTGTTTGTGGCAAGAGATGAGGAAGAGGTGGAAAATCTTGCAGATCAATGGAGCAGTAAGGGTTTTGAAGCTTATGCTTATTGCGCCGATGTTACAGTCAAGAACGACCGTAAAGCTATTATTGAGGAAGCAGTAGCTGAGATGCATGGTTTTGATATCCTTATAAACAATGCCGGTACTAATATCCGCAAGAAAACAATGGATTACAAAAGCGATGAAATTCATCATTTGCTTGAACTAAATCTTATTTCATCGTTTGAAATGTGCAGGCTGGCTTTCAAGCATCTCAAAGAGTCTGATTATCCATCGATTGTGAATATATCTTCAATCGCTGCATCTAATGTTGTGAAAACGGGCTCACCCTATGCCATGTCCAAAGCAGGATTATCTCATCTTTCGCGTTATCTTGCTGTAGAATGGGGTGGCTATGGAATTCGTGTCAATTGCATTGAACCATGGTATATCAGAACTCCGCTAACAGAGGGACTTCTGACTAACGATACAATTGTTGAAAGTATTAAAAATAAAACTCCATTGCATAGATACGGAGAACCGGAAGAAATCGCAGGACTTGCGGCATATCTTTGTATGGAATCGTCATCTTATATTAGTGGTCAGGTTATTGCTGTCGATGGGGCAGCTTCAGTTAACATGTATTGAGGAAAATTATGAGAAAATTGATTTATATCCTTTTGTTCGCTTTTACTTTGTCCGGTTTTGCCGAAACACCAAAGGAAACATTGGAATCGATGAGAAAAGCAAAGCTTGAATTATCAAGTGTCTATTTCAAATGTATAAGGATGATGAAACCTAAGAACCGAAATGACTATTATGTTGATACAATCTATGTAAATGTAAAAAGAGATAAAAGCATCCCGGTACTATCTTCCAAGATAAGAATCCAGTACGAAAACGGAAATTTTTCTACATTCGACGGCAAGACTTTTAAAACAATGCTCGTTAATGAAAATAAGCTTCTCATTGTTGATTCAACGCAAAATCCGTCGAGATTTATCACAGGGAACTGGCTGAAGGATGCTATCAATATAATGATAAGCGGAGATTCAACAAGAATTAACTATGCTTCACCTAAGTTTGAGTTTGATAAACCTTTAGAAAATGTGATGTTCGACCAAACGGAATGTATTTATGTTGGATACAATTTCAAGGACATGGTTGCTCAGCCTAAAGCAGGGTTCCCACAGATTAAGAGTGTCAGATCAGATCTGCTTATAGGGAAGAATGACAAACTCATACGCAGAGTACACAGCGAAATTCTGTTCGACGACAGCACGAATCAGATTGACAATTATTTCTATCTTGACGTTAGACCGAATATTCCACTCGAAGATAACATGTTTGATATTCAACCTATGGATGAAACAATCGTCGAAATGTATAAACCTGAAGAGCCTGTCAAACTTCTTGAGGTTGGAACGGAAGCTCCGGCATTCACTCTGATTGATGAAACCGGTAAGGAAGTTAGATTATCGGATTATAAAGGAAAAATTATTATAGTTGACTTCTGGGGAACATGGTGCAAATGGTGTATCAAAACTATGCCAGCAATCAACAAGGTTGCCGAAACTTTCAAGAATCAGGATTTAATTGTGCTTGGCATAAGCTGTAATGAGCCACCAAATGCAGATCCGGTTCAGTTCATGAAAAGGAATAATTACAATTATAAATGCCTCGTTAAGGGCAATGAGGTTGCAAAGAGTTACAATGTAACAGGTTATCCGACAATGTATATCATCGGTAAGGATGGCAGAATAGCTAAGACTGTTGTTGGATTTTCAGACTCAATGGAGAAAGATATTGAGGAAATTATAATCGATCTGCTAAAGTAATGACCAAAGAAATTAGCGTTATTTTCTAACTCACACTAACCCAATCTTAAGGTTTTAGGGAGGAAAACTCTTTTGTAAGAATTTATCTTTTATTCATTTTTTATTGTAATTATTAATTTGTAAGTTGCAGTTACTTCGGCTCACATGAATTTTTTGGGGACTAAGCAAAAAGTTTATATAATCTAAAGAGGA
>CAYXFU010000069.1:0-10926 GCA_964464375.1 uncultured Hyphomicrobiales bacterium
CGTGTTTTTTCAATTTTAATATTTAATCCCTAACGGGATAAGGAAATGCAAAAAATGATTATTGATCTACAAATATTGAACTCCGATGGAGTTATTTTTTTTCTATCACGTAGTGATTGAATATTTGTGCTTTCCCATGCCACTAAATGCAAATTGCTAAATTGGAGGTAATTTTTCAAAGAAACGGTTTTTAAAGGAAATATATATAATTTATTTTCTATATTTATAAACATTGGGAATCGTGTGCCAACCTCACCCCGACCCTCCCCAACAATTGGAGAGGGAGTTCCAAAGCCAAGATGCTAGTTTTACTATATTACCATAGTCAATAACATACAAATACTTTTTTCAAAATTTGTCACAGTCCATAATATAATAAAACAAAAAAACGCAAAACGTCTCACAAAAACTAAAAGTATTTTTTAAATTGCTGATTTTATGTGATTTGGAGAAGGATAGAATAATGGTGGTTTAATGCATAATATCACATTTTAAAAGAATCAAAGAACACGGCATGCCGTGCATTGATCGGATTATATCTGATATTTCAGATCAGAACGTATTATACGAATTAATTTGAGACCCATTTTAGATAAATCATCCGGAGACAGCATTAATCGGATGAGTTTTGTTACAATATATTAAGCCAGGCGAACTGCTCTACGTCCCAGTCGCTAAATGAACATCCTTGTTTTCTGTTGAAGGGGCTAGTTCTATTTTCAACAAAAAAGGTGCTGTCAGTCAAGTCAGCACCTTTTGTTTATATAGATTCTAAATCCTTATTTAACAGGGATATTCTTCAGTATTTCGCAAAGAAGCTTCCAGCAGTTACCGACTGTTGATATCTGTAGTCTTTCATCCGGTGAATGTACATCCTTCAAGTTTGGACCGAATGAGATCATATCCATACCCGGATATTTCTCACCTATTAGGCCACATTCGAGACCAGCATGAATTGCTTCGATCTTTGGCTCTTTGCCGTATTGCTTTGCTGAGATTTCCTTAGCAATATTCAGAATCGGGGAATTTACATTTGGCTGCCAACCAGGATAACCATCGCCCTGCTTGATCACAGCACCGCCGAGTTCGAAAGCGGCTCGTACAGCATTTGCCATATCATTTTTCTCAGTTTCGATTGAGCTTCTCTGACTTGTAAGTATGAATACTTCAAGCTCACGAGTGTCGATGATGGCGAGGTTTGTTGATGTCTGCACCAAACCAGCAATATCAGGGCTAAAGCGTGCGACACCATGTGCCACAGCATAGAGTGAAGATAACAAGCGGTTCTGCATACACTTTGTCATGACTTTTGAAGGAAGAGCCTTTGCTGTAGCTAAGAACTGAATGTTCGGTTCTTTTGAGCTCCATTCTGATTTTAGCACTTCCTGAATATTAGCAATTTTCTCTAAGAATTTAGCTTCCTGGTCTTTAGCTATTGTTACGACAGCAAAAGCTTCTCTTGGAATTGCATTGTGTGCACTTCCTGCTTTGAAGTACGATAATCTCATATCGAATTTCTTTGATAAGTTCCAAAGAGCACGGTTAAGCAGTTTGATGGCGTTTGCTCTACCGTCGTGAATTTCGATTCCAGAGTGTCCGCCTTGGAGACCTTTAACAGTAACTTCATAAGCAGTGTGTCCGGAAGGAACTGAATCTTCTTCATATCTGAAGGTTGCTGCAGTGTTTGCTCCACCAGCACAACCGATTGTGAAAGCACCATCTTCTTCGGAGTCAAGATTGATGAGAATGTCGGCATGCTTCAGTAGATCGGTACCTAACTGAATAGCTCCTGTCAATCCTGTTTCTTCGTCCAGCGTACAAAGTACTTCCATATTTGGATGAGGAATATCCTTTGATTGCAGAACTGCAAGACCCATAGCAACACCGATACCATTATCAGCACCTAATGTTGTACCTTGTGCTCTAACCCAATCGCCATCAATCAATAGCTTAAGTGGATCTGTATCGAAATCATGCTCAACATCGGCATTTTTTTCGCAGACCATGTCGATATGACCTTGAATTACTATTCCTTTACGGTTTTCCATACCGGCAGTAGCAGGTTTACGAACAACTATGTTGCCAAGTTTGTCAAGATTATACTCTAATCCGTTATCCTTAGCGAATTTGATAACCCATGCTGCAATTTTTTCTTCCTTTTTTGAAGGGCGGGGAATCTTTGTGATTTCTTCAAATATGTCCCATACAATTTTTGGCTCCAGATGCCCTAGTACTTGTCCCATTTTACTTCCTTTCTAATTCATTAAATGTAATAAAACCAGCTTTATAAAGATGTGTCAAAAAAAATGTTAGTCGTGGATGAACAGGTTGAATACTTTCTCCGAACTTTTCGCTTAATTTTTCGGCGATGATATCAACTTTTGTTTTGCCGTCCATCAGTAGCCAAGTTGCAGAACCGAATTCGTCAAGATTGGCACGGATGAATGGATTTTTGAGTTTGGGTTGAAGATATTTTCCAAGAATTCTGTCAGTAAAGCGCGGAACCTTGACATTAACGATACCATCGTCGTGCAATTCGTGCTCATACTTGCGATTAGGAGTTGTTTCGAGATAATTTAATGGTGCTTCTTTCTTAAACATATTCTATTTTTATAATATTAAGACTATCGAAATACATATAAACGTAGAAACGCAAAATAATTGAAAGAGTTTCAATAAAAAGTTAAAAATGATTTGGACAAGAGATATTTGATAGGTCAATCATCCTTGATTGACCATGTATTTTGTGAATTATTAAAAGCAGACAATCAAGGATGATTGTCCTACGATTTTATTACTCTCCCTCCACAATCTTGATTTCGTCTTCGGTTAATCCGTAAAGTTCATAGACTTCTGATCTGACAAATATTACAAGATTAGAGCCTTATTATAATCTTCAATACCTTAATATTGTCTTTACAAACTTCTCGTCCGGATGATTGCATTGAAGAACATAGACACCGGGACTAAGCCGAGATATATCTATCGTTGCTTCGTTGTGATTCGTAGTGATTGAGTATTTCTCTTTTGAAATCATGGAACCCATTATATTATATAGATTAATATTAGAATTCTCAATATCAGAATTATTAAAAGTAAAGTTTATAATGCCATCATTACTTGACGTAATGCCGGATACAGGCTTTCTCTCATCCTCAACGCCCAGGAAAATGTTACTCTTATAAACTTTGCCGAGTTTTGCTATTAAATAAAGAAAACCTTTTCTGCTGTTTACGATTGACTGTATTCTCAAATCTTTCAGACCATCATTATAAGCTGTCCATGTGATACCGTCATCAGTACTTGAATACACGCCTTTGTTAGTTCCTACCCAAAAGTTATGTGCATCATCTGTTATCAAATAAGTAAACAAAACATTTGGGAATTTATTTGTAATATTTTCCCAAGTGTCGCCATCATCGCTTGACTTGAAAAGAACCGAATCACTGAAGAAAACTAATTGTTTAGGATTACCAACAACCAATTTAATATTTGAATAATAAACGCCTAATTTTGTTATAAATTTCTTTTTGTAATTATTGTTTGTGTAAGGATTCCATTTACTACAAGTTAAGGTATCGTTATATCTATGAAAGCTGTAAATATTATCCTCTTGATCAATAGATAAATATGAATCCCATACCTTCGAGTTGTCTGAAGAGTCAAATTTCGTCCAATTAATATGATCATCGGAATATCTCAGAGACAAATTATCCTTTCCGAGCAATTTGCCTTTACTTGTTTCTACAAAACATTCAGGTGTGAAACTTTCTAATGTATCAGCACTAGAATAGGACTTACAATTGTCGGTGCTTTTTCTGCAATTAATATATCCTTCTGAATATAATCTGAAGAAAAATATTTTTTTGGATGAGACATATAAGGGTGACATATATTCATGATGAAATACACGTAGCCAATTTGAACCATAATCCATGGAAAGATAACCATCCCATGCGTTATAATCAACCATTACTGCATTGTCATACGCTGTAATTTCAAATATATTTGCAACCGGAGCTTGTGTTTTGAATTGCCAAGAATCACCAAAATCTGAACTGATATAATATTTTGAATGATCGGTTAAATAAATCTTATTATCAAATGGGTTTAAATAATAAAAACATATCATTTCATTGTCAGGCATATTTAATCTTAATTGTATTGTATCTGAGGTCCTCATTCTATATAGATTAATACAGTTTGTTGAAATTAGGATATTGTTCGAATCAATTACACAAAATGTTGATATATCGTCACTATTTATTACTTTCTGCCAGGTCTTTCCATCATCAAATGAAGTTATTATACCCGAATCTTTTCTAATATATATACGATTGTTCCTATCAAATACTATCGCATATATCCATCTACCATCATAAATTTTTGTCCAGCTTACACCCCTATCTTTCGATACAATAACACTGTCGTATCCTATACCATATATATTTCCATTTTTATCAATTTTATATTCATATGTATTGTGTTTCATCCCCAAATCGATCCAATTCTGATTTAAATCATCATATCTATATAATCTTTGAATGTCTGTTCCATATTTTGTTTCATCAGGACTAATAATAATATTGTTAATTCCAATACCACATGTATTAAAATCCATAAACCAAGAAAAGCCTTTATCGGTGCTTTTAAAAATATATTTATTCAATGGATATTGATAATTTACCGCTAAGGCATATAACATATTATTGTACACAAAAAAATCTCTGAAATTTACTGAATCAATTTTTGGATTAAGTCTGTTCCATGTCTTTCCGTTATCGACCGAACCTAATAATGCTTTCCCTTCTCTAAAATTATAATCATCTGAGATTACAAGAAATGGCGTTTCATTGATGAATAGCATGTTACTAAAATATCCGACATCTGGTCCATTCGTCTCAGTCCATGTGATTTGAGATTTTGAGCTTTGAAAAGAAATAATCAAAAAGAGGGTAACAATAAAAATTTTCATATTTTTTAACTCCATTTATATCAATCTATAATAGTAAGCATAATCCGTGCCTTGAATGATCTTGCTTGATTTAAAGCGAATATACAGGAATTGAGATAAATTGGGAATCAATTTTGTGTCAGGTTTATTGCATAACACTGTAAGACAATTTGGACAGATTAATACACAGATTTCTGGTAGGTCAATCATCCTTGATTGACCATGTATTTTGTGAAATATTAAAAGCAGACAATCAAGGATGATTGTCCTACGATTAATCACATTTCTCTGCAATCTTGAGGTGCCAATTTGGTACTTCATGTTTTGTAGGAAAACTGTTCTATATTTTACAATTGAAAAACCCTACCTAATCTATGTTAAATTTAACTTTCTAAGTTATGATAACTAAAAAAAAATCCGTAATTTTGTGGTTCTATTATTTTCATTTTTAATGGTTTAGTTGATGAGAGCAGTTATCCCTGTAGCCGGCGTAGGATCAAGATTAAGACCTCATACCTATTCACTCCCTAAAGTATTGATGAATGTGGCTGGGAAGCCTATACTCGGACATATTTTGGACGGATTAATCAGTCATGGTATAAATAAGGCTACTATAATTACTGGATATATGGGTAAGCTAATACAGGATTACGTAGAAAAGAACTACGATATCGATGTTGTTTTCACTCCCCAGAAAGAATCTCTTGGTCTCGGTCATGCCATCTGGGTAGCCCGTGAGACTTTCACAGATGAACCATTAATGATAATTCTCGGCGATACAATTTTCGATGCAGATCTAAGCTTTGCCTTCAATTCACAAACATCAACAATCTGTGTAAAAGAAGTTGAGGATCCGCGTCGATTCGGTGTTGTAAAAATTGATTCTTCAGGATATATACAGGAATTCATCGAAAAGCCTGAAACTCTTGTTTCAAATCTCGCAATCGTTGGTATTTACTATATAGCTAATCCCGGATTGCTCGTAAGCTGTCTTAATGAAATGGTAGAGAAAGATATTCGTACGAAAAATGAATATCAACTAACTGATGCACTACAGTTGATGTTAGACAAAGGGGAGAAATTCTTAACATCTACAATCGAGGGATGGTATGATTGCGGTAAGACCGAAACAATGCTTTCGACCAACCGTTATCTTCTTTCGAAGAATAAAATGATGCCCAAACGAAAAGGTTGCGTCATAATTCCTCCAGTATTCATTGCGGCGGATGCAAAGGTTAAGAATTCGGTAATAGGACCGAATACTACAGTTGCAAGCGGTGCAATTGTTAAAAACAGTATCGTACGCGAATCTATTATAAGCGATGGAGCTGAAGTCAACAGAATTTTACTCAATGAGTCGATAATAGGAAATAATGCAGTCGTAAAAGGTAACTTTGCACGTCTGAACGTTGGAAATTCAAGCGAAATTAATTATAAATAAAAAATTAAAAATATAAATAAGGAAGAATAATGAGCGAGAAAAATACATATCTGTTTACTTCTGAATCTGTTTCAGAAGGACATCCGGATAAAATTTGCGATCAGGTTTCCGATGCAGTGCTAGATGCAATGCTTAAAGATGATCCTAACAGCCGCGTTGCCTGCGAATGTTATGCAACAACCGGACTCATCGTAGTCGGTGGTGAAATCACAACAAACACTTATATCAACCTTCAGGAACTTGTTCGCGGTGTAATTAGAGATATTGGATACGACAAAGACGGATATAGATTTGATGCTAATTCATGCGCTATCATAAATGTAATCAATCATCAGTCACCCGACATTGCAATGGGCGTCGATACTGGCGGTGCCGGCGATCAGGGTATGATGTTTGGGTTTGCCTGCTCGGAAACACCTGAACTTATGCCAGCTCCACTAATGTATGCTCATCGTCTTGTTGAGAGATTAGCGCATATAAGAAAAACAAATCTTGCATTAATGCCATATCTGCGTCCCGATTCAAAATCTCAGGTTACAATTGAGTATTCGGATGCAGGAGAAATACTGAGAATTGATACTGTTGTTCTGTCAACCCAGCATGATCCGGATGTAGCACAGGATAGAATCAAACAGGATATTATCAACAATGTCATAAATGAAGTAATCCCATCAAATCTTCGTGACGATAAAACAAAAATCTTCGTCAATCCAACCGGTAGCTTTGTAATCGGTGGCCCGCACGGTGACACAGGTTTAACTGGAAGAAAAATCATAGTTGATACTTATGGAGGTCGTGCCCCTCATGGTGGTGGTGCATTTTCGGGTAAGGATGCTACAAAAGTTGACCGTTCAGCAGCTTATGCCGCAAGACATATTGCCAAAAATATTGTTGCTGCCGGAATTGCTAAAGAATGCACTCTTCAATTATCTTATGCTATTGGAATTGCTGAGCCTGTTTCTATACATATTGACACAAAAGGTACATCCAGAGTCAGCGACATTGCATTATCCAGATTTGTTAAGGAAAACATTGACCTTCGTCCACAGGCTATAATCGAACGTCTTGGGATGAAACGCCCTATTTTCAGACAGACAGCCAGTTATGGTCACTTTGGCAAGCCAAATCTGCCATGGGAACAGAACGATTTAATTGAAATTTTCAAAAAGATATAAATAAAACCATTATAAATAAAAGGAAAAAAAAATGAGTAACATTCCCGAAAAAAACATGCAGGGCAAGTTCGACGAAGTCCCCGGTAAGTATTGCGTTAGAGATATTTCACAGGCAGAAGAAGGAAGACTTCTTATTGACTGGGCTGAATCAAGAATGCCAGTCCTCATGAATCTTAAGGAAACATACAGCAAAACAAAACCATTTGCCGGCTATAAAATTGCAGGTTGCCTGCATGTAACAAAAGAAACAGGCGTTCTTATCCGTGCATTTGTTGCCGCAGGAGCCGAACTTTCATGGTCAGGTTGCAATCCTCTGTCAACAAATGATGCAGTTGCTGCCGCATTAGCTGACGAAGGCGTTTCAATTTATGCATGGTACGAAAACGGACCTGATTTTTACTGGTGCATTGAAAGAACTATCGATTTTGAACCTCACCTCACCCTTGATGATGGATGTGACTTAATCAACACAGTTCACGAGAAATATCAGGAAATGGCTAAGACAAAAATTGTCGGTGGTACAGAAGAAACCACAACCGGAGTGCACCGCTTAAGATCCAGAGCAGCTGCCGGTCAACTCTTCTATCCAGTTTACGCTGTTAACGATGCAGAAACCAAATGGGATTTTGACAACGTTTACGGAACAGGTCAATCAACACTTGACGGTATTCTTAGAGCAACATCAGTACTTTTCGCCGGAAAGAATTTCGTTGTTTGTGGTCACGGTCATTGCGGTTCTGGCGTAGCCAAAAGAGCAAAAGGAATGGGATCGAACACAATCATTACTGAAATCAAAGGAACTGCCGCTTTGAAAGCAGCTCTTGAAGGTCATGAAGTAATGACAATGGAGAATGCCGCGAAAGTAGGAGATATATTTGTTACAGCAACCGGCGTGAAAGACATTATCCGCAAAGAACATTTCGCATCGATGAAAGATGGAGCAATCATCTGCAATACCGGTCACTATGATGCAGAAATTAACATACCCGAATTGGAAGCTCTTTCAGTATCAAAGCGTCAGATCAGACCCAACTGTGAAGAATACACTATGCAGGATGGCAGAAGACTTTATCTACTCGCACAGGGCAGACTTATTAATCTAGCTGCGGCAGAAGGTCATCCATCAGAAGTCATGGATATGTCGTTTGCTAATCAGTTTATGTCTCATCTTAAACTTGTCGAAGCTCACAAAGCAGGTGTAAAACTTCCAAACGAAGTTCTAGATCTGCCAGTAGAGCAGGATGAATTCATAGCCGAAACAAAATTAAGATTGATGAAAATGGACATTGATAAGCTCTCAGCTGAACAGTTAAGCTATATCAATGACTATAATGCAGGAACCTAAAACTTAAGTATTAAGTTAATATATTAAAACCCTTCACTTGATTGCGAGTGAAGGGTTTTTTTATTTCTTCATTTTTATTAATAATTGCCGATACTCATTACTGGCTTAAGAAATTAATCAAGATCAAATGTCAGATAATCAAGATCAAATATCAGAATCAGTAGAATCAGTAGAATCACTCAACCAGAAAATCCAAAGGCTTGAAGAAGAAAATCTCAGGCTTAAGATTGACATGAAGAAATCCCAGAACCTGTATTCAGACATATTTTATAATGCTCCGGTAGCTTTTGCAATATCCGACTCTGAATCAGGAGTTTACATTGATGTTAATAATCAATTCTGCCATATACTGGGTCTCAAATTATCAGGAATTTTAGGAAAAACCCTGAGGGATATTAATCTAAAAATTCATGAAAGTGTTTTAAAAAATATTGACGATTTTATTATAAAATATAAAGAAATTGATAATATTGAAATCAACATTGTTAATGGGAAAAATAAAGAAATCACTGTAGTCCTAACTCAAAAAATAATTTCAGTAAATGGAAAAGACCATTATTTGAGCATTATAAGAGATATCAGCGATATACGTCAGTCTTTGGGTGATCTGATTGAATCAGAAGAAATTTTCTCCTCGATTTTTAGATTATCACCCGATCCGATAGTGATTACTCGTTTAAGTGACAGTGCACTGGTTGATGTCAATTACCGCTTTCTTGAAATTTTCGGATTTACTAGTGATGAACTTGCCGGAAATTCCTTTATCTCTTTGAATATGATTAAATCTTGCGAATCGTACGACCTATCACAGAGTATTCTTAAGGAAAATGGAGAATTCTATGATTTTGAAATGGAGTTTGTCAAGAAAAATGGACTTAAATTCAGAGGTCTTCTTTCTCAGAAAACTCTTGATATTAAAGGTGTACCCCATGTTCTAACTGTTATAAAGGATATCAATCAGCTTAAACTCTACGAAAAGGAATTAGTTGATTTGAACCGCAGTCTGGAAGAGCGTGTTGATGAGCGGACTAGGGAGTTGAATGAAGCTCTATTTAAACTTGAAGATTCTAACAGGGAGCTAACTCTTCTCAATCAGGAAGTTGCAAATGAATCATATAAACTGATTAAGCTTAATAATAAATTAGCCATTTCCGAAAAACAGTTAATGGATGCGGCACAAATGAAAGATAGGCTAATTTCTATCCTTGCACATGACCTCAAGAATCCTCTGCTGGCATTGAGCCTGAGTGCAGAAATATTGATGATGAAGGCTGATTCTTTCAAACCGGTGGAGATTAAAGGTAAAGCTAAACAAATATTCGATGTGATTAAGTATCTTAATAATCTAATTGAGAATCTATTAACATGGTCCAGATCGCAGCAAGGAAAGATCATTTTCAATCCGAGAAGCATTAGTATCAAGGATATAGTAGTTAACTGCATAAACCTTTACCAGGAAAATACAAAACAAAAGGATCAAACTATTGTGCAGAGCGAATTCCCAGATATGACGATACAAGCTGATTCAGATATGATTCAAACTATTCTGCGTAACTTGATATCAAATGCTATAAAATTCACACCGAAGGAAGGCACAATAACAATCTCGGCAGTTTGTGAAAACGAACAGTTTGCCATCAGTGTCAAAGACACAGGTGTAGGCATGACTCCACGCGAAGTTGACAATCTGTTTGCAATGGATCTATCTCTTTCGTCAAAAGGAACCTCCAAAGAAACAGGCACAGGTCTAGGTTTGATTATTTGCAAAGAATTCGTTGAGAAGCACAATGGCACTATTATGGTCGAAAGCAAGAAAAATATCGGTACTACTTTTACCATTTCATTACCTTTGGAATAGATTATTCCCAATTACCTATGGTTTTAGAGAATTAGAGTTTGTGAATTAACTTTCAAAAAGATTCATTTTTTTAGAAAGTGAATTGTATTAATATCATTAGTTTTTACTATTTTCTGATAACACCTTCACTAAAAACTAATACAACACCTACCC
>CAYXFU010000070.1:0-10065 GCA_964464375.1 uncultured Hyphomicrobiales bacterium
TATATATAAACATTGGGAATCGTGTGCCAACCTCACCCCGATAGTAAAAAATTATAAAGTTTATAAAGTTGGGGAACAGCCGCCAACCTCACCCCGACCCTCTCCGTGCAGTTTATGCAATTATGCTGATATATCAAGGACTTACAGAGATTTTATATTTTTAACTTTCTTATTACATACACTTTAATATTTCTAACTCTCTATATTTTTTTTGATTTTATAGGTAGATTTGTCCACCTAAACAAACTAAAAATGAAGTAACGAACAATATATTTCTAATCACAATCGAGAATATGAACGTTTCCTTCATAAGCCTATTAATTTCAAGGCATCACCACCTGCTATTCAATCATGAGGCATTGGTAAGGCTGGAAATGATCTTTAAGAGATGATGACTAATGCAATTGCCTATTAATATCTCTTGATCTTAAATGTTCTGAACTAATAATATTATATTTAATATTTCACAAACTTCCCTACTTTATCTCCAATCCTAATAAAATAGACTCCTGAAGCTAATCCACTTATATCAATATTCATCTGCTCAGTGCAAATGTAGCTTCCCATCTCAATGCCGATAATGGAATACATGGTAAGAATATCTTCATTTCTTTATTAACTATAAACTTTGCTGTCTGAATTATGAAGTCTTTGTCGAATATTCGCTTATTTCGCCGATCCATTTTGATCTCCTTTCATTGCTAAATATTAAATTTAACAATTTTTCCTCTCTCTTCCTACTGTATCTCATACTGGGTGAAGATCAAAATCAAAATATTACGTAATTAATACACTGCGTATCAATAAATGAAGGGTTTTTTGATTTATTTTTTAAATAAGTTATATATGTTTTTTTTTAAATTAATTTTTTGCTATATTGTTTGTCGTACTAATGAAACAAGAAAGCATCTATTAGAATATATTTTGAAATTTTAGCTACATTTTTTTTATAATCGATCGATAAGCTTCTTATGGTAGATTCAACCAGCAACAATTGATTCGTTTCCGAATTATCCCAGATTTCAATTTCTCGGTCTGGTTGATTTTCTTTAGGAATATCTTATGTTGGAATCTATATGGCTATAAAATATCGAAATCTGTAGAAATATTGCAGTATTAATAAATATTCTGCAAAAGAAACATATATTAATGCCTAAAAACAGGCAAACAACGGATGATAAATATGAACGAAACCAATTTACAATTAATAAAAAAGTTGGAAGAAATTGCAACTTCAATATCTTTAACAAATTCACTATACGAATTAGCTTCAAAAGTAGACTCAATTCTCAGTGAGTTAATTGATGTCGAAAACAACGGATTGTATCTGTTCGATCCTGTATTGAAAGAACTTAGACTTTTTGTTGCAAAAGGATTTTCTGAGGCACAAATATTGGAAGCAGAAAGAACTGCGGTCGATCGTCATCCCGGAAAAGTTTTCCGGACCGGTGAAGAATTATATATCAGCGATACATTAGAAGATAAAGATGGACATTCAAAGAGCATCGTCAACTCTCCTACTGTCAGAACGAGACTTTATTTGCCTGTCTTTGCCGGAGATCAATGCGTAGGAGCTTTCGGAATCACGTCTTCCACCCCAAATAGATTCACAGAAGAAGACAAGGCTTATTTGTCATTTATCTGCAATATTTCGGGTTCTGCTTATCAGAATATAATTGCAAATCTGGAGATAAAAAAGAACTTAAGCCGAACAAACGCATTAATTGCAGATATGCATTCAGGTGTTTTAGTTGAGAATGAAGACAGAAATATAGTCCTTACAAATCAAAAATTCTGTGAATTGTTTGCTATTCCTGCTCCACCGGAAGCCTTAGTCGGAATGGATTGCGTTGTCGCTGGAGATCAATCCAAAGAATTATTTGTTGATCCGGTTCAATTCATTTCAAGAGTCAATACAATCTTGTCCGATGGTAAATTGGTAACCAATGAAGTCCTTAGTTTGAAAGATGGCAGAACTTTCCAACGAGATTATAGTCCTATCTCTATTGATGGTATAAATTTTGGGCATCTTTGGATGTATCATGATATTTCCGAAAGCATTGCTTCTCAGAAGGCACTCATAGAAAGTGAAATGAAGTATCGAACTGTGATCGAAACTTCTCCAGATGCTATCGGATACTTCGATTCTTATGCTAACGTACTCATGATGAATGACTTTGCTGTTCATTTATTTGGCTATGAATCTGAGTCGGAGATGATCGGTAAGAACGCCCTTGAATTCTTTCTTCAGGATGAACAGATGGAGGCTGGATTAGCCATTCAGCAAATCATGGAAACCGGAGTCAGCAGAGAGTTGAAATTCAAACTAAAGAAAAAAGATGGATCTTACTTTCATTCTGAATTCAGTTGTGGAGCGATTTATGATTCAAATAAAGTAATAAATGGATTGATAGCAATTACCCGCGATGTCTCCGACAGGATAAAAATGGAGAATTCAACAAAGGAAAGCGAAAAGAAATACCGTGAGTTATTCGAGCACATGAATAGCGGATTCGTTTTGCATGAGTCTATCACCGATGAAAACAATATCCCTGTTAACTTCAGATTCATCGAATCAAACAAATATTACGAAGCATTTAGCGGTTTTCCACCCGAAGCCGTCAAAGGTAAGACTATCAAGGAGCTAATGCCTAATGCAGACATCAATATGATCAAAAAATATTGTAATGTAGGTTTAACAGGTGAACCCTTCGAAATGGAATATTTTTCTCAAACTTTCAATAAGCACATCAGAGTTAATTGTTATTCTCCTGCACCTAATTACTTTGCTGCTATTTTTGAAGACATATCCGAACGAAAGAATAACGAACAAATTATTCTTGATCTTAATGATAGACTCAATCTTGCAATCAAAGCTTCTTCGCTTGGTATCTGGGAGTGGAATATCGAGGACAATAGCTTGATTTGGGATAAATCCATGTATGATTTATATGATATTTCTGAAGAAAACTTTGAAGGCATTTTTGACACCTGGATCAAAAAAGTACATCCTGAAGACCAGCATAAATGTCTACTCGCGCTTGATATGGCAATTAAGGGTGAAAAAGAGTATGACCTGCAATTCAGAACGATAGGATTCGGCAATAAAATCAGATATATCAAGGCTGCTGCTAATGTAATCAGAAACCAGAATGGTGAAGCAGTTAAGATGATTGGAATTAATTTTGACATTTCTGAAATTATGGAAGCTGGTCTTGAAATCAAACAGAGTGAAACTAATTTCACTTCTTTCTTCAATACAAATAATGATCTTCTTTTTGTTCTGGATGAAAAAGGAGACATGTTAAAAGTAAACAAAACCGTTACCGATAGATTGAATTTTTCTGAAAAAGAACTTATTGGCAAAAATATCCTAATGGTTCATCCTCCGGAACGCCGCGATGAGGCTGGAAGAATAGTTATGGAAATGCTACAGGGAACAACGGAAAGCTGCCCTGTTCCTGTTGTCACCAAGGATGGCAAGCAGATTCCTGTTGAAACTAAAGTAATGCAGGGCATTTGGAATGGCAAGAATGCACTTTTTGGCATTACTAAGGATATATCTGCAATTAAAAAATCTGAGGAAAAATTCTCTAAAATTTTCCATTCTCACAGCGCATTAATGGCTTTGACGTCTCTTGATGCTAATTGCTACGTAGATATTAATGAGGCTTTCTCTAGAGTCACTGGGTATTCACGTGACGAAGTAATCGGCAAATCACCTGCGGATCTTTCCCTGTTTGCTCATATCGAAGATAGAGATAGAGCACTTGAGATGATGCAAGAGAAAGGTTCAGTTCAGGATTATGAAGTCGAAATTAAGATTAAATCGGGCGAGATAAGAATTGGGTTATTTTCTGTTGACCTGATCGAAATACAGGATGAAAAGTTATTGCTAACTATTATGGTTGACATAACTGACAGAAAACGGATCGAAGAAGCACTCAAGCTCAGCGAAGCAAAAATCAGAGCTATCATTGACAGTGCATTTGTTGGGATTATGACAATTGATGACATGGGAAGAATTACATCGGTTAATGACTCACTTAATAAACTTTGTGGTTATGAAGCAGATGAATTATTGAATATGTCAATGAATGTCCTCATACCCAAGGATTCAAGACCAAAACATGATCAATTTCTTGCCAATAAATCCAGTTCCAGCAATAAATCAATGGTTGGAAAGACTTTAGAAGTGACCGCTGTAAAAAAGAATGGGACCATTTTTCCTGCTTACATATCAGTTGCAGAATTTTTCGTCGAGGGTCAAAGGAAATATGCAGCATTCTTTGAAGATTTATCTGATCTGAAAAAAACACAGGAGCAATTAATTCAATCAGAAAAACTTGCATCTTTAGGCCAGCTGGTGGCAGGAGTTGCTCACGAGATTAACTCACCATTAGGAGCTATTCGTGCTTCTAATGAATCAGTAATCGATTCGATGTTTTATCTTCTCGGAAATTTAAAGAATTTTTCAAAATATCCAAATGAATTTATGGAAATATTCCATGAACTTCTTAAAATGTCTCAAACGAAATCAATGAACCTAACAACCCGGGAAGAACGGGAATTGGTTAACAATTTGAAAATTGAATTAGAGAATAAAGGGATAGAAAACAGTTATGAATTGGCTGGTAAATTCATCGAAATGGGTATATACTCAGGCTATGATAAATTTATCCATGCTTTTCAATCACAAGAATTTGAGGAAGTGATTAAAATTGCTTCAAAAGTCTCTACTCTTTTTACGAGTACAAATATCATTAAGACTGCCACAGAGAGAGCAAATAAAATTGTATTTGCTCTAAAAAATTATGCCCGGTACGATAATAATTCCTTACCTGTTGATTACATGATTGAGGACGGACTGGAAACAGTATTAACACTTTATCAAAATATAACAAAGTTGGGTGTCGAGGTTACAAAGTCTTTTGAGTATAACAAACCGATTCTATGCTATCCCGATGAACTGAATCAGGTCTGGACTAACTTAATTCTAAATGCTCTACAATCTATGGATTATAAGGGAAAGGTATTTATCAGCACCAGTGAAAAGCATGGATATGTGGTCGTTACTTTTAGAGATATCGGTGCCGGAATACCCGAGGAAATCAGAGATAAAATTTTCAATCCATTCTTTACAACGAAACCTTTGGGAGAGGGAACCGGAATAGGACTTGACATAGTAAAGAAGATAATTGACAAGCATAACGGTAAAATCGAATTCGATAGTAAACTTAACATTGGAACTGAATTCAGAATATATATACCAATAGAAACAAACTAATACATCATGAAAAAACCAGTTATTATTTGTGTTGATGACGAAAAAATTGTTCTGGACAGTCTTGCAATTGAACTTAACAATACATTTTATGGAAAAATACTAATCGCTACTGCTGAGAATGGCATAGAAGCACTCGAGCTGGTAGATGATTTTATGCAAAATAATTATGATATTCCTTTAGTAATATCAGATTATATCATGCCCGAGATGTATGGAGATGAGTTACTAAGACTTATAAAAGACAGATCGCCTGAAACAAAATCAATTCTCCTTACAGGTCAGGCATCACTCGATGGAATTGAGAATTCTATAAAATGGGCTAATCTCTATAGGTACATTCCAAAACCCTGGGAAAAGAACGATCTCAAACTCACCATAACTGCTGCTTTTAAAGCTTTTTTTGAAGCAAAAATACTAAAACAGCAGGGTGAAATGATTGAAAAACTCAATAGTGAACTTGAAGAAAAGGTGGAAAACAGAACCAAAAAGCTTCAGGATTTAGAATTAGATATACTTTCCCAATTTGAAAAAGCAATTTTTGCTTTAGCTGAACTCCAATTGAATTCCAATCATATTGTTAAAAATAAAATTCAGCGTATGCGAAAGTATACTCATAAAATACTTACAAAATCAAATCTTTCAAATAGTATCGATGTCAATTATGGTGTTCTCCTTTCTCATTTGGGATGTGTTAATATCGACAATGCTCTTTTAGAGCGGTACTTTTACTCTGACAATTTGTCAAAAAATGAAATTAAGCAACTGGCTCAAAGTAATTTTTCGGCTCTAGATTCATTATTCAAAATACCATGCTTCAGTAGTGTTGGTAATGCTGTTAGGTATTATTTCTATACTTTGTTCAATTATGAAAAACCATTTCCAATTGACATTTCAGCTTTACAAATCGCCAAAATAATTAAAATTACTTTCGATTATGACAAATATATTGTCAATGGGATGTCCTCCTCTGCAGCACTGGCAAAAATGTCAACAGACCCTCAGCTTTATCAAGCTGCTTATCTCGAAGCGCTGAGCGATAATTCTGATGAAGGCAATCCATTTAAAGCTTATAAAGCGAACATTCCAAAGGCAGAAACAAAAATCAAAAGTAACATTAAAGCTGTTAAATTTAAAGAATTAGCTTTTGGGATGCTGCTAGCTGATTCAATATACGACACTTCAAATATGAAATTGGTATCTAAAGGATTAGAAATATCTGACGATCTTATTAATTCATTGATTAAGTATAATTTACTTTGTGAAATCAAAGAACCAATTTTTGTATATGGATAATCAGACAGAAAATAGAGGGTGGCAAATTCGTGGAACAAAGCAGTAATAGTTTAAAACAGGTTATAGTTGCGGTTGACGACGAGAAAATTGTCTTGAGTAGTTTAAGATATCAGTTGCAAAAGGAATTCAACGATGAATTTATCATTGAAATCTGCGAAAGAGCTGCTGAAGCAATCGAAATAATCGATAACTACATTCTAAAAGGTTACGATGTTCCGCTGGTCATCACTGATAATATAATGCCTGAGTTGAGAGGCGATGAATTTCTGAAAATTATCTATGACAAGCACCCCGATATTGTTCTGATAATGTTAACCGGTGCTGCCACTCTTGAAGGAATAACCAATGCAGTCAATAACGCAAAATTATTCCGGTATATTACAAAACCGTGGGAACCCCAAGATTTTATTCTTACTATAAAATCAGCATTATCAATATACAATAAGAATAAACAGCTAATTAAATACAAAAATGAACTCGAAGAAGCTAACAAAGACCTTAGATCACTGGATATATCTAAGAATTATTTTCTCAATCTACTAGCACATGAACTCAATACACCTCTCAATTCAATATTGAATTTCTCGGCTCTAATTAAGGATAAAAAGGACTTGGATTCTATTATTTTCTTCTCGGAAATAATTAATAGTTCTGCCAGAAAATTGAAGCGAATTACTGCACTGTCGTTAATCATAGCCAAAATTCGTATTGATAAGTATGAAATGAATTTTAATCAGATTTCTATTAATGAAGTTCTTGACAGTTCAATACTAACGTGTCAGAAGAAGATTAAGGAAAAAAACATTACAATCGATAAAAGAATCCAACCAGGTAATCACTTTACCATTGCTGATAATTATTTGATCAGTTTAGCTTTTGATTCAATTCTTGATAATTCCGCTAACTTCTCAACAACGGATTCCGTGATTACTATTAATGTCAATAGAGTTGAAGATCTAATTTTAATCAGCATTGCGGATCAGGGCAAAGGATTCACTAGTGAGACTCTTGACAATCTATTTAAGATTTTTCATTCTGACGATATTAACAATCATTCTAACGGAATCGGACTAAGCCTTGCTCTTGTAAAACTAATACTGGATGCACACAATGGACATATAGAAGTCAAGAACAATTTAATAGGGGCTGAAGTTATAATTACACTTCCTTGGTCTTGGGATATACAATCCTGAGACTACCGAAATAAACAACAAAACCAATCATTCAAAAGCCATCCTTATTTTAATAAAAACCCTGAATATCATAAGACAATTTAGCTTATTGCCTAGGGATCAAAATGACTAGATCGTGTTACCATAAGTCTAACTAAAAGTGGTCCCAAAATTCTAAATAGAACTTCAGGACCGCTTCCTCTAATTGATTATTTGTCGTAATTTCCTGCTTATTCAGCAGTTGCGCAAGTTTTTAAAAAGATAAAAAATTTGCTAGGTGCATTTTTTTTCTTGAAGCAATTCATTAATATGTTTTTTGGATTCATAATACCTCAACTCAAATGTGAATTTTACCTTACTTTTTCTTGCAGCTTATTCAGCAGTTGCATCATTGTCAAAGCAATCCCAATGTAGCTCAGATTGTAATCGCTCTAGCCTCTTAGTCTCTTATGATTTTTTATTGTCATTAAACCTCAGCTTAATAATAATACATAACATAAAACTTTTTGATTTCCCGTCGAGAAGATATTTTTCGCTGTGACTAATAGGATATAATTTAAATCTTTCTAAAATTCAACATCTACATTTTCAAAATTGCTGGTTCTGAATTTCTAATTTCTGTGCTTTGAGATAAGACATTTCTGTCCACCCTCGGCTATACATATATTCAATTAACTGGGCCTTAATAAAGAAAGGATTGTCAATTGCAAGTATATCGCATAGATCATGTATAACCTTGGGCTCGACATTGTTCCTGGCTAATATTTCACCTATTCGTCTGTAATCCTTTACCGTCATTTTCTATTTGCTTATTTTTACCTCGTTAGCTACTTATTGTAGCTCTCATTTTTGCTAGTTCAGTACTTGCTTAATTTTTAATATAATTCCAATTTTGCTTAGTTTGCGTCTGATCTGAACATATTTCTTTTGATCAGTAGTTCTTCCAAATCCTTTTCATTCTCTGAAGTCAAACATTTAAGACCATCCTTCATTGACTGATTAGTTTTAAAATCATAATGGAATAATTCTGTTTCGTTCTGATCAAACTGCCGGTTTTCTAATATATAACTTTGTTCATTTTGAATATAATTCATATTAGTATTTTCTGTAATAATGAATAAAACTTTCATTACAAATAATTATATTTTTCTTCATCTACTATAGGCATTTCTGACCAGGCTCGGCTATACATATATTCTATTGACTGATCCTTCCCCTTAATAAAAGTAGGATTGTCGATTGCCAGGGTTTCGCATAGATTATGTAAAACCCTGGACTCGACATTATTCAAAGCTGAGATTGCGCCTATTCTTCTGTAATCCTTATCCGTCATTACTTTTAACCCTGCATCATCATAAAATTTGTACTCTCGTTGATGCCGTTATTTATTTTTTATTCTCTATCAGCTTATTCAGCATTTGCTCTAATTTCTCTAGTCTTAACATGAGTTCTTTATTGATTTTCTTTTGTGCGTCCAATTCGGTTTTCTGTTTCTTGATTTCATTCAGAAGAAGAACTGCTAGCATTGGATACTGAACTGCGTCAGGTATAAGTTTCTCGCTTGTGCTACCCTTTACGACGTCTTTTTCCCTTGCGTAGGAGGCTAACAGAGGTATTGTAACTGCTACTTCCTCTGCTATCAAACCGAAATACTCTTTGCCGTCAGCTTTTGATAAATAACTTACAGGTCTCAATTTGAAAATATCCTCTGTATTGATTTTGATATCCGTTATAGCTGTTTTGTATCTTGCCGATGATGTTGAACGCATTAACTGCCCATTATTATCAACAAACACATTTGAAGCACTTCCTGTTGTGCTGGAATAAATTCCGGCAATATAGCATGCATTATCATTGCCATCACCGATTCTTATTTTGCCGTTTTCGTCAGAAACACCGTTATTATCAATATAGGTATTATTATATCCTGTTGTCAGATTTGATCCTGCCCCATCTCCAATAGCTATATTATTATAACCCGAAGTGTTGCCACTCATTGAATTGCGTCCCACGGCAACATTGGCATTTCCAGTCGTGTTAGCATTTAATGAGTTAGCACCAATACCAACATTGTTGTTTGCTGTTCCATCATCATTGGATCCGGCATTATAACCTAGAAATACTGTAGTTTGACCATCAGATATTCCATCAGCTAATGCATCGATTGAGACAGCATTTGTGGCAATCTTTGCTGCTGTTACTGCTCCGTCTGCTAGTTTTGCTGTTGTGACGGCTGAATCAGCCAGTTTACCTGTTGTTACGTTGCCATCAGCAATTTTTGCTTGAGTTACGGAATTGGTTGCCAGTTTACCT
>CAYXFU010000071.1:0-8957 GCA_964464375.1 uncultured Hyphomicrobiales bacterium
CGCTTTGTAAGGGCGAACGGCCGTTCGCCCCTACGGATATTTCTATGAAATCGGAACCGGGATTGGGATTTATAATCATTTCATCGCTTGGTTTTGGTTTTTCTTCTACCGATACGAACTTATCTCTGGAACGATAAATGCCTCCATTAGCACCTGTAACAAAGATAAATCCATCCGGACTAACTGAAACAGAAACACCAAATTTATATATTTTTCCTAACCCTGTTGTATCCATTCTTTCCCAGGTTATTCCATTATCACATGAGCGGTAAAGAACTGTATTATTATAATCATATTTTTCTACAAAATTAGAAACAGCTATCCAGCATTGTAGAGAATCAATTGCGCGAACATCATACAAATCGTATCCAAAATTTGTATCAGGTAACCAAGTTCTGCCATTATCTATGGTTTTAAGGCAAAATGAATGTTGCGATAATAATGTATCTATAGGACCATACCAGGCTGTTTTTGACTTATTAAATATAATTCTTTTATTAATCTCCATATAAGAAGGAGATTCCCGTTTTTCATACAGTGTTTCCCAAGTTTCACCATCATCTGTTGACCGCGAAATTTTTGCAGCTCTGAATGCAAATAAATGGTCTTCATCATTTATTGCTAGCTGATCACCTTTGATTTTTCCATTTAATCTTTTCCATGTTTCACCATTATCAGTCGATCGAATTAAAGCACCTAATCCTACATCACAGAAAATATAACCTTTTGAATTTATCACAGACGTAACAATAGTTTCACCTGATCCAATATGGTCATTTAATATATCCCAGGTCTTTCCTTTATCTTTTGACCGATAAACTCCATGATGATATTTATTATCTCTATACGATCTTGGATTTGAATTTCCAATAAAGACCTCATCATTTTTATTAAACAAAATTGGATCAAATTCTGAAAATTGATAACCTAAGTATTCCCATTTCTTCCAATCTTTAATTGTCGATTTATAAATTCCATACGAAGACATATAAATATCTCCATCTTTACTAAAAGCTAGAGTGTTAGCAGGCATACTACTAAATCCACTATTTACTTGTTCCCAATAACCATTAAGATCACAAGTCCGATATATACCAAAACATAAAGGAGACAAATAAAAATATCCTGAAGAATCCAGAGCAATTGCTGTAGTATAATTATAATCCAAATCAAATGTATCTTTTGACTGGCTCCATGTATTACCTGAATCCAGGCTATAAAATAATCCTTTGCCATAAGTAGCAATGAGGGTTTTGGAGTTGTTAGCAAATAAAAGTTTATAAAGGTAAATTCCGGGTAAAGCGAAATTCTCCCAGCTAACACCTCCATCTCTCGTTCTGTATATGCCATCATGTGTTGGAATATAATAATTTAAAGAATCCAAAATTGTCAATTCAGCATACTCACTTATTTCAAATGGTGTAAGTACCCAGGTTTTGCCAAAATCCTTTGTTATTCCTAAATGTGCTTCTCCTTTAGTCGGGTATGCTCTTATTGTAATAACTGAACATTTAACTTTGAACTCATGCCAAACTGTATTATTATAAATACGGATCGAATCTGAATTAGAATAAATATAAATACTATCCCATGTCACTCCAAAATCTTTTGTAAAGTAAATTAGAGGCTCTGTTCCTTTACCATCGGCGGTTTCATAACCAGTCGTTAATATATATAAGTAATCATTATCAATACAATGATTCTTTTGCCAACATTGTTGATATTTATTCCAAGGACCTTTTAGTTCTGACCAGATATTACCTGCATCATACGATATAAACGCTGGTGGATTTTCTGTTGTGTCAAAAGCGCCTCTTTGTGCAATTACAATATTATTCTTATAAACACTAAGAACCAGCGTAGAACCATCAAAAATTCTTTCCCAATGATCACCTTGATCAATTGATTTAAAAACTCCATTTGGTGATGCTATATATACATTATTGTTACTGCTTACCTTTATATCATAAATCCATCCATTATTTGGCACCATTGCAAGCTCCCAAAAAGGCTCAGAAGCCTTCGAAGCTGAGAGCGAAAGAAATAATGCCAATATTATGAAGAGCTTTTTCATAAATTTTAATATTCTTATGGTATTTATTACAAAACACAATATAATATAAAAAGTTACAAAAGATAGGAAAATTTATTTGAATTTCTCCCGCTAGGGAGAAAGGGTCGGTAGAAAATCGTTCATCTTTTGTTTTGTGCCGTCCCATGCGGGACGGTAGAAGATTTTTTTTAGGGGCTTATTCTACCAACATGTTGTACCTACGGCACAGAATACAATAGATTCGCTTCGCCAGGCCTTCGGCACCTGCATTCGAGACTGTGTGAAAACTATGATTATGTCATTCTGAGGGAGCGAAGCGACCGTGAGAATCCAGTATTAATGCGGACTGGATTCCTCACTTCGTTCGGAATGACAGGAAAATACAGGTATGACAACCATAAACAAGGGCACAGCATGCTGTGCCCCTACAAATACAGAATACAACTGGATTCTTCACTTCGTTCAGAATGACTGGCTCAAAAAAAGAGGGTTGATTTATCGGCAACCCTCTGTTAATCTTTAACTACTTATTTTCTTTATGCGATGTATTTTCCGCGTTTTGTGTAATGTGTATGCAAAAGCTTATGGGACTTATGACCGCAGGGACCATCAGTCAGGAACTTTTCATAAATATACTGAACGTGAGTGTTTTCGTGTGATTTACGTAGAGGAAGTTCTGCATCCTCTTTGTAGATTGCTTCTGCTCTCTTTGCACGGATTTCAGGAGATGTGGGTATTGGCTGTCCGCCGCCACCGATACAGCCGCCTGGACATGCCATAACTTCGATAAAGTGAACATCATTCAATTCACCGCGTTTCAATGCTTCCATTACCTTCTTCGCATTGGCAGTACCATGAGCAATCATGAACTTTAGATCGACACCTTCGAGGAAGCTCCACTCGGGTTTTACATTCTCAAGTTTCACAGATGCTTCTTTGACACCTTCAAATCCACGGCAAGGCATAATATCAAGATTGCTGAACGGAACCTCTCTGCCTGTTACCAGTTCATACGCTGTACGCAGAGCAGCTTCCATAACACCACCTGTAGCACCGAATATCAAACCAGCACCTGAGGCTTCGCCAAACGGATCATCAAAATCTGATTTGGGTAGAGTTGGCAGATGTAGTCCAGCTTCTTTAATCATCTGAGCTAGTTCTCTGGTTGTCAATCCATAATCAACATCTTTGAAACCGGAATCATTCATTTCAGGTCTGTTACATTCATATTTCTTTGCAGAACAGGGCATAACAGCTACTGTAACGATATCTGCGGGATCAATATTTGCCTCCTGAGCATAGAACGTTTTGATGACAGATCCAAACATCTGCTGAGGAGATTTGCATGATGACAAATGGTCAAGATATTCCGGATAGAAATGCTCGATATACTTAACCCAACCCGGAGAACAAGAAGTGAATTGTGGTAATTTAACAGATTCATCTTTATCAACCAGTAAGCTTTTCAATCTAAGGAGAAGTTCGGTTCCTTCTTCCATGATTGTAAGATCAGCAGTGAAGTTAGTATCGAAAACTTTATCGAAGCCAATCATTCGCATAGCAGTATTTAATTCCTTGGTCATAGAATGACCAGCAGGAAGACCGAATTCTTCGCCGATAGCGGCACGTGGTGATGGTGCTGTCTGGATGACAACATGCTTCTTCGGATCATCGATTACATTCCAAATTTCATCTGATGGATCGTTTGCCTTTAGAGCTGCAGTTGGACAACGATTAATGCATTGACCACAATTGATGCAGACTACATCAAGCAAGGGTTTATCAAGGAAAGTCGAAATTGTTGTCTTATATCCCTTTTCAGTGGCTTCGAGAACTCCAACTTCCTGTAAATCAATACAGGTACGGACGCATCGTTTGCATAGAACACACTTGTCCATATCTCTAAGAACTGAATAGCTTGAATGATCGGGTACATATCTTCGTTCAGTAACATGACCAAACCTATAAGAATCCACACCGAATTCTTTAGCTAATGTCTGAAGCTCACAATTATTATTTCTATGGCATGAATAACATTCGCCGTAGTGTTCACTTAGAATAAGATCAATTATATCTCTTCTGGCTTTTCTAACTTTTTCACTTGATGTTTTAATTTTTAATGCATTTGTGATAGGATATGTACAAGCAGCCTGCAAAGTTCTCATACCTTCCACTTCAACGACACATATTCTGCAGACACCTGCAAGACAAAGATCCTTGTGATAGCATAATGTTGGAACATGTATATTGTTAATCTGACAAGCCTCGAGAATTGTTGTTCCAAGAGGAACTTTGACCGGCTTACCATTAATTTGAACATCAACAAGTGAACCAATATCATTGAAATTAGTAGCTTTTTCGACAACTAATCTCTGCTGACTTTTTGGTGCACGATTTATAGAATTATTGGTACTCATATTCACTTTCCATTAACATTTTGAAAAAATTTCATTTTCGTATTGAGTAAGAATTGAAATAAATGCATTTGGACTTGACTGTCCTAAACCACATTTAGATGCAATCTGCATAGTTGATCCTAATTGCATCAGCTCATGGACATGAGACAATGAACAGGTTCCATTTTCAATTTTTTCAATACCTTCTAGTAATTTCAGATTGCCGATTCTACAAGGACTGCACTGACCGCATGATTCTTCAACAAAGAATTCCATAAAATTTTTAAGAATATGAAGCATATCTCTTGATTCATTGAAAATCATGATAGATCCACCAGTGGAAATATCTTCGAATGAAATAGTCCTGTTGAATTGTTCCTTTGGAACGCAAACACCAGAGGCGCCTCCGACCTGAACAGCTTTGGTATTTTCAGCATGGCAAAGAGTCAGTATATCGCTAATAGTTATACCGAATGGAACTTCATAAACACCCGGGATATTGCAGTCACCTGATATAGATAAAAGTTTCATACCAGTTGATTTATTAGTACCATGTTTCATGAACCAATCACCTCCATTACACATTATCAAATATGCGTCAACGAAAGTTTCGACATTGTTAACAGTAGTAGGTTTGCCCAATAGTCCTGTATTAACAGGAAATGGCGGACGATTTCTAGCTTCGCCGCGATGTCCTTCAAGAGATTCAATTAGTGCCGTTTCTTCGCCACAAACATAAGCTCCTGAGCCAAGGCGAATTTCAATATCAAAAGAAAAAGTAGTTCCCAGAATATTTTTTCCTAATCTCTTGTTTGCACGCATATCGTCGAGATAGTCCTGCAATTTTTTATATAAATAGCGATATTCGCCTCTGAGGTATAAATAGCCTTTGTTTGATCCAATTGCATATCCGGCAATTACCATTCCCTCAAATACAAGTTTTGTATATTCATCAAGAAGTAATCTGTCCTTGAAAGTACCGGGCTCACCTTCGTCAGCATTACAAACAACGTATTTCTGTTCGCTTTTTGCCTGCATGGCAAACATCCACTTAGTACCGGTTGGAAATCCAGCACCACCCCTACCCTTTAGACCGGATTCACGAATCTCCATCACGATATCTTGAGGCGTCATGATCAAGGCTTTTTCAAGTCCATCATTACGATTTTTAATATCAAAAAATCCATTATCATTTATGATTGGCATTTTAATCTCCTACTTGTATGTTTTCAAAATTTCAACAATTCTGTGCGGGGTCAGCTTTGTATAAACAACTTCATTAATTAGCATAGCCGGTCCTTGGTCGCACATCCCCATACAATTAACATATTCCAGAGAGAATTTTTTATCAATAGTAGTATCTCCGAATTTAATTCCTAGTTCACGCTCTAGAACTTTAGAAATCGATGCTTTTCCAGCTAGATCGCAAGAAATAGTCTGACAAAGTCTGATAATATATTTGCCTTTTGCTTCAATGCTAAGGAATGAGTAAAAGGTAATGACACCATAAACTTCAACAGGGTGAATATCAAGAATTCTAGCTATTTCCTGCTGAGCAAAATCAGAAATGTGACCATATCTAATTTGAATATCCTGAAGAATGGGTAGCAAAGATGTTCTATCATTCCCATATTTCCCAATAAGGTCTTCAATTTCAGCAGTTAACGAATTTTTTTCAAATACTAACATTATTTTCCCTCCGATTTAGTCAGTTGATACTGAACTTTTTCCATTAAAATAGAAGGTGGGATGGGCTTTTCAAGAAATTCATCTACAGGATTGGTTGATCCTGAACCAAATTCCATACCTAATGCTTTGGAGACTGAAGTCAGCATAATGATTGGAGTCTGGATGTTGTTCTTTCTTAGTTTCAAGGCAAGATAAAAACCGTCATCCGGCTCTTCCATCATAACATCCAAAATAATTAATGCAGGTTTTGTGTTGACTATCAATTCATATCCATCTCTAACATTATTTGCTGTCACGACATCATAGCCTTTTGCTTCAAGCATCATGGATGTTGCCTGAATGATATCGGAATCGTCGTCAATGAGAGCAATTATCGACATAATATAACCTCAAAAAATAATTTAAAAAAAACACTACGATTACATCAATACAAACTTAAGAAACTTTATATGTATTATGAATAAATAATTTCATTTCTATAATCTTATGTTGCTGTTATTCTTATTTTTTATAAATATATACGTCATTTTGTAACCCCTTAAGATAATTTCAATTTAAAGATATTTAGTTCGTTTTATAATTTGGTTTTATGAATTTATCCAAATTTAAGTAAATATTTCTCCTAACATTATTGCATTATTAATCAGGAATAATCTATCAAAATTTAATATTTATCTCTACGACCTTTAAACGCTGATTTTGCATTATTGGAATAAAGTGCTTAATAGTACTAGAGTGATTGTCAAAATAATTTAGCAATTTGTAAAATATACTTGACATTATGTAAAATATATCATATATTTGTTTCGAGATAAATATCAATTATAAAATTTCACACATTGCAGAGAGGTTATTTATGAAAATCCCATCATTAACAGTGATTGCTCAAAAGGCTTTCGGTACAATAAAAAGATTCCCATTGATTTTTGCAGTAACAATTATTGGAACAATAGTATCAATTTACTTCTTTGAGAAAGATTTTGATCAAAAATTACCAATCTATGAACAACTCTCAAAATTCTTACTTATGTGTGTTTTGGCTCTTCCATTACTTTTCGGGATAGCAATGTATAATTTGAGGATGAAAAGTAATAGTATTTTTGCTTGGATACTTAATTTAGTAGGTTTAATTATTCTGTCTTTATACTATTTCCAATTTGTTATGAATGAGTCAAATATAATCCGTTGGTGGCTGTACTTTATGTCAACGACTATATTTGTAACTTATGCACTATACATAAGAAGTGAAAATAATAACGGATATTGGCAGTTTAACAGATTTATTATTTTTCGTTTGATAAATTCCTTTTTCTTTTCTGGAGTCCTTTTTATAGGACTTACATTAGCTGTAGCTGCTATTGAAAAATTATTTCTTGTTAAATGGTCTGACAAAATATATCTTGATATATCGATCTGTGTTTTTGGATTGTTCAACATCTGGTACTTTTTATCAGGAATTCCCAGAGATTTCGATGAGATTGATTCGAAGACTGAGTACCCCAAGATATTGAAGCTACTTTCGCAATTTGTTCTGTTACCTTTATCGCTCCTCTATCTGGTTATACTTTATGCGTATGAGATAAAGATAATAGCACAATGGCAATTGCCAATCGGTTGGGTATCTAGTCTGATTATTACTTATTCTATCATAGGACTGACAGCAATACTATCGGTTTATCCAATAAATCAGACACGAGAAAACAAGTGGGTTAGAATTTTTACAAAATATTTTTACTTGTTAATATTACCATTAATTGTCTTGTTTGCCTTTGCTATCTATGTTAGAGTAACTGAGTATGGAATAACAGAATCAAGATATTTTCTAATTATATTTGCATTATGGCTCACCGGTATATCTTTATACAATATCTTTTCTAAAACCAAAAACATTAAGTCTATACTGGTATCAGCCATGATTGTTATGCTGATTGTTTCATTCGGACCATGGGGAGCTTTCAGTATATCAGAAAATTCTCAGATAAATAGATTTATGAATATATTAACCAAAAACAAAGTCATTAGTGAAAATAAGATTAATCAGTCAAAAACAATTTCAGGAAAAGAAATCGAAAGTTTGAAATCGATATTCTATTATCTCAAGAATTCTCATAAACCTGACAAACTTATCAATACTATTAAAAGTTCATCGAACTTTAATATTTCAGTTTCGATTGACTCGCTCGATGAAAATAAACTCCTTGAAGCACTAATGATTGATTCAACATTGAGAAAGAGCAAAAGTTATGCAGGACTGGGTAATAAATATTTTGATTTGAATGATTATAATTCATCAGCATTGAAGATTAGAGGATATGAGCATTTCTACAATCTATCTTTCCTGAATCATTTAGCAAAGAATAGTTTTAAGTGTGCGATTAATGATACGATATTGAACTTCGATTATAACAAGGAAACTACTTTGTTGACAATTACATCAAACAAATCCGAGGGTAAATTAACTTATAAAATTCAAGATGCTTTTGAGGATCTGGCAAAAATGGACAAATCATTTATTAAAGATGATGACTTCAAAAAAGAATTATCAGGCAATAATTTCGATATCCTTTTAATGTTTAAAACAATTAATGGTGAAAAAGAGAACACAAAAAGCATAAAAATTCATTCGTTCACAGCTAACGTGTTTATCAAATTTAAATAATCCCAAATGATTCATTAGAAACTATCAGTAAATGCTACAATGCAAGACCCAGTCTGTCATTCCTGCGAATGCAGGAATCTTTTTTAACTAAGAAAGGAATAGATTCCCGTATGCACGGGAATGAACTGTGTTAAATTCCTAATTTTATTTGATAATAATT
>CAYXFU010000072.1:0-8039 GCA_964464375.1 uncultured Hyphomicrobiales bacterium
AGGTTCAATTAAAGTTCAAAAAACTGAAATTAACTCTGATTTCTATATCACAAATTATCCAAATCCAGTTGAAACAATGACAACTGTTAAGTTTGCCATCCCAACAGATGAAAACGTAGTTGTTAGAGTTTACAACACACTTGGTGCCGAACTCGGAACTTTAGTAAATGGTTACAGAAAAGCTGGTGTTTATACAGAAACACTTGACGCAACAGCATTTACTTCCGGATCTTATATCGTAAAGATAATAGCCGGTAATAATACAGCTGTACAGACAGTAACTGTAGTTAAATAGTAAATTCTCACTTTGAGATTTTAAGCGAATGGGCATCATAGGGTTATTCCATGAAGCCCATTTGCTTTTTATATTTAACTTTTTTAAAAAAATTTGTAACTTTATTACTTCTAAATTGATATTATATAATAACGCTGTACAAAAATGAAAAAAACATTTACAATATTAATACTATTATTCGCTTTTTGTCTAAACACAGAGGCTTATGAAAATATTAAATCAAGAATTGATATTTTAACAAAGCAAGGTTATTCAATTAATAACCTCAGATTTGGACTACATTCATTAGCAACTACGAGCCTTGACAAAGATCTTGGAGAAAATGATGCGCCACCTTTCAAGCCACCCGAGGGAGTTATTGCTGCATTTGTAATATTTGATTCAACTCAAATGGAAAATATTTGGACTTATATGGATTTAAGACCATATCCTAAAAGTCCTTTTGACACAGTATTTCATTTTTTGAAGGTACTTAAGGGTAATGGCGATCTGTGTACTTTATCCTGGAATCCGCTTTTCCCTGAAATATTATCTGCCGTGCTCGTTGATGCACTCACCGGTGGTAAGGTAGTAAATATAAACATGAAGGATTCCGTCAAGGCATTTATTGACAATGAGTTTATTGAGTCATTTATTTTAAAAGTTGTTTATGACCCAATTTTATACATCGATGAGAATAACTTTCAAAATAATGAAGAGTTATCTGTATATTTTAATCAGTGCTGTGAATCGCTTACTATAGACTCAAAAGTAGGTATCGACAGTTATGAACTTTATTCGATTTCGGGTTTATGTTTTTTAAAAGGAAATTCTAACTTGAATAAAGAGACTGTAATCGCAATGAATATACCTAATGGAGCTTATATAATAAATGTTAAAGATCTTAACGGTAAGCACATATTAAGAAAAATTGTAAAAACATAATTAGGCTGTGTTGTAAATATATTTAAGGTATAATATAATTAATAGCAAATATCAACGTTAATAAAATTTATGATTTAACAGAATTGGAGCCGGAGCAAGTGAGTTTAGAAAATCAAGAAAATAATCAAATAAATCCCGAACAAGACAGGCCCAGAAAACCCAAGAGAAGACCTATAAGGACTAATCCAAGACCGGAGGATGTTCAGCCGGATAAAGCAGTAAACGATAAGCAGGAAACAAATTCTGCTCAACCCAGGATAATTCAGAAGGCTCAGCAATCTCAGCAACCTCAGGTAAAACTGCAGAAAGATGTTGTTGCTAATGTTCCTGCTGCTAATACAGAAAATTCTGCTGTGAACAAACCTCAGCACAAATTTCCAAGAAATAATAACAACAGAAATCAAAGAGTTCAGGACGATACATTAATTTCTGTAGTGATACCATTACTTAATGAAGAAGAATCAATTCCTGAATTATCTTTGCAACTTGAAGGTGTTTTGAATAAAATAGCCGGAAAGAAATGGGAAGTAATTTTCATTGATGATGGCTCAACAGATTCGTCATTTCAGGTAATTAAACAAGTAAATGAAAGAAACAGGAACTTCAAAGCTATCAGGTTTAGACGAAATTACGGTAAATCTGCTGCTTTGCAAGCCGGTTTCCAACAGGCAGAGGGTAAGATTATCATAACAATGGATGCCGACCTTCAGGATGATCCAAATGAGATACCAAACCTTATTAACAAACTTAAAGAGGGATACGATCTCGTTTCAGGTTGGAAGAAGAAAAGATATGATCCATTTATCAAGAAATATACATCAAAGATTTTTAATTTCTTCACTTCAATTTCAAGTGGCATAAAGCTTCACGATTTTAATTGCGGTTTAAAGGCTTACAGACGTGATGTAGCTAAGAGTTTACAGGTTTATGGAGAGATGCACAGGTATTTGCCTGCCTTGGCATACTGGGACGGTTTCCGCGTTGGAGAGATTGCAGTTCTGCATCACCCACGCAAATATGGTAAAACTAAATATGGTATGTCCAGATTCATAAAAGGGTATCTTGATTTGCTGACTGTGTTGTTCACCACAAGATATTTGAAGAGACCATTACATTTTTTCGGAACAATTGGAAGTATATTTGCACTTGGAGGGCTTGGTATAAATATTTATCTGTTGGTTGAGTGGATAATGGGTTTAACTTATCTGAGCAACAGACCTCTGTCGCAATTTGGAATAGCTTTGATTATTGTTGGCGTTCAGCTAATATCAATTGGTCTCGTTGGTGAACTCATTGCCAAGAACTCTGTAGATAAATTCAAAGTTACTATTAAAGAAAAATTACCTTAAATAAATAAATATAATTACTAAAATTATTGAACAAAACATGAAGAAGTTCTTACTGATCTTAATAATATTCGCAGTTACGTCATTACTGGCGAATGCACAGAATAGCAGATTTAGTTTGAGTGCAGGACTGTTAACTATGAAGATTCTTGGTGATAATCCAAATTCTGCACCAATAATACAGAGAGACCCGACTAAGATTAACATTATTGGAGGAGGTTTCTCTCAGACTAATTCCGGATTTTCTGTAAAGCTGAATTATGATCTGGATGAAATCGGTTTATATACCATTCCAGTTGGCTTTGAGTACATTCATTTGAACATTAGAGAAAGAATCCCAATAGCTAAAAATGTTACTGCTTTATTGAGTAATGATGCTTATTTGCCAGCAGCTGTGATTGGATTTAATTACAAGTTTTACAAATTCAAGTTTACTAATGTTAGAGCTTATGCCGGTCTTGAGCTAAAGGGAACATTTTTACAAGTAGGAAAATTTTATAGAGAATATCGATATGATAAACCAATCGATTCTTCTGATGTACTTAACAGAGACACTAAGAGTGCTGTATCCAGATTTGGAGGTAATTTTAAGCTGGGATTTGTTGGACAAATAGCAGGAAATGTTTATATAAATTCATTTATTAGTTTTGGTATTATTAATCTTGCTCCGACGGATAATAACCGAGGTGAACTGTTAACTACAGGAATAATTACAGAGGACAAAGAGACCTTAACTGCTACAATGAACTTTGGTTTATTATTGGAGTATAGGTTTTAGAGATGACCAATCTAAATAAGTATTATCCAGACTGTAGATATTTTAGGGGCGACATTCCATGCCGCCCTCATAAGTTTAATGGGTACCATTGTGAAACCTGCCCTGATTATTCAAAAACCAATAGCAGAATTCTGATTATCAAGCTTGGTGCTATCGGTGATGTTATCCGCACCACACCTCTTCTGACAAAGATTAAAGACGAAGAACCAAATGTAGAGATTTGGTGGTTAACTTATTCTACCGAAATCGTTCCATCTATAGTGGATAAGGTATTAGCTTTCACACTTGAAAATATAATAACTCTGAAATCAATAGAATTCTCTAGGATAATCAATCTTGATAAAGATTATCACGCATGTGCTTTGGCTGAAGAAATGAAAGCCAATCAGAAGCTTGGTTTTACCATGATAAATGGAAAACCAGCACCAGCTAACGAATCTGCAAAACCAAAATTTCTTACTGGATTATTTGATGACATCAATAAAGTTAATAATAAGTCTTATCTGGAAGAAATATTCGAGATTTGCGACTGGAAATTCGAAGGACAAGAATATATCTTAGAATTTGATTCAAGTAAGAAATGGGAAATACCATCGAATGGGAAGAAGATAATAGGACTAAACACAGGTTGTGGAGCCAGATGGATATCGAGATTATGGGATAATAGAAATTGGATTGAGCTAATCGGACAATTGAAGGAGAAGGGTTATTTTCCAATACTATTGGGTGGTAAGCAGGAAGATGAAAATAATCGTGAACTTGAAAAAGAATCAGGTGCTTATTATGCGGGTTATTTCAGTCTTCAGGATTTTATTACTCTTATGAATCAGTGTGATTGCGTTGTAAGTGCTGTAACCATGGGAATGCACATAGCAATCGGCTTAAAGAAGCCTCTTATCTTGATGAACAATATATTTAATCCCAATGAATTTGAACTCTACGGCAGAGGAGAAATTGTAAAGCCTGAGAAAGAATGTAAATGCTTTTTCAGCCCCAAATGCGTTAATGCTGAGTACTTCTGTATGGATTCACTAAAAGCCACAACTATATTTGATGCAATTGTAAGACAATTCACTCGATAAAGTTGTACAAAGCAATTGATTTTTAATGTAGAGATTAATCCTGTTTAATTTGAAATATAAACCAAGAGATGCTTTCTGTTTAGCTCTTCGGAGTTTTAAAAACTGAAAATCTAGTATTTTTTTAGTATTTATTTTTAGGAAAATTATGAAACCTATACTTATAGCAGGCTCAATAATTGTTAATTTTGCTCTGATTGCTTATTCAATAGCAATAATCACAGAGCAAAGAAAGAAAATTCTCAGCAAAAAAGTATTTTTGTTTCTGACGATTGGAGTAACATTTGATATCATTGCAACAACATGTATGATCCTGGGTTCGACAAAGGGTCCTTTCACTTTACATGGTTTGGTTGGGTATTCTTCTCTTCTAGGTATGCTTATTGACTGCATACTGATTTGGAAATTGAAGAATAAAAATGGCTTTGATACTCCCGTTCCCAAAAATGTGCATTTATTTTCCAGATATGCCTATATCTGGTGGATTGTTGCCTATATAACAGGTGCTCTAATTGTTGCTCTAAGATAATGTTAATTTTGAAAAATACAATATAAAGTATGATTCTTAAAGATTTAATAGAAAAAGTTGAAATCAGTCAAATAATCGGTACTGATTCTATTGAAATAAACGGAATAGCTTACGATTCAAGGAAGATCGAAAGCAGTTGGTTGTTTGTGGCAATGAAAGGAAGTCAGGTTGACGGACATGATTTTATAGGTAAAGCAATTGAGAATGGAGCAAAGGCAATTCTGTGCGAACACCTGCCAGAAGGATTTTATGAGAAAATTACCTGGATTGTTAGCAATGATCCAAGAGAAGCACTAGCTAAGATTTCTCATAATTTCTTCGGGAATCCAACCCAAAAAATGAGAATAATTGGCATCACCGGAACAAATGGTAAAACTACAACAACATTTCTTATGAAATCCATTTTTGAGGAAGCCGGAGATAAATGTGGGCTTATTGGGACAACCGGAATAATAATTGGTGATGAATTTATTCCCGCTACTCACACTACACCAGAATCATTAGAATTATGTGCATACTTCGATCTGATGCTTAAGAAGGGTGTTAAAACTGTTCTGATGGAGGTTTCTTCGCATGCCCTAGACCAACACAGGGTTGATTATATAGATTTCGATACTGTACTTTTCACAAATCTAACACCGGATCACCTCGATTACCACAAAGATATGGTTGACTATGCAACAGCGAAGAAAAAACTATTCGATATGCTTAAACCTGAGGCAAAAGGTTTATTGTTCAATTTGAGCGAATTTACTGATTATTTTGTGCAGGATACTAAAGCAAGAACTTATTTGATGGGTAGATTCGATAGCCCTGATTTCCTTATTGGCAATGAAAACATTGGCTTGGGTAATTCTGAGTTTCGCATGTCGCTTCCACTGAAATTTGGAATACCAACAATAAATATCAAAACAAAGCTTTCGGGACGTTTCAACATTGATAATGCCGCTTTGGCTGCCGGCGCAGCTATTCTGAATGGGGTTGATATAAAAATTGTTATTAAGGCACTTTCAAATGCAGCCGGAGCACCAGGCAGAATGCAAACAGTAAATCTGTCCAATGGTGCATTAGCTCTTGTCGATTATGCCCATACACCTGACGCTCTCGAGAAGGCACTTATTGCTTGTCGGGAGGTACTTCAGCATGCAGGAGCAGTTGGAAGGCTTATAACTGTTTTCGGATGTGGGGGAGACCGTGACCGAACGAAGAGACCGGTTATGGGCAATATTGCTTCGGACAAGGCTGATCTTGCAATTATCACAAGTGATAATCCAAGAACAGAAGATCCCAATGCTATTATTCGGGAAATATACGCCGGAATAGATGATGCAAACAGAAGAAATGTAATGATTATTCCTGATCGGGCAGAAGCAATCGATTATGCTGTTGAGATTTCAAAAATGAATGATCTGATTCTTGTAGCCGGAAAGGGACACGAGGATTATCAGATTATCGGAAAAGAAAAACTTCATTTTGACGACACAGAACAATTGATGCGTTTTAAAAAGGATTAATAAAAGGGGCTGTATGTCCAACTCTACAACTTAACAAACTTCATTACTTTATCCCCAATCCTCACAAAATACATACCCGATACCAAACCCGAAACGTCGATTCTTTGTCCCCCACTGGCGGGGGTTGCTTCTGAGCAGACGGGAGTGGACACGGTTTGCCCAAAGACATTGAATATTTTTATCTCTACAGATGGACTCCACTTGTCAAGTGGAGCCCATCTTGTTAAATCGATTTCTATGAAATCAGTAGCCGGATTGGGGGAAACAGAAATTAATGTATTTTCGGTTTTTTCATCATCTACTCCGTTAATCATCCTATACTGATAATCAATTTTACCAAAACCAGGTGTGTTATAGGGGTCTTTGTTGAGAGAGTAAGTAAAAATTTTCTGAATTAGCTGCCCATTTAAATAAATGAACTTAGTATCAATATAATCCCAAACCCACACATCCAAGTAAAGATAATTTTTCGTGCGATGTTGAATGCTCGAAAGTTTATCATTATCATAGAAATATTCTTCAATGTAATAATCAAATGGTGATGTTTCTTCAATATATATAACCTGACCCTTATTGTTATATTTATACTCACGTAATCCCCGTAACACTTTAACATAATATACTTTCTCTTTTAATACTAAATCTGTTACAGGATCATATTCATACATCCTTTCAACATATTGGTAAGTACTTAAATTATAAATTAGCTTTCCAGTTGGAGAGTATTTAAATGTCTGTTGTGTTGAATCCTTCCAAACACCATTTACTTTATATTGTCTGTATATATCTTTTTGAATTTTTCCATTATAAGTATAATAATCTCTATACTTAGGTTCTGCATTCATCGAATCTGAGCTGTAAAAATAAACATAACTCAAACTATCATTATCGTAAAAATAGTTACTAAGCTCAAAAAAATCAAGATAACTACGATCTTTGTTTTTCTGTGATACTAATATTTTCTTTATTTTGTTGTCACTAAAATATTCAGTTTTTTTTATATATAAAGAATAATGGTTAGAATAGATATGCTTTTCAATTAATCTATTATATTGATCGTAATAAAGTGTATCATCACTCTCAAGAAAATCACCACCTGCCAATGTAGGACTTCGATATGTCGTTGTATCACAAAAGTGAGTCTGAGTCACTAATAAACCAAATTTATTGTAATCAAATACCACTTTTGCTACTTCATTCCAAACAATATTATCGTATGATTTGCTAAGAATTTTTGAGGCTAAAACATTGGTGTCTCCGATAGCCAGTATGGGAGTCTGTTCTGGAGAAAATGGAAAAGGATTAGTCCAGTCATTTTGGGACAATAATAGAACCGGAAAAAGTAATAACAAAATGATGTGCTTGAAGTATCTCATAATTTTATTCTCATTTAATAATTAAATGAAGACTTCTATTAGAAATGGTACGAATTAGTAAATAAGTTATTTTGTATTTATCTCCCTTCAGGGAGAACAGCTCAGTAGAAAAAAGTTCATCGTTTGATTAGTTCTGTCCCGAACGGGACGCACGGTCGGCTCATTCTTTGTAAATCAATGAATAGCCACGAGCTTTAG
>CAYXFU010000073.1:0-8017 GCA_964464375.1 uncultured Hyphomicrobiales bacterium
TGAGAAAGTGTGAAGACTACGATTCTGTCATTCTGAGGAAGCGAAGCGACCGTGAGTTCCGAAGGACTGCGTAGCGCATCCAGTATTAATGCGGACTGGATTCCTCACTACGTTCGGAATGAAATCTAAAACTGACTTTTCACACTACCTCGTATGCAGAAATTTATTCATAATTTGGGAATAAATCAAGAATTAACCATATTAATAAAATGATTTTAAAAAAAAATAATCAGGAGAACAAATGACAGAATCAGATTTTAATCAAGTAATCGAAAAAGCAATTCAAGCGGAAATTGATGCCGCAAATTATTATAGAAATCTTCAGAATATAATTAAAGTTGATGCTTCAAAAGTGATATTGAAGGAACTTGAAAACATGGAATGGGGCCACATGAAGATCCTTCAGAATATTGACAGTGCTACTGTTGAATCTTATCAGAAACAAGACATCAGAAATCTGGGAATATCAGAAACTCTGCACACCCCAGCTGAATCTGCACATTTGACCATCCAGGAGATTCTTATTACCGCTATAAAGCGCGAAGAAAACGCATGGAAAATGTACACTTCATTATCTGAGGAAACAGAAGACATAAGAATTAAATTAATTCTTCTAAAACTCGCTGACGAAGAGGCTAAACACAAGCTTCAGCTTGAAACAATTTATGATACGGAAATTCTTTACGAAAACTAGCTAACAAATGCGAAATTAATTTGTATATAATTTGTAACTTTTCCGATGGTTAGTGTGTCATAACATTAAGTATTAGTGAATTTTTCAAAATAATCAGATAAAATTATGAAGCAACTAATCATCATTCTGGCTTCTATCCTTTGCACAGCAACGATATTAGCACAATCGACATCAGGTAACCCAGGCGGTCAACTGCCCAATAACAATGGGAATATTCAATTGCCGGTACAATCCAATCCGGAATTGATTAAGCTCAGATTAATAACTAATCCTGAAATGACAGCTGAGTGGAAAGCCTTTACTGCCAGACACGGCTCTTGGAGCATCTTATTCGATGAAGCAACCGGGCTAATCCACAAAGCTTTTGGTGAAGCTATTCAGTTGAATCTGTCAAATATGGAGGAGGCTACTATAGTGGAAGCAGGTAAGCAATTCTTATCAGAAAATTCTAATCTATTCGGGGTTGACACTAAGAATTTAAAATTATCAAGCTTTTCGGATTATTCAAATAAGTTAAACATCGGATTTAAGCAGTATTACAAAGATTTGGAAGTGGTTCTGTCAAAGATTAATCTGAAGATTCATCATAATGGAAACTTATCAGCATTTAGTGCACAGTATTATCCAATTCCGGAAATGAATGTTACAAATCCCATGATCTCAGCTGAACTAGCGGCAAACCTTGCGAGCATTGGATTAACTTATAACATCGCAACAGATGAGTCGAATGTAGATAATAAATTATACATTTTACCCTATACCATAGGAGAATACACTGAATATAGGTTGGTTTACAGAGTAGAAGTAAAGATTGAAGCTACACAAGCAAATTATTTCACTTATGTTGATGCAATGGACGGACGTATCCTTTGGAGACAGAATATGACCATGAACGCAAAATCTTCAGTCACTTCGACTGCTCCGGTTAGAATAAAACATAGCCGTGAACCCGCAATAATAAAGAATTTGCCGGATCAATTTATAACTGTTGGTTCAACAAAATACACAACTGACATCTATGGGAAAATTGATGTTGATATTACTGATTCTACAAATGTTAATGCTACATTCGAAAGTAAATGGACTAAAGTCACAATGAAAAGCGGTCCAAGATCTACTGCTAATCTAACTACAAAATTATTACCCGGTCAGAATCTTGTTATTGACTGGAATGACACCAATTCGCACAAATTTGAAAGAAGTTTGTTTTATCATGCAAACTTAATTCATGACTACGCAAAGGAAATTGATCCATCAATGTCCTTCATGGACTTTAGCTTAGCATTAACTATTTATTTCAATGATCCTTATAGCTCAGGACCTAATGCGATGTCACAGGGCACTGCAATTAGTTTCTTAGCAGTAGGAGTTTCAACATATAACCTTTCTGAGTGTTCATCGGTTTTGTATCATGAATATGGACACAGCATTAATGGTCTTCTTTACAAACAGAAGGGATCTGCAAATGGAATGGCTAACCTATCGTGCAACGAGGGAACTGCCGACCTGTTCTCATGTTTGAATCTTGACGATCCAAGAGTTGGCTTTGGATATAAGCCAAGTGACACAAATCAATACATCAGAACACTTAAGAACCGAATAATATATCCTGATAGCTTACATGCGGATGGGCATTATAACGGTCAAATACTTGGTGGAGCTTTCTGGGATTTAAGAGAGGTTACTGATCTTGATTATGTTCGCCATCTTTCTCACTTTACAAAGTATGGATTGCCCGATGACCCTGATATTGGGAAAGCATTCTCTGATTGGTTTATAGAAACCCTTTTAGAAGACGATGATGACGGAAATATCGGCAACGGTACTCCCAATTTTCTGAAAATAGTAGAATCATTCAACAATCATCATATTGGAACAGACCTTTTGATGAAAATGGGATTCTCGCACACTCAGTACTCAGATACCAGAGAAACAGTTAAGCCCTATAATTTAGATTTTAAAATTGACGCAATCTCTGTTGCAGGGTTTGTACCTCAGAATGTGAAACTTCTTTGGTCAATAGATGATTTCAAGACTACAAATTCAGCAGATGCCACTTTCAATGGCAATGGCTCTTACTCAGCTAGTGTCCCTGCTCAAAAGGCAGGCTCTATAGTTAGATACTACATGTCGGCTGATGATCCGATAACAAACAATCATATTAATTTCCGTAAAGGGAATTCATCTACGATTCCATTTCAATTTTTAGTTGGTTTTAAGTCAATCATGACTGATAGTTGTGAAACTATTGCAGGCTGGCAGACATATTCGGTAGACGATAATGCTTCTAAAGGGAAATGGGAAAATGGGAAACCTAATCAGATAAACCTTGCTAATTATGGTTATGGGATTGTACAACCCGGGAAAAACCATACTGCGAATGGTGTTAATTGCTGGGTAACAGGTGCCAAGGGTACATCTTCCTCATTTACTCAGTATATGCCTGACGGAAGAACTACTTTGACATCACCATTAATTGATATAACGAATTTGACAAAACCGATTATTAAATACTACAAATGGTTTGCAAATAATTATCTAATGTCGGAACTCGGTCTTGAAACATACTGGAGGACTGCAGTATCTATTGATAGTGGTAACACCTGGACAATTATATCATCGACAAAGGATCCAACTATTAATTGGGAAGTAGAAATTATTCAGCTTTCAAAATTCTTAAAACCGAACACAACTGCTATTAAAATAAGGTTTATCTTTGATGCACCTTTATCATTCGGTAATACTTTTCCTTATTCTTTTAATGAAGGATTGGTCGATGACTTCGAGGTTCTCTCTGTTGATGAATCATTAGTTGGTGTCGAAACTCAGCCGGTATTCACAAGCTCAGAACTGACTATCACACCCAATCCTGTTATGGATTACATAGAAATCGACTTGACAAGATGGGCTCCACTTGCCAAGTGGAGTCCATCTGTTGAGATAAGAATCTTTAATGTTCTAGGAGAAATACAGACCACCCCGTCACTTCGTGACACCCCTCCTTGGAAAGGAGGGGAAAAAGTCAAGATCGATGTGTCAGGATTAGCTGCTGGTATGTATTTTTTGAGAATTGGGGATAAAGTTGGGAAGTTTGTGAAGTTGTAGAGTTTGAAAAGTTAATAAGATTATATGATTGTGATTACAGAATCAGACTATTTTTACCTTTTCATAAAGGAATTCCGGAGCTAAATCAGCACCATTTTCCCATTCGATTGTATTCATGATTTTAGAAATCTTGAAATTTTTAAATGACTCTCTATCTTTCAACGGTTCGAATATTTGACCCCAAAGAACATTATGAAGATCAGCTACTCCGGCTGTTCCATCATTAAATTCGATCCATATTTTATATTCATCCAGATACCTGGCTGATGTAACTTCAATCATAAATTTACTCCAAAGGAGGAATTTTTTTAAGTTCTAAATGCTGAACTGCTAGATGCCAATCTTCAAGCAGCATATCCTTTATATAGCTGATACCATTCCATAACTGCATTCAAAGCTCTTCTAGGGAATTTACCTTCAACAATACCCGATTCTATCTCAATAGTAATTTGATAATCTCCATATTTTGCATGAAAATGCGGAGGTACATGATCATTATAGACCATATAAATTATTATCCCAAGAAATCTACTTATTTCAGGCATAAATTAACTTTAATAAAAATGTAAATTTAAACAATTCGAAATAAAACTAAAAATCTTTCTTTCTACCTTCAAAAACTTTTCTGAAAATGATTAATACAAAATTCATTTTCTTATTAAGAAGAATAGTATTAAATTAGAAATGAATAGACTAGTCATTTAGATTTCATAATTTTTAAAATGGTCTAACGCAACGTACTGATAGACCGTCTGTCTTTGGTGTATCATTGATTTTATAGATTATCGGATCCCAAGTATTTGACATTTGTATTCTAGATATTTCATCGGTACCAAGATATTTAGTTGAAGACCACCAATATCCACCACAGTCAATGTTGCCGAATCGATAGCCGAGGTTTATATCTCTAAAAAAGCTTCGGGTTCCACCAGGGAGTGCGGTAAATCCTGTCCAATTGGTCGTTATTGGACTATTTGGAGGACCAGCACACCAACCAATTGTTGATCTCAATGCTCCAGCATCACCTTTAACAGCTGAAATTAACCCTTCCCAATTATAAATATTTGGTATATTCCAACCTTGTGGAGCAAGTCCACGAGGGTCGGTAAGGGCATACCAGTTATATAATTTACCGTATTTTGCCCCTAATATCGGATCATTGTTATAGTAGCACCAGGCACCTGTCGTTAAATTTTGCCAGGCAATAGAGTCAGTTACATTGGGTATTGTATCACCATTTCTATAAGTAACAACGTCAAGGTTTTTTGTAGTCCAAAATTGATCACCTATTAATACTTCATCTGATGTCAATTGTAAAGTAAAAAATACTTCATTACCTTTTAAATTATCAACTATCACATATACAATTCCTGTCCCAATCCCATTTGGAATTTTAAATGAAATTAATGTATCATTCCAGATTAAATAATTTTTAATTTTGTTCACATTAAAAGATACGTAACTTGAACTATTTGCGATCCCAAATCCCTTGCCCAATAGATTAATTTGATCTCCTATTTTGCCTGTATTCGGAGTAATAGAATAAATTCTTAATTTACTGTTTGAATCAGCTGAAACATCTTTGATACATCGAACAGAAAAACCCATTCTTCTATCATAAGAGTATCTATAAACTCGGGATGAATTAGATGTAAGTTCTATTTGGCTTGCCTTTGTCGCCTTATAATCATTTAAATCAACCGACGAAGTCCAAAATTCAGTTAATCCTCCAATATATCCAAATTCACCAGTAGGATATTTTCTGATTCCACCAGGAAGTGCTGAAAACCCGCTTTTATTTGTTGCACCTGTATTTGGATCAGCCCATAATCCATTTCCTGCTTTGATAGTTCCTATACTTTTTAGATCTCCTCCAGCAGTCAATGTATCTCCTATATTATTTATCAATTCTGTATATTCAAGGTAGGATGGTATATGCCAACCAGCAGGAGCCAATCCTCGAGGATCATTCACTGCATACCAATTATATAATTTGCCATAAATGTTTCCCATTGCAGGGTCATTATTATTATAACACCATGCTCCTGTCTTAAGTTTTACCCATTCTAATGAATCAGTTACTTGTGGAATTGGATCTCCATTTCGATAATGATCAACATCAAGATTTTTTTTCATCCAAACTTGTGGACCAATTGCTACAGATTCATAAGGATTGGGATCAGATAGAAAAATATTAAATTCAACTTCATTGCTTTTCATTTTATTTACTGTTATCGTTACTTTTCCTGAAGTAGCACCAACAGGAACCTTGACTTTTACAATTGTATCACTCCAAAAGGTATACTCAGTTGCACGTATACTATTGAAAGAGATAAAACTTGTATCTTTTGTATTTTCAAATCCTTTACCATAAACTGTTATGAGGTCACCGATTCTTGCAGTAGAAGGATTTAACAATGTAATCATGAAATTTGATGCTGGTTTTATTGGATTTAAAGGATCATCCTTACAAGATGATATAATTATTAAACCAACTATTACTAGTAAAAGAGAAATTTTTCTCATAGCAAATTCTCCTAATTTGAATTACTTTTTAATTATTCTTTAAAACAATAAATGAAGAACACAATATATAACAAAAAAGTTACACAAGTTTTGAAAAATAATTTTATATTTGACACGAAGTGGCTGAATGACAAACCCGTTCTAGGTCGCTCCTACGGAGCTTGGGTGGTGTGTGTGGGAACATTTTTCTATTAATATCTTTTCCCTACGGGAAAAAACCACATCTATGAAAATGCTTTAACTCCGTTAGGAGTGAAATATTAATAGAAAAAATAGCACCAAAAATATTTAGAACCCCGTCAGGGGTGATATATGATTGGGAAAAATAGCCAAAGGTTTTGAAAATTATTCATTCTAACCCAATTATATTATTACACCTAATTGATGCAAAACCGATTATTAACTAAAAATTCAGTATTTTTGTAGTTTGTATTAATCCTAAGATTGAAGAAATGTTTGAACCGCAGAAAGACAGAATATCAGAGCTAGACAACCGTAGCCAGCAATTACGGAGGTTCCTTTGACCTGGATACTAAAGAAGAAAGACTAACCGAACTACAACAGCAGTCCGAGCAGGACGACCTCTGGAAAGACCAAGCCGCCGCACAAAAAATCATGCAGGAAATATCCGACATCAAAGAATGGGTCTCCATCTGGACTAATGCTAACAATCTTATCGAAGATGCCAATGCATTAATCCAGCTTGCCGAAGAAGATAAAGATGAATCATTTGAAGCTGATATTAGTAAGGACATCGATAAAGCCGAAAAAACAATGGTAGATCTCGAGCTGAGAAATCTCCTGTCCGGTAAAGATGACGGCAGAAATGCGATTTTGACGATTCACTCCGGTGCAGGCGGAACAGAAGCTCAGGACTGGGCAGAAATGCTGTTGAGAATGTACTCACGTTGGGGTGAACGCCATAATTTTCAGGTGTTCCTCACAGAAGAACTCGAAGGTGACGGAGCCGGTATCAAAATGGGTACAATTGAAATTGTTGGCAAGAATGCTTATGGCTATCTAAAGAGTGAGAGCGGTGTTCATAGATTAGTTCGTATTTCTCCGTTTGACTCAAATGCCCGAAGACATACTTCGTTCGCATCTGTGTTTGTATTCCCCGAAGTCGATGACGATGTTGACATCGAGGTTAATCCTGCAGATGTTGAAATGGACACATTTAGAGCTGGCGGCAAGGGCGGACAGAACGTTAATAAGGTTGAAACTGCTGTCAGACTCAGGCATATTCCATCCGGTATAGTTGTTTCCTGCCAACAGCAGAGATCACAATTCCAGAACCGCGAAAAAGCAATGAAGATGCTGAAATCAAGACTTTACCAGAAGAGACGAGAAGAGGAAGATGCAGAAAAAGCTACGGTAGAGGGCACAAAAAAGAAAATTGAATGGGGCAGTCAGATACGTTCCTACGTCTTCCAGCCATACACAATGGTTAACGATCACAGAACCGAAAAGAAGCGCACAGACATACAAGCCATAATGGATGGCGATCTTGATGATTTCATCAAAGCATATTTGTTATTGGGTGAATAAACCGATAATATTCGAGAATGTGTGAAAAGTTATTTGTAGAAGTCATTCTGAACGAAGTGAAGAATCCAGTCCGCATGAATACTAGATGCGCTACGCAGGCCTACGGCTCTCACGGTCGCTTCGCTCCCTCAGAATGACAGAATC
>CAYXFU010000074.1:0-7903 GCA_964464375.1 uncultured Hyphomicrobiales bacterium
CAATTTTCCAAAAATAGAAAGATCAGTATTGAATGACTCTTCTTGGGGGAGAAGATTAAGATCATGGTCAATTAACTGATCCTTCCAAATATAACCATCTAAACTTTTGTAATCAATTAGTTTTGCATCTTCCTTGCCGACTGAGACACAGGCGTTTCTGAAAAAGACAAACGATTCATCTTTAGAGTCGAGGATAAAATCATCGGACAAGGCAGGAATGGACGTGAGGAATTCTCTGCATCCGAAATATCGGATATCTTTAATCAAGATATTCCAAAGGTCAGCATTCGTGAAATTCACAGATATTTCTAAAGGCAATTCATTTATGAACTTATGAAGATGATCGAACATCTTCTCAGGAGATGTTTCTTCGATAATTGCACCATCGACTTTGACAAATATTGATAAAGAGGGATCGATCCAGTATTTGTAAAAACCGATATGGTTAAGGAAATATATAAATTTGGCTTTGTCGATGACGAGATTGTATTTCGGATTCTTGATGCCGATTTGTTCTTCATGCCAAAAGATAAAATCTGATGGGAGGTCAGGTAACGTAGGATTTTCTACTAGCTTTCCTCCAGACGAGATAAACTTGTTCGATATTATCGGTTTCATGTTGTTATAGAAAGACTTAGTATCGAATCCGGCACGTTTGGCGAAATAAACTACTGATGCAATTCCGGGTTTCAATGCACGATGTTCAATTTTATATTTCGTTCCTACTGATTTGTCCGGAGACCAATTTTCAATCAGACTGACGGCAGTTGCTTCATCGAAGTAATTGCCTATGGCTGATACAACTCTGAACCATTCGTCGTAGGACAAGCTATCACCGTCGATGTATTTCAGCATCTCTTCAATTTGATTGGCTGTTAAGTCTCCGTTTCTACCTTGAGTCTTATACTCGCTAATCACTAGTTCTTCTTCACCAACTGCATTCATCACTGAGACAAAAGCTTTCGGCGACATCGGAGCATCGGTGAACTTTACGAACTTTGCATTTCTACAGCCGAAGAAGAATCGGTCGATGTTCTTGCACGACTTATCCGCACCGAATTTCTCAATGAAAGCTGAGGCAACTTCCGAATAGAAAGCCGGATCACTAATCAGATTGTGCATAAGGAATACAATCCTGAATCTGTTCCATTCGGCGGTTGATGAAGGCGTTTCGTATAAAAAGAGCGAATTGGCTTTTAACCAAGGATCGGAAATAGCAGTTTCTAGCGGAAGGTAACCCTCCGCTAGAGATTTTGCACGGTCGTCATATTTTCCGGTTGATTTATTATGAGCTTTGATAGAATTGTCAATATCGACGGCGAGAATAACTGCCCCGACAATATCAGATACGGCTGGTTTTTTCCCCCCTGCCGTTTCTGATAAAATGCCAGGGCTCCACGCACAACCTCGTTTAACGATATGATCGATTAATTGATCGATAGTGAAATTTACATTCTTCCATCCGCTGGTTCGTGGATCACCTTTGTTGATGATGTTCTCGTTGATTGATAGTTTCATTTTTTATTACACGATTCATTAAATTCAGTTATTATCTTGTCATGAACTTGTAAGGATTCCTTAATAGTTGGATCTGGTTCCTCGATTCTTAAGAGTGCTTGTATTTGCATTACTTTTTGCAAGACTAGAAAAATTCTATTAATCCATGAGTTAAAATTCCAATCAGTGGCATGTAGTAATGCTTTACTGTCAATGAGTTTTCTAATCTCCCAACACAATTGTTCTATTTCAGCTTTCATTTCTTTTCTCTGATTTGTTGAATAATATATTTTCATAATCACGATACCTCTGTTTCAATTTCAATCGACTCTGAGTATATCCGTTCCCATTTTTCTTTAAGGTTGGTTATCTTGTTCATATTAGTCCAAGTTCCATTAATATATCTTTAGCCTCACTATAAGTATCCGTTGGCTCTATCATTAATTCAACTCGATTTATATCTTTTACATCCTGCCACTCGGCATCGATTACGGATTTATCTTTTAGGTGAAGCCAAATGTGCCACTTACCATCAAGAAGATCATCTTCTTTGTGATAGAATCCCTTAATTCTTTTTATACGCTTTATCTCCTTAGGCGTTAATTTTTCCCATTTGTCAATTTCAATAAAGGATATCAGATCGGTGTTCAAGTAGAGAAACTCATCCCAAATGATACGTACAAATTTACAAGACATAAAAACCTCAATAATTTAAAAAGGAATACGGTTGCCATCGTCATCTAAAACATATTCGTAGTCAGCAGAAGGAATTGGTTTCTGATTTTTGAAGATAGGGATCACCTTGTCGATAAGGTCTTCATAAAATGCATCGATCAAAGATGAATCAATGTCCGTCTTTATGGTCCCGTCTTTTTTCTTGAATGTAAGTTCTTCAAGCTTCGGAATTTCCTCGTAGCCGAATTTCTTCTTGATTTTGAAAGCATCACCGGAGAGGTCTTCGCATTTTAGGCTATGCCTGACAGCACCATGAATGTATTTCTTGTTGGTTTTGACTGATTCTGTAACGAAAGGAGTGAATCGGGTCCATCCGATTTGATCCAGATTCGCAAGGCTATTGATGATTGAACGTGCGAAGGAGGAATTTCTTCCAGATTGCAGGACTATAACTTCATTTGATTTGTTTCTGAAGTAGAATTTGATTTTAAATGTTTTTTGTCCATCATATTCACCATCTTCACGCTCAATTTTATAAAGCCAACCTTCGATGGCATTTATAAACATTTCCTGAGCTTTGCAATAAATAAGTCCTCTGCGATCCTGAATGTCTTTAGGAGCAACAACGCTACAATAAGTGATACGCTGTGTATCGTAAGTAATAAAGCCTTCCATTAGAATACCCCTTCAATTTTTTTAATATTTAAAATCATTTTACCGATCATCATAGTTGCAACATCAATTTCTTTTTGATCACCGTCAGAATTTTCCTCAAATGAATCAACCGCATTTAAAAGATAATCATAGGCTGCCTGGACAGATCGAGCCTTTTCAATCTGGAGGGTTTCATCTCTGACTCGTCGTATTATATCAGCTGAAGTACGCATTTTTACCTCACCACCAATTTATTTTCCTGGAAGATGCCGACACCCGGGATCTCTCTGATTCCATTTCTGATTGCTTGTCTTATCAAAACTTCATTGATTGATAGATATTCACGTGGCACAATCGAGGCATCAATAACTGCGAATCCCCAAGTTTTGGACAGACCACCAGTTTTTGTATCTTCAATGTCTTTCTGTTGTCTGACCATGTCCATTTCTTTGTTTTTCATATCGACAAGTCTTTGAGCATCAGTCAAAGTAACCAAGTTACTGCCTTCTTCGAGTAGTTTGTTTAGTCTGACTTCTTCGGCTTTACGGATAAGTTCTTGCTCGAATCTTTCGGCTTCAAGTTTCCGAACTTCAATCATTCGAGCTTTTTCTTGTTCTTCAAGCCAAAATGAAAGTTTCCCTCTCAGTTCCTTTACGGCTTCTCCGAGTTCTAATGTATAAGTTTTCGCTCTTGCATCGATACTAGCTTTAAAATCCAAAATCGGTTTTGTGATTTCTTTTCTACGGTCTTCGATGAAATCAGCAACTTTCTTCGAGTCCTTGATAAGATTTTTTGCTAGTTCAGCCGATGAGGAATTGTGGATAATGATGTTCTCACACTTCACTGCAAGATCAACGATCATACTTTTTGCTTTGTCCAAACGATTTAACGTTTCGATTTGTTCCGGAGAGATAAGATTTGATGGTTCCATAATGTATTCCTATTGTTTGTTTGAAAGTAGTTTGAGGATTTGGTCAGCCTCGTTGGAGACATAAAAAGTCTCATCGATTGTTTCTTCGATTGTCTCATCGATTGAATCTTCGATTGTGGTTTGCTTATCATCCGATATGTCAGGATGAAAAATACTTTTAGCTTTTGATACAATTGGTTTTTCCTGTTTGATCACCTGAGGTTCCCAGCCTGAGAATTTTCTTGCTCTATCATCAAATGAATTGATGACAAGGCTTTTGGCATTGTTCTCACCGAGTTTTAATGCTCCGGTGAATTTTGTGTATGAGAATGTTTTCTCAGAATCTTTATCGATATTGAAGAATTTGACATAATCATCGATTTTGATACCTTCGCGAGAAGCTGATTGATCTTTAAATTTATACGCCGGAGAAGTTTCCCAATTATCAGGAGACCAGTTGAAGACATGAGTAACGGGAACTGTCGGGAAATTCTCATTCCACATGCGTTCATACATTTTGAGTTGAGCTTCGTGCTGAGGGAAGAATCCGTGTCTTCCACTTTTGAAATCAACGATGGCATTGATTTTCATTCTTTTGTCGCTTCTTACATTTCCATAAGAATCATAAGTTAAATCATTCTTTTTGGCAAGTCCGTTCACACCGGTTCCGATTGTTAGTTCCACAACGATATCAAGTTCCCCTGCAACATTCAAGGACAATGAAGCAAGCATTACAGCAATGGCAATGGGTTTGACTTGATAATCAAAACAAAATTTGTCAAAGGCGAAAATATCTTTTTTCAGTTCGTGAAGCCAAAGACTTGTGTCGAAGTCGATACGGTTGTCCCAAATATAAGTCTGGATGCGACCGGGAAGAGAATCAAAAGAAAAATAGCCATCCATAAGATACTGAGACAAACAAATATGCATCAGAGTTCCGTAGTGAGCCGCTTTCATTTTTAGGAACTCAGCTTGTTTGATTCCATGATCAGCGATCCATTTAATGAGATACTCAGACTTAGGGAAAACATGGCCCAGTATTGTTGTAACAGAAGGATAACGTTTGACATTGCCTTTTGGATCAACATCAAAATAGTAGCGACCACCGGGACCTGTTGTTCGGAAAAGTGGGCGAAGCTTGGTGATACATTTGGATAAGTCCAAATATTGAGGCTGGCAAGTTTCAGCCTGTTGTTCGTCGAAAATCATAAACACTCCAGTAAAAATAGAAAGAAGGTTAAAAGTAAAATGACAATTTTAAAAAAAGTCGGAATTGATGAAGAATTGGGCTGAATTGGAACTAGCTCAAGACCGCACAGATTATAATCGTTTTTATTAATTTCATATCTTTTCATTGATGATACAGCCTTTCATGATTTTTGGTTTTAATAAATAATTAGTATAAGGGCAAATTGTTGAGTGCAGATGATGCTTACCACGTATGTAGTGAGCATCGTTATCATCTACGGTTTCAGCATCGAAGGGCTTTGTACTTCCGGTTGCTGTGCGAAGCCAGATCATTGATTTACCGCATTTATGGCAATTAGACTGCATTTTTTTTCTTTCTTGAATGTTTGTCCCAACTATTATTGAAACGCTCGATTGGAACGATAGGATATTCCATGATGTTATACCCACTAGTAAACACGGTCTCAATGAAGTCATCAACAGATGATTTTTTGGCGACAAGCTTACGTGAGAAATAAGCTGAAATGATGACATTATCATTCATAAGTTTACGAACCATCTTAATACCGATATTTTTCCCAAGATATTCCCATACCTGGTTAACGTCAAGGATTTCCGGGACTAAAAGAATTTTACTCATCTTTGTTGTCAGTCAGTAAAAAGAATTTGATCAACATTTGCACGGTCTGAGATAGAGAATTTAAATCAGATTTCTTCATTAGTTCTACAATGTAATCATACTCATAGACAGAGAGTCTGACACCGATTGTTTTGGTTTCACCCTTTTTGGAATAAATTTTTTCAGCAAATGTTAAAAAGTTTTTGCGGATTGACGAAGATTTTTCTTGCATGTTATTTAAATAAAGTATAAGTTAGTAAAACAGATTAGGAACAAAAGCAAAACAGAATTAGAACATGAAACGGAACAGAATAGGAACAATATAAAAACAGATTCAAAAACTAATGAATTCAATTAAAAAAATAAAAATATAGAATAGGATATACTTAAAGAATAAAAACCATTAATTAAAAGAAAAAACATTTTGTAAATCAACAAAACAAATTCAAAACAAATATATAACTTTCATAGCCAACCTCCAAATACTATTTTTGATTGGTGGAAAACTTATTGAAACTTAATGAATCAAAATGAAAGAAAACTTGAATTTGTAGAGGAAAATGAAAATGCGAACACCTTATGAACGCTTAGAAGAGATAGCAAAAGAACACTTCAATTCCTTGAGCAACCTTGCCAAGACACTTGGACTATCAACGCAACACTTATATAATTACAGGACTAGAAACAATATAGGAGATATAACTCTCGAAAAGCTTGAGACCGTTGGAATCAGCAGAGACTACGTTAAATACGGTAAGGGGGAACCATTAACAGACATTTATTTTAAAAACAAAGAGAGAAAGCAACCAAAAAGTGAAAGCGAGGATGTCGGAATGAGTATAGTATTATATGATTTGTCGGCGTACACAAGATTGGGAACCATTTCCAATATTGATATTCTGCCGAGAACCATTGTAAAAATTAAATTAAATATAGCAGTAAGAGGGGAATTAATCGGGTTTAGAGTGAGTGGCGAGATATACGCTGAGTACAACATTCACGATGGGAATATATTGATAGTAGAGACAGCAGTAGAAGCCATACCAGGGCAGAAGATTATGTACCTCAAAGATAATGAAATTAAGATAAAGAAGGCTGATCAAACAGTTGATGAATCATTTATTGGAACTTTGAGGGCTTCAATACAATACTTATGAGATCTAAGAAAACCATTCCAGGCTCAATATATAAACCCAGTGCAGCGAACACATTGGTTGTTAAGTTTAAGGGCAGAAAAATACATACCGGATTGCAAGAAGGTAAGGTTGGTCGCCAATTAGCTGAGCAACTACTGATGAAGTTGTGGAGGGAATATATTGGGCTGGATGAAGTACAAGTTCGTAATAAGATAATGATTAGCGAAGCCTACGAAAAATTCATGAAAACAAAAGTGAATAATTTAAAATCAACTCTCAGAAATTATGATACTGCATATAAGAACATTATCCGCGGTGATTACCCCATTGATGAGAACAAAATTGAAGAAGACATACAAGAATACTTGAAAAATACTAAACATGGCGATGTATCAAAAAATTTTAACCTCAGCTCTCTGAACGTATTTATTTCGTATTGTTTAGAGAAAGAATGGGTAAAGAAAATAAATATTTACCACAATTACATGAAGAGAATAGAAACACCAGAAATAGTAATATATACAGAAGAAGAAATTGCAACTTTAACTGAACATCTGGATAAAACCGACAAAGAATTATCGCTAATGATACAGCTAATGTTGGAAACAGGAGCAAGAAAAGTAGATGCTCTTACCTTAAATTGGGATAAAGTTGAGGAAGATATGGTAATTTGGAAGAACAAAATATCAAAAAATAAGGAGCCCAGACCAATATCAAGAAAAGCAAAAGAAATATTAAATAAAATTGCAGAAATTAGCACAGGGACAAGCACAGAGAAGGTATTCAGGTGGGAACACTCAAATAGTACAATATGCAATTTTTTACTAAACAAAGCGTTTAAAGAAACGAAAATTGATAGGAAAGGAAGAAGTTTCCAGGAATTCAGATCAACCTTCCGAATGAAATTAGTAAAAAAAGGAGTTCCAGAATTGTATATTCAATATTTAATGCGGCACAAAAGTTTAGTGACGACAAAAAAGTATTATTCTTCATATGAAGACAATGTCATAAAACAGTATTTAGATTGAATTTAGGCGACCATAATGCGACCAAATGCTGTAAAGAAATGGCAAGAAATGGCAAGATATGGCAAATTCAACAAACGAGCAATTAAAGGTATAATGCATATATACAGCATTTGCGTCTAATTTCATAAGGAGTGTAAACTTTTGTTTACAAGTTTTTACGGACTTATTTTTGTAAGATTTTTAAACTTGTTTATTA
>CAYXFU010000075.1:0-6152 GCA_964464375.1 uncultured Hyphomicrobiales bacterium
GCTACGCAGGCCTACGGCTCTCACGGTCGCTTCGCTCCCTCAGAATGACAGAATCGTAGTCTTCACACTTTCTCATTCGTAGTAATGACAAGGATCTACATGCTTATAAATCCAACTAACCTATGCTTTTGTAGCCGGAGGTGTGAACACTCTGGTTTTCAATTCATTATCGAGCATAATTATACCGGCAGTAAAATCACCGATCAGTTTGATCTTCTCAACGATTTCGTTCACTGTTTCTTCTTCTTCCACTTGTTCAGTAATGAACCATTGGAGGAGGATATTAGTAGCATGATCGCTTTCTTTTATAGCAAGATCAGTTAATTTATTTATGCTTGCAGTGATGGATTGTTCGTGTTTATATGCGGCTTGGAAAGCCTCGAGTGGCGATTTCCATTTGAATTCCGGAGCGGCTAAAGCAGCAATTTTGGGAGATCCACCTCTTGCCATTAAATAATCGAAAAACTTCATCGAATGAAATGTTTCTTCCTGAACCTGAATGCGCATCCAATTTGCAAACCCGGCTAGGTTTACTGATTGGAAATATGCAGACATTGAGAGATACAAATTAGCTGAGAACATCTCTTTTGCTATTTGCTCATTGATTGCATCGGCTATTGTCTTCTTGATCATATTTTATTCCTTTTTTTGTAAAATGTACAATTTTTTATTTAATAAACGAAAAATGTTAATTACTATTCTTAAATCAAACGATAAATTTTAGGTAAAGAAATCTCAAATATTGTTCCAGGCTTTCCATCCTCCTGAAGTGGCGATGGAGAACTCAAGGAAATTGAACCATGATATTTAATTATAACCTCCCGAACGAAGGACAGCCCAAGTCCGGATCCTTCAATTCCTTTTTCACGAGAAAGTGTTGTTCTGAAAAAATTTGTAAATATTTTATCCTGATCCTTAGCCGGAATGCCTATGCCATTGTCAGAAACAGAAATCATCACATCGTCCTTCTCTTCAACTAATTCAATCCGGATTTGCCCACTCTGCTCAGTATATTTAATCGAATTCGAGACCAGATTAGCCAGCGAGAGCTTTAATAACTTTGGTTCAGCCTGAACATATATTTCAGCTTTTTCCTGATGATTAAATATAAGATTTTGCTCCTTTGAGCTTATCAGCACAGTCATATCGTTAATAATTTCTTCAAAAACTTTCACTAAATTCACATTGCTAATATCTTCAACATTAGATTCAATCTTCAATTGAGAGATGTACAGAATATCATTTATCGTTGAAATTGCATTTGTCAATCTTATCTTCGACCGCTCCAATGGTTGTTGTATTTTAGCTTCTATTTCACCGATTGTTCCGTTAAGAATCATATTCAAATATGTTGTTGCCGCTGCGATTGGAGTTTTCAAATCATGAACAACTGTCATAACGTATCTGGATTTAGTTTTTTCTGCATTTTCAAGTTCAGCATAAGCCATTGTCAGCTTGTATTCCCGAATATAAAGTTCCTGGGCAATTGAGTTAGCAAGATAAGTAGCAAGATAAAGACCAATCCCAAATATAGTAAAGAAAAAAATCAGATAACCACTGTTGACATATAGCTCGGACGGTATAACATTAAATGAATAATGATAGATAACGCCTTTCATTTCAAGATAAGCACCGGATATTGTTACGGCTAGTGTCAATGTATTAATAAGATTGACAACAGCTCCTGGCAAAATAAGACTACCAATAATTACATGAAAAAGGAAAAATGTAAACAGAGGTGTTTCGACTCCACCGGTAAAGTAAATAAATACTAATAATGATGCAAAATCGCATAATATCTGAATCAGAGAGAAATGCAGATCATGAAATTTATGAACCTGATCATAGTCTGAACGCTTGGGGTATTTTTGTTTCTCACGCTCAAGATATTTGCCAATAAAAAGAAATAATACATTGTAACCTAGTATTGAAGCGGCTACAATCCAGATTGGACCTGGATTGAGCTGAAGCAGCTTAAAAGAACTTTCAATCAGATTGATTCCGTAAATCAGGAAAAGAAGCAGAGCCACAGCTCCGTAACGCAATTTGATTAACCACATATTGCGTCTGCCAATCCGGAACCAAAATTGGTCGTGCTGTATTCTCTCGGGAACCAGATTAAAAATCGACAACATAAAAGACATTCATATCATTTAATACAGATTTATTCAAAATAACAATTTTAGTTCATATTACAAAAATTAAAGCTATCATTTTTGTAGTTGATTTATCTTGAAGCTGAAAATGTTCATGAAATTATAATAGCTGATCTATGTTTTCAGGAAATCGATTTAATTATTATTGCTGATAGTTTGCTTCAAATTGTCACATGAAAGGCATTTATCTCTATGCACACAAAGCAGGGATCCACATGAAGGACATGTCCATTTTTCTGTTTCCATCATATTAAAGTTAGATAATCCTACTGTATGTATTGTCTGTAGATTTTTAATTAAACTAACACCGTATTTTGTTGTATATCTTTTGTCAAGTTGCTTCATTCGTTTACAGGGAAATTTCGTGCACTTATAGCAAAAATCGGATTGAGTCTGAACCAGTTCTTCACAATTCTTAATTTTGCAAACTTTAACATGTCCAACTCTATTCTCTTCGGGTGCATTACAGCCAGAGCATTTATTCTTTGTACGTTGATTTGCCAAACAAAGAGTGCAGTTCATTCCGCAAGGGGCAATATTTTTGTTTGATTCCACTATTCACGTGAATGACAACTTTGTTATTAAATTATATGTTTTAATGCAACTGGGTATAATTATTATTCGGAATTGATTTACGCTTTTATATAGTATTTCCCAGGCATTTGTTTTACCAATCCTTTGAACTCAAATTCAAGAAGCTTAACCAGAATCGAGGGCATATTCATATTTGCCAGAGAACAAAGTTCGTCAATATGCAAAGGTTCATGGCTCAAATGCTCAATTACAGCTCTATCGGCATCGGACAGATTTATCAAGCTTGAATTATCGAACAGACTCTGAGTTGAAGATTTTATGCCCAGATCCTGGAGGATTTGTGACGGATTAATAGCAATTCTTGCCAAATTATCTCTAATCAGATTGTGAGTTCCCTGGCTTCTCTCCGAGAAAATATTTCCTGGAAGGGCATATAGCTCTCTTTGCTGATCGAATGCAAACTTAGCAGTAATGAGTGCTCCGCCTCTTTCTGCACTTTCAATAATTAATGTGGCTTTGGATATTCCGCTGATTATTCTGTTCCTCTGTGGAAAATAGGCTCTTTGTGCAGGAGTGCCGCACCAGTATTCGGAAATGATAGCACCTCCTTCTTCGATTATCTTCTTTGCTTTCAGAGTTGCATCAGATGGAGAGAGGCAATCAACTCCGCTGGCTATGATTGCATAAGTTATCCCATTGCTTTTGATTGTTGCTGAATGTGCACAGCTGTCAACGCCTGTAGCGAGCCCGCTTGTAACTATTATGCCATTTTGAGCAAATTCAGTTGCAAATAATTCTGTGGCTCTCTGTCCATATTGTGTTATTCTGCGGGTTCCTACTATAGATATAGAAAATGTGTTGCTTGGCTGAAGATTACCTGATACGAAAAGAATAATTGGTGGTCCGGTTATTTCTTTGAGTAACTGAGGATAAGAATCGTCGATTATAGAAATTATACTGACATTTTTTTGTTCACAAATTTCGATTTGTTTTACTGCATTATTTTTTGCTTCTGCAATTTTATCAGAAAATAATCCTCCTTGTTTTAATCTCAAAGCATAACGGTTTTCCGAACCAATAAAATGGTCAAAATTTTCAAATTGGGTTAAAATTTCTAATGCGATATTATTACTAATAAAGCCAAACGAACTGAGAGTTAGCTGATCTGTTAAATTCCACCGGATAGTATTCATGTTAAATATTTTAATTAAATTTAATTCTAAAGCAACCGAAACAACAATTTACAAAACTTTTTTAATAATAAATCGATCAATAATCATTTAATTTTCTTTATTATACTTTGCCTATTTGAAAATAAATTATTAATTTCGCTATTCATAGAAAGTCTATCTTGAAAATCTTACAAATATATAGCAGAGAATTTTAATAAATCATAAATAAATCGAGGTTTTACGTATGAACGAAGGTCGCATAATCCAAGTAATCGGTCCTGTAGTTGATGTTGAATTTTCAGAGGGTAAGATTCCTTCTGTATTGAATGCATTAGAGATACCCAGAAAATCTCCCGAAACCGGTGAGGATAGTCTTTTAATTTGTGAAGTCCAGCAGGATCTTGGCGAATACCGTGTTCGTTCTGTAGCTATGGATTCTACCGATGGTCTCGTCCGCGGAATGACCGTTTATGATACAGGTAAGCCTATCACTATTCCTGTCGGTCAAGCAGTGTTAGGAAGATTAATCAATTTATTGGGTCAGGGTATTGACGGCAAGCCGCCAATCGTATCTGATATACATCTTCCTATTCACAGACCATCACCTAAATTCTCTGATCTTACAACTACAAAGGATATGTTCGAAACAGGTATCAAAGTTATTGACCTGATCGAGCCATTCACAAAGGGTGGTAAAACTGGTTTGTTCGGTGGTGCAGGTGTTGGCAAAACAGTTGTTATCCAGGAATTGATTCATAATATTGCTAAGCATCACGGCGGTTACTCAGTATTCGCAGGTGTTGGCGAACGTACTCGTGAAGGTAATGACCTTTACCTCGAAATGACTGAATCCGGCGTTATCGATAAAACTGCTCTTGTATTCGGTCAGATGAACGAACCTCCCGGCGCACGTTCCAGAGTTGCTCTTACAGCTCTCACAATAGCTGAATACTTCCGTGATCAGGAAGGTAAAGACATTCTTCTCTTTATCGATAATATTTTCCGTTTCGTTCAGGCCGGTTCCGAAGTATCTGCTCTTCTCGGTCGTATGCCTTCAGCTGTGGGTTATCAGCCGACATTAGCTTCCGAGCTTGGTATTCTTGAGGAAAGAATTGCTTCGACAAATAAAGGCTCTATCACTTCAGTTCAGGCTGTTTATGTTCCTGCTGACGATTTAACGGATCCTGCTCCTGCAAGTACATTTACTCACCTTGACGCTAAGACTGTGCTTTCACGTTCTATCGCTGATCTTGGTCTCTATCCTGCGGTTGATCCTCTTGACTCTACTTCCAGAATCATGGATCCTCTTGCAATCGGAGATGAACATTACAACACAGCTATGAAAGTCAGAAAAGTATTGCAGACTTATAAGGAATTGCAGGACATTATCAACATTCTTGGTATGGATGAGCTTTCTGATGAGGATAAACTCACAGTTTACCGCGCTCGCAAGATTCAAAAGTTCTTCTCTCAGCCATTCTTTGTTGCAGAGCAGTTCACAGGTTTTGAAGGACGTTACGTAACAATCAATGATAGTATTGCAGGATTCAAGGCAATCCTTTCAGGTGAATGTGATGAATTGTCGGAATCACTCTTTGCTTATTCAGGTACAATCGATGAAGTATTCGACAAAGCCAAGAAACAAGGTTTATAATTAAATTGAATTAAAGACAATTAATCAAAAGATAAATTAAAATGGCAAATGAAAAGCTTTTAGACGTAGAGATAGTAACACCGGGCAAGACAGTCTTCATCGGTAAAGCTCAATCGGTAACTGTTCCGGGCTCGCTAGCACCGTTCCAGATACTGTTCAACCATGCTGCGATAGTATCATCGCTTGATCCCGGTACAATCCGCATTTTTGATGCCGATGGAAAAAACGTATTCTTCGCAACAGGCAAAGGATTCGCCGAAGTCAATAAAAATCTCGTTTCCATTCTTGTCGAATCCGCACAGGAAGACACAGTCAAAGGATAGAATCGTTACTACTAGATATATTCAATAAAAGCCGCTCCCAGAGCGGCTTTTACATTTAGTCTGAACTGTGATTCTAGTGATTTTTGTGATGAAAGCCATGATTTAAATACTTGCATTTCATATCTTAAATCAAAGTTCAGACAACACTTTATATCTTCACAAACTTCCCTACTTTTTCCCCCATCCTCACAAAATACAAGCCCGAGGGAAGGGAGGAGACGTCTATTCTTTGTACCCCGAGGGGAGGAAATTTAGACTATTTGCATCATTTGCATCGAGTTTTCATTTTTTTATGTCGCTCCTACGGAGCTTT
>CAYXFU010000076.1:0-4834 GCA_964464375.1 uncultured Hyphomicrobiales bacterium
TGCTTCTATTTTTCAATAACTTACAGCTTCAGTAAAAAAAAGTGCGGAAAACAGGTGAAAGATGTTTTCTTTTAAAGAAGCTAATGTTAAAAAAAGATTTAATGCCGTTTGGATCACTCTGAACGGCATTTTTTTTTTATAAATTAAACATCTATGATAATTAAAATTAAGTGTTATCTAGTAAACCTCATCATGAGAACCTATGTCAACTAATAATATAGCTTCGACAGGTTGCCCGGATACACTATCAATAGCTTTAACAAATTGAAAAAGAATCCTTATATTATAATCAACACTACATGACCAAAATTCTTTCAATTCCCCTTTTAGCTTATGAGTTTTTAATTTCGAAGTAGAAGGATCTTTAGTTAGAAGGGTTAAAGTTTCATTTAATGCTATCAAAAAATCTGCATTATTTCTGGCATATTTTTTTGCTGATCGAATGAAATTAGAAGTTTTAACAAGCTGATATTTCAAGATGTAATTTCTTTCATTATATCGTCAATACTTGACGTAAGCTTATAACCTTTGCCAAATTCTTCACTAGATTCTAAAGCTTTCTTTATTAATTTATTTCTTTTAGTTTCAGAAACTCTTTTTTGAAGAATTTCAATAAAGGTTTCTTGTTCTTCAAGAGTAAGTTTATCAGCTTCTTCTACTATTTCACTAAATGTATTCATTGTTTATCCCAAAATTAAACTTTAATAATAAAAACGATTTAAGCTTGAACCTATTTTCTTATCTTGATCTTCACTCACTTCTGAATATAACAGGAAAAGAGATTTTCAAGATTGCATGAACGAAGCATTGTTATTTAAACATCTAAAAATGCTTCAAGAAATTCCTCACGAGTTAGCCCTATCTGTCTGACTATAGCTCTTAATGTACCGCTACTGATAAAGTTGTGATTTGGTAAGACAAGCGGAGTAATAGAATCATCCGGATTGATACGTTCCATAATGATGTGATTTCCTTCCCTCACTATTTCGAATCCTAAAGACTTAAAGGTTTTTAATACTTTTTGCTTTGGGACATCGGTTGGGAACTTCATGCAAGAACTCCGGTCTCTGCAATAAATGCATCTTCCAGATCATAATCATCTTGAAAATGAGTTTGAAATTCGACCAATCCATAATAGTCAATATAAGCCTGTATTGAACTCTCAGTACTTTGAATCGCTTCTATATATGTATTACCCTGACCTACAATCGCACCATTCGAAAATCCAAGAGGATAACCACAGTAGCCATCAGAGTGCTTTTCAATTATTAATTTTATTTTCATTTTAATATCTATACTGTTGGATAACTATTATTGAAACGATATTATAAAATATTAATTTTAATTTTTGAAAGTATAAATTTCCCTTTATTCTTTTCAGCCGCTTTAGTCTTTGATACAGCGAACGGAAATTCCATAATACTCCAAGAAACCTATCCTTTCAATATTATCTTTGTCTGATCTTAAATTTCTAGTCCACCGCCACTCCTGAGTCCACATGGTACACCAATATTTTATTTCTTCAAATGGGGCCTCATTAGTTAGGGATGGAGGAGGTGCTGCCCATCTAATGCCACCAGATAGTGCTGTAAAACCAGTTTCATTTGTTGCACCAGTATTAGGAGTATTCCAGTGTTCAGTGCCAGACTCTTTAAGTGTTCCACCATTCAAACCCTTTAATGTTAAAAATGCCTCAAGATCAGTCCAATCCTGCAATACAGGAACTCTCCAACCTTTTGGTGCTAATCCTCTTGAATCATTTACAGCAAACCAGTTGTATAATTTGCCATATATATATCCAATTGCAGAATCATTGTTATAATTGCACCACCCTGCAGTATTAGTCTTAGACCATTGCCTTTCATCTCTTATTTCTGATATTTTTTCCCCATTACGAAAATGGTCAACATTCAAATTTCTGTACATCCAGTGTTGAGTACCAATAGTAACAGCAACGTATTTTGTATAATAAAGAAGAATACTATCAATTTTATACACAGCAAAATCCCATTTGAAGCCATCATGCCAGAGATTAATGTATTGATTACCGTATTGACCGATTGAAAACGCAATAGTATCGATCAGCTGAGCAGGATAATAAAAGGTTTTACCATCATTAGTAAAAACCTGCAACTGAAGTGTATCAGGTGAATTAGGCAATTGGATGTTGTAAATTTCACTTAAGTTGTATGATTTAATACTTCCATCCTGAAGATAGAATCTGACTAGAGGTTCAGATGAATAAAGAGAGTAAGTACTAATGAAGATAACAATCGTTAAAACTAATAATCTGTAATTCATTTCAAACTCCTATTTGATTTTTAGAGCAGATACTATTACAAATATAGCTTTTTTTGACAAAAAGTTACACAAGAATCAATAATTTTCTAACTATGCTTGTTATTGTGTCAGACATTCTTTAATTTTTAATGTCTTATAATTATTAAATTGAATTATTTCTAAAAAGCAACAAATTTTTTCTCATTCTATGCAAGATACATTCTTTATCAACTTAGCAATTGGAGTTATAGCCGGTATATTAGCCGGTATGTTTGGCATTGGTGGAGGTGTTGTTATCGTGCCTGCATTGGTGTTTTTTGCAGGTTATAGTCTGACTCAAGCCAATGGAACATCACTTCTCGCTCTTCTGTTGCCTGTGGGGATTTTCGCTGTAATGCAGTATTATAGAAATGGCTTTCTAAAGATAAGAATATCGTTAATTCTGGCAAGTGGTCTTATTATTGGTGTCTGGTTTGGATCAGAGTTGGCTCTTTATGTTTCTCCAAAATTGCTAAAGGCACTATATTCTCTTTTTCTTTTGTATGTTGTTTGGACATTTTCAAATCCAAAAGACTTATGGTTTCGATATATTTTGAAAAGGGAATTACCTTCTGTCAATGAAAATGAATTGAAAAACTCGATCAAGCATACGCATGTTCAAATATATACTATATTGTTAGGGATTTTAGCAGGAATATTATCTGGAATGTTCGGCATCGGTGGCGGGCTTGTAATTGTTCCATTTCTGGTTACATTCCTGCATTTCGATACAAAAACCGCTATCGGAACTTCACTCGGTGCATTGCTGCTGCCGGTTGGATTGCCGGGAGTTATAGCCTACAACAACGCCGGACATTTGAATATCTCATTAGGATTAACTGTTGCATTGGGATTGCTATTCGGTGCGATTATTGGAGCTAAAATTACAATCTCACTATCGTCAGTGTTAATTAAACGTGTTTACAGTGTTTTTCTACTGATAATCAGCATTTATTTTATTATTCAGTCTTTATCAAAATAAAAAAATCCCGGATTAAACCGGGATCAGAACATTTTACAAATTTAGTTTAAATAATTGTTTTGATTGCAAGAATTCTGAAATTTTTGTCAGATAGATTTTTCCATCCTTTTCCTATACCTTGTGGGCTATGAACGAGTGAACCTGCCTTAAGTGTTATGGTTTCATCACCTCTCATAAATGTTCCTTCTCCTTCGATGACGAAGAACATAACGTCCAGATCCATTGCATGAATCGGGATAACATCTCCAGGTTTTAGTTCAAGATGTATTATTTGTAAATGTTCTCCGCCAAACATTTTTCTGGCATCAACACCGTGAGCGTTCAGATTAAAGGGTAAGTCAAGATAATTTGTAAATTCAATCATTGTTTCTCCAGAGATTAGTTCGCTTTTTGAAAATAATATTCATATTTATTTAGTAATGCATTGTTTGAATCATTCAATGCTTTGTAGAATATCAGACTATTAAGTCTGAAAAGTATTTCAATCTCATTTGAAATATTTTTCTCAATTTTATCAAGTCCGATAATGATTGAATTATTCAACAGAGACTCTCTATTGATCATTGGTATTTGGCTCTTGTCTTTGTAGATAAAATAAGCATCTTTCTTCTTCAAATTCAATTTTGCAAAAGTAAATTCCGGATAACTAGCTTGAAGTGCTCTCTCGTTGACAGGTATTGTCGGATCCAGAAGAATATATAAATGTTTGATATCCAGACCTTTCCCGGAAAGAGTTTCTAAGCCTGTCTTAATATCATATTGGAAATTGTCGAGAGCCTTGATGTGATTGAGAGATAGAGAGTTTTGTGACATAAGTCTTGAGGCTAAAGTTGATAATTGACTCTCGGATCTGGCTTTTGGGGAATAGAACTGTTCCAATGATAAAATTTTATAAGGGAAAAACAGGAAATATGACAGTTGAAAAATCGAGACGATCAAAATCCCAATTCTTGCACTCTTTTTCTCGGATATAATCAAACCGAGAAGAAGAAATGCACTTGAAATTGCAATCAGCCAGTATCCTCTAGTATAATGCACAAAACTGAAAATTAATAGCGAAGGAATGAATATTAAAATAAAATAACAAATTAGTGTTCGGCCTTCTTTAGATATTGATTTCACTCTTTTTATAAAAGGTATAACAAAAAGAAACGGTAAGACCAGCCAAAATAAATAGATCAACATTTGAATAAAATTTTTAGCGAATCCCAGGTCAGGTATAGGATTTTGAGTTTTAATCAAGTACAGATAGGATTCTATTCCACCGATTGTAAATAGAAATGGTATTAACCACGATAACAGAAAAACCACACCAACTATCTGTGACCAAATAACTGTTCTTAAATCTTTAGTTTCTTTATAGTAAATATAAAATACTGAAATATAGAATGGAAGCAGAATTATAACTGAACTCTGCCTTATACCTGCTCCCAGTGCGAATACAGCAGGTATTAAATAAATGTTCTTTTTATCAAGACATAAATAAATCAGAAGTGATGAAAAGAACAAATCGAAGGAATATATTTCGGTTAC
>CAYXFU010000077.1:0-4327 GCA_964464375.1 uncultured Hyphomicrobiales bacterium
ATTTGTCAGATCCTTTCTCCTTCAATTTGAAAATTGACTTTTTCAGAGAGAACTAGATATGACAGTTCCAATTATCCATAATGCTAATATTATTAATGTTTTTCTCAAATCTTCGATTTTAGTTTATTCATCATTTCCTCGGCAGTCAATACATCGTCAATAGGTTCACCTTTAGCCGCTTTAATCCACAACTCAAGGGATTCAATAAGTCTCTCACCAATAAAAAGAATGAATTGATCATAGTCCTGTGTATCAGCAAATTGCAATGAATTAAGATATTCATCACGCCTTTCAGTATTAACAATAACAGGAGGATAATTAAATTTCATGAGAATTAGATTCATTAGCAATCTTGAAATTCTCCCATTTCCATCATCAAATGGATGTATCCTTACAAATTGATAATGGAACATAGAAGCAATGAAAAGTGGATGGTCTGTCATTTCTTCACACTCCTTTTTAAACCAATCCATCAAATCCATCATTTTGGCTGGAGTTTCTTCAGGAGTTGCAAAATAAAACATTTCTCCAGTTGGTGTTTCAACATGGTTAGGCATTTTTTTGTATTCACCAGGTGAAATTCTTCTCTTAATAATCGTTCCTTCTTGAGTTTTAGCATTAAGTTGGTAACTATCGGGAATTATAACCTTATGCAGTTCTCGGATAAATGACTCGGTAATCGGGATCTCTTTACCCTTAAGAACGTCCATTATATATTCTACAGCTTCGTTATGTCCTTTAATTTCAAGATGATCACGCAGAGGTTTACCTTGAGCTGTAACTCCCCATAATAGCAATGCTTTTGTTTCTCCAAATGTCAGGCTATTACCTTCGATATGGCTCGAATGGAAATTCCAGTCCAAACGAACCTTCTGCAGGAGCCTTTGTTCCTGTTCAGGTTTTAATGGTCTGTAAGAATCTACCTCAGCCTTCAGCCGGTCAATTCTTTCAATAATATTTTTAAGTTCTGAGTTCATTTCGATTCTATTAAAAATGTTGGTAATGCTTAATTCCTATTTCTTCACCGAAAAGCCTGCGTATTGTGTGTTCTGCTCTGTTTTCAGCATCAGATAATATATTCCCTGCGAAATCCCATCTGTTCTGAAAGTCAGTGTATATCTGCCCTGAGACTTATTCTCATTGTCTATAATTGTAGTTACTAATTTGCCGTTCATATCGTAAACAGCGATGCTGACACTACCGTTTGTGACAAGGGCATAATCAACATACACATTTCCGGCTGTAGGATTCGGATAAAGTGCAGTTATTGAATTGGTCTGAGGCATTGGTGGAGAGTCGCTCTTTGACCAACCGTATTTATCTGCAGCAATTTGTGCCTGATCGGAAGTTTTAATCAAATTGGAGTAGTTGTCCGAAGCCATGAATGCAAAAGCTATTCGGGATGTGTCTCCAGCCATCATTTTGATGGGACCGGCTGAAATAACCTGCGAAATATCAGTTTCTGCGGATTGAGTCTTCTTCATTCCATTAGTAAGAGTGATCCACTTTTCCCTTCTGGAAAATCCATTATAAACCCCGATATCGTCATCGTCTGATCCTCCATTGTTCAATGCATAGTAATTGATGATTTGTGGCGTCAACAGTTTCGAACCAATATATGGCAATGAAGTATCTCTCACATTGAACACATAACCAATATTTTTTGTGGAATTGTAGGAAGCTTTGTTGTACGCTCCTGATGGTCCAATATCCCAATCGAAATAAAGCCCAAGATAGACAGAATCAAGAAATTTACCGGAACGATTAATAACATCGTAAGTTATAAAGATAATATCATCCGAAACACCATCTTTGAGCTGGTATGTGTTTTGGGTTATATGAAGACCTGCCGATGAACTATCATTATTATCCTGATATATAGTTGTACCCTGAAGGGCAAAGGAATCGTTTGTTCTGTCAAGGTTTATTATCTTTAAAGTATTGAAATCTTTATCGGCAAATGACTGATCCAATCCGCGTACAACATCCGAAACGCGATCATATCCCGAACCTGCCATTATACCACCTTCAAAAAGAAGATTACTGCCCCCTTTATATTTGAATCCAATACCCTGCAAATTCTCGGAATAATCATTGTAACCGATGTTCCCTCGAGAGTTGATAGTTGTGGCAATATTATTCGCATCAAAGTTGCGGAAGCTGGGGTTCATATAAAGTGGGATGTATGCTCTGTTTATAATGCCCTTGTTGTCGCTGATTGTGATAATAATTTTAAACGCAAAATCAATAGGCGCTCCCTTTGGTACGATAAAATTTATCAATTTGGGAGAATCCTTCACGTCCATAGATTGCATAGAACCGAGATATTGTGTGTCATTTTCTAAAGTAACAGGAATCAGTGAATTTGTTTCTATCGAAATATTAACACTGTCAACCGGAGATAGAACATTAACAAAAGTCAGAGCTATTTCAACTGATTCACCTGCTTCAAGCACAGCATCTCCACTTGCATCCTTAACTGAATATTTCTGTAAAATCACAGAACGGGGAAATTTTGTAGAAACTGCTTTGAATGCATTAACTCTACCCTTCCCGATCTTATCCTCATATCCCAGATTCATCGGTGTAATATCGTCGCAAGTAGCTTTGAGGTGCTCTATTGCCTGTAAAGGATTATATTCCGGAAATTTATTTCTGACGAGTGCCATAACCCCAGCTGCAACAGGTGAAGCCATAGAAGTACCGTCCATCATCTGGTAGTTGTTATTTGGGACTGTTGCTAAAATATCAACTCCAGGTGCAGCGACATCTATTGTTTCGTTATAATTTGAAAAACCTGCCTTTTGATTATTGTCATTAATTGCTGAAACTGACATAACCCCATTATAAGCAGCAGGATAGAAACTCTCATAGAGTCCGTTGTTCCCGGCTGCAGAAACAACTACAGCTCCAAGCTCAACAACTTTATTCATTACTTCCTGCTCCGATTCAGACCGGGTATTGCTTCCCCATGAGCAGTTTATTACCTTCGCTCCGAGCGAAGCGGCATATAAAATTCCTACGTAGCCATTGTCAACCGAAGTGCCGAGTGGATTATCACCGGCACATTTCACAGGAATAAGTTTGATCTTTCTGCCAACTCCGGCTATACCGATTGAATTATTGAACACAGCTCCGATTGTGCCTCCGACATGTGTTCCATGAATATGTCCCGGCATTGGATCATTATCCTGCCCGGACTGTGATGAACTTATGAAATCCCAACCATGCCAGTCATCAACAAAACCATTGTGGTCATCGTCAACTTCATTTGTTCTTTTATCGCGACCCAGACTATCCAGCCCATCTTCTCCGGGATTTAAGAATATTGCTTCTTTCAAATCTTCATGCTCATAATCAATTCCGGTATCTACTATGCCAACTATTATAGCAATGTTTGTGTCTATCAGATCCCAAGCCGAATAGGCATTAACACTGTCAAGATACCACTGACCGTTGGTCTTGGGGTCGTTCGGAATTTCCAAAAGTTTGTGTTCAGGTATAGGCTCGGAATACTCTACGCCTGGAATTGATGAGACTTTTTTGCTAAGAATTACAGGATTGATCTTTTTTTCATATTTAATAATGAAAATGCGTGACAATGGTTCTGAATACGATGATGATGTCAGCATTTTGTCAGTCTGAGAAGAATTAATAGAATTGAGCAGTTCTTGGGGCATGAAGGATTGTATTGTATATTCGCCAATCAGAGTTTCAAGCAGATCGTTTATCATACCTCCGCGACCGGTAAAGCTCTGAATGTCAGCACGATTGGTTAACTTGATTACAATTTGACCCTCTTTAAATCCAAATGCAAGACTAACCCCGCAAAGGAGCAACACCACGACTGAGTTTAGTATTTTCATTTTTTTTAATATAGTTGTGAATTCCAATTAATTAGAAACTACAAAATAACTTAAATATTTTAGAAAAAACATTTATACTGATTGCTACTATGCTCAACCGTAACACACAAAGACACAACTAAGTTACACATGAAACCAAGAAATAATTATTTTTTGCCAACTGAGGAAATTTTCGTAATTTTGCAACGCTTCCTTAGCTCAGCTGGCTAGAGCATCTGACTCTTAATCAGAGGGTCGAGGGTTCGAGTCCCTCAGGGAGCACTGCTCATAACGGCACAACCCCTTGTAAAATATATATTTACAAGGGGTTTATTTTTTGAATGATGAAGTAAATGATGATGTATTATCCGTTTATCCCGAATTGTGCATTAGAACGTTATCTATTCATTGAAAACACTGTTCAGTCTGTCATTCCCGTGCATACGGGTACCGAAGGTCTGCGTAGCGAATCTATTCCTTTC
>CAYXFU010000078.1:0-4137 GCA_964464375.1 uncultured Hyphomicrobiales bacterium
GTGTCCTTCCCGAACCCCAATTTATTGCCGGACAAGCAAGGATGCTTGTCCTACGTGTATTTAGGTAGGTCAATCATCCTTGATTGACCCTTGATTGACCCTTGATTGACCCTCTATTCAGACTTCCGTTTTGTTACCTGATTGATTACATTATAAAAATCATCAATTCTAATCGGTTTTACCAGATAATCATTGCATCCTGCTCCGAGAGCTCTTTGCTTTTCTTCTGACTGAGTATATGCTGATTGTGCTATAATTATTACATCTTTATTTTTACTTCTTATCTGACGTGTTGACTCGAATCCATCCATCACCGGCATCTTCAAATCCATAAGAATCAGGTCGTAATCTTTCTTTTCAGTCATTTCTATTGCCTCCTTGCCATCTCTAGCCAAGTCAGATTTTGCTCCGACCTTCCTAAGCAATGTATTCAAATAACAATAATTAGTCTCTTCGTCCTCTACAATAAGAATATTTAAATCATGGAAATCCATTTGAACCTTATTTTGTACTTCTGTTTTTGAAGGCTTTATTGCAATATCCTTTACTGAATCTTGCTTTAAGGTCAATGTAAAAGTGGTACCAACTCCGAATTCGGACTCAACACTTATATCAATTCCTAATAAATAAGCTAATCCACTGGAAATAGCTAAACCTAATCCTGTTCCACCATAAAAATCCTTGGTAAATGCTTCATATTGCCAGAATCTGTCGTATATTTTATCAATATAATCCGATTTAATACCAATTCCTGTGTCTTTAACATATAGCTTTAAAGTTTTTTCATATCGGATTACTCCTAACTCTATTTCTCCTTTATTCGTAAATTTTAATGCATTGTTCAATAGGTTTGTTACAATCTGATAAAGTTTGTTCTTGTCGGTCGTTATAAACAACTCTGAGCAATCCTTTGCTACATTGACGCTGAACTTCAATCCTTTAGATTTTGTATTTGTATAATATAAAGCATTGAAATCTGATATCAATTCAGATAGTTTAAACTCTGATTGATCAGCATTAATAATTTTACTGTCAAGACTTGAAATAATCAGAACGTCGTCGATCATACTCAATAATCGTTCGGAGGAGCCTATAATCAGATTTATATACTCTGTCTTCTCGTGAACAGTCAGTTCATCAAAATCTTTCAGAAGAGTGGAAAATCCCATGATTCCGTTCAGCGGAGTCCTTATTTCATGGGATATATTCTGAAGGAATGTTGTTTTCAGTTTGTCACTTTGCTCTGCATGATTTTTAGCTAATTCCAGATCGTAGTTAGTCTGCCTGAGCACTTCATTGAGCTGCATGTATTCTTCATACTGAGCTTCAATTTCCAAATTTTGGCTTTGTAGCTCTAGTTCAGCTTTCTTACGATCGGTGATATTTGAGGTAATAGTCGAAAACTGATTTTTTTTGGGTGAAACCACAGAAATAGCAAAGTGCATATCCATCGGCTCAAAAAAGGTAGTGAATTCTAATGATTCGCCTGTAATTCCAACGCGGGTATATTCCTCAAGATAAGGAGGGAATACAGTTTGATATGCTTCAGTAGCCAGTTTTCCTATTGCATTCTCCTTTTTGATTCCGGTAGTTTTGGTAAAGGCATCATTACAGTCAAGGATCCTGTAATTGACTGTTTCACCTTGCTCATTAAATACTAATTCATGCATCACTACCATTTCGGTCATTGCATCAAATAATGAACTAAGCTTTTCTTCGCTCTCCTTTAGTGCTTCTTCTGATCGTTTGCGTTCGGTGATATCGACTGCCGTTCCCTGTGTTCCGACAATAGTTCCATCTTTAGCAAAAAGTGGAACAGCATTAAAGAGAAGAGTCAATTCACTGCCATCCTTAGCGATATGATTTGTTTCATACTCTTTGACAAATCCTCCGGCGAGATGCCTGGAGAATTCCTTAACATCTCGTTCAAATATTTCTTTAGGTTGGAAGTCGCTAAAACTTTTGCCTAACATCTCGTCTATCTTATATCCATGTGTCTTTTCCCAAGCTGGATTTAGATATGTAAAGCAGGCATTCGTATCACATTTCCAAACAAGTTCCTGTGCTGTCTCGACTAAACTCCTAAATTTTTCTTCGCTTTCCTTTAGCGCTTCTTCTGCCTTCTTCCTTTCGGTGATATTTTCATGCATAAAAACAAAACGCTCCGGCTTTCCGTTACTATCGTTTAACGGGAAAATAAGAGCACGTACCCAGACCGGATTATCAGGAAATTCAGGAGAAATATCATGAGGATTATAGTATATATCAGGAAGATAAGCTAATGAACCGGTTTTAGCCTGTAGAATTATTTTCTCTAGCTCTGGACTTTTGCTCTGAAGATCATCGAAAATTGAAAAGTCCGGTGGAGGAATTGTTCCAAAAAGATTAATATAAGATGGATTTCCCTGAAGAGTGAATCCATCTTTATCTACAATTTGGATTGACATTGGATTCTTTTCAATAATATCTTTTAAGTTTTGTTCAGCATGCTTTCGCTCTGTGATATTTTCTTGCATTAGCACTATTCTCTCAGGGATACCATTACTGTCATTCAATGTGAAACCAATCGCCTTAACTGCAATCGTGAAATCAGGGAATGAAGGATCCACATTGTGGGCATTGTAATTGGAATCCGGGAAGGAAACAACTTCTCCGTTTTTGATACGATCAAATAACTCTCCAAATCCTTGCTTCAATAATTGCTGATCTTTTAGAATCGAATACTCTCTCGGCGTAACAGCTCCAAAAAGTTTAGCATGCGCAGAATTTGTTTGAATTGTATAACCGTCCATATCAAGTATTTGAATTGCCATTGGATTTTTGTCAATTATATCCATTAGAATTTTTTCTGAATGTTTCCGATCTGTTATATCTCGGAATGTACCCATTAACAGTTCCTTGCCATTAACGAAGACCATTTGCCCAAGAACCTCAATTGGCACTTGAGTGCCATCCGCACGCAGGACAACATGTTCGATCGGAAAAGTATTTCCCTTAGTAACTGATTGTTTTATATGTTGATTGAATGTGTCCTTTGAGTAGTCTGCCAGCTGTGGTGGATGAAGTTCCTCTTGCCGCATTCCTATGATATCTTCTATGGCTCTGCCCAATAGACGTGAAGCAGAATGGTTTGCGTCAACTATTATTCCTGTTTCGGGATCAGCAAGAAAAATCGCATCAGGAGCTCCTTCGAATAATGTGCGATAGCGCTCTTCGGTTTCTTTCAATGTCTTATTGATTCTTATCTCTTCAAGATTCTTTAAACCAATTCCTGCTATGATCTCAATAAATCCCTTGATAAAGTCCAGATATTGCGCAACTTTCTCTTTGGACCAGATTGGAACTTTTTCAACAGCTTCCAGATAGTCCTTTTCGTCAAATCCATATTTCTCAGCTTGCTTTTTGAAGAATTCAAGATCGGGTTTCTCCAGAAAAAACTGTCCGGTAAAGAAATTTCCAAGATGCTTGCCATCAATAATTATCGGAGTAGCATTATCTATCAATCCATGCGGGCATTCGTAGCTGACTGCCGGATTAGCTTCATGAAGATGATCGGCAATATATTTATCGCTCTTGATGCACTCCTTTTCACATTCCGGATGAACACGGTGGAATTTGGTACATATATCCTGCCAGGCAACTGCTGTAAGGATTTTCCCATCATTGTCAACAATAGCCGATGGGAATGAATAAATAACATTCAGCTTATCCTGCAACTCTTGCAGCAAAGGAATGTCAACGATGTCTTCTAATCTGTAATCCATAATGTACCTTATATAGGAAAATAATATTTCAAAATTTATAATTCAGTCAGTTGACTGGTTTTTTGTTCTGTATTCGTAGGGACACGGCGTGCCGTGTCCTTCCTGAGCCCCAATTTACTGCCGGACAAGCAAGGATGCTTGTCCTACGGTGTATTTGGTAGGTCAATCATCCTTGATTGACCCTCTATTGCTTATTAGTAAATTTGTCTTTCCTGCTCATGCAGAAATCTCCTGTATTGTTGGGACACGGCGTGCCGTGTCCTTGCTTTATTCAACCCCTTCGGGGCTGGAGATATTGTTTTCATTCTTTTCCGTGAATTTCACTCACGGTTATTTAGATTTAGCCACTTCGTGGCAAAACATCCGATTGTCA
>CAYXFU010000079.1:0-625 GCA_964464375.1 uncultured Hyphomicrobiales bacterium
ACTTCTTTCTCCGGTGTGCCTTCTGAAGGCTCCTTACATCAATGACAGCAATTCGCTTAACCAGAATTTCTACAAAGAATTGCTTCATATTATTGGGTTGGAGGAAGTTAAGTCAGGTTCAAAGAATATTATCCGACGGAAGGAAAAGGACAGGCAGTCCGGTTCTCTGATTGAAAATACAATTACAATCCTTGAAACGGAAAATTCTCTCAATAATGTTAGGGATAAATCAGCTTATGGGAATGATAAAGATGAGCAATTATATGGTATTGCTCTGGAACTTAGCTTAACCTGGATTAACCGAATTCTTTTCCTGAAGTTGCTTGAAGGTCTGCTGATTACCTATCACAAAGGCAACAAAGATTATTGCTTCCTCAATCATGCAACTATCCCCGGCTTCGATGAATTATTCAAACTTTTCCATTCGGTTTTAGCTTTGAATATCGGTGATCGCAAGCAAAGTATTCAGCAGAAATATTCAAAAGTTCCATATCTGAATAGTTCATTATTCGAAATTTCCGAGCTGGAAAAGTCAACAATCAGAATTAATTCCCTCGAAGATTCTGAAACTATTGACTTAATCAGCACAACGGTTTTAAGAGAAGAAAAAAATAGAAAAGTAACC
>CAYXFU010000079.1:692-3331 GCA_964464375.1 uncultured Hyphomicrobiales bacterium
GCGAGGACATTGCCGAGGACAACAAAACTAACATCACTGCTTCGGTTCTCGGTAAAGTATTCGAGAAAATAAACGGTTACAAAGACGGTTCTATCTTCACACCCGGATTTATTACTATGTATATGAGCCGTCAGGCTCTCAGGCTTGCAGTTTTGCAGAAGTTCAATGATTACTTCAAGTTGAACAATAAAGCGGAAGTAAGCACTTTTGATGATCTTTTTAATGCTATTGAAAATATCAACATCAATGCTTCAAACGAGATTATCAATTCTCTTCGTATTTGTGATCCGGCTGTAGGTTCAGGGCATTTTCTTGTTTCAGTTCTTAATGAATTAATTGTTATAAAATCAGAACTTAAAATACTAATTGATAAAAATGGAAAGCGTCTTAAAGATTACGAAATTGAAATAGAAAATGATGAACTAATTATTTCCGATGAGACCGGCATTTTCGAGTACCGATACAACAACAAAGAGAGCCAGCGTGTGCAGGAAACGATCTTCAATGAAAAGCAGACACTTATCGAAAACTGTCTCTTCGGGGTTGATATTAATCCCAATTCCGTTCAGATCTGCCGTCTCCGCTTGTGGATTGAACTATTGAAAAGCTCATACTATCGTGCTGAAACTCTGAATCTATCCACAGAGCCGGAACTGGAAACACTTCCCAATATTGACATCAATATCAAATGTGGTAACTCTTTACTGAGCCGTTTTGATCTGGATTCTGACTTAGTACAGGCTCTCAAGAAAAGTAAATGGAATATTACGAGTTATCGTAATGCTGTAGCCACTTACCGCAATACGAAAAGTCGTGAAGTAAAGTGGGAAATGGAAAAGCTGATCAGCGAAATCAAGAATAGTTTCGAGACCGAGATCTGGCTGAACGACAAAAGGAATGTCAAGCTGAGCGAGTTGAGAGGCGAGTTATACACTTTGACCAATCAGGAAGCACTGTTCGAGATGTCGCAAAAGGAAAAAGACGATTGGAATAAGAAGGTCAATAAACTGACTGCGGACAAACAAAAGCAGGAACAAATGATCGAAGAGATAAGGAACAATGCCATCTACAAGAATGCCTTCGAGTGGCGTTTCGAATTTCCTGAAGTGCTGAACGACAAAGGTGATTTTGTAGGTTTTGATGTGGTGATCGGGAATCCACCGTATATAAGTGCTCCATCAATGGTTAGTAATTACCCTGAAACAAGGCAAGCAATTATTGATTCAAAGCGTTTTACAACGCTTTATCAAAAATGGGATTTGTATATACCTTTTATAGAACTTGGTTTGCAATTCCTTTCAAAGAATGGAGCTTTTGCAATGATAATTCCTTACCCGTTAACAAATCAGAATTATGCAATGAAAATTCGTGAGTTAATCGTAAATCAGTATAAATTAGTCGAAATTGTGGATTTAAATGGAACGAAAATTTTTGATAGTGCTACTGTTAGTAACTGCATCCCAATTATATTAAAATCAAAACCTGAAATAAATTGTTATATTTCTAAATTAGATGAATCAGGTCATATTCAAAGAGAGTTTATTCAAAAGTTTTCTGATTTAGTTCAAGATGAAAGTACACTAGTCTGGAATCTTACATCTGAAACTAGAGAATCGAATCGCCATTCAATTATGAATATCTTAGGAGATTACTGTTATATCAGCAAGGGAATGGTTCTAAATGCTGATGAAAAGACAGCAAAAGGGGTATTTGTAAAAGATGATTTGATTAGTGATGTATTTGATGTAATACATTGTAGAAAATACATTGAAGCAAAAGATATTGAAAGATACAATGTAAAAAGGATCCGATACTTGGAATATAATTCAGATAGATGTCCTAATAAATTAAGTCGTCCGACTTTCAGAGAGTTATATGATAAGCCTAAATTAATGTTTAATCGATTAGGTAAATTAATGGTGATATATGATGAAGAAATAAAGTTTCTTCATAGCGACTCAATGTATTCTGCTGTTTTATGGAAAGATTTAGAAGGTGTTGATAATAAAAGCATATCAGCAAGTATAAAACGATACTCTAATCTTGAACGAAAAGGAATGGTTGAGTTATCAAAAAATATTGATTTACGATATTTACTTGGTGTATTGAATTCTAAATATGCTTCAGTATTGTTAACAAATCTTCGTGGAGGAGATTACCACATCTATCCTGAGCATATTCGCAACCTGCCAATTCCTAAAGTATCTATTGAATCACAGCAACCATTCATAGATTTAGTAGATATTATACTAGCCAAGAAACCCAAGAACGAGGACACAAGCCAGGAAGAACGAGAAATCGACAGGCTTGTCTATCAGCTCTATGACCTGACAGATGAAGAAATAAAGATTGTGGAGGGGGAGTGAAAACAAATGAAATACGTGAACTGTTTGCTAAATTTGAATCTGCAGTTTCTAATATCGAAGGAGTAGAATGTTGGAGTGCACGTACACTTCAAAGTTTACTTGGTTATAGCAAATGGGAGAATTTTGAGAAGGTTATATCAAAAGCTAAAATAGCGTGCAGTAATGCAGGAATAGAAATAGCCGATCACTTTCCCGACATCAGGAAGGAGATCGAGGCAGGAAAAGTAACAACTTAATAGTTGAGAAATTTCTATTGAAACATTAAGAATATGA